>NZ_JAXCFQ010000006.1:0-447846 GCF_056150265.1 Micromonospora desertarenae
GCCGAGCAGGCCGCCGGTGGCCTCCGCCGTGAGGAGCAGACCGAAGCCGAAGGCGCCGATGCCGAGACGCTCGTGGGCGAAGAGGGCGAGGACGGTCCCCACGGCGAGGAAGGCGACGTTCCCGACCGCCGGGCGCAGCGCGAGCCCGAGCAGCAACCGGTCCCGGAAGACGTACGAGGCCCCGGCCCGAGCCTGCCGCAGCAGCGACTCGCGGACCTGCGGTACGGGCCGGGGCACGGCGGGCAGGGACCGTACGAGCAGTGCGGAGAGCGCGAACGACAGCGCGTCGGCGAGCAGCGGAACCGCCCGCCCCAGCGCGAGCAGCGCACTGCCCGCAGGCGGCCCCGCGAAGCCGGACATGGCGGTCTGGGCCCCGCGCAGGCGGGAGTTGGCTCGCTGCAGGAGTGCGGGATCGCGGCCGAGCAGATCCGGCAGATAGGCCGTGGCGGCCGTGTCGAAGAAGAGCCCGCCGAGGCCGAGCAGGAAGGCAACGGCCGCGAGCAGCGGAATGCTCAGCACGTCGAACGCGGCCGCTGCCGCCGGTATCGCGAGCAGCAGCGCACGCGCCGCGTCCACGACCCACATCGTGCGCCGGCGGTCCCAGCGGTCCACCAGCGCACCGCCGAGCACCCCGAACAGCAGCCACGGCAGCGTCCCGGCGGCCGTGACGACGGCGAGCGCCATCGGATCCCGCGTCAACCCCAACGCGAGCAGCGGCAGCGCGGCATGCGACACCCCGTCACCGAGCGAGGACACCGTCTGCGCAGCCCACAGCCGCCCGAACCCGGTCGGCAACCTCTGAGCGTCTGAGGTCACTTGGCGTCCCCTTCGGCCTTCTCGCGCCGCGCCGGGTGGAACAGCGCGAAGACGAGGGACGCGTCCGGCAGCGACGGATCCGACAGCTCCCGGTACTCGTCCGCCAGCGCCGCCAACCGCGCCCCCAACTCCGCGAACTGCTCGTCGGTGAGCCGCAGGTGCGCCATCCGTACGTGCCGCTCGCCATCCCGCGGCGCTGCCTCCAGGTCCGCCACCGCGTGCCGCATCAGCACGTCCGGCCCTCCCTCGCCCGGATCCGGCAGCACGATCGTCCGCGCGGCCATGGCGTAGTACCGCTCGGTGACCCCCCGCACCTTCCGCGTTCGCACCACCTTCACCAGGCCGGCCCGTTCGAGCAGTCGAATGTGGTAGCTGGAGCTCCCCTTCGCGAGGCCCACTCGTTCGGCGATCTGCGTGATCGTCGCGGGCTCGAAGCGGAGCACGGCCATGATCCGGTGACGCGCGAGGCTGGAAATGGCGCGTAGCTGTTCGTCGGTGGTGACGTGAAACGTCTCGGGGAGGTCATCGATAGGCACGTGAGCAATGGTCAACGATTCTTGACCATTGCGCAAGGGGATTCTCTGCGGTCTGTCCGGCGTGGACGAGGAGAAGGGCCGATTCGGGGGAGCTACCTCATAAAGCGAGCGCCCAAAACGGCGAATACTCTCGCATAACGTCGCATGCTCAGTGAACAGGGTCACACCTGTCCGCCCGCCACGGTCAGCAGTGCTGCGCCGGGCTGATCACCCGGGGTCGATTCATGGAGGCGTGGCCCGCTGCTACTTCGGGCGGGGGAGTTTGGCGGCCGCCGAAGCAGGCGAGGAAGCAGCCGAACCAGCGATACCGGCGGACGGTCGCGAACCGGAACAACGTAAGACGAGGGCCCGGCGGTGGACCAGCGCCCGGGACTGGCTCGTGATGCGTCGGTCAACGGCCGACGCGGCTGTGATCGGCGGCGTACAGCTCCGGGAGCCGTCACACGGAGGATGACGATGACTGGGACCCCTCGCCGATCGCCAGCTCGCGTCGTTCCGCCGGGGTTCGCATCCGGGCGGGGGCGGATCGCCCTTGACGAGAGCGATGGCTGGGGCGGCCCTGCTAGGGCCTGTCTTAGAAGTGGGCGCACACCTTGATCCGGCGCGTGACACGGGTGCCATCCTTGGCCAGTGCTCTTATCTGATCATGTAGGCGCCGTCTTCTTCGATGTCGATGGCACGCTCGTTCCAGGGACGAGTTCGTCCACTTTCTTGGCCGACTTCCTCGGGCATCGCGACGAGGTGGCCAAGGCTGAGGATGCGTATGCCGCCGGTGTGTTGGACAACCGGCAGGTCTCGGAGCTGGATGCGGGGGGCTGGGCCGGGGTGTCCGAGAAGCAGGTCCTCGGCTGGCTCGATGGGCTTCCCCTGGTCCCGGGCATCGCGGAGACCGTGGCCTGGTGCCGGAGGAATGGCCTGGTGCCCGTGCTTGCAACCTTGGCCTGGTCCCCGGTCGGTAGCTACTTGGCCGGCCGCTTCGGGTTCCATTCGTTCAGCGGCCCCCGGCTGGAGAGCACCGACGGTCGGTTCACGGGACGAGTGGCCCGCCACTTCGATGAGTACGACAAGCGGGACTTCGCCCTCGCACAGGCGCGGAGCCTGGGGGTGGACTCCCGCGCTTGTGCGGCGGTCGGAGACAGCCGGTCCGACCTGCCGCTGTTCGCATCCATCGGATTGAGCGTGGCGTTCAACGCCTCGGAGACGGCCCGGGCGGCCGCGACAGCCACGGTGGACGACGATGACCTTCGCGGAGTGCTTCCGATCCTGAGCCGGTTGGTCACGGCCACTCGTTGATGGCCGCGACCAGCACGGTGGCCTCGTACCGGACGGAAAGCTTGTCGTACCTCATGGCCACCGCGCGGTGACGCTTGAGACGGTTGATTCCGCACTCCACCGCGTGGCGCTCCTTGTAGTCGTCCTTGTCGACCTTCGGCGGCCGGCCCCGTGTGGAGCCGCGCTTCTTGCGGTTGGCGATCTGGTCGCGCTTCTCCGGGATCGAGCACCGGATGTCACGTCGCCGCAGGTAGCCGCGGTTCGCGCGGGAACCGTACGCCTTGTCCGCGCGGACCTTGTCCGGCCGAGTACGCGGGCGTCCCGGGCTGAGCCGGGGCACGCGAATGCGACCCAGGACGGCCTGGAACTGCGGGGAGTCCCCGCGCTGCCCGGCAGTGATCACGAGTGACATCGGCTTCTGGGCCTGCTCGACAGCCAGGTGGATCTTGGTGGTCAGTCCACCGCGGGAGCGCCCGAGCCCGTGATCGTCGGGCTCGGTGAAGACGCCGCCGGGCGGCTCGACCTGCAGATCCCCCTTTCACGGGCACCGGCCGCGTGCTGGTGGGCGCGGGAGATCGTGGAGTCCACCGAGATGTCCCAGGTGATCAGACCCTTCGCATCGGCCCCGGCCTGACCGTATCCCGTTGATCAGCTGCCGCTTGCTGCACACCGGCGGTCGACCGGGCTTAACGCCCCTCGGCGGCAACGGCTCCAGAACTGTCCACTGAACATCTGTCAGATCTCCCCGAGCCACGAAGCGTGATCATCGCGCTCTCTTGATCCACTTCTGAAAACAGGCCCTAGTTGCCGCGTTTGCTGGCGTTGAGGGCGGCCTGCTCCACCCGCTGGCGGTAGTCCAGCCACCATGCCTCGTCGGCCCGGGGCAGGTTGTCGTTCCTGGGCAGCAGCCCGGCCGCGCCGTCGATGAGTTCCCGCACGATGTCAGCGTGGCCGGCGTGCCGTTGCGTTTCCGCGATGACGTGGACCATGACGCGGTGCAAGGTGACCTCCTCATCGCCCCACCACGGCACGCGGCCGACATCATCCAGCGCGAGGGCCTCGATGGTGGTGTCGGCGTGGGTGATCGCGCGGCGGTACCGGGTGACGAGCTCCTCGCGGGTCTCGTCCGCGGTCGCCCACATGTCGGCGTTGGGCTCCGCTCCGTCGTCGAGGTACGGCAGTTCCGGCTCGAACGGCCGGCCGAACACGAGACCGAAGTAGAGGGCCTCCATGGCCGCCGCGTGCTTCACCAGACCGAGCAGGTTGGTGGCGGTCCGGGTCAGCGGGCGCCGGATATCGTATTCGCTCAGCCCGTCGAGCTTCCACAGCAGCGAGTCGCGGCCGCCCTTCAAGTAGCTGTTCAGGTCTGCCTTCATGGCGGCACTATGCCATCCGGTTCGGTGTCGGCGCTGCCCTCACGCCTCCGGCGGGTCGTTCCGGCGCGCTGCCGCGACTATCCTCGCGTCCCGCCTCAGGTTCCAGAAGTAGGCGGCCAGCAGGAGGGCGAGGACCGCGTTCACGGTCAGGATCCGGGAGCCGCCGAGCAGCACCGCGACGGCGATCGACACCGCCCCCGCTGCCAGCAGGACACCGGGGGCGAGCCCCACCGCCTTCTGTCCCAGGACCATGCGGGCGTATTGCTGGGCGCACGTGTCCACGTCGGGATCGGGGTGGCGCTCTCCGCGCTTCGCCAGCCGCAGGACTTCCAGGCGGGTGGCGAACGGGATCCGGCGCCACGCCTTCTCGATCGTGCGTCGTTCAGATCTCGTTATCTGGATCTCCGGCACGGGCCGCAGTACAGCCGAGCCGAACGATCCTGTCAACGAGTCAGCGTCCGCCCGCGCGCCACCGAGCCCGGGCCGGCTCGGGTGGGTCGGGATGCGATCCTCGCGACGGCGTGGCGCGATCCCCGCATCCGGCGCTCGATCAGGTGGCAGGCTGAGACGCGTGGACAGGGGGCGGGTGGTCGACTGGCTTCGGGCCTACGAGCGCGCGTGGCGGACGCCGGGGACGGAGCCGCTCGCCACGATCTTCACCGAGGACGCGAGCTACCTACAGGGCCCGTACCGGACGCCGGTCGTCGGCCTGCCGGCGATCGCCCGGATGTGGGAGGCCGAGCGCGCCGGCCCGGACGAGGTGTTCGACATGACGAGCGAGATCGTGGCGGTCGACGGCGACACTGCGGTGGCGCGGCTGGAGGTCCGGTACGGCGACCCGGTCCACCAGGAGTACCGCGACCTGTGGATCATGCGCTTCGCCGAGGACGGGCGCTGCCGGTCGTTCGAGGAGTGGCCGTTCTGGCCGGCCCAGCAGACCGCCTCCCCGGAGAGCTGACCCAGCGATTCCGTACCCCCGAATCTCCGCCGGACGGCGGTTCGCTCCGGGTGAGCCGGTCGACGGCGGCAGGGCCGAGCAGGTCGGCGCTGGTGGCGCGGGCGGACCGCGAGGCGGCTAGAACGCCGGGTTCGTCTCCGGCCCGGGCCGGTGGACGAGCCCGTCGTAGACGGCGATCCCGGTCAGGATCAACGCGACGGCGAGGGCCGCCGCGATCGGCGGGAGCAGCAGCGTGACCGGAGCCACCACGGCCAGCGCCAGTACGCCGAGGGAGAGCACCCGGCAGCGCGGCTCGCCCCGGGACGGCCGGTCGAGGGAGGCCCGCCCGATCAGGAAGAGTGCCGGCCCGCCGAAGATGACGACCACCAGCGCCCAGTCGACCGGCGGGGCCGGGTCCTCGACGACCTGGCCGAAGCCGACAGCCGTGCAGATGACCCCGCCGACGATGAGCAGCAGGCCGAAGCTGGACCACTCGGAGAGCCGCATGGCCGCCTCGGTCGGCCGGCCGGCGGTCGCCGGATCGCGGGGCCCGCCGTGGTAGAAGTAGATCCGCCAGAAGGCCACGACGGCCAGGAAGGCGGCGACGAGCACGGCGGTCCGTTTGGTGGAGAAGCCCGGGAAACCGATGGCGGCGCCGGTTTCCAGCACCACCTCGGCGAGGGCGATCATGAAGAACTGGTTGTACCGCTCGGCGAGGTGGTCGAAGGAGATCGTCCGGTAGTTCGGCCGGGTGGCGCCGAGCCGGGGCGCGGGCCAGCTCAGCGCGAAGCCGAGGATCTCGATGCCGAGGGCGATGGTCCAGAAGACGCCGCGGCCGAGGCCGCCGCTGATGCCGCCGGCGATCCAGAACACGCCGGACAGCACGTGCCAGCTCAGCACCCGGGCCGGCGCCCGCCACGCCGGGTCGCCGCGCCAGGCCAGGGTCAGGTAGAGCGGGCGGCCCACCTGGATGAGGACGTACGTGACGGAGAAGATCACGCCGCGCTCGCCGAACGCCTGCGGCAACGAGACCGCCAGCACCAGCGTGCCGAACATCGAGGCCAGCAAGAGGATCTGGATGTCCGCCCGGCGGGGATCGTAGGCGCTGGTCATCAGCGCGTTGAGGGACCAGACCATCCACATCGCCGTGAAGAACAGCACCGTCTGGCCCGCCTCGGAGAGGAGCGCGTGCCGCAGGAAGGTGAGGTCGTCCGCGACCCGCCCGGCGAGCCGGGCGAGCGCGAACACGTAGACGATGTCGAACAGCAGTTCCAGGACGGTCGCCGAGCGGGGGATCGCGGTGTCTCCGAGGCGTCCCGCGCCGGCCCGCGTCACCATGTCCGACTTGTGATGATTTGCGCGTTCATCGGGGTCAGTTGTAGCACGGCCCCGTCCCGCTCGGGCCGGACCCGGTGAAGGCCGCGACCGTACGCGGGCGGCGGTCCGGCGACCGCCGCCCACGCCGCTGCCGGCGTCCGTTCAGCCCCAGTTCTGCGGTGCGGGCTGGCGGGTCGTGGCGTTCAACCGGTTGAAGAAGTTGGTGGTGGCCACCCAGAGCACCACCGCGGCCAGTTGCTTCTCGTCGAAGTGGCGCGCGGCCTCGGCCCAGACCTCGTCGGAGACCGGGTCGGCCCGGTCGGCGAGCCGGGTCGCGGCCTCGGCGAGCGCCAGCGCCGCCCGCTCGGCATCGGTGAAGTACGGCGTCTCCCGCCAGGCGGCCACCGCGAACAGCCGCTCCTCCGTCTCGCCCGCCTTCCGGGCGCCGCGGGCGCCGGAGTCGACGCAGGCGCTGCACCCGTTGATCTGGCTGGCGCGCAGGTGCACGAGTTCCAGCGTGCTGTTGGGTACGCCGGCGGAGTGCGCCGCCTTGTAGAGCAGGTTGATCGCCTGCACCGTGTCCGGGAGCAGTCCGGCGGGGTTGGGCATACGGGCCTGCACAGTCATCTCGTCCGGTCCTTCCTGTTACGCTCGCCGGCGTCCCTCGCCGTGGCGTTCTCGTCCGTCACCGAGATGTCGACAGCGGGACGGACGGCGTGACAGATGTGACGCCCGTCACGCGCAGGCCGGGGTGCCGGCCGGAATTGCGGGGGCGATGACTGACACCGAACTGTTGGCGCAGCGTTTCGAGGAGCAGCGTCCGCGCCTGCGCGCGGTGGCCCGGCGGATGCTCGGCTCCACGGCCGAGGCGGAGGACGCGGTCCAGGACACCTGGCTGCGGCTCAGCCGGGCCGACGTCGAGGGCATCGACAACCTGCCGGGCTGGCTCACCACCACGGTCGGCCGGGTCTGCCTCGACCGGCTGGGGGCGAGCGCCACCCGGCACGAACAGCCCGCGGACACCGCCGCCGACGAGCCCGGCACCGCCGACGAGGTCGATCCGGAGCGGGAGGCGCTGCTGACCGAGTCGGTCGGCCGGGCGTTGGACGTGGTGCTGCGGACCCTCGGCCCCACCGAGCGGCTGGTCTTCGTGCTGCACGACATGTTCGCCGTCTCGTTCGACGAACTCGCGCCCATGGTCGACCGCAGCCCGGCCGCCGTACGGCAGATCGCCAGCCGGGCCCGCCGCCGGGTGCAGCGCGGACCGTCGGCGCCGGAGACGGATCCGGCCCGGCAGCGCGGCGTGGTCGAGGCGTTCCTCGCCGCGTCCCGGGAGGGGCGCTTCGACGACCTGCTCACCCTGCTCGACCCGCACGTCGTCCTACGCTCCGACGCGACCGCCGCGGGGATGGGCGGGGCCGGAGCCGCGCACGGCTCCGCCGTCGTGGCCGCGTTCTTCTCCGGGCGGGCGCAGGGCGCCGTGCCGGCGTTCGTCGACGGCGCGCCGGGAGCGGCGGTGGTCGTCGGCGGCCGGGTCCGCCTCGTGCTCAGCTTCGTGGTCACCGACCGGATCATCGGCATCGAGGTGGTGGCCGACCCGGACCAGCTCGCGGCCGTGGACCTGGTCCTCGACTGACCGCCGGCGGTCCGCCGCCCACCGCCGGCGACACGGGAAGGGCCGTTTCCCCGGGGGAAACGGCCCTTCCCGGCGCCCGCAGGCCGGATCAGCCGGAGAAATCCTCCCGTACGTCCCGGGCGTCCTCCTGCACGTGCTCGCCGGGCTGTTCGCCCCGGATCCGGTCCCGCTGCATCACCCGTTCCGCCTGTGCCCGTTCGTCCTGGTTCATGTTGCCCAGCTGTGCCTTGGCGGGGCCGGCCACCTGCTCGACCCGGTCGTTCGCCCGTTCGAAGCTCATGTCGCCTCCCTGTCGCTCCGGGCGGATGCGCGGTCTCCGCCCCTGCGACCCGCGTCCCCGCCCGTCGGTACGGGAAACCCGGGGTGTGCGGGAATCCCGCTGCGGGCGAACGCGGATCAGGGGATCAGCGCCACTTCAGCCGGGCCAGCTCGCGCTCGAACTCCTGGAGCGTGAACGAGCCGCCCTCACGGGGCATCAGCCGCAGTGAATAGGTCACCCCACCGGCCTCCCACCACACCGTCCACCACCGTCCCCGCTGGCCGGTGACGTCCCCGTCGCGCGAGCCGATCCGTACCGTGGCGACGGCCTCGGACCGGGACGCCGCGATCGTCGGCTGCGCGCTCAGCAGCAGCCCGGAGCCGTCGGGGCCGTTGTAGCCGCGGTGCCAGCCCTCGTCGGTGGACATCCAGTGCGACTCGTACGGGCTCCACCGCTGGTCCGCGTCCAGGTCGGGCAGTTCGCGTTCGTGGTAGGTGGGATGGGTCGCGTCCGTCGCGGGATCGCGCAGCACGCGGTCGCCGAGGGGCTCCGGCAGCGACACCACGAGGGGTACGGCGGTGCCGCTGGCCGCGCAGTCGACCGAGTCGATGACCCGGCCGCGCACCGCGACGACGACCTGGGTGGCGTCCTGCTCGGTGACGGTGGCGCTCGGTTCGTACAACTCCTTGCACCTCGCCTCGCCGGGCCCGGTGTAGACGGTGACCCTGGTGCCGTCCCGGGCGACCAGCGCCGACACCCACGGCACCGGGCCCGCCCCGTCGGAGGTGGCCGCCGCCGTGGTCGGCTGCCCGGGCGTCCCCTCGACGGTGGCGGGCTGGCCGCAACCAGCGGTGAGCCCGAGCACGACGGCGACCGCCGCGGCCAGCACGCCTCGGCCGCGGCGCGCGCGTCCACCCGCCGGTGGGGCCGACCGCTGCCCGGCCGCCGGACGGCCGAGGTGCCGGTACGGGTCCTCGTCGTCGCTTCCCATCGCCGCTCTCGCCTCCTGTCCGGACGGGATCGGGTGACCGTGGCCCGCTCCGTCCCGTCCCGTCCCGGCGGCGCGGCGGTACGGCTTCAGCCGTCCCCCAGGCGGTCGGCCAGATCGGTGGCGAAGGCCAGCACCTGCTCCTCGGTGCTGACCACCCGGGGGAACACCACGATCCCCACCACCAGGTTGTTCACCCGCAGGAAGATGCTCCGGTCCCGGAGGTACGCCTCGTCGCCCACATCCGGCAGCCGCACGAAGCCGGCCGCCAGCCGGCGCAACTGCTCGGCGGCGGCGTCCGGCGCGTCGCTGCGGCGCGGGGTGGCGACGTAGTAGGAGACGGTGATCGTGGGCGCCGGGACGTAGCTCGGATGCTCCGGGGGCAGCAGCAGGTCGCAGTTGTTGGTGTCGTCCTGCTCCAGGGCGTACGCGGGGCCGAGCAGCCGTACGCTCGGCGCGACCGTGGCGCAGGCCGGCGGCTCGGCGCGGAACCGGCCCTCGTCGTGGAAGCCGCCGGCCAGGTAGGTGACCACGGCCGCGGCGAGCAGGACGGGGACGAGGACGGCCGCGACGAGCAGCGCCGGCCGGCGAGGGCGGCGCGCCGAGGGCGGCGGCCGGTCCTGCCCGGGGTCGTCGCGGAGGGCGGCCTCCCCGACCGGCGGCTGTGGGTGCATGGCCGGGGATCCTAGTCAGTGCGCGCCGGTCGCGGGGGGCCACGACGATGGCCCTCCGGACGCGGCCCGAGCTGCCACGTCCGGCGGGCGGTGCCGCGGGTGCGCCCCGGCCGCCTCGGGCCGGGGAGCCGGGCGGGAACGGCGAGGGCCGGCCCCGACCGGGACCGGCCCTCCAGGAGGGACGCTCGGACTACGGCTTCCAGGAGCCCGCGGCCTCGAACCGGTGCTGGTACTCCAGCGCGCCGTTCTTGTCGGCCACGTCGAACACCACGGTGCCCGTCCGCTTGCTGCCGGCCCGCAGGTTGTTCCCCGAGCTGAGCGTGTCGCCGCAGCCCGACAGGGCGCTGGCCAGGCCGTTGACGGTGGTGCCGTCGGCGGCCACCCACTCGAAGTAGAACGGGTTGATCGAGCCCTTGCCCTTGGTGACGCTGGCCGTCACGTGCGCGATCAGGTAGAGGCCCTTGTCGGGCTTCGGGGCGTACGAGCGGCAGCCCTTGGTGGCGGTGGTGAACTTCGTGACGGTGATCTCGACGGTGCCCTCGTCGTCGGAGAGCACCAGCGTGTCACCCGGCTTCATGTTGAAGGTCTCGCCGTCGGTCTCGCCACCGGCGGAGGCGCTCGGCGCGCCGCTGGGCAGGCCCGGCGCACCGGTGGTGATCGGGGTGGGCAGCGCCTCGGCCACCTCGTCGGCGGCCTTGTCCGCGCTCGCGACGATCGCCACGATGCCGCCGACGCAGCAGAGCAGGGTCAGCACGACCGCCGCGATCGCGATGATCAGGACCGTCTTCTTCTTGCCGCCGTTCGGGGCGACCGGCTGCGGGGCGCCGAGCGGGTAGCCGGGCGCACCGGGCGCCGGCGCCCCGTAGGCGCCGGGGACGCCCGAGGTGGGCGGCTGCGGTGCGCCGGAGACCGGCGGCGCCCACGGCTGCCCGGGGACCGGCGGCTGGGGCGTACCGGAGACGGGTGCCTGCGGCGCCCCCCACGGCTCGCCGGAGACCGGGGCCTGCGGGGCGCCGGAGACCGGCGGCTGGGGAGCGCCGGAGACCGGGGGCTGCGGCGCGGCCCACGGGTCGCCCCCGCCGGAGGCCGGCGGCTGCGGGGCGCCGGAGACCGGGGGCAACGGGGCCCACGGGTCGCCGGGCGGCTGCGCCGCCGGCGGGGGCGGCGGGTAACCGCCCTGGTCGGCGGGGAACTGCGGCATCGGGGCCGTCGGCGGGTACGGCTGCTGCTGCTCCGGGTTCTGCTGGTGGGGATCCTGCGGCCCGTAAGGGGGCTGGGGGTGGCTCACCGTACTCCTAGGCACCTGATGACGATCGAGAACTGCCTGACGCTACCGTGCGCAAACAACCCTGCATCATTCCGTGCCGGGTGCGAGTTGGTGGTCCCCTGTTCGGGTCGATGATCCGCCCTGCCGGCCAGGCGGGGTCACGGCGGGCCGGTTCGGGGCGCCGCCCCGGGCCAGCGTCGCGGAGCGGGTCAGGGCAGCAGGACCGCGGCGGTGCGGACCAGCCCGGCGTCCACGGTGAACCGGCCGGTGATCCGGGGCGGCGCGGCCACCGGGGCGGCGTCGAGGCGGGCCGGCGCGATGCGGGCGGTGAACGTCCCCGCCTCCGGGTCGACCGTGACCAGGGCGTCGTGGAAGTCCAGCCAGGTGCCGACGACCGGGTGCCAGACCTTGTAGACGGTCTCCTTCGCACTGAACAGCACCGCCGGCCAGGAGATCCCGGCGGGCAGCCGGGCGCAGCGCTCGTCCTCCTCGGGCAGGCAGATCAGCCGGCGTACGCCCGGATTGAGGTCGCGGTGCTGCTCGGCGTCCATGCCCACGGAGCGGACCTCGGTGGCCCGCGCGGCCGCCGCGGCGCAGTAGCCGCGGGTGTGCGTGATGCTGCCGACCACCCCGGCCGGCCAGACCGGCGACCGGTCGGCGGCCGAGGGTACGGCGGCGGAGGAGAGGCCGAGCGCGGCCATCGCCCGCCGGGCGCAGACCCGCCCGGCGGTGAAGTCGCGGCGGCGGGTCTCCACCGCCCGCTCGCCGAGGCAGTCCCGCTCGGCGGGCAGCAACTGCCCGGTCCAGTCGTCCGGCCCGGCCACCGCCACGGCCACCGCCGCCGGCAGCAGGTCACGCATCGGGGCCGTCCGCGGTACGCTCCCGGCGTGCCGGCCGGGCCGGTACCCGGTCGGCGCTGTGCCCCACCCTCGCCACGACTCGGCAACCTACCGCAACCGTGTAACGCGGCGGGAGTCACCGGCGCTTCACGCAGTGCCGACTGGGGAGCACCGGGTGCCGTCCACACTGTACGGAGGTCGGCGATCCGCGCGTCGTCGTCCTCGGACCGGAAAGGGCCGTGCCCCCATGAGCGGTGGTGCATCCGAGCTGGGCAACGACCACCTACCGGTGGTGCCCGCCTGGACCTGTGAGACCTGCGGCGGCGAGTGGCCGTGTGCCGCGAAGCAGCGCCGCCTGCTGGACGAGTACCGGGGCGAGCGCCCCGCCCTCGCCGTCTACCTCGGGTCCTGTCTCGCCGCCGCGACGCAGGATCTGCGGGGCATCCCGGAGCGCGTCCTCCAGCTGAGGTTCACCGGCTGGCTGCCGCGCCAGTCCAGATCCTGGTGACGCCGGGCGGGCCGAAGCCCGCCCCGCGCCGGACCCCGTCCACGGCGACCCGGTCCGGCGTGGCCGCGCGCGCCACCGCCGTCACCCGCCGCCGGCCCCGGCGCCCGCCGGAGACGGCTCGACATCGGCTGATGCACGCCGATCGAAGGGCGCAAATGTGTGGCAATCGGGTACGAATGCCACGCGTCGGCGATTGTCGGATGTAAACCATGTGTCCGGCGGCGCATCCGTCGGAAATCTGACCCAAGTCGACCCGTTGTGCCGGTGGTGCGGGGTGGTTAAGCTCTTCATGCGCGCCCCAATCGCCCGCTTCCCCCGTGGCAGGCGATCGGGGCGCGCATCTATGTGCGGAGGGCGTTTCCGGTGGTCACCGTCGGTATCGGCGCCGGCACTCAGATCCAGCGACCGTCCAGCCACATCCGCGCCGACCACTCCGCGTACGTCATCAGCTTCCCGACGAAGATCGGGTAGAAGTAGGCGAAGCAGAGCGCGACCAGCAGCACGTAGCCGCCGGCTATCACGCCCCCCACCAACCGGCGGTCCCGGCCGGCCTCCGGGTCGGCGGCCACCTGGTCATCGGGCGGGCCGGCCGGCGAGACGATCGCGCCGAGCACGTAGACCACGGCCAGCACCAGGAACGGCAGCGCCGGGGCGGTGTAGAAGGAGAACATCGTCCGGCCGTCGAGGGCGAACCAGAACCAGGGCAGCAGCCCGGCCGCCACGCAGAGCAGGATCGCCCCGGCCCGCCAGTCCCGCCGGGCCGCACCCAGCCAGGCCAGCGCCACCAGGGCCGGCAGGAACGACCACCAGAGCAGCGGCGTGCCGAGCAGCAGGATCTCCGAGGCGCAGCTCGGCGCCCCGCAGGCCCCGTCGCCCGACCAGTAGAAGGCCACCGGCCGGCCCAGCAGCAGCCACTGCCACGGCCACGACTGGTACTTGTGCGGGTCGTCCAGGCCGGTGTGGAAGCCGTACGCGGCCTTGTGGTACTGGAACAGGTTGTTCAGCGCCCCGATGACCGGGGTGTCGCTCAGCGGGGCGTTCGGGTAGTTCTCGGCGAGCCGGTAGTAGCCGTCGTCGCTGAGGAACCAGCCCGTCCAGGTGGCCAGGTAGGTGGCCACCATCAGCACCCCGGCCAGCACCAGCCAGGGCAGCTCGTCGAGCAGGGTGTCCCGCCACGGCCGGCGTACCCCGGCGGAGCGGCGCACGCCGACCTCCCAGAACAGCACCAGCAGCGCGAACGCCGGCAGGAAGTACAGCGCGCTCCACTTCACCGCGCAGGCACAGCCGAACAGCACCCCGGCGGCCAGCCGCCACCAGGGCCAGTCCCGCCAGCCGGTGTCCGGCCGCCCGGCCCGGCCCGGTCGGGACGGGTCCAGCCCGGCGTCGAGCGCGCGGGCCCAGCGGCGCCGCCGCGCGTCCCGGTCGAGCACCAGGGCGCCGAACGCCGCCAGCACGAAGAAGAGCAGGAAGATGTCGAGCAGCGCGGTGCGGGACAGCACCAGGTGGAAGCCGTCGAGGGCGAGCAGCAGCCCGGCGGCGCAGCCCAGCGCGGTGGACCGGAACAGCCGCCGGCCGATCCGCACCAGCAGCAGCACCGACAGGGTGCCGATCAGCGCCGCGGAGAAGCGCCAGCCGAACTCCGGCGCGGTGGTGACCAGGTGCCCGGGCACCGAGATGTTGTGCTCGGCGTCGGAGTAGCCGAAGGCCCACTCGCCGAGCCCGATCAGCCACTTGCCCAGCGGCGGGTGGACCACGTATGACGGGCCGCCGTCCTTGTAGTTCCACTCGACGCCCTTGTCGACCAGCCCCCAGCCGTCCCGGGCGTAGTAGATCTCGTCGAAGATCTTGCCGTTCGGGCCGCTCAGCCCGACGAAGCGGAGGATCGCCGCGATCGCCACGACCACGGCCGTGGCCAGCCAGGAGCGCCCGCCCAGCCGGGCGTCGACGGTGGCCAACCGCCGGCGCACCACGCCGGGGACGCCGCCGCCGGCCTCCTGCGACGCCCGCCCGGGGTCGCCGCCGGCCGGCGTGCGCTCCGCCTCCGTCTGACCCGCGCTCTGTGCTGTCGACGCACTCGTCACCCGGCGATCGTAGGCTCCGAAGGTGCCCGGTGGCGCCCGTCGTCTCCGATACCGGTACGACCGTCGATGAAGGAGCACCAATCGTGGGTGAAATGTCCGACACCGGGCGCCTGGTCCTGCTCGGCGCGCCGCTGGGCAACCCCGCCGACGCCTCCGCCCGGTTCCGCGAGGTGCTCGCCACCGCCGACGTGGTCGCCGCCGAGGACACCCGCCGGCTCACCCGGCTGGCCCGCGACCTCGACGTCACCGTCCCCGGGCGGATCGTCTCCTACTTCGAGGGCAACGAGGAGCGGCGTACCCCGGAACTGGTCGACGTGCTGGCCGCCGGCTACCTGGTCGCCCTGGTCACCGACGGGGGCATGCCGAGCGTCTCCGACCCCGGCTACCGGCTGGTCCGGGCCGCGCTGGACGCCGGCGTCCCGGTCACCGCCGCACCCGGGCCCAGCGCGGTGACCACCGCCCTGGCGCTGTCCGGGCTGCCCAGCGACCGGTTCTGCTTCGAGGGGTTCCTGCCCCGCACGCCGGCCGCCCGCCGGTCCCGGCTGCGCGCGCTGGCCGCCGAGGCGCGCACGCTGGTGCTGTTCGAGGCGCCGCACCGGATCGGCGCGGCGCTGGCCGACCTGGCCGCGGCGTTCGGCCCGGACCGGCCGGCCGCGCTCTGCCGCGAGCTGACCAAGACCTACGAGGAGGTGGTCCGCCGCCCGCTCGGCGAGCTGGCCCGGTGGGCCGCCGAGGAGGAGCCCCGGGGCGAGATCACCCTGGTGGTGGGGGGCGCGCCCGAGGTGGCCGCGGAACGCCCGGACGACGACACGCTGCGCGCGGCGGTGGCCGCCCGGGAGGCCGCGGGCCTGACCCGCCGGGACGCGATCACCGAGGTGGCCGCCGAGTTCGGCCTGCGCCGCCGCGAGGTTTACACGGTCGTGCACGCGTAGGGCGCCGCGTCGCGGCCCGGCCGCGTCGGCCCGGCCGGCCGGGAGCAGTCGGGGCGGTTCCGCGCCGCGCCGCCGGCAGCGCCGCCCGCGGCCGGGCCGGTCCGGCTACCAGGCGGCGACCAGGAAACCCGCGGTGATCAGCGCCGGGCCGGCCGCGGCGGCGGCCACCGCCCAGCGGCGGTGCCGGGGGTCGGCGAGCCGGGTGGCCCCGGTCCACCGGGCGGTCCCGGCCGCGCAGCCGGCCACCCCCAGCAGCCCGAGCAGCCAGCGCAGGTGGGCGCCGACGCCGTGGTCCGCGTACGCGGTGCCGCCGTCCGGGCCGGTCATCCGGGCGGCGAGGGTGGAGCCCGGCGCGGTGCGCCCGGCCGGCACCCCGCTGACCCGGACGCCGTGCGCGACGTACCGCCCCTCGGCGGCGGTGAAGATGCCCCGGCAGCGCTGGCCCAGCCCGCCGCCGGTGCAGTCGACCACCACCACGGTGCCCCGCGTGGCGTGCCCCAACGCGACCCAGAACGGGCCGGCGCTGACCCAGGCGAAGAACGCCGCCGCCAGGCTCAGGCCCAGCAGCACGGCCAACCCGCGCGGCGGGTCGGGCGGGCGCGGCGTCCGGTCGGCGCGCCGGGTCCGGGTCGCGCCGTCCCCCGCCGGCCGGTCGGCGGGCCGGTCCGGCCGGATCGGGGTGCCGTCCCAGTGCACCTCCTCGATCGGCGCCCAGAACTCCTCGTCGCCGTCCGGCGTACCCCCGTCGGAGGGCGACCCGCGGCGGCGGCGCCCCCGGTTCGGCTGCCGGACCGGGACCCGGCGCGGGACGGCGTCCACCGGCGCCCCGGTGGTGGGCTCGACCTCGACCGGTGGCCCGGCCGCCGGGTCGTCGGCGGCGGGGGCCGACGGGGTGGCCTCCGGCCGGGGATGCGGCGCGACGGCGCCGGCCCGTGGTGGCCCGACCGAGTCCCGGCGGGCGTCCCCGACGGCCGGTCCGGACGGACGCTCGTCGTGGTCGTGGGTCGCTCGTCTGCCAGTCACGATGTTCATTGGACACCGCCGTTGGAAGGCGGATTGGCAGTTCACGGCGCGTGTCGGTGACAAATCGGACCAATGGTCGAGGCGGCCCGGCCGGACCGCCGACCCGCGGAGCCCTATTGGTTCGCGACCGCGCCGCCCGGGTCACTAGGCTTGCTGGTCATGAGTCACGTTCTCGCGGCGGTAGCCTGGCCGTACGCCAACGGCCCGCGCCACATCGGCCACGTCTCCGGTTTCGGCGTTCCCTCCGACGTCTTCAGCCGGTACATGCGGATGGCCGGCCACGACGTGCTCATGGTCTCCGGCACGGACGAGCACGGCACCCCGATCCAGGTGCAGGCCGACGCCGAGGGGGTCACCCCGCGCGAGCTGGCCGACCGCTACAACCGGGTGATCGTGGAGGACCTGCACGGCCTCGGCCTCTCCTACGACCTGTTCACCCGCACCACCACCGGCAACCACTACGCGGTGGTGCAGGAACTGTTCGAGGGGATGTACCGCAACGGCTACATCGTGCCGAAGACCACCATGGGGGCGATCTCCCCGTCCACCGGGCGGACCCTGCCCGACCGCTACATCGAGGGCACCTGCCCGATCTGCGGCTACGCCAGCGCCCGCGGCGACCAGTGCGACAACTGCGGCAACCAGCTCGACCCGATCGACCTGATCAACCCCCGCTCGAAGATCAACGGCGAGACGCCGGAGTTCGTGGAGACCGAGCACTTCTTCCTCGACCTGCCGGCCCTGGCCGACGTGCTGCGGCAGTGGCTGGACACCCGCGAGGGGTGGCGGCCGAACGTGCTGCGGTTCTCCCGGAACCTGCTCGACGACCTCCAGCCCCGGGCGATCACCCGGGACCTGGAGTGGGGCGTACCGATCCCGCTGGAGGGCTGGCGGGACCGCGCGGACAAGCGGATCTACGTCTGGTTCGACGCGGTGATCGGCTACCTCTCCGCCTCCATCGAGTGGGCCCGCCGCTCCGGCGACCCCGAGGCCTGGCGGAAGTGGTGGTCCGCCGACGCCGAGGGCAAGGACGCCCGCGCCTACTACTTCATGGGCAAGGACAACATCGTCTTCCACTCGGTGATCTGGCCGGCGCTGCTCGCCGGCTACTCCGGCGAGGGGTCGCGGGACGGCGAGCCGGGCCAGCTGGGGCGGCTCAACCTGCCCACCGAGGTGGTCTCCAGCGAGTACCTGACCATGGAGGGGCGCAAGTTCTCCTCGTCCCGCCGGGTGGTCATCTACGTCCGGGACTTCCTGGCGCGTTACGACGCCGACGCGCTGCGCTACTTCATCGCCGCCGCCGGCCCGGAGAGCAACGACACCGACTTCACCTGGGCCGAGTTCCTCCGCCGCAACAATGACGAGCTGGTCGCCGGCTGGGGAAACCTGGTCAACCGGTCCATCTCGATGGCGGCGAAGAACTTCGGCAAGATCCCGCCGGTCGATCCGGCCGGGCTCACCGAGGCCGACGAGGCGCTGCTCGCGGTGGCCCGGGCCGGCTTCGCCACGGTCGGCGACCTGATCGCCCGGCACCGGCAGAAGCAGGCCATCGGCGAGGCGATGCGGGTGGTCGCCGAGGCGAACCGGTACCTCTCCGAGCAGGCGCCGTGGAAGCTCAAGGACGCCGCCGACAAGCCGCGGATGGGCACCATCCTGCACGTCGCCCTCCAGGTGGTCAGCGACGCCAACACGCTGCTCACCCCGTTCCTGCCGCACTCCGCGCAGAAGGTGCACGAGCTGCTCGGCGGCACCGGGGTGCACGCCCCGATGCCGGTCATCGAGGAGGTCGAGGACCTCGACGGCGGGCCGGCGTACCCGGTGCTGACCGGGGACTACACGGTCGGCGCGCGCTGGGAGTCGGTGCCGCTGGCGGTGGGCCGGCCGCTGGCCGCCCCGAAGCCGGTCTTCCGCAAGCTCGACCCGTCGATCGTGGACGAGGAACTGGCCCGGCTCGGCGGCTGAGCCGGCGTACGCGGAACGCGGCCCCGGGGGACTCCCCCGGGGCCGCGTCGCGTACGCGGTCAGGCGCGGGCCATCGCCGGCGCGCCGATGAACTCCATGATCGCGTTGTTCACCTCGGTCGGGTGCGTCCACGGGATGCCGTGCGGTGCCCCGTTCAGGGTGACCAGCTTGGCGTCGCGCAGCATCGGCGCCAGACGCTGGCCGGTCGCCGGGAAGGGCAGCACCTTGTCCTTGTCGCCCTGGATGATCAACACCGGGACGTCGATGTTCGGCACGTCGTTGCGGAAGTCGGTCAACCAGGCGTCCACCGAGTCGTGGCTGCCCTTCGCCGAGGCCCGCGCGCCGATCTCCCAGTGCGCCCGGTACGCCTCCTCGCTGACCACCTTGCCCTTGTTCTCGTCCCAGTTGAAGAAGTTGTTGCAGAACTGGGTGAGGAAGGCGAAGCGATCGTCGATGATCGCCTGCTTGAAGCCCTCGAAGAGGCTCTTCTCCACGCCCTGCGGGTCGTCCGCCGTCTTCAGCAGGAACGGTGCCAGCGGGGCCAACAGCACCGCCCGGTCCACCCGGTTCGAGCCGTACGCGCCGAGGTAGCGGGTCACCTCACCGGTGCCCATCGAGTGCCCGACCAGGATGGTGTTGCGCAGGTCCAGCTCGGTCATCAGCACGTCGAGGTCGGCGGCGAAGGTGTCGTAGTCGTAGCCCACGCTGGGCTGCGCCGAGTTGCCGAAGCCCCGCCGGTCGTAGGTGATCACCCGGTAGCCGGCCGCGAGCAGCGGACCGCTCATCTTCTCCCAGGTCGCCCCGCTGAACGGGAAACCGTGGATCAGGACGACCGGCTGGCCGCTGCCGTGGTCCTCGTAGTACAGGTCGATCGGGGCGGAATTCTCCGTACCCACGGTGATGAAGGGCATGCTCACTCCTGAAATCGGGCTCGTGGTCAACTCGCCCGGCGCATTCCCGCACCCCGGTCCGGTATTCCGGTCAGAGGTGGTAGGGCAGATCCACCACCCGGTCGTCGGTGACCTCCGCGGCCGGCGCCCAGGTCTCGTAGACGCCCCGTTCCTGGCACTGCGCCCCGGTAGCGGCCACGGCGTCCGGATCCGGCCGGCGCAGGCGGATCCGCCGCCAGCCGGCCTCCTCCCGGAGCACCAGGCAGTCCACCCCCCGCCAGCGGGCGTGGCGCAGCCGCCGGGCCACCGCCTCGACCGGGTAGCGGGCGGCCCGGGTCATCGCCAGCACCCGGAACCCGCCGGGCAGGTCGGCCACCGCCTCGTACTCGCCGCCGCCGTACGCGCCGACCAGCTGGGTCGAGCGGGGCACCTCGCCGGTCGGCAGGTACTCCTGGTCGGGGGAGAGCCCCGGCACCGCGGCGAGCAGGTGCCGCCACTGCGGGCCGACCATCCGCAGCCAGCCCCGCTGCTCCGCCTGGTAGCTGTAGAGCACCACCTCCACCCCCTCCGCCGGATAGGCGAGCAGGGTGGCGTTGGCCGGCATCGGCAGGTCGGCGAAGTCCCGGGTGACGAACTCCGGGACGAGCTGGCTGCCGCTGGGCACGAACCCGGTGCCCAGCACCGGCGGGCCCAGCCGGTCCCGGGGCGGCAGGGCGGTCAGCCCCCGGTGCGCCGCGCCGACCGGCGCCTCGTAGTCGCCCGGGTCGGCCGCCCGCCAGCGCAGCACGTACGTCACGTCGCCCGGCCCGCTGTCGGAGTCGGTACGCAGCACCGCGGTGGCCGCCGCACCGCGCAGGTGCGCCACGTCGTGCTCCCGGTAGCAGAAGCCGTGCGGCAGCCAGCCGCGCAGGTAACCGGCGAGCTGGCCGGGGGAGAGCACCTTGACCATCCGGGTGCCCCGCCGGATCAGCGCCGAGCCGCGCACCGCGGCCAGCACCGGGTCGCCGGCGGCGGCCGGCTGCTGGCTCAACTGTTGCACCTGGGCGAAGCCGCGTTCCCGGTGCGCCGGCAGCATCAGCGGCGCCTCCGGCTCCTCGGCCGGCGCCGGCGCCCCGTACACCGCGCTCACCTCGGTGACGTGCACGAACCGGCGCCACGGCAGCGCGCTGCCCGGCCGCGGTGACCGCTCGAAGCCGGCCACCTCGTCGGCGCTGAACACCTCGTACGCCGCACCCCGGGCGATCTCCTCGGCCGGATACACCGCGCCGCCGTACGCCACCCGCAGCCCGGTCCGCTGACCGGCGTCCCCGCCGGCCCGGGGCAGGACACTCATGCCGGCACTCCGCTTTGCTCCGTGCCGTCATGAGGCATGTCCGCGCTGAGTCGATGATTCGCTCGCTGTCGCTCGCTCATGCCGGCACTCCGCTGCGCTGCGTGCCGTCATGAGGCATGTCCGCGCTGAGTCGATGATTCGCTCGCTGTCGCTCGCTCATGTCGTCACCTCCCCACCACGGTCCGCTCACCCATCCCGCGACCGTAGAGTCGCCCTGGGTAGCCGAGGTGAACGTCAGGTGGCGCTCGGGTGGACCCGGCCGGTGTGTGATCCTTTGGGTGATGACCGAGCCAACCGAAGAGACGACCGGGCGCGAGTCCCGGCGCGCCCGGGCCGCCCGCCGCGCCGGGGAGTTCCCGCCCGCGCCCGAGCCGCTGCCCGGCCCGGTGCTGGACAGCCACACCCACCTCGACATCACCGTCAGCGAGGCCGGCGTACCCGGCGGCGGGCCGGCCGACGACCCGGTCGCCGCGGCCGTCGCCCTAGCCGCCGCGGTCGGCGTCGACCGGCTGGTGCAGGTCGGGGTGGACGTCGACTCCTCCCGCTGGGGCGCGGAGACCGCCGAGCGCCACCCGGCGGTGCTGGCCACCGTGGCGCTGCACCCCAACGAGGCGCCCCGGCTGGCCGACCTGGACGAGGCGCTGCGCGAGATCGAGGCGCTGGCCGCCCGGGACCGGGTCCGCGGCGTCGGCGAGACCGGGATGGACTTCTACCGCACCGGCGACGAGGGCCGCGCCGCCCAGGAGGAGAGCTTCCGGGCGCACATCGCGATCGCCAAGCGATACGGCAAGGCCCTGGTCATCCACGACCGCGACGCGCACGCCGACGTGCTGCGGATCCTCGACGACGAGGGCGCGCCGGACACCGTGGTGCTGCACTGCTTCTCCGGCGACGCCGACTTCGCCGCCGAGTGCGTGCGCCGCGGCTACCTGCTCAGCTTCGCCGGCACCGTCACCTTCGGCAGCGCCGGCCCGCTGCGCGAGGCCGCCGCGCTCACCCCGCTGGACCAGATCCTGGTGGAGACCGACGCCCCCTACCTCACCCCGATGCCGCACCGGGGCCGGCCCAACGCCTCGTACCTGATCCCGCTGACCGTCCGGTCGCTGGCCGCCACCACCGGCGCCGACCTGGACGAGCTCTGCGCGGCGATCTCCGCCACCGGCGACCGGGTCTTCGGGCCGTGGTGAGCCCGGCCGGCGCCGAGCCGCCGCGCGGGCCGGGCGGCCTGCTCGGCCCGGCGGAGATCCGGGACCTCGCCGCCCGGCTGGGCGTCGCGCCCACCAAGAAGCTGGGCCAGAACTTCGTGCACGACCCGAACACCGTCCGCCGGATCGTCACCGCCGCCGGGCTGACCCCCGAGGACGTGGCGCTGGAGGTCGGCCCCGGCCTCGGCTCGCTCACCCTGGCCCTGCTCCCGGTCGCCGCGCACGTGCACGCCGTCGAGATCGACCCGGTGCTGGCCGGGGCGCTGCCGGAGACCGCCGCGCGGCACGCCGGCCCGGACGCCGGCCGGCTCACCGTGCACCGGGCCGACGCGCTGCGCGTCGGCGCCGCCGACCTCGCCGAGCCGGCGCCGACCGCGCTGGTGGCGAACCTGCCCTACAACGTGGCCGTGCCGGTGGTGCTGCACCTACTCGCCGAGTTGCCCAGCCTGCGGCACGGCCTGGTGATGGTGCAGAAGGAGGTGGCCGACCGGCTGGTCGCCGGCCCCGGCTCCAAGGTGTACGGCGTGCCGTCGGTCAAGCTCGCCTGGTACGCCCGGTCCCGGGCCGCCGGTCGGGTGCCGCCGAACGTGTTCTGGCCGGTGCCGAACGTCGACTCCGGGCTGGTCGCCTTCACCCGCCGCGAGCCGCCCCGGCCGGACGTACCCCGGGAACGGGTCTTCGCCGTGGTGGACGCGGCCTTCGCGCAGCGCCGCAAGACCCTGCGCGCCGCGCTGGCCGGCTGGGCCGGCGGCGCCGACCGGGCCGCCGCGGCGCTCACCGCCGCCGGTGTCGACCCCGGCGCGCGCGGTGAGTCACTCACCGTGGAGCAGTTCGCCGCCATCGCCGCGTCGGCTCCGGCCGCCGCCCCCGCCGCCCAGTAGGCTGGCGCCGGGTCCGCCGAGGGCCGCTGCACGTGTACCCGTACCCCCTGGTCGGCGGCCGGTGCGAGCCTGGCCGCCACTGCGCCGAGGAGCAGATCGTGGAGAAGCCGTTCGAGGTCCGCCCGTGCCCGCGGGACGACGTCCCGTGACCGAGGCGTGGCGACCGGACGACGAGGACGAGCGGCGGCGGGGCGCCAGCGGGCCGGTCCGGGTACGGGTGCCCGCCAAGGTCAACCTGCACCTCGGGGTGGGCCCGCTGCGCCGGGACGGCTACCACGAACTGAACACCGTCTACCACGCCATCTCGATCTACGACGAGCTGACCGCCCGCCGCGGCGACACGCTCACCCTCACCATGGCCGGTGAGGGCACCGGTGAGCTGGCCCTGGACGACTCCAACCTGGTGATCCGGGCGGCCCACGCGCTCGCCGGGTACGCCGGCGTCCTCCCGCACGCCCGGCTGCACCTGCGCAAGCAGATCCCGCTCGCCGGCGGGCTGGCCGGCGGCAGCGCCGACGCCGCCGCCGCGCTGGTCGCCTGCGACGCGCTCTGGGGCACCGGGCTGTCCCGCGACGAACTCGCCGGCATCGCCGCCGACCTCGGCTCCGACGTGCCCTTCCTGATCCACGGCGGCACCGCGCTGGGCACCGGCCGGGGTGAGGCGGTCAGCCCGGTGCTGGCCCGCCCCACCTCCTGGTACTGGGTGGTGGCCATCGCCGACGGCGGGCTCTCCACCCCGGCCGCCTACGCCGAACTCGACCGGCTCCGCGCGGCCGGCACCGCCCGCCCCCCGCTGGGCAGCACCGACGCGCTCCTCGCCGCCCTGCGCCAGCGCGACCCGCGGGTGCTCGCCGCCGCGCTCGGCAACGACCTCCAGGACGCCGCGCTGGCCATGCGCCCGTCGCTGGCCGCCACCCTGAAGGCCGGCGAGGCGGCCGGCGCGCTCGCCGGCCTCGTCTCCGGCTCCGGGCCGACCTGCGTCTTCCTCGCCACCGACGAGGCGCACGCCGGGCGGATCGCCGCCGAGCTGACGGCGGCCGGGGTGTGCCGGGAGGCCCGGGTGGCGCACGGACCGGTCGCCGGGGCACGCATCGTCTGAGCCGGTCATCACCCGCCGCCCGCCGGCCTGTCGGGCCCTCGGGGCGGGACGGAACAAGCGGGTGCGCGGGGCGGTTGACCGACAGGGGCCCGGCGCCCGGCCGGACGGGCACGGCGCCCGCGTACCCTCGACTGTCACAGGCGTCCCGCACCCGGGACGCCTTGATCATGGGAGGTGGGTAGTGGCCAACATCGTCAACCTGGACCGGGTGTCCAAGGGCTACGGCGCCGCCGGGCCGCTGCTCACCGACGTCTCGCTCGGCCTGGACGACGCCGACCGGATCGGCGTCGTCGGGCTCAACGGCGCCGGCAAGTCAACCCTGCTGCGGCTGCTCACCAAGCAGGAGGAACCGGACGACGGCCGGGTCACCCACCGCCGCGACCTGCGGGTCGCCTGGCTGCCGCAGAGCCTCCAGCTCGCCCCCGACGCCACCGTGCGGGACGTCGTGCTCGGCACCGCCTGGCTCGGCGAGAGCATGGGCGCCGAACACGAGTGGGCCGGCGACGCCGGTGTGCGCGCCATCCTCGACGGGCTCGGCATGCCGCACCTCGGCCTGGAGCAGCCGGTCGGCCCGATGTCCGGTGGCGAGCGCCGCCGGGTCGCCCTGGCCGCGCTGCTGGTGCGCGACTGCGACCTGCTCATCCTCGACGAGCCCACCAACCACCTCGACGTCGGCGGCGTGGACTGGCTGGCCCGGCACCTGCTCGGCCGCAAGGGCGCCCTCGTCGTGGTCACCCACGACCGCTGGTTCCTCGACGCCGTCTGCACCACCACCTGGGAGGTCGCCGACCAGACCGTCCGGTCCTACGACGGCGGCTTCGCCGCCTGGACCCTGGCCCGGGCGGAGCGCGAGCGGGTCGCCGCCGCCACCGAGGCCCGCCGGCAGAACCTGCTCCGCAAGGAGATCGCCTGGCTGCGCCGCGGCGCGCCGGCCCGCACCTCCAAGCCGCGCTTCCGGATCGAGGCGGCCAACGCGCTGATCGCCGACGTGCCACCGCCGCGCGACACCATGTCGCTGCAGAAGCTCGCCACCGCCCGGCTCGGCAAGCAGGTGTACGACCTGGAGCAGGTCACCCTGCACGCCGGGCCGAAGACCATCCTCGACGGCGTCACCTGGCAGGTCGGGCCCGGCGACCGGATCGCCGTCCTCGGCGCCAACGGGGCCGGCAAGACCACCCTGCTCCGGATGCTCGCCGGCGTCACCCGCCCCGACGACGGCCGCTTCGCCACCGGCTCCACGGTGCGGGCGGCCTTCCTCTCCCAGGAACTCGCCGAACTCCCCGGCCAGCTGCGCGTGCTCGAAGCGGTCGAGGAGGTCGCCCGGCGGGTCCAGCTCGGCGACCGGGAGATCTCCGCCGCCCAGCTCGCCGAGATCTTCGGCTTCGACGACCGGCGGCTCTGGACCCCGGTCAGCGACCTCTCCGGCGGCGAGCGGCGCCGGCTGCAGATGCTCCGGCTGCTCGCCGGAGAGCCGAACGTGCTGCTCTTCGACGAGCCCACCAACGACCTGGACACCGACACCCTGGCCGCGCTGGAGGACCTGCTCGACTCCTGGCCCGGCACCATCGTGGTGGCCAGCCACGACCGCTACCTCATCGAACGGGTTACCGACACCGCGTACGGGATGTTCGGCGACGGCCGGCTGGTGCACCTGCCCGGCGGCGTCGACGAGTACCTGGCCCGCGCCGCCGGCCGGGCCGCCCCGGCCGAAGCCCTGACGCCCACCCAGCCGAAGGCCCCCGCGGCCGCCGGCATGTCCGCCGCCGAGGCGCGGCAGGCCCGCAAGGAACTGGCCCGGCTGGAACGGCAGGTCGCCAAGCTGGAGCAGAAGGAGACGGCGCTGCTCGACCAGCTCGCCGCGCACGCCACCGACTACGCCAAGGTCGCCGAACTCGACGCCCAGCTCAAGGAGCTGCGGGGCGAGCGGGAGCGGACCGAGGAGGCGTGGCTGACCCTCGCCGACGAGATCCCGGCGAGCTGACCGGCCCCGCCGCACCCGGGTCCCGGCACACCGGGACCCGTGTGCGGCGTCACACCTCGACGTGCGGGACAATCGTCGGCGAACCCTCACCCGAACGGCGTTGGAGACTCAGAGATGGCCCACACCCCCGTCAACCACCCCGCGCGGCCGGTCTACCGGGCGATCGGCGGGCTCACCGGTCTGTACCTGGTCGTCTTCGGGGTGCTCGGCATCATCGCGAGCGCCGGCAACGAGGTCCTCGCCCAGGACGACACCCGGGCCCTCGGGCAGGGCACCAACCTCGGCTTCTCGCTGATCAGCATCCTGATCGGGCTCGCCGTGCTGGCCGGCACCGCGATCGGCCGCAACGTCGACGTGGTGGTCAACCAGTGGCTGGCGTACCTGCTGATGGTGGTCAGCCTCGCCGGGCTCGCGTTCATCCAGACCGAGGCCAACATCTTCAACTTCAGCATCGCCACCGTCATCGTGCTGATGGTGCTCAGCCTGGTGCTGCTGATGGTCGGCATGTACGGCAAGGTCGGCACCGACGAGGAGCGCGAGGCGTTCGAGAAGGCCCGCCTCGTCCTCTGATCCAGGGTTGCGCCTCCGGATTCGCCGGAGCCCGACCTGCCCCGCGCAGGTCCGGCTCCGGCGAAGTCGTTTCCGGGCCTGATCGTCGTTCGCCGAGGACCCGGCTGGCGGTTCGGCAGACAGGTGCGGGTGGCCCGGGTGACAATCCTGGTGAATCGCAGCCATTCGGACGGAGGACGGGCGATGGTGCACTTCCCGGTGAACCATCCGGCACGGCCGATCTACCGGGCCCTGGCCGGGCTGGTCGGCCTCTACATCCTGGTCTTCGGCGTCTGGGGCGTCGCACAGACCTGGGGTGACCCGCTCTTCGAACGCGACGGCCACTGGGTGCTCGGGCTCCGCACCAACCTCGCCTTCGCCCTGGCCTCCGTGGTGTTCGGGATCGTGCTGATCATCGGGGCCTCGCGGCGCGGCAACCTCGGCCACTACATGAACCTGACCGCCGGGATCGTCTTCCTGGTCACCAGCATCCTCATGATGTCCGTACTGCAGACCGAGGCCAACTTCCTCAACTTCTCGATGTCCACCGTCGTGGTCTCGATGATCTTCGGCCTCATCCTGCTCGGCACCGGCCTGTACGGCAAGGTCGGCACCGACGAGCACGCGGAGGAGCTGCGGACCCACCGCAACCACCCGGTGCACGAGTCCCACCTGCGCCGGTCCTGAGCGCCGGTCAGCGCCTCCGCACGGTGATCAGGCCCGGCTTGGCCTCCAGGTGCGACAACCCGTTCCAGGCCAGGTTCACCAGGTGCGCGGCCACCGTCTCCTTGCGCGGCTTGCGCACCTCCAGCCACCAGCGGCCGGTCAGCGCCACCATGCCCACCAGCGCCTGCGAGTAGAGCTCGGCCAGCTTCGGGTCGTAGCCCCGGCTGGAGAACTCCGCGCCCAGGATGTGCTCCACCTGGTGCGCCACGTCGTTCATCACACTGCTGAAGTTGCCGGTCGCCGACATCACCGGCGACTCCCGCACCAGTACCCGGAACCCGCTGGTCTCCTCCTCGATGTAGCCGAGCAGGGCCAACGCCGCCTGCTCCAACAGCTCCCGCGGGTGACCGGCGGTCAGCGCCGTGGTGATCCGGTCCAGCAGGGACCGGACCTCCCGGTCCACCACCACCGCGTACAGCCCCTCCTTGCCACCGAAGTGCTCGTAGACCACCGGCTTGGAGACCTTGGCGCGGGCCGCCACCTCCTCTATCGAGGTGGCGTCGAAACCGCGCTCGGCGAAGATCTGCCGGCCGATCGAGATCAGCTGCTCCCGGCGCTGCGCCGCCGACATCCGCACCCGCGAGGTGGCCTTGCCCGCCGCCGCCGGGACCACCCGCCGCCGGCCGGTGCCCGCGTCCTTGCCCGCGGCGTCCGCCATGTCGTCACCTCGCCGGCGTTCGGTGACGCCCTGTCGTGGGATGGGGCCAGCGCTTCGCTCGGTCACCCGGCAATACTGCCAGGTAACCCCCGCCGGCACTGCCCGGTTTACGGCTCGGCGACCGGCTTCACGAGTTTCGCGGCGATCCGCTCGGGCTTCGGCCACCGCACGTTGTAGGCCGCGCCGACCTTCTCGAGCAGCCAGATCACCCGGGCCGAGATGTCCACCTGCCCGCGCAGCACACCGTGCCGGGCGCTGGTCGGGTCGGCGTGGTGCAGGTTGTGCCAGCTCTCACCGAAGGACAGGATCGCCAGCGGCCAGAAGTTGGACGCCCGGTCGCCCTGGCGCACCGCGAACGGGCGCTCGCCGTAGACGTGGCAGACCGAGTTGATCGACCAGGTCACGTGGTGCAGCAGCGCGATCCGCACCAGCCCGCCCCAGAAGAGCGCGGTGAGCGCGCCCTGCCAGGACCAGGTGAGCAGGCCGCCCATCAGCGCCGGGCCGAGCACCGAGACGGTGACCAGCAGCGGGAAGAGCCGGTCCACCCGGCGGATGTCCCGGTCGGCGAGCAGGTCCGGCGCGAACCGCTCCCGGTTGGACAGCTCGCGGCCGAAGAGCCAGCCGACGTGGGCGTGGAACATCCCGCGGGTCAGCCCGCCGAGGCTCTCGCCGAACCGCCACGGCGAGTGCGGGTCGCCCTCCTGGTCGGAGAAGGCGTGGTGGCGGCGATGGTCGGCGACCCACTGGATGATCTCGCCCTGCACCGCCAGCGAACCGGAGACGGCCAGCGCGATCCGCAGCCACCGCTTGGCCTTGAACGAGCCGTGCGTGAAGTAGCGGTGGTAGCCGACCGTGATGCCGAGCCCGGACACCACGTACCAGAGCAGGGCGATGGCCACGTCGGTCCAGCTCAACCAGCCACCCCAGGCGACCGGGACGGCCGCGATCAGGGCTACGAAGGGGATCACGACGAACGCCCAGAGGGCGACCAGGATGCCTGGGGACTGCGCCCCCTGGGTAAGTGGCTTGGGGCCGGCGGCGTTGTTCGGGTCGAGCAGAGAGGTCGACATGGCACCTCGCAGAGGGGTCGGACAAGATCGCAAAGTTACGCCTACGTCACCGTAACTTGTGGCACCGCGCTTCGCACGGGAGAGTTCCGGGAATGAATGCCTGAGAACGTCGTACGGGTGTTCTAATCTGCTGCTCATGGTCGATTCGCTCGCCGCCGAGGTGCGCCGCCTGCGCTCCGCCGAGCAGCTCTCCGTCCGCGAGATCCGGGCCCGCACCGGCCTCAGCCGAACCAAGGTCTACGAGTTGCTGCGCGGGGTGCCGGCGCCCGAGCGGGTCCGCCGCCCCAACGCCAAGGACGACCTGCGGGCCGAGGCGGTCGAGCTGCGCGCGCTCGGCCGGTCGGTGAACGACATCGCCCGGCAGCTCGGGGTCGCCAAGTCCACCGCCTACCAATGGGTGAAGCACCTGCCGCTCGACCCGGACGACGAGGCTGCCGAGCGCCGTCGCGGCCACGTGGCGCGGATGACCGAGGCGCGCTGGGCGGCTCACCGGCAGGCGCGCGACGCCGCGCGGGCGGTTGTCCGGCAGCGTGCGGCCGAGACGGTGGGCCCGCTCGGCGAACGCGATCTCCTGCTGCTGGGCGCGGCGATCTACTGGTGCGAGGGCACCAAGTCGAAGCCCTGGCGGCGCGACGACCGCGTGCAGTTCGTCAACAGCGACCCCGGCCTGCTGGCGCTGTTCCTGCGCTTCCTCGACGCGTGCGGCGTCGAGCGGAGCGTGCCGACCTACCGGGTCAGCATCCACGAGACGGCCGACGCCGACGCCGCGGCGCGGTGGTGGGCCGGGAGGCTCGGGCTGCCGACCGGCCGCTTCCGGCGCGCCACCCTGAAGAAACACAATCCGGCCACCGTGCGCCGAAACACCGGCGACGGCTATCGTGGCTGTCTGGTGATCACGGTGCCGCGCAGCCGCGAGCTCTACTGGCGGATCGAAGGTATGATCACCGAGCTGTTCCAGATCTCCGGCGGCACGGACGTGAATTGACGGGTCGCCGAGATTGACACGCTATTGGGGTGTGGGGTAACGGCAACCCGCAGGCCTTTGGAGCCTTGAGCTCCTGGTTCGAATCCAGGCACCCCAGCTCAACGCATTCGTTGTGGCCGCGCCAACGGCGACCCGCCGTCTGGTTAGCATGGCCGCGAGACTGTCCGTCGTCCCGACTGGAGCCGCGTCGTGTCCCAGCCCCACACCCGCACCGTCGTCGTGCTCGCCGCCGGTGAGGGCAAGCGGATGAAGTCGGCGCTGCCCAAGGTGCTGCACCCGCTGCTCGGCCGTACGCTGCTCGGCCACGTGCTGACCGCCGCCGCACCGCTCGGCGCGGACCGCACGGTGGTGGTGGTCGGCCACGGCGCCGACCAGGTGCGCGGCCACCTGACCGAGATCGCGCCCGAGGCCACTCCGGTGCTCCAGGCCGAGCAGCTCGGCACCGGCCACGCGGTCCGGATCGCGCTGGACGCCGCGCCGGACGCCACCGGGACCGTCGTGGTGATCAACGGTGACGTGCCGCTGCTCCGCCCGGAGACGGTCGCCGCGCTGGTGGCCGCGCACGAGGGCGAGCGCGCCGCGGCGACAGTGCTCGCCGCCGAGGTGCCCGACCCGACCGGCCTGGGCCGGATCGTCCGCAACGCCGACGGCCGGCTGGAGCGGATCGTCGAGGAGCGCGACGCCACCGCCGTGCAGCGCGCGATCCGCGAGATCAACGCCGGGATCTACGCGTTCGACGCGGCCCGGCTGCGGGACGCGCTGGGCAAGCTCTCCACCGACAACGACCAGGGCGAGGAGTACCTGACCGACGTCTTCGGCCTGCTGGTCTCGGCCGGCGAGCCGGTGGCGGTGCACGTCGCGGCCGACCACGTCGAGACGCTGGGCTGCAACGACCGGGTCGAGCTGGCCGCGCTGCGCCGGCTGCTGCGCGACCGGGTGAACGAGGCCTGGATGCGGACCGGTGTGACCCTGCTGGACCCGGACACCACCTGGATCGACGTGACCGTCGCGCTGGACCGGGACGCGGTGGTGGACCAGAACACCCAGCTGCGCGGCGGCACGGTGGTCGGCACCGGCGCGGTGGTCGGGCCGGACGTCACCCTGATCGACACGGTGGTCGGCGCCGGCGCGACGGTGCTGCGCAGCCACGCGGTGGGCGCCGAGATCGGCCCGGGGGCCAGCGTCGGGCCGTACGCGTACCTGCGGCCGGCCGCGCGGCTGGCCGAGAAGTCGAAGGTCGGCACGTTCGTCGAGGTGAAGAACTCCGAGGTCGGCGAGGGCGCCAAGGTGCCGCACCTGTCGTACGTGGGTGACGCGACGATCGGCGCGAAGGCCAACATCGGCGCGGCGACGATCTTCGTGAACTACGACGGGGTGAACAAGCACCGCACTGTCGTCGGCGAGGGGGCCTTCGTCGGCTGCGACACCAGCCTGATCGCCCCGGTCGAGGTGGGCGCCGGGGCGTACGTGGCGGCGGGCAGCGCGATCGCCCAGGACGTGCCGCCCGGCGCGCTCGGGGTCACCCGGGCGCCGCACCGCAACATCGAGGGCTGGGTGGCGCGCAAGCGGCCCGGCACGGTCTCCGCGGCGGCGGCCGAGCGGGCGCAGCGGGCGGCCGAGGGTGCGTCGGCCGGGGCGGGTGCCGCAAGCGAAGGTGAGGCAATCCACGGGGATGCCGACGCGGTGGGCCCGGCGTCTGGCAGGGGAGATACTGCAACCGAATAGTCCCCGGCCCACCACCACCGCGCGCCGGGCACCACCGACCACAACGGGAGCAGACGGGCCATGGGCAGCATCGTCGCCGAAAACCGCAAGAGCCTGATGCTCTTCTCCGGACGGGCCTTTCCGGAACTGGCCAGGGAGATCGGCGAGGTGCTCGGCGTCGCGCCGACGCCGGCCGACGCGTACGACTTCGCCAACGGTGAGATCTTCGTACGGTTCAAGGACTCGGTGCGTGGTTCGGACGCCTTCGTGGTGCAGTCCGTCACGCACGGGGTCAACACCTGGGTCATGGAGACCCTGATCATGATCGACGCGCTGAAGCGGGGTTCGGCGAAGCGGATCACCGTGGTCCTGCCGTTCTACCCGTACTCGCGGCAGGACAAGAAGCACCGGGGTCGGGAGCCAATCTCGGCCCGGCTGATCGCCGACCTGCTCAAGACCGCGGGCGCCAACCGGATCCTCACCGTGGACCTGCACACCGCGCAGATCCAGGGCTTCTTCGACGGCCCGGTGGACCACCTCTTCGCGATGGACGTGCTCGCCGAGTACGTCCAGCACAAGTACGCCGGCCGGCCGATGACCGTGGTCGCGCCGGACTCGGGCCGGGTGCGGGTGGCCGAGCGCTGGACGGACCGGCTGGGCGGCTGCCCGCTGGCCTTCATCCACAAGACCCGGGACCCGTTGAAGCCGAACCAGGTGGTGGCGAACCGGGTGGTCGGCGAGGTCGAGGGGCGGGTCTGCCTGATCGTCGACGACATGATCGACACCGGTGGGACGATCTGCCGGGCGGCGGACATCCTCCGGGAGTCCGGCGCGGCGGACGTGGTGGTCGCCTCCACCCATGCCCTGCTCTCGGACCCGGCGACCGAGCGGCTGAAGAACAGCCCGATCAGCGAGGTCGTGGTGACCAACACGCTGCCGCTGCCGCCGGAGAAGCAGCTCGACAAGCTCACCGTGCTGTCGATCGCGCCGCTGCTGGCCCGGGCGATCCGTGAGGTGTTCGACGACGGGTCGGTGACCACCCTGTTCGGCGGCCTGAGCTGACCGGCCGGCGGGGGTCGGGCGACGCCTGATCCCCGCCGCCCGGCGGGCACCGGCCCGGATTCGCCCCGAGCGCGGTGCACAACGCCAGGGCCCGGCCCGTCGCGATCGGCACGGCCGGGTGCGCGCCGGGTGCGGCCGTGGAGATTCGCCCCCCGGCGGGGGAGTCCTGGCCGGCCGGCTGGGGGGCGTCGGGGTGGCCGCGGCGCGCAGACCTGGGGACTGCCGGAGAGCGCGGAATCAGCTCGGGTAGACTGGTGCGGTTGCCACGGCGAGGGTGCCCGGCGGGCCGCTGACAAGCGCCGCACGGAGGCACCGTGATCGACGCGGTGCTCCGGGCAGTCGTTCATGACGCATGAGCCCCAGCGAGCCCCTCGCCCCAGCACCGCCAGACGACAAGCCGCCGCAGCGAAGCATCAGGAGTTTCCCCGTGTCCGAGGTAAAGATCAGCGCCGAGCCCCGTACCGAGTTCGGCAAGGGTGGTGCCCGTCGTACCCGCCGGGCCGGCAAGGTGCCCGCCGTGCTGTACGGCCACGGCGAGAAGCCCAAGCACATCGCGCTTCCCGCCCGGGAGTTCGCCGCGGCGATCCGTAAGGGTGGCGCCAACCAGCTCTTCGCGATCGAGGTGAGCGACGGCACCCAGGCGCTGGCGCTGCCGAAGGCGATCCAGCGTGACCCGATCAAGGACACCTTCGAGCACGTCGACCTGCTGCTGGTCCGGCGCGGCGAGAAGGTCACCGTCGACGTCCCGGTCCAGCTGACCGGTGAGGCCGCCAAGGACACCCTGATCGTGCACGACCACGACACCCTCTCGGTGACCGCCGACGCCACCAAGGTGCCGGACCACCTGGAGGCGTCGATCGAGGGCGCCGAGGCCGGTGTCCAGGTCACCGCCGGTGACGTGGCGCTGCCGGCCGGCGTCGAGCTCGCCATCGACCCGGAGCTGCCGGTCGCCACGGTGACCGCCGCCCCGACGGCCGAGCAGCTCGAGGCCACCCTGCCCGAGGTCGAGGAGGCCGCCGAGGAGGCCGAGGCCGAGGTCGGCGAGGTCACCGAGGGCGCCGAGGAAGCTCCGGCCGCCGAGGGCGAGGAGAACGCCGAGGCGCGTACCGAGGCCTGATCGGTTCGCTTCGTGCGACAGGCGTCCCCGAGCGGTTGGGGGCGCCTGTCGGCGTATTCGGATCTGGTGGCAGCGACAGCGGGAGGGGCGGGTCGTGACGGACGAGGCGGGGCCGTGGCTGGTGGTCGGCCTGGGCAACCCGGGCCGGGAGTACGCGGGTAACCGGCACAACGTCGGGTTCATGGTGGCCGACCTGCTGGCCGGGCGGCTGGGCGCGAAGTTCGGCCGGCACAAGCGCGCGGTGGCGGAGGTCGCCGAGGGCCGGCTCGGTTTCGGCGGGCCGAAGCTGGTGCTGGTGAAGCCGCTGACCTACATGAACCTCTCCGGCGGGCCGGTGGCGGCGCTGGCGCAGTTCTACAAGGTCGCTCCGGGTCAGGTGATCGCTGTGCACGACGAGCTGGACATCGGCTACGGGCAGTTGCGGGTGAAGTGCGGCGGCGGCGAGGGCGGGCACAACGGCCTGCGGTCGATGTCGAAGTCGCTGGGCACCAAGGACTACGTGCGGGTGCGGTTCGGCATCGGTCGGCCGCCGGGCCGGCAGGACCCGGCGGACTACGTACTGTCGGATTTCGGCGCGGTGGAGCGCAAGGAGCTGGAGTTCCTGGTGGACCGGGCCGCGGACGTGGTGGAGTCGGTCGTCACCCGCGGCGTGGAGCCGACGCAGAACCTCTACCACGGCTCGTGAGCCGGGCGGGGCGTCCGGGACCGGGCGTCGCCGGCGGGTAGTCTGCGCCTTTCGCCCGAGTGGTGCCGACCGGCGGCGCGGGTCGTCGCCAGGCGCGTCGGGTGGCGCGGGATGGGACGAGGCGACGGGAGCGGAAGTCATGGGCAGTCCTCCGATGATCGACGGCGCGTTCGCCCGCTGGCTGGCGGCCCGGGCCGGTCAGGCGCTGCTGGCGCTGCGGGCCGAGCTGGGGTTCGCCGACGCGGGAGCGCTGAAGTCGGCCGGGGACAAGGTCTCGCACGACCTGATCCGGACCGAGCTGGCGCGCTGGCGGCCGGGTGACGCGGTCCTCTCCGAGGAGGACGAGGGGTCGCGGCTGGCCTGGGCGGCGGAGGTGAACACCGGGGCGGTGTCCCGGCTGACCGCCGACCGGGTGTGGATCGTCGACCCGCTGGACGGCACCCGGGAGTTCGGCGAGGAGGGGCGCTCGGACTGGGCGGTGCACGTGGCGCTCTGGTCGCGTACCGCGCCGACGCCGCACGGGCTGGTCGCCGGGGCGGTCGGGTTGCCGGCGCAGCAGCGGGTGCTGGCCACCGACTATCCGCCGGCGTACCCCCCGCTGACCCTGGAGGCGGCGGCCGCGGGTGGGCGGCGGACGCTCCGGCTGGCGGCCAGCCGGAGCCGGCCGCCGGTTTTCCTCACCGACCTGGCGGAGGACGTCGGGGCGCACCTGGTGCCGATGGGCTCGGCCGGTGCCAAGATCGCGGCGGTGGTGACCGGCGAGGTGGACGCCTACATCCACGCCGGCGGCCAGTACGAGTGGGACTCCGCGGCGCCGGTGGCTGTGGCGACGGCCACCGGGCTGCACGCTTCCCGGATCGATGGTTCTGCGCTGAAATACAACGAGGCGGATCCGCGCCTGCCCGACCTGCTGGTCTGCCGTGCGGATCTCGCCCCCCGGTTGCTTGCGGCGTTGCAGAGACATTCGGGGTAGCCTGAGCGTCTTCCTGACGTACCCGACCGGAAAGGTCTGGAATCGGATGAGCGAGCGAATCGAGCCCCGCCCGTGACCCGCCCCGCCTACCAGGTCTCGCACCTCGACGCGCTGGAGGCCGAGAGCATCTTCGTGATGCGCGAGGTGGTCGCCGAGATGGAGCGGCCGGTGCTGCTCTTCTCCGGCGGCAAGGACTCGATCGTGATGCTGCGGTTGGCCCAGAAGGCGTTCGCGCCGGCCAACATCCCGTTCCCGGTGATGCACGTGGACACCGGGCACAACTTCCCCGAGGTTCTCGAATACCGGGACCGGCGGGTCGCCGAGCTGGGGTTGCAACTGGTGGTGGCGAGCGTGCCGGAGGCGCTGGCCAGCGGGTTGGTGCGCGAGTCGGCCGACGGCATGCGCAACCGGATCCAGACCCCGGTGCTGCTGGACGCGGTGGAGAAGCACCGCTTCGACGCGCTCTTCGGCGGCGCCCGCCGGGACGAGGAGAAGGCCCGGGCCAAGGAACGGGTGTTCAGCTTCCGGGACGAGTTCGGCCAGTGGGACCCGAAGAACCAGCGTCCCGAACTGTGGGCGCTCTACAACGGCCGGCACCACCCGGGCGAGTCGATCCGGGTCTTCCCGCTGTCCAACTGGACCGAGCTGGACGTCTGGCACTACATCGCCCGGGAGCGGATCGCGCTGCCGTCGATCTACTACGCGCACGAGCGCGAGGTGGTCGAGCGGGACGGGATGCTCTACGCGGTCAACGAGTTCTTCCGGCCGCGCGCGGGTGAGGAGCGGTTCAAGGCGCGGGTTCGCTACCGCACGGTCGGCGACGCGTCCTGCACCGCCGCCGTCCGTTCGGACGCCGACACGGTGGAGAAGGTCATCGAGGAGGTCGCCGCCACCCGGATCACCGAGCGCGGTGCGACCCGGGGCGACGACCGGGTCAGCGAGGCCGCCATGGAGGACCGCAAGCGGGAGGGCTACTTCTGATGACCACCGAGACCGTGGCGCCGGCGGCCACCGAGACCTCCGGCCGCCCCATGGACCTGCTGCGTTTCGCCACCGCGGGCAGCGTGGACGACGGCAAGTCGACCCTGATCGGCCGGCTGCTGTACGACACCAAGTCGCTCTTCACCGACCAGCTCGCCGCCGTCGAGGCGGTCAGCGCGGCGCGCGGCGACGAGTACACCAACCTGGCGCTGCTCACCGACGGCCTGCGGGCGGAGCGGGAGCAGGGCATCACCATCGACGTGGCGTACCGCTACTTCGCCACCCCGCGGCGGAAGTTCATCATCGCCGACACCCCCGGGCACATCCAGTACACCCGGAACATGGTCACCGGGGCGTCCACCGCCGACTTGGCGCTGATCCTGGTCGACGCCCGCAAGGGCCTGGTCGAGCAGTCCCGCCGGCACGCCTTCCTCTGCTCGCTGCTGCGGGTCCCGCACCTGGTGCTCTGCGTCAACAAGATGGACCTGGTCGACTTCTCGCAGGAGGTCTTCGAGCGGATCGCCGACGAGTTCACCGCGTTCGCCGCGAAGCTGGAGGTGCCGGACCTGACCGTGGTGCCGGTCTCCGCGCTCAGGGGCGACAACATCGTCAGCCGGTCGGAGAACATGCCCTGGTACGAGGGGCCGTCGCTGCTGCACCACCTGGAGCGGGTGCACATCGCCAGCGACCGCAACCTGGTCGACGTCCGGTTCCCGGTGCAGTACGTGATCCGCCCGCAGTCCACCACCGTGACCGACTACCGGGGCTACGCCGGTCAGGTGGCCTCGGGCGTGCTCAAGCCGGGTGACGAGGTGATGGTGCTGCCGTCCGGGTTCACCAGCCGGATCGCCGCGGTGGAGACCGCCGACGGGCCGGTGGCGGAGGCGTTCCCGCCCATGTCGGTGACCGTACGCCTGGAAGACGAGCTCGACATCTCCCGGGGCGACCTGATCTGCCGGCCGAACAACGCCCCGGCGGTGGCCCAGGACATCGAGGCGATGGTCTGCTGGATGGACGAGACCCGGCCGCTCCAGGTCGGTGGCAAGTACGCCATCAAGCACACCACCCGCTCGGCCCGGGCGATCGTGCGCGGGCTGAACTACCGGCTGGACATCAACTCGCTGCACCGCGACGAGGCGGCCGGCGAACTGCGGCTCAACGAGATCGGCCGGGTGCGGCTGCGGACCACCATCCCGCTGCTCGCCGACGAGTACCGGCGCAACCGCACCACCGGCGGCTTCGTCATCATCGACGAGACCACCAACCGTACGGTCGGCGCCGGCATGATCATCGAAGCCTCCTGACCCGGCCCCGGCGCGCCGGTCAGGAACCTCCGGTCGGGGCGCCCGGGGTCGACAGGGTGGTGCGGGCGGCGAGCCGGGTCCAGATCCGGTAGCCGAGCCAGCGGACGGCCGGCGCGGCGCGGCGGCCGAGCTGGCGCCAGGCGCGGAACGCGAAGATCGCGCAACCGGGGACCAGCAGCAGCGCGCCCGGCACCGGCGCGAGGCTGCCGACCACCAGACCGGCGGCCACGGTCAGGCTGAGCAGCAGGCAGAGCAGCACCGAGGTCGAGCCGAGCTGCCGGCGCAGCTGCCACCGCACCGCCGCCGGCTGCCGGCGCCAGGCCAGCACGCCCGCCGCGGCGACCAGCGGCGGCACCGCCACCGCGGCGGCCAGCCGGGCGGGCCGGCCCGCGTCGCCGAGCGCGCCGGCGATCGTCGCGAACAGCGCCCAGTGCCCGAGGGCGGCCAGCACCAGCAGGTCGAACAGCCGCCAGCACAGCGCGGCGGCGACCGCCTCGTGCGCGGCGGCGGCCCCCGGGTTCTGCGGGTCGGCGGCCAGCGCGGCGGTGAAGCCCCGGGCGGCCCGCCCCGCCCGGTCCCGCGCGGCGTCCAGCAGCGCGAGTTGGCGCAGCGCCGGTTCGTACGCCGGGTCCAGGGCGAGGGCCTGCCGGCAGGCCGCCCGCGCGGCCCGCGGCCGGCCCATCCGGGCGTGCAGGCGGGCGTCGAGCAGGTGTACGTCCGGGATGTGCCGGGCGAGATCCAGCGCGGTGTCGGCGTACCGGCGGGCGACCACCACCCGGGTCGGGTTGCCGAGGGTGAGCAGCGCCTCGGCCAGCAGCGCGTTCGCCTCCCACGACCCCGGCGCCAGGTCCAGCGCCCGCTGGGCGGCGGCCGCCGCGTACCCGGCGTGGCCGGCGGCCAGCAGGATCCGGGCCTTCTCGGCGAGCAGGTGCTCCTTGGCGGTGGCGAAGCCCAGCGCCCGGCCGACCACGCGCATGGCCTCCGCGAGCTGGCCCAGCTCCCGGCGGCAGCGGGCCAGCATGAGCAGCACGCCGACGTGCTCGGGCTGCTCGGCGAGCTGGTCGGTCAGCACCCGTGCCGCGTCGGCGTGCCGCCCGACCCGGATCAGCGCCAGCGCCCGTTCCTGCGCGGTCACACCGGCGTCGCCCACGTCGCCTCCCCAGTCCGTCGCGTCGCCCGCCGGGACACCCTACCGACCGTCGCCTTCGGACCGTCGCCTGGCGGCGGGCCGGGACGGCGGCTCAGTCCAGGCGGGTGGCGCCCGGACCGGGCAGCACGGTCACGTGCCCGGGGGCGGTGAAACCGCGCTCGGCGTACGCGGCCGTGACGGCGGCGGCCACCGGCTCGGCGGCGTCGGCGTCGACCAGGGCGAGGACGCAGCCACCGAACCCGCCGCCGGTCATCCGCGCACCGAGCGCCCCAGCCGCCAGCGCCGCCTCGACGGCGGTGTCGATCTCCGGCACGGTGATCTCGAAGTCGTCCCGCATCGAGGCGTGCGAGGCGGTCAGCAGCGGGCCGATCTCGCGGATCCGGCCGGCCCGCAGCAGCGCGACGGTGTCCAGCACCCGCTGGTCCTCGGTGACCACGTGCCGGACCCGCCGGCGGGTCTCGTCGTCGTCGAGGCGGGCGAGCGCGTCGTCCAGCCCGGCCACCGTGACGTCGCGCAGCGCCGGTACGCCGAGCAGCTCGGCGGCGTGCTCGCAGGACTTGCGGCGGGCCGCGTACTCGCCGTCGGCGTGCCGGTGCGGGGCCCGGCTGTCGACCACCAGCATGGCGAGCCCGGCGGCCTCCAGGTCGAACGGGATGTGCTCGACCGACTCGTCGCGGCAGTCGAGGAAGAGCGCGTGCCCGGCCCGGCAGCGGATGGCGGCGGACTGGTCCATGATCCCGGTCGGCGCGCCGACGTAGGCGTTCTCAGCCCGCTGGGCCAGCCGGGGCCGCCGCTCGGCGGGCAGGTCCAGCCCGGCCAGGTCGACCAGGGCGGCCAGCACGGCCGACTCCAGCGCGGCCGAGGAGGAGAGCCCGGAGCCGAGCGGCACGTCGGAGGCGATCGCCAGCCGGGCGCCGGGCACGCTGTGGCCGGCCTCGCGCAGCGCCCACACCACCCCGGCCACGTACGCGGCCCAGCCGGTGACCCGGCCCGGCGCGGCGACCTCGGCGGCACCGAAGGTGACCGTCTCGCCGGTCAGCTCCGACCAGACGGTCCAGGTCTCGCCGGGCTGGGTGGCGGCCGCCGCCACGGTGCGCAGGGAGAGCGCGAAGGGGAGCACGAAGCCGTCGTTGTAGTCGGTGTGCTCGCCGATCAGGTTGGCCCGCCCGGGAGCCGCCCAGCGGCCCGCCGGCTCCGCCCCGTACGCCTTGCGGAAGCCGGCGGTGGCGCGGGCCGCGACGTCGTCGGTCACCGCTGCTCCAGCACGTGGGCGCGGTAGAAGGCCCAGGCGTCGCCGACCATGTCGTGCAGGGTCGGCTTCCGCGGCACCCAGCCGAGTTCGCTGCGGGCCAGCGCGGACGAGGCGACCAGCTCGGCCGGGTCGCCCTCGCGGCGCGGCGCGACCTCGACCGGCACCGGGTGCCCGGTGACCTCGCGGACCACGTCCACGACCTGCCGGTTGGTGAAGCCGCTGCCGTTGCCGAGGTTGTAGATCCGGTGCTGGCCGCCGGTCGCGGTGTCCAGCGCGAGCAGGTGGGCCCGGGCCAGGTCGGCGACGTGGATGTAGTCGCGCACGCAGGTGCCGTCGACGGTGGGGTAGTCGTCGCCGAAGAGCTGGAGCTTCTCCCGGCGGCCGGCGGCCACCTCGAGCGCGATCGGGATCAGGTGGGTCTCCGGGTCGTGCCGCTCGCCGAGCGCGACGTCGCCGTCGAGGTGCGCGCCGGCCACGTTGAAGTAGCGCAGCGAGACGGCGGCCAGGCCGTGCGCGATCGCCTCGGAGGTGAGCGCCATGTCGACGGCGAGCTTGGTGGCCCCGTACGTGTTGGTGGGGGCCTTGACGGCGGTCTCCGGGATCGGCAGCTCGGTGGGATTGCCGTAGACGGCGGCGGTGGAGGAGAAGACCAGCCGGGGCACCCCGGCGGCGCGGACCGCGTCGAGCAGCGCGAGCGTGCCGACGGTGTTGGTGTGCCAGTAGAGCTCGGGCTTGACCATCGACTCGCCGGCGGCGATCAGGGCGGCGAAGTGCAGCACCCCGTCGAAGCCGGCCTCGGGGGTGACCACCCGGGCCGCCTCGTGGATGGACGCCTCGACGTGGGTCGCCTCGGGGGCGAGCGCGGCCCGGTGCCCGGTGCGCAGGTCGTCGAGGACGACCACCTGGTGCCCGGCGTCCAGCAGCATCCGGGTCACCACGCTGCCGATGAAGCCGGCGCCGCCGGTGACGAGCAGTTTCACGTCGGTCCCCTCCTGCCTGGCCGCTCCGGCCGCGACCATGTGGTGATCACCCTACGGCCGCCGGTCGGGGCGTGCTCCGCGTCCGCTCGCTCGCCATTCCATCATAAACTCTCACGATTAAACAGAGCCGAACATATGCGGTTGCGGGTGGCGACGGCCTCCGCTGTCTACCATCCAAGGCATGCGGGAAGCGGGTCGTCCCGGGCTCCGGCGGCGGACGCGGGAGCGGCCGCGCCGCGAACCGGGCCCGCTCGCCCGGGCGGTCGCCCGGGTCGTGGTCCGCGCCGCGGACGGCGCCACCCGGCTGGTGACCGACCTGCTCGGTGCCAGCCCGGCCGCCGGCCGGGAGCGGATCAGCGAGGCTGACCTGCGCGACCTGGTCGCCGCCAACACGCTGCTGGACCCGGAGGAACGCCGGATCATCGACGAGGTGCTGGTCGCCGGCGCGAGCCTGGTCCGCGAGGTGATGATGCCCCGCACCGAGGTGGTCTTCCTCTCCGCCCGGCTGTCCATCGCCGAGGCGGCCCGGCTGGTCCGCGCCGAGCCGCACACCCGCTACCCGGTGGTCGACGGCACCCACGACGACGTGGTCGGCTTCGTGCACCTGCGCGACGTGCTGCTGCGCCCCGAGGGCGACCCGTGCGCCACGGTCGGCGAGTTGACCCGGGAGGTGAAGCGGCTGCCGGGCAGCAAGCGGGTGCTCGCCGCGCTGACCGAGATGCGCCGGGAGGGGCACCACCTGGCCGTGGTGGTCGACGAGTACGGGGGCACCGCCGGCATCGTCACCTGCGAGGACCTGATCGAGGAGCTGGTCGGGGAGATCCACGGCGAGTACGACGGCCCGCCCGAGCCGGTGCGCGCCGGCCTGCCCGCGGTGGTGGACGGCCGGCTCAACCTCGCCGACTTCGCCGAGCGCACCGGGGTGCGGCTGCCCGCCGGCCCGTACGAGACGGTCGGCGGGTACGTGATGGCGGCGCTGGGCCGGCTGCCGGTGGCCGGCGACGAGGTGCCGGTGGCCGTCGGGCCGGAGGGCGGCCCGGCCGGGGCGGGGGAGCCGCCCGGCGGGTGGCTGCTGCGGGTGCTGGCCCTGGAGGGGCGCCGGGTGGCCCGGCTCGCCGTCTCCGCGGTGCGCCTGCCCGAGCAGCGCCGCGAGGTCGACGCGCCCACCGCTACCGGCCCCAACCGACCCGTGGGGCCGTCATGACGGCCGCCGGGCGTTGCTGACAGAATTGCCGGCATGTCCGACGTTCCCGCCCGCCCCCGTGTCTTCTCCGGCATCCAGCCGACGGCCGACTCGTTCCACCTCGGCAACTATCTGGGTGCGGTGCGGCACTGGGTGGCGTTGCAGGACACCCACGACGCCTTCTACTGCGTGGTCGACCTGCACGCGATCACCGCCGGGCACGACCCGAAGGTGCTGCGGCAGCGCTCCCGGCTGGCCGCCGCGCAGCTGTTCGCGGTCGGGCTGGACCCGGAGCGCAGCACGCTCTTCGTGCAGTCGCAGGTGCCCGAGCACCCGATGCTGGCCTGGGTGCTGGGCTGCATCACCGGCTTCGGCGAGGCCAGCCGGATGACCCAGTTCAAGGACAAGTCGCAGAAGCAGGGCGGCGAGCGGGCCAGCGTCGGCCTGTTCACCTACCCGATCCTGCAGGCCGCCGACATCCTGCTCTACCAGGCCCACGCGGTGCCGGTCGGCGAGGACCAGCGCCAGCACCTGGAGCTCTCCCGCGACCTGGCCCAGCGGTTCAACTCGCTGTTCGGCCCGACCTTCACCGTGCCCGCGCCGCACATCGTGAAGGACACCGCGAAGATCACCGACCTGCAGGACCCGACCGCCAAGATGTCGAAGTCCAGCTCCTCCCCGGCCGGCATCATCGACCTGCTGGAGGACCCGGCCCGGTCGGCCAAGAAGATCCGCTCCGCGGTCACCGACACCGGTCGGGAGATCGTCTTCGACGCCGAGACCAAGCCCGGCATCGCCAACCTGCTCACCATCTACTCCGCGCTGAGCGGGCGGAGCATCGACGACCTGGTGGCCGCCTACGCCGGCAAGGGCTACGGCGACCTGAAGAAGGACCTGGCCGAGGTGGTGGGCGACTTCGTCCGGCCGATCCAGGAGCGCACCCGCGGCTACCTCGACGACCCGGCGCAGCTGGACAAGCTGCTCGCCGCCGGCGCGGAGAAGGCCCGCGCGGTCGCCGCCGCGACCCTGCGCACCGCGTACGAGCGGGTGGGCTTCTTCCCGCCGGTGCGCGGCGAGTAGCGCCGCGCGGCGCGACGGTACGGGTGACGGGTCGGCGGTCGGAGGGGTGGCGCGAAGCGTGGACGGCAGCAACGGGGCGCCGGGGGTGGACGACACCATCCAGATCGGGGTCGCGGTGGACATCCCCGAGCCGTGGGGGGCGATGCTGACCCGACGCCGGGCCGAGGCCGGCGACCCGCAGGCCGCGGACATCCCCGCGCACGTGACGCTGCTCGGGCCGACCGAGATCCCGGTGGCGACGCTGCCCGCCGTGGAGCGGCACCTGGGCGCGGTGGCCGCCGCCCACCTGCCGTTCACCCTGCACCTGCGCGGCACCGGCACGTTCCGGCCGGTGACCCAGGTGGTCTTCGTCGCGGTCGCCGCCGGGATCAGCGAGTGCGAGCTGCTGGCCGCCGCGATCAGCGCCGCCCCCGAGCTGCGGAGGGAGGCCCGCTTCCCGTACCACCCGCACGTCACGGTGGCGCAGGACGTCGCGCCGGAGGCGCTGGACAAGGCGTACGAGGACCTGGCCGACTTCTCCGCGATGTTCGAGGTGGAGGCGTTCACCCTCTTCTCGCACAGCGGGCAGGCCCGGTGGCAACCACGCCGGGACTTCCGGCTGGGCGGCTGACTCCGCCGGCGGCCGGGACGGGCACGCGGCGGGCGGGTTGCCCGCGCGGCGGCCGGGGATCGGCGAGGATGACCGCGTGAACGTGTTCGGCCGCCTGGAGGCGGGCATCGGTCGCCGGTTGGACGCCGCCCGCCACCGTTCCGGCGCGTTCGACCACCTCTGGCGGGCCGGCGCACTCTACGCCGACCTGCTGGGCGGGCGGCTGGCCGCGGCGATCGCCTACTACGGCTTCTTCGCGGTGTTCGCGCTCGCGCTGGTGGCGTACTCGATCTTCGGCGCGATCCTGGAGGACAACGACGAGGTCAGCCTCGCGGCCGCCGACTTCCTCCGGGAGAACCTGCCGTTCCTCGACCCGGTGCAGATCGCCGAGAGCAGCGGCACGGTCGGCGTGGTCGGCCTGGTCATCCTGGTCTTCACCGGGATCGGCTGGGTGGAGGCGATCCGCTCGTCGCAGCGGCTGATGTACGGGTTCAACCAGCAGCCGGGCAACCTGGTGGTCCGCCGGCTGGTCGACCTCGGCGTGCTGATCGTCGTCTTCGTGCTGCTCGGTGTCTCGGTGGCCGCGGTCGACGCGCTGGAGTCACTGCTGCGCTTTCTGCTGCGCAGCACCGGCTCGGTCGGCCTCACCACGATCAGCGCGCTGCTGAGCGTGCTGGTCAACGCGGTGCTGGCCACCCTGCTGCTGGTCGCCGTGCCCCGGCTGCGGATGAGCCGGGCCCGGCTGCGCCCGGTGGTGCTGCTGGTCGCGGTCGGCATCACGCTGCTCAACACCGTCGGGCGCTACTACGTGGTGCGCACCGAGCGGAACCCGGCGTACACCGTGGTGGCCGGGGCGGTGGGTCTGCTGCTCTACCTCTACCTGCTCAACCAGTTGCTGCTCTTCGGCGCGGCGCTGGCCGCGACCAGCTCGCGCGGGCGGGTGGTGGACCTCGCGGCGGGCGACCCGCCGCCGGGCGACCTCGACGTGGACACCGATCCCGGCACCCCGGGCGGGGCCGGATGAGCGAGCGGGAGGAGCCGGTGCTGATCGTCGTCGACCAGGACTCGTCGGTGCCGCCGTACGAGCAGGTGCGCGGGCAGCTCGCGGAGATGGTCGGCGACGGCCGGCTGCCGGTGGGCACCCGGCTGCCCACCGTCCGGCAGCTCGCGGCGGACCTGAACCTGGCCGCGAACACGGTGGCCCGGGCCTACCGGGAACTGGAGGCGGCCGGCCTGCTGCGCACCCGGGGCCGGCACGGCACGTTCGTCGCGCCCGGGCGGGACGACGCGATGGACCGGTTGCAGCGGGCGGCGGCCGAGTACGCGGCGCAGGCGGGCCGGCTCGGGGTGCCACCCGCGGCGGCGCTCGCGCTGGTCCGCGCCGCGCTGGACGCGGCCCGGCCGGGCTGACCGGGACACCCTCGCCCCGGGCCGCGCCACAACGGCGGGGCCGAGGGCGACGGGTGGCCGATGCGCGGACCGGCCCCGTGTCCCGCGCTCTCCGGCGGCCGGACGGGAATGGGAGATTGCCGCCCGGGAGTCCGGCGGGACGGACCATGATGGGCCGGTGGGCGCACTCGTGACGTTGGACCTGCCGGACGACTCGCCGATGCTCGGCCTGCCCTGGATCATCACCTTCGGCCCGCTCGGCGACGCCGACGAGTGGGAGCCGGTGGTCTGCGGCCCGTACGAGCGGGCGCACGCGCTGGCGCTGGCCGAGGCGGTGGTGGCCGAGGAGCAGCTGATGGCGGTGGTCGAGCCGCTGCTGCCGGCGGTCTCCGCGGACCAGATCCGGGGCGAGATCGCGGCCGCGCAGATCGCCGCCGAGGACGAGATCGCGCAGGTCGAGGAGGCCGACCTCTACGGCGACTTCGAGGACACCATCGACGAGGAGCTGGAGGCGGCCGCCGCGGCGGACCAGCGCACCGAGCCGACCCGCGCGCCGAGCGAGGCCGAGCTGCGGGAGGGCTTCCGCCGGATCGCGGCGAAACTCACCGGCACCGGGTCCTGAGCCCGGCGGCGGCCGGTGCCGGCGGCGCGGCCGGTCAGCCGCGCCGGGGCGGGCCGTCCAGCACGCAGAACTCGTTGTCCTCCGGGTCGGCGAGGACGACGAAGCCCTCCTCGCCGGTCTGCCCCACGTCGGCGTGCCGGGCGCCCAGCTCCACCAGCCGGCGCACCTCGGCCGCCGGGTCACCGTCGGCGACCAGGTCCAGGTGCAGCCGGTTCTTGTCCCGTTTCGGGGTGCCGCAACCCTGCAACCAGACGGTGGGCGCGCCGATCGCGTCCGGCGGCGGGTACAGCTTGGCGCTGCCGTCGCCGCCCTGCTCGACCCGGTAGCCGAGCGCCGCGGACCAGAACGCCGCCATCCGGTCGACGTCCGTCACGTCGAGGGTGTACTGAGCCACACGTGCCATCGCAGACCACCTCCGGGGGACCGTCGAGGCACCTCCTACCCCGGCGGGCGGCGGCGACACGTCCGGAATGGACGCCGGCGCCCCGCGGAGCGGACTCCACGAGGCGCCGGCGCCACCTCACCCCCCACCACAAGGGGTCGGTGGCCCAGCCGCCCGTCGGCGCGGGGCACAACGGACGACCAGGTCGATGACGGGTTACCCGCTCAGCGCCGTTCGAACCAGGCAGCCGCGTCGACTCCGAGCAGGTGGCCGGAGCCCTGCCCGGTGAGCGCCTCGCTGGCGGCGATCGGCTCGCCGTAACCGTCGATCAGGGCCGGGGCGCCGCTGATGTTGACCACGCAGGTCAGCACGGCGTCAGCGGCGGCGCGGCTGAAGGCCAGCACGCCCGGCGCGGTCTCCAGCCAGGTCACCGGGCCGGCGTCGGCCGCCAGCGCCGGGTGCTCCCGGCGGATCCGCAGCGCCGTGCGGTAGAGCTCCAGGGTCGAGCCCGGCACGCCGGTCTGGGCGGCGACCGAGAGGGCCTGCCAGGTCGGCGGCGCCGGCAGCCAGCTCAGCTCGCTGCCGGCCGGCCCGAAGCCGTACGGGGCAAGCTCGCCGCTCCACGGGATCGGCACCCGGCAGCCGTCCCGGCTCTCCCCGGTGCGCAGGAACGCCGGGTCCTGGCGCAGCTCGTCGGGAAGGTCGAGCACCTCCGGCAGGCCCAGCTCCTCGCCCTGGTAGAGGTACGCGCAGCCGGGCAGGGCGAGCATCAGCAGGGTGGCCGCGCGGGCCCGGCGCAGCCCCTCCGGGCCGTCACCGTAACGGGTGACGTGCCGCTGCTTGTCGTGGTTGGAGAGCACCCAGGTGGTGGGCGCGCCGACGATGGTGGCCTCGGCCAGCGCGGTGTCGATCACCTTGCGGAACGACTCGGCCGACCAGGTCGCGTCGAGGAAGTCGAAGCTGAACGCCTGGTGCAGCTCGTCGGGGCCGATGTAGCGGGCCAGCCGCTGCGGCGTCTCGGCCCACGCCTCCGCGACCGCCATCCGGCCGCCGGGGTAGCTGTCCAGGATCGGTCGCCAGGCGCGGTAGATGTCGTGCACCTCGTCCTGGTCGAAGTAGGGCAGCCGGCCCTTGCCGAGCAACTCCACCTGGCGCTGGCCGGTGGTCATCGTGCTGAAGCCGACGTCCGGCAGGCCCTCGGCCTTGATCATGCCGTGCGCCACGTCGATCCGGAAGCCGTCCACCCCCCGGTCGAGCCAGAACCGCAGGATGTCCTCGAACTCGGCGCGCACCTCGGGGTGCCGCCAGTTCAGGTCCGGCTGGGCCGGGTCGAACAGGTGCAGGTACCACTGGCCGTCGGGCACCCGGGTCCAGGCCGGGCCGCCGAAGATGCTCTCCCAGTCGTTCGGGGGCAGTTCGCCCTGCTCGCCCTTGCCGTCGGCGAAGAGGTAGCGCGCCCGCTCGGCGGAACCGGGGCCGGCGGCCAGGGCGGCGGAGAACCAGGGGTGCGCGCTGGAGGTGTGGTTGGGCACCAGGTCGACGATGATCCGCAGGCCGAGCGCGTGCGCGTCGGTGATCATGGCGTCGAAGTCGGTGAGGGTGCCGAACATCGGGTCGACGTCGCGGTAGTCGGCGACGTCGTAGCCGCCGTCGACCATCGGCGAGGTGTAGAAGGGGGTCAGCCAGAGCGCGTCCACCCCGAGGTCGCGCAGGTACGGCAGGCGCTCGCGGATGCCGCGCAGGTCGCCGATGCCGTCGCCGTCACTGTCGGCGAAGCTGCGGACGTAGACCTGGTAGACGACGGCGGAGCGCCACCAGTCGGCGTCGGAGGTCTGCGGGGTGGGGTGGCTTGCGGTCATCGAGGCGTTCCCCGTTCTGTGGCGCGGGACGGCGGCATCCCGCGCGGTGCTGGGCGCAAGGGTGCCTGAGCAGAATGCCGCTCCGGCGTTGCAAGAGTCAAGCAGTCTTTGCGCAAGAAATGACGCCGGTCATCGGATCAGGCCGGCACGGCGAGCGCCGGTGGGGCCGGCCGCTGCCCGCCCACCCCGCCGCTGACCGGCCGGTCGCCGGCCGCCCGGGCGACCGCTGTCGAGCCGCGCACCACCAGCTCCGGGCGGAACAGGTACTCCGAGTGCGGCGCGGCGTGCCCGTTGATCTCGTCGACCAGCGCCCGCACCGCGGCCACCGCCATCGCCGCCACCGGCTGGCGCATGGTGGTCAACGGCGGGTCGGTGAACGCCATCAGTGGCGAGTCGTCGTAGCCGACCACGGAGAGGTCGGCCGGCACCGACAGGCCGCGCTGCCGGGCCGCCCGGATGGCGCCGAGCGCCATCAGGTCCGAGCCGCAGACGATCCCGGTGACGCCGCGGTCGAGCAGCCGGCCGGCGGCGGCCTCGCCACCCTCCACACCGAACAGCGACAGCTCGGCCAGCTCGTCGAGGTCGGCGGCGGGCAGCCCGGCCAGCCGGCCCATCGCGCTGCGCCAGCCGGCCACCTTCCGCCGCACCGGCACGAACCGGTCCGGCCCGGTGATCAGGCCGATCCGGCGGTGCCCGAGGGCGACCAGGTGGGCCACCGCCAGCTCCGCGGCCTCGCCGTCGTCGCAGGAGACGAAGGGCGCGGCGATGCCGGGCACGTAGCCGTTGATCATGACGACCGGCAGCGGGCGGGCGATCAGCGCCCGGTAGCGGTCGTGGTTGGCGGCGGTGTCGGCGTGCAGGCCGGAGACGAAGACGATCCCGGAGACCTGCCGGTCCAGCAGCATCTCCACGTACTCGTCCTCGGTGACCCCGCCGGCGGTCTGGGTACACAGCACGGGGGTGAACCCGCTCTGCGCCAGCGTCGACTCGATGACCTGGGCGAAGGCGGGGAAGATCGGGTTGTCCAGCTCCGGGACGACCAGGCCGACCAGCCCGGCGCTGCGCTTGCGCAGCCGGGCCGGGCGCTCGTAGCCGAGCACGTCGAGGGCGGTCAGGACGGCCTGCCGGGTCTCCGGGGCCACTCCCGGGCGGTCGTTGAGCACCCGCGACACCGTGGCCTCGCTGACTTCGGCCTGTTGGGCGATGTCGGACAGTCGAGCGCGCATGGCGGCACTTTAGCTCACGGGCAAGTTCTTGCGTACACTCTTGCAAACCCTTCCATTCTCTGCAACGCCTTGCTAACGTCCCCGCAACATGCGAGAGCAGCGGCGCAGCACCCTAGCGCCGGTTGGCAAGAACTTACAGAGGTTTCCACTGGCGGGCCGCCCTTCCCCCGGCGGGCCGCCATGACGACAGGAGTACCGATGCGCATCCGTACCGCGGGTGTGGTCGCCGCCTTCGCCCTGGCGCTCGCCGCGTCCGGCTGTGGCGGCGGCAGCGACGAGCCGGCCGCCAACGAATCCCCCAAGGCCGCCGGTGGCAAGCTGGTGATCTGGGCCGACGACAAGCGGACCGCGGCCCTCAAGCCGTTCGCCGAGAAGTTCGGCCAGGAGAACGGCGTCACCGTCGAGGTGCAGGCCGTCTCCAAGGACCTGCAGACCAACTTCGTCACCGCCCACCAGCAGGGCAGCGGCCCGGACGTGGTGGTCGGCGCGCATGACTGGATCGGCAACCTGGTGCAGAACGGCGCCATCGACCCGGTGCAGCTCACCGCCGAGCAGAAGAGCGGCTTCAACGCCACGGCGGTCAAGGCCGTCACCTTCAACGGCCAGCTCTACGGCGTGCCGTACGCGATGGAGAACCTCGCGCTGATCCGCAACACCGAGCTGGCCCCCGAGGCGCCGAAGACCATCGAGGAACTGGTCGCCACCGGCAAGAAGCTCAAGGCGGAGAAGAAGGCCAGCGAGATCCTCTGCCTGCAGTCCGGCCAGAACGGCGACGCGTACCACATCTACCCGCTGTACACCTCGGCCGGCGGCTACCTGTTCGGCACCGCCGCCAACGGCGACTACGACCCGAAGGACCTGGGCGTGGGCAAGCCGGAGTCGATCGAGGCGTTCAAGAAGATCGCCGCCCTCGGTGAGAAGGGTGAGGGTGCGTTGAAGCGCTCCATCACCGCCGAGAACTCGATCGCCACCTTCGGCGCCAAGAAGTGCGCCTTCCTGGTCTCCGGCCCGTGGGCCATCGCGGACGCCAAGAAGGCGAACATCAAGTACGACATCTCCCCGGTCCCCGGCTTCGCCGGTGGCAAGGAGGCCCAGCCCTTCGTCGGCGTCCAGGCGTTCTACGTGGCGGCCAAGGGCAAGAACAAGGCGCTGGCCCAGGAGTTCGTGGCCAACTACGTCACCACCCCCGAGCTGGCCGTGGCGCTGTACAACGCCGAGCCCCGCCCGCCGGCGCTGACCGCCGCGCTGGACCAGGTCAAGGGCACCGACCCGGACCTGGCCAAGTTCCAGGAGGCCGGCAAGAACGGCCAGGTGCTCCCGGCGATCCCGGCGATGGCCGCGATCTGGGACCCGTTCGGCAAGGCGCAGGCCGCCATCATCGGCGGCGCCGACCCGGCCAAGACGATCACCGCGGCCGGCAAGACCATCTCCGGCCAGATCAAGTAATGAGCACGCCGCTGTCCGGCCCGGGACCTGCCCAGCAGGTTCCGGGCCGGGAGCCCGTCGGCTCCGGGCTCCCGCGCTCGTCCCGTACCGCGCGGAACCACGCGCCGATCACCGTGACCGGCCTGCTGGTCAAGGTGGTCCTGCTCGGCCTGGTGGCCGGGATCGCGATCTGGGCGGCCTTCCCGCTCATCGAGGCCGAGAAGTGGGCCGGGCTGGCCCTGCTGGCGGTCACCACCGCCGGACTGTTCTACCTCTACCTCACCCGCCGGCACGTCCCGGCCAAGTACCTGGTCCCCGGCACGCTCTTCCTGATCGCCTTCCAGGTCTTCCCGGTGCTCTACACGGCGAGCACCGCGTTCACGAACTTCGGCGACGGACACCGCGGCAGCAAGGACGACGCGATCGTCGCCATCCAGACCGCCTCGGTGCAGCAGGTCCCCGGTTCCACCGAGTACGCGCTCTCCGTGGCCACCACCGGCGATCCCGCCACCGGCCCGCTGGTCTTCCTGGTCACCGACCCGGCCACCGGCACCGTCTCGGTCGGCGACGCCGAGGGGCTGCGCCGGCTCGACCCGGCCGACGTGACCGTCGCCCCGGGTGGCAAGGTCACCGCCGCCGACGGCTACACCGTGCTGAACTTCGGCCAGGCCGGCGCCCGCAGCCAGGAGATCACCGACCTGGTCGTGCCGACCGCCGGGGGCGCCATCCGGTCCACCGGCCTCACCCGCGCCTACGAGGGCAAGGCCATGCGGGCGTACGACGCCGGCTGCGACTGCGTCCGGGACGCCGAGAGCGGCAAGACCTGGACCGCTGACGAGTCCAGCGGCGCCTTCGTGGCCGCCGACGGGGAACGGCTGGCGCAGGGCTGGAAGGTCAACGTCGGGTTCGACAACTTCGCCCGGGTGCTCACCGAGCCCGCCATCTCCGGCCCGTTCTTCGGCACGCTGGTCTGGAACTTCGCCTTCGCGATCGGGTCGACCGGGCTCACCTTCCTGCTCGGCTTGGCCATCGCGCTGACGCTGCACTCGCCCCGGCTGCGCGGCACCAACCTCTACCGGGTGCTGCTGATCCTGCCGTACGCCATGCCGTCGTTCGCCATGCTGCTGGTCTGGCGGGACATGTTCAACACCGACTTCGGCCTGGTCAACAACCTGTTCGGGCTCGGCGTGGACTGGTTCGGCCAGGACTGGACGGCCCGCGCGGCGGTGCTGCTGGTGCAGCTCTGGCTCGGCTACCCGTACATGTTCCTGGTGGCCACCGGCGCGTTGCAGGCGATCCCGCGCGAGCTGACCGAGGCCACCTCGGTCGACGGCGCGTCGCCCTGGCAGTCGTTCCGGTCGGTCACCCTGCCGCTGCTGCTGGTCGCGCTCTCCCCGCTGCTGATCGCGTCGTTCGCGTACAACTTCAACAACATCAACGCGATCTGGCTGACCACCGAGGGCGGGCCGTTCCCGGCCGACAACCCGACCAACGGGGCCACCGACCTGCTGATCACCTACACCTACCGGTTGGCGTTCGGCGCCCAGGGTGCGGAGTTCGGCATGGCCGCGGCGGTGTCGATCTTCATCTTCGCGATCGTCGCCACGGTCTCGGCGATCAGCTTCCGGCGCACCCGCAAGCAGGAGGAGGTGTACTCGTGAGCGCGAGGAGTGAGCTTGCGAGCCCCGCAGTCGCGAACGGAAGGTGGCTCCGGTGAGCGCGAGGAGTGAGCTTGCGAGCCCCGCAGTCGCGAACGGAAGGTGGCTCCGGTGAGCGCGAGGAGTGAGCTTGCGAGCCCCGCAGTCGCGAACGGAAGGTGGCTCCGGTGAGCACCCTCAGCAGCAGCGGTGTCCGGGCCGCCGGCGACACGGGCGGCGGCGCGCCGGTCGCCAACCGCAACGCCCGGGGCGGGCAGCGCGGCCGTTGGTTCCGCCAGGTCGGCTGGCGGCACCTGGTCGGGGTGCTGGCGGTGGCGTTCAGCCTCTTCCCGATCCTGTTCGTGCTCTCCGCGGCGCTGAACCCGCGCGGCACGCTCTCCTCGACCGAGCTGGTGCCGACCGAGGGCGTGTCGTTCGAGAACTTCGGCAACCTGTTCGACCGGACCGCCTTCGGCCACTGGTTCCTCAACAGCCTGCTGATCGCCGGCACGGCGAGCTTCGTGTCGATCTTCCTCTCCGCGCTCGCCGCGTACGCCTTCTCCCGGATGCGCTTCGCCGGCCGGCGGATCGGGCTGCTCACCCTGCTGCTGATCCAGATGTTCCCGCAGTTCCTGGCGATCGTGGCGATCTTCCTGATCTTCACGACGGTCACCGACCTGTGGCCGGGCATCGGGTTCAACACGCCCTGGGGGCTCTTCCTGCTCTACATGGGAGGCGCGCTGGGCGTGAACACCTGGCTGATGAAGGGCTTCTTCGACACCCTGCCCCGGGAACTGGACGAGTCGGCCACCATGGACGGCGCCACCCACGCCCAGGTGTTCTTCCGGATCATGCTGCCGTTGGTGGCGCCGATCCTGGCGGTGACCGCGCTGCTCTCCTTCATCGGCACCATCAACGAGTTCATGATCGCCAACGTGTTCCTCACCGACACCGAGTCGAAGACCCTGGCGGTCGGCATGTTCGGCCTGGTGGCCGGCGAGCGGAACAACAACTTCGGGATGTTCGCGGCGGGCACCCTGCTCACCGCGATCCCCACCGTGCTGGTGTTCCAGCTCCTCCAGCGCTACATCGTCTCCGGGCTCACCGCCGGAGCCGTCAAGGGATGACCCGCGGGGGTGACCGCTCGCCGTCGCGGGCGGCGCCACCGCACTGAGTGGCCGCCGCCCGGACGGGCGGCGGCCACCCCCGCACCGCGCCACCGCGGCGGTGCGAGCTGCGCGGCAAGGGCGTCGTGTCGACGTACACCGGAGCAGTCACGGGCCGAACGCCGCGACCGGGAGACCGGCCGCGGCGGGCGCCCCCTCCTCTCCCCGGCCGACCAACCCGAAAGGTCCGACCATGCCGATCCAGCCGCACCACGACGGGTCCGAGCTGTACGTCCCCGACCAGCAGCCGTCGCTCGGCGACACCGTCGACGTGTTCGTCCGGGTGCCCGCCGGCGCCGACGTGCGCCAGGTGCACGTGCGCACCACCGGGGACGGTGAGCCCCGGTTCGCCGAGGCGGTCGTCGACCGCACCGCCGGTGACGAGGTCTGGTGGCGGGCCGCGGTGCAGGTCCGCAACCCGGTCAGCAACTACCGGTTCCTGCTCACCGGCGCGCGCGGCCACCGCTGGCTGAACGCCGCCGGGCTGGTCGACCACGACGTGCCGGACCACGGCGACTTCCGGCTGGTCTCGTACGACCCGCCGCCGGCCTGGGCCCGGGACGCGGTGATCTACCAGATCTTCCCGGACCGGTTCGCCCGCTCGGCCGCCGCCGACGGCCGGCCGCTGCCCGACTGGGCGATCCCCTGCAACTGGGACACCCCGGTCATCGGGCGCGGCCCGGAGACCCCGCGCCAGTTCTACGGCGGCGACCTGGACGGCGTCACCGAGCACCTGGACCACCTGGACCGGCTCGGCGTCAACACCGTCTACCTGACCCCGGTCTTCCCGGCCCGCTCCAACCACCGTTACGACGCGGCCAGCTTCGACACGGTGGACCCGCTGCTCGGCGGTGACGCGGCGCTCGCGCGGCTGGCCGACGCGGTGCACGCCCGGGGCTGGCGGCTGCTCGGCGACATCACCAGCAACCACACCGGCGACGCCCACCAGTGGTTCACCGCCGCCAGCTCGGACGTACGCGCACCGGAGCGCGAGCTGTACTACTTCGACGAGATGACCGGTGACTACGAGTCCTGGAACGGGGTCAAGTCGCTGCCGAAGCTGAACTGGGGCAGCGCCGAGCTGCGCCGGCGCTTCGCCACCGCCGACGACGCGCTGCTGCGCCGCTGGCTGCGCCCGCCGTACGGGCTGGACGGCTGGCGGGTGGACGTGGCCAACATGACCGGCCGGCGCGGCGCCGACGCGTACACCCACGAGGTGGCGGCGCTGCTGCGCCGGGTGGTCGCGCAGACCCGCGCCGACGGGCTGCTGATGGCCGAGCACGGCCACGACCACACCGGCGACCTGGACCGGGACGGCTGGCACGGCACGATGAACTACGTCGGGTTCACCGACCCGGTCTGGTCCTGGCTCCGCCACGGCGACCAGCCGGTGCCGAACTTCCTCGGCACCCCGGGCGGGGTGGCCCGCCGGGACGCCGACGCGGTGCTCGCCACCATGAACTCCTACCGGTCGCTGATCTCCTGGCGCTCGTACGTGCACTCGTGGCAGCTGCTCGGCTCGCACGACTCGGCGCGGATCCGGACGGTGGTCGGCGACGCGGCCCGGCAGGAGGTCGCCGCCGGCCTGCTCGCCACCATGCCGGGCATTCCGATGATCTTCGCCGGCGACGAGCTGGGGCTGACCGGCGACAACGGCGAGGGCTCGCGCACGCCGATGCCGTGGCACCGGCCGCAGAGCTGGGACGCCGGCACGTTCGCCGCCTACCGGGCCCTGATCGCGCTGCGGCACGCCGAACCCGCGCTGCGCCGGGGCGGCCTGCGCTGGCTGCACGTCGACGCCGACACGCTGGTGTTCCTGCGGGAGGCGCCGGCCGGGGCGGTGCTGGTGCTGGCCCGGCGGGCGGCCGGCGCGCCGGTCCGGTTGACCGGCCTGCCGGCCGGCGAGAACGTCTACGGCGGCGCCCCCGCACTGCGCCCGGACGGAACCGGCGCGGTGCTGCTGCCCGGCGACGGCCCGACCTTCCAGGTGTGGCGCCTGCCCTGACCACCCACGCCCCCGCCCTCGCCCGCTTCGGGCCGCTCGTTCAGTGAACGAGTGGGCATTCTCGGCGCAATGGCCACTCATTCACTGAACGAGCGGCCGCGCGGGGTCAGCGGGCGGGGGTAGCGGACAGGAGGGCGCGGACGCCGGCTAGGTAGGTCGCGCGGTCCGGGCCGCCGGTCAGGATGCGCTGGGTGAACCAGCCCGGGACGAGGGCGAAGAGCGCCGCGGCGATGGCGTCCGGGTCGGTGTCGGCGGGCAGCTCACCGGCCTGCTGGGCGCGCCGCACCAGCAGCCCGAACTGGGTGCGGAAGCCGGTGTACTTCTCCGCGACGAAGGCGGCCAGCGCCGGGTCGCGCTGCGCCTCGCCCCAGACCTGGATGGCGATGCGCAGCACGCCGTCCGCGCCGAGCTGGGTCTCCACGTACGCCAGGATGCGGTCGAGCGCCTCGACCAGCGGCAGCGGCGGGTCGTGCCGGGCCAACCCGGCGAGCACGTCGCCGGCTCCGCTGACCGCCTCCTCGGCGATGGCGTTGATCAGGTCGGTCTTGCTCGGGAAGTAGCGGTAGACCGCGCCGACGGAGAGGCCGGCCTCGGCGATCACGTCCTGCATCGAGGTGCGGTGAAAGCCCTCGCGCAGGAAGCAGCGCCGGGCCGCGTCGACGATCTGGCGGCGGCGGGCGGCGAGGTGTTCGGCCGAGACACGTGGCACGGGATACATCGTAAAGCGAACGTTCGTTCTTGACAGCGGGGTGGCGTGGGAGGAGCCTGAAACCTGATAGAGAACGAGCGTTCGTTTTAGGAGATGGGGACATGTCGACCCGTACCCGCTCGCCCCTGCTGCTCGCCGTCCTGGCCGCCGCCCTGGTGGTGGGCGTCCAGGCACTGCTCGTACCGCTGTTCGCGGCGCCGGCCGCCAACCTCGCGCCGCGCGACCTGCCGGTCGCCGTCGCCGGCCCGGTGCCGGCCACCGCCGAGTTGGCCGGCCGGCTCGCCGCGGCCCGGCCCGGCGCGTTCGAGGTGACCACCCTGCCGGACGCGGCCGCCGCCGACCGGGCGCTGCGCGACCGCGAGGTCTACGCCGCCTTCGTCGCCGGCCCGGACGGGGTCGCCCTGCACACCGCCGCGGCCGCCAGCCCGACGGTCGCGGCGCTGCTCACCGAGGCCGCCGGCCAGCTCGCCGCCGGTCGGCCGGTGCCGGTGGTCGAGGTGGTGCCCGCCGACCCGGACGACCTCCGCGGCGCCGGGTTCGCCGCCGGCTTCCTGCCGCTGGCGCTGACCAGCATGCTCGCCGGGGTGCTGCTCGTCCTGCTGGTCAGCGGCCGGGCGGCCCGGCTGGCCGGCCTGGCGGCGTACGCCGTGCTGGCCGGCGGGGTCGGGGTGGCCGTGCTGCACGGCTGGCTCGGCCTGCTCGGCGGCGACTGGCTCGCCGAGGCGGCCGCGATCGGACTCTTCGGGCTGGCCACCGCGGGCGTCGTCGCCGGCCTCGGCGCGCTGCTCGGCCGTCCGGGGATCGGGCTGGGCGCGCTGCTGGTCTTCCTGGTCGGCAACCCGCTCTCGGCGGTCGGCTCGGCCCCCGAACTGCTGCCGCAGCCGTGGGGCACGGTGGGTCAGTGGCTGCCGGTGGGCGCCGGCGGCACGCTGCTGCGCTCGGTGGCCTTCTTCAACGGCGCCGGGGCCGGCACCCCGCTGGCGGTGCTCGCCGGGTACGCCGTGGTCGGCCTCGCCCTGGTGCTGCTGGCCCGGCGGGCGCCGGTGCCGGCCGGTGCGCCGGTCGCCGCCCCGCGGCCGGCCCGAGCCGCGGCGGCCTGACCCGCGGCCAGGTCTCCGCCACGCCCCCTACTACAAACTGTCGTTGATAGGGGAAGATGGTCGCCGTGGAAGCTCTGAGACTGATCCTTCGCTACATTCACCTGATCGGGTTCGCGCTGCTGCTGGGCGGGGCGATCGTCCAGTACGTCAGCGGGCGGCTGCGGATCAATCCGGCCATGCTCTGGGGCTCGGTGATCATGTTGCTCACCGGTATCGGCCTCTCCGCCCCGCTGCGCGACGGCGACGAGCCCGACCCGGCGAAACTTGTTACCAAGCTGGTGCTCGCCCTGCTGATCTTCGTCATGGTCTTCTTCTCCCGCAAGCGGGACGTGGTCAACCGTGGCCATTTCCTCGCCATCGTCGGCCTGACCCTGGTCAACGCGGCGGTGGCGGTCTTCTGGCGGTAACGTCCCGGACAGGGGACGGCCCCGGAAAACGGACGTTCGCGACGCCGGGACGCCCACCCGTCGGTGCCGAGAGTGACCTTGCCCACCCAAGGGTTACGTAGGGGTAACAGGCACTCAACAGTCGTGCACGATTGTCGGCCGTTGGGTGGGCGCGGGCGTACGCTCCCGTCCGTAACGTGGGACGCCGGCGGCAAGTCGCCAGGCCGGCTAATGGGCTGCCACCGCGCGACCCGCGGTGTGCAATGGAAGGGAGACGTCTTGCGCTCGGTGCGTGGGATGCGGATCGCCTCGGTCCTCGCGGTGGGTGGGCTCGTGCTGAGCGCCGCCGCGTGTGGCGAGGCCCCCGAGGAGAACAACGGCGCCGGTGACGGCGGCAAGAAGTACAGCGCCTGCATGGTGACCGACGTCGGCGGCATCGACGACAAGTCGTTCAACACCTCGGCCTGGCAGGGCCTGGAGGCCGCCAAGTCCGAGAACAGCAACATCGACATCAAGTACGTGGCGTCCAAGGCCGAGGCCGACTACGAGCCGAACCTGACCCAGTACGTCAACCAGAAGTGCGACTTCATCCTCGCGGTCGGCGGCCTGATGGGTGACGCCACCTCGAAGATCGCCAAGGCGAACCCGAACCAGCAGTTCGGCATCGTCGACGCGAAGCTGCCGGAGAGCAACGTCTACCCGATGCAGTTCGACACCGCCCAGGCCGGCTTCCTGGCCGGTTACCTGGCCGCCGGGATGAGCAAGTCCGGCACCGTCGGCACCTACGGCGGCATGAAGATCCCGCCGGTGACCATCTTCATGGACGGGTACGTCGACGGCGTGGCCCACTACAACAAGACCAAGAACAAGACCGTCAAGGTCCTGGGCTGGGACAAGGCCACCCAGAACGGCTCCTTCACCAACGACTTCGTCAAGCAGGACGAGGGCAAGAAGGTCAGCGACGCGCTGGTCGCGCAGGGCGCCGACATCATCATGCCGGTCGCCGGCGGCGCCGGCCTCGGCACCACCGGTGCGGCGAAGGCCTCGGGCGGCAAGTACAACACCATCTGGGTGGACGTCGACGGCTGCGAGAGCACCCCGGACTGCCCGGCGATCATCACCACCGTGGTGAAGAACATCCCGGACGCCGTCAAGGAGGCCGTGCTCAAGGCCGCCGGTGGCGAGAAGCTCAGCGCCAACCCGGGCTTCCTGGGCACCCTGGCCAACAACGGTGTCTCGCTGGCCCCGTACCACGAGTTCGACAGCAAGGTTCCGGCCGAGCTGAAGGCCGAGGTCGACAAGCTGAAGGCGGACATCGCCGCCGGCACCGTCACGGTCACCTCCAAGGCCCAGCCGAAGTGACGCTCGGCCGGCCAGCCGCGGTGAGACGATCACCGGGATAGGCCGGCGAGCGGTACAGCACGACGATCCGGCCGCCCCGGGCGCCGCGGGACCTCGTCCGCGGCGCCGGGGCGGCCGATCCGCTCCACCCGACGACCGGCCACGCGTGGTGACCGGCCGGCAGCTACGCTGCACCATCGCTTCGCACTCCAGGAGGTTGCGCTGAGACTCGAACTGCGCGGCATCACCAAGCGGTTCGGTGATCTGGTCGCCAACGACCACATCGACCTGACGGTGGAGCCTGGAGAGATCCACGCCCTGCTCGGCGAGAACGGCGCCGGCAAGTCGACCCTGATGAACGTGCTCTACGGGCTGTACCAGCCGGACGAGGGCGAGATCCTGGTCGACGGCCAGCCGCTGAAGCTGAAGGGCCCGTCGGACGCGATCGCGGCCGGGATCGGCATGGTGCACCAGCACTTCATGCTGGTGCCGGTCTTCACCGTGGCGGAGAACATCATGCTCGGCGCCGAGCAGGTGCGCGGCGGCATCGCCGGCCTGCTGGACCGGCGCCGGGCCCGGCGCGAGGTCGCCGAGGTCTCCGAGCGGTACAACCTGCGGGTCGACCCGGACGCGGTGATCGAGGACCTGCCGGTCGGCATCCAGCAGCGGGTGGAGATCGTCAAGGCGCTCACCCGCGACGTCGACCTGCTGATCCTGGACGAGCCCACCGCGGTGCTCACCCCGCAGGAGACCGAGGAACTGCTCGCCGTGATGCGGTCGCTCAAGGCCGCCGGCAAGTCGATCGTCTTCATCACCCACAAGCTCGGCGAGGTCAAGGCGATCGCCGACCGGATCACCGTGATCCGGCGCGGCAGGACCGTCGGCACCGCCTCGCCGGAGGCGAGCCGGGACGAGCTGGCCGCGCTGATGGTCGGCCGCAGCGTGCGGCTCACCGTCGACAAGACCCCGGCCAAGCCGGGCCGGCCGGTCCTGGAGGTCGCCGGCCTGGTCGTCGACGACGACCGGCAGGTACGCGCGGTGGACGGGGTGGACCTCACCGTGCACGCGGGCGAGGTGCTCGGCGTCGCCGGCGTGCAGGGCAACGGCCAGACCGAGCTGATCGAGGCGATCATGGGTCTGCGTCCGCTGCTGGCCGGGACGGTCACCCTCGACGGGCAGCCGGTGCACGGTTGGTCGACCAAGAAGGTGCTCCGCGCCGGCGTCGGCTACGTGCCCGAGGACCGCAGCGTCGACGGCCTGGTCAAGGAGTTCAGCGTCGCCGAGAACCTGGTGCTGGACATCTACGACCAGCCGCCGTTCGGCGCCGGGCTCGCGCTGAAGCCGGACGAGATCGCCCGGTCGGCCAAGGAGCGGATCGAGCAGTTCGACGTCCGTACCTCCTCGGCCGAGGCGCCGGTCGGCACGCTCTCCGGCGGCAACCAGCAGAAGGTGATCGTGGCCCGGGAGCTGTCCCGGCCGCTGAAGCTCTTCATCGCCGCGCAGCCGACCCGCGGCGTGGACGTCGGATCCATCGAGTTCATCCACAGCCGGGTGGTCCGCGAGCGGGACATCGGCACCGCCGTCATGGTGGTCTCCAGCGAACTCGACGAGGTGATCGGTCTGGCCGACCGGATCGCCGTGATGTACCGCGGCCGGATCATCGGCGTGGTCGGCCCGGACACCCCGCGCGAGGAGATCGGCCTGCTGATGGCCGGCATCACCCCCGACGCGACCGGCGCTTCCGGCACCCCCGGCGGCGCCCCGGCCCCGGACGGCGCGGCTCCGGCGCCCGAGGTCCCAGGTAGCGAGGACAAGGCATGACGAACCCAGACCCCCAGCCGGGCTCCCCGGACAAGGAGCCGGCGACCGAGGCGCAGGCCGCGCAGACCGCGCTCGGCAACACCGAGCGCGCCGAGACGGCGACCACGCCGAAGCAGCCGGGCGACGGGGGCCGGCCGTCGCTGGGCCGGCTGTTCCTGGACAACCTCTGGGCCGCCAACACCTTCACGGTGACCCTGCTGTCGCTGGTGCTCGCGATGATCGTCGGCGCGGTGCTGATCATCGTCTCGGACCCGGACGTGCTGGCCACCTACAGCTACATCACCGCCCGGCCGTCCGACGCCATCAACTCCAGCTGGACGTTGGTCAGCGAGGCGTACGCCAACCTGTTCAAGGGCGCGGTCTTCGACCCGGAGGCGTTCTCCGGCTGGCTGAACGGCAGCAACGGCTGGGAGGCGGTCCTCGCGCCGATCTCCGAGACGCTCACCTACACCGCGCCGCTGGTCTTCACCGGGCTCTCGGTCGCGCTGGCCTTCCGGGGCGGCCTGTTCAACATCGGCGCCCAGGGCCAGGCCACCATCGGCGTCATCCTGGCCGCGCTGGCCGGCTTCCTGCTGCCGCTGCCGCCCGGCCTGCACCTGCTGGTCGCGGTGCTCGCCGGTGCCCTCGGCGGGGCGATCTGGGGCTTCATCCCGGGCATCCTCAAGGCCAAGGCCGGTGCCCACGAGGTGATCAACACGATCATGCTCAACTACATCGCCACGTACTTCCTGACCTGGCTGATCGTGCAGAACGGCATCCAGGACCCGAACCGGACCGACGCGATCAGCCGGCCGGTGGACGCCTCGGCCCAGCTGCCCCGGCTGCTCGGCGACAACCTGCGGGTGCACGCCGGCATCCTGCTCGCGGTGCTGGCCACCTGGGCGGTCGCCTGGCTGCTCAACCGCTCCACGCTCGGCTTCGAGCTGCGCGCGGTGGGCGCCAACCCGGACGCCGCGCGCACCGCCGGCATCAGCGTCACCCGGACGTACGTGCTGATCATGGTCTTCGCCGGGATCCTGGCCGGCCTCGGCGGCTCGAACATGGTGCTCGGCTCCACCGCCAGCGCGCTGACTCCGCTGGTGGTGGCGCAGATCGGCTTCGACGGCATCCTGGTGGCGCTGCTCGGCCGGGTGAAGCCGTGGGGCGTGGCGCTGGCCGCGCTGCTCTTCGGTGCGCTCCAGGCCGGCGGCAACCGGATGCAGTCGTACTCGGGGATCTCGCTGGAGCTGGTCACCGTGCTCCAGGCGCTGATCGTCATCTTCATCGCCGCGCCGGCCCTGGTGAAGGCGATCTTCCAGCTCCGGGCCGCGCGGGCCGCCCGGTTGCAGACGAGCCTGGCGAAGGGCTGGTAACTCATGTCCACCATGGCTGTCCCCGACGTCGCGGTCGCCCCGGTCGACGAGGGCTTCTGGACCCGTACCCGCAAGATCGGCCTGACCCTGCTCGGCCTCGGCCTCGTCGGCGCGGTGCTCTTCGGCGCGCTCGCCACCGACCAGCCGGCCCGCTTCACGTTGAGCGAGGACGCCGCCGGCGCCGCGCTGAAGATCAATGGCACGGTCGGCGCGATCGGGTTCGGCGTGGTCGCCATCGCCGCCGGCGCGGCGATGCTCGCCGGGCTGCCGAAGCGCTGGTTCACCCTGGTGCTCGGCGTCGGGCTGGTCGGCTTCGTGCTCTCCTTCCTCTGCTGGCAGGTCTCGGCGGCCCCCGCCGGGCAGAACTTCATGCCGCTGGTGAACATGGTGCGCGGCACGTTCGTGCTGGCCCTGCCGCTGATCTTCGGCGCGCTCGCCGGCGTGCTCTGCGAGCGCTCCGGCGTGGTCAACGTGGCGATCGAGGGCCAGCTGCTGATGGGCGCGTTCAGCGGCGCGCTGTTCGGCAGCATCTCCGGCAGCGTCTGGGTGGGTCTGGTCGCGGCGGCGATCGGCGGTGCCTTCATCTCCCTGCTGCTGGCCGTCTTCGCCATCCGCTACCTGGTCGACCAGGTCGTCATGGGCATCGTGCTCAACCTGCTCGCGGTCGGCGTCACCGGCTTCCTCTACGAGCGGCTGATGCAGACCGACGCGCAGCAGTACAACAGCGCGCCGCGGTTCAGCAACTGGGAGATCCCGCTGCTCAAGGACATCCCGGTGCTCGGCCCGGCGCTGTTCCGCGGCAACATCTTCCTCTACCTCGGGCTGCTGCTGGTGCTGGTGATCCACATCGCGCTGTTCCGCACCCGCTGGGGGCTGCGTACCCGCGCGGTCGGCGAGCACCCCACCGCCGCCGACACGTTGGGCGTCCGGGTGCTCGGGCTGCGCTACCGCAACGTGCTGCTCGCCGGGGTGGTGGCCGGCATCGGTGGCGCCTCCTACACGCTGGCGCTCTACTCGTTCACCAAGAACATGATCGGTGGTAAGGGCTTCATCGCCCTGGCCGCGCTGATCTTCGGCCGGTGGAGCCCGACCGGTGCGCTGCTCGCGGCGCTCTTCTTCGGCTTCGCCGACCAGCTCGGCACCTACCTCGGCGCGATCAACAGCGTGATCCCGAGCCAGTTCCTGGCCATGCTGCCCTACCTGGCGACGATCCTGGCGGTGGCCGGCCTGGTCGGCCGGGTCCGGGCGCCGGCCGCGGACGGCAAGCCGTACATCAAGGGCTGACGGGAGCACACCATGGAGATCGACTGGGAACGGCTGCGGACCGCCGCCACCGAGGTGATGCGGCACGCGTACGTCCCGTACTCGAAGTTCCCGGTCGGGGCGGCCGCCCTGGTCGACGACGGCCGGGTGGTGGTCGGCTGCAACGTGGAGAACGCCGCGTACGGGGTGGTGCTCTGCGCCGAGTGCGGGGTGGTCTCCTCCCTGCACGCCACCGGCGGCGGCCGGATCGTCGCGCTGTCCTGCGTCGACGCCACCGGCGAGCCGCTCATGCCGTGCGGCCGGTGCCGGCAGCTGCTCTGGGAGAACGGCGGCCCGGAGTGCCTGATCGAGGCGAAGGACCGGCCGCTGCGGATGGCCGAGCTGCTGCCGCACGCCTTCGGCGTGGAGGACCTGGAGGCCGTCACCGGCGAGACGCCGGTGCCGGTGGTGCCGGAGCGGCTGGCCGCCTGGCGCGGCCGGGGCACCGTCTTCGTCCACCCGGATCTCTCCGCCGGCCAGCAGGTCTGGACGGCGTACTGGGAGCGGTCCGCCGGGGACGACGCGGGCGCCGAGACCGGGGTGCTGGAGGAGGGCCCGAGCTGGGACGACCCGGCCGAGGCGATCACCTGGGGGCTGGCCCGTACGCCGCGGGTGGTGGTGGTCGACGCGTCGGGCACCATCTTCTGGGCGGGCGAGGGGGAGCCGCCGATGGAGATCCCGGTTCGTTGGTCCGGTGCCTGAGCCTGGGCCTTGCGGTCCAGGGTGGTCGCGCTAGGGGATCGGGCCGGCTCTCGGGGCCGGCCGGGCTTCAGGGCCGGGGCCGACCACGCCCGGCTCCGGGCGGTCAGGCTTGATCCCTCCGCCGGGCGCGGTCGACCCCGGCCCGTCGTGCTCATCCGCCGCGGACCGCGCGCGGTGGAACGTCCGCCCTCATCGGCTGGGGTACGCCGGCCGGTCGCGTAACGACTGATAGGAACTTCAAGGTGAGTGCTTTCACGGCGGTTGACGTCATTCGGACCAAGCGGGATGGCGGGGTGCTGTCGGACGGGCAGATCGACTGGGTGGTGGACGCGTACACCCGGGGGCTGGTCGCCGACGAGCAGATGTCGGCGCTGGCCATGGCGATCCTGCTGCGCGGCATGACCCCGGCGGAGATCGCCCGGTGGACGGCCGCGATGATCGCCAGCGGGGAGCGGCTGGACCTCTCCGCGGTGCGGCGCCCCACCGTCGACAAGCACTCCACCGGCGGCGTCGGTGACAAGATCACCCTTCCGCTCACCCCGCTGGTCGCGGCGTGCGGCGCGGCCGTGCCGCAGCTCAGCGGGCGCGGCCTCGGGCACACCGGCGGCACGCTGGACAAGCTGGAGTCGATCCCGGGCTGGCGGGCCGCGCTGAGCAACGACGAGTTCATCGCCCAGTTGCGCGACGTCGGCGCGGTGATCTGCGCGGCGGGCGATGGGCTCGCCCCGGCCGACCGCAAGCTGTACGCGCTGCGCGACGTCACCGGCACCGTCGAGGCGATCCCGCTGATCGCCAGCTCGATCATGAGCAAGAAGATCGCCGAGGGCACTGGCGCGCTGGTGCTCGACGTCAAGGTCGGCTCCGGCGCGTTCATGAAGTCGGTCGACGACGCGCGCGAGCTGGCCCGGACCATGGTGGAGCTGGGCGGCGCGCACGGGGTGCGGACCGTCGCCCTGCTCACCGACATGTCCACCCCGCTCGGCCTGGCCATCGGCAACGCGCTGGAGGTGACCGAGTCGGTCGAGGTGCTGGCCGGTGGCGGTCCCGCCGACGTGGTGGAGCTGACCCTGGCGCTGGCCCGGGAGATGCTCGACGCGGCCGGCCTGCCCGACGCCGACCCGGCGGCCGCGCTGCGCGACGGCCGGGCGATGGACGCCTGGCGGGCGATGATCCGCGCCCAGGGCGGCGACCCGGACGCACCGCTGCCGACCGCCAACGAGGTCGAGGTGGTCCGCGCGGACGCGGACGGCTTCGTCGCGGCGGTCGACGCGTACGCCATGGGGGTGGCCGCCTGGCGGCTCGGCGCCGGCCGGGCCCGCAAGGAGGACCCGGTCAGCGTGCCGGCCGGGGTGCTGCTGCACAAGCGCCCGGGTGACCGGGTGCGGGCCGGCGAGCCGCTCTACGAGCTGCGCGCCGAGCACGCCGGGCGGATCCCGGCGGCGCTGGCCGAGGCGGAGCGGGCGGTGGCCATCTCGCCGACCGCCCCGGCAGCGACTCCGCTGGTGCTCGAACGGATCGGCTGAGCGGGCGCGCCGGTCGGCATGGTGCTGGTTACCTGGGAGCGTTATTCTCCCAGGCCAGGGGGGAAGACCGGCGCTGAGCCGTCGCGAGCAGACAGGAATTTCGGCCGTGATCGTTGCTGCCCCCGACCCCCGAGAGGTGCGCGAAGCCAGCCTGGACGAGCTGTCCCGGCTGCGCCTGCCGCTGCCTCCGCCGCAGTTCCCGCTGGTCTGGGAGCCGGGCGACCAGATCGAGCTACGCCCGACGGCCGAGATCGAGGCGCGCATCGCGGTGCTGCACCTGATCCTGGCCCGCTGCTTCGGGATGCCGCCGCAGGCGGCGATGAGCTGGCTGCTCACCTCGCACCTGGTCGAGATGGTCACCCCGCCGGAGTGGCAGTTCGTCACCGGCGGTCGGGGTGACCACCGGTCCTTCGTGCTGCACCACGACGCGCTCTTCGCGCTGGCCTGGGTGCTCGGGCTGACCAAGCAGCTCGACCCGACAGTGCCGGTGGACGAGCGGCTGGTGGAGCGGATGCCGTACATCGCCGGTGGGGAGACCTTCGGGCAGTGGCGCTCGCGGATCCTGGCCGCGCCGCAGCACCCCGCCGACGCGGCGGCCCTGCTCGACCTGCACTACTGCCTGGACTGGGCGTACCTGGACGTGCAGCGGGCCGGCCGGAAACCGCCGGGACTGGTGGACGCCAACGCGATCGGGCAGCGGCGCTGGGCGCTGGAGTGGGCGGTGATCCTGCGCGGGCCCTACCACGACGAGCCCCCGGGCTGGGAAGAGGTCGACCTCTCCACCTGACCGGTCCGCCCGCCCGGGGCGGGTCGGGGCGGGGTCACCCTGGGATCGGACGCCAGGTGGTGAGCCGGACCGACACGGTCACCCGGACCGGCTCGGCCAGGGCGGTCACCCGGGCGGCGAGCCCGGCCGGGTCGGTGTGCCAGGCGCTCGGCCCCATGCCGACCAGCGTGGCCACCTCCGGGCCGGTCAGCGCCAGCTCCCGGCGCAGCGGAATCTCGCCGTCCGGGGTGAACCGGCCGCCGAGGCTCTCCGCGACCCGGTCCGCCTTGGCCGGGTCGACCCGGAGCAGGTCGAGCGCGCCGACCAGTTCGGCGAGGTGGTCGGCGGCCGGGGTGACCACCAGCAGTGCCCCGGCCGGGTCGAGGACCCGGTGGAACTCCGCGCCGTTGCGTGGCGCGAAGACGTTGAGCAGCACCGCGGTCGAGGCGTCGGCCAGCGGCAGCCGCTGCCAGGTGTCGGCGAGCGCCGCGGCGGCGCGCGGGTGGGTCCGGGCCGCCCGGCGCAGCGCCGGTTTCGAGACGTCCAGGGCCAGGCCGACGGCGTCCGGCAGCGCCGCCAGCACCGCGGCGAGGTAGCTGCCGGTGCCCGCCCCCGCGTCCACCACCAGGGGGTACGCCCCGGCGGCCGGCGCCGCCGCCGCGACCCGGGCCACCGCCTCGGTCGCCGCCCCGGCGAGGGCGGCGGCGATGACGTCGTAGTGCCCGGCGGCCAGGAAGTCGGCCCGGGCGGCCACCATCTCGGCGGTGTCCCCGGCGTGCGGGGCGCGCCCGGCGAGCAGGTTCACGTAGCCCTGGCGGGCGACGTCGAAGCTGTGCCGGCGCGGGCAGCGCAGCGCGCGGGTGGTGCCGGCGGTCGCCTCGGCCAGCGGTTGGCCGCAGACCGGACAGCGCAACCGGTCGACGATGCGGGCGTCCACTCAGGCGTCCAGGTAGGTCAGCACCGCGCGGACCCGGCGGTGGTCGTCGTCGCACTCGCGCAGGTCGAGCTTGGCGAAGATCGAGTTGATGTGCTTGCTGACCGCCTTCTCGGTGACCACCAGCCGCTGGGCGATCGCGCCGTTCGAACGCCCCTCGGCCATCAGCGCCAGCACCTCGTGCTCGCGCGGGGTGAGCCGGCGCAGCGGCTCCGCCCGGGCCGGCCGGGCCAGCAGCTGCGAGATCACCTCGGGGTCCATGGCCATCCCGCCACCGGCCACCCGGTGCACCGCGGCGACGAACTGCGCCACGTCGGCGACCCGGTCCTTGAGCAGGTAGCCCACCGCGCCGGCGCCGTCGGAGAGCAGCTCCCGGGCGTAGAGCTGCTCGACGTACTGGGACAGCACCAGCACCGGCAGGCCGGGCACCCGGGCCCGGGCGGCGAGCGCGGCGCGCAGCCCCTCGTCGGTGTGCGTGGGCGGCAGGCGTACGTCCACCACCGCCACGTCGGGGCGGTGCTCCAGCAGCGCGGCGAGCAGTTCGTCGCCGGTCTCCACGGCGGCCACCACCTCGTCGCCGTACGCGGTGAGCAGCCGGATCAGCCCGTCGCGCAGCAGCACGAGGTCTTCGGCGATCACGATGCGCACGGCAGCTCCACGTCGATCACGGTAGGCCCTCCGGACGGCGAGTCGATCCGGACCCGCCCGTCGAAGGCGGCGAGCCGCCGCCGGATCCCGGCCAGCCCGCTGCCCCGCTCCGGGTCGGCGCCGCCGCGCCCGTCGTCGGAGACGGTCAGCCGGACCCGGTCCTCGGTCCGCCACAGCCGCACCGCCACCCGGCCGGCCCCGCTGTGCCGGGCGGCGTTGGTGACCAGCTCGGCGGCGGTGAAGTAGAGCGCCGACTCCAGCGGTGGCGCCAGCCGGTCGGGCAGGTCGACGTCCAGGTCGACCGGGAGGGCGGCGCCGAGGGCGAGCGCGGCGAGGCCCCCGGCCAGCCCTCGGTCGGCGAGCACCGGCGGGTGGATGCCGCGGACCACGTCGCGCAGCTCGGCCAGCGCGGTGCCGGCGGCCGACCGGGCCTCGGTGACCAGCCCGCGCGCCGCCTCCGGGTCGCGGGCCAGCAGTTCCTCGGCCAGGCCCAGGTTCATCGCCATCGCCACCAGCCGCGCCTGGGCGCCGTCGTGCAGGTCCCGCTCGATCCGGCGCAGCTCGGCGGCCTGGGCGTCGACGGTCTGCGCGCGGGTGTCGGTCAGCTCCTCGACCCGCTCGGTCAGCGTCGCCCGGGCGGTCGGCCCGAGCAGCGCCCGGGTCAACCGCCCCTCCAGGTGCAGCAACCCCCGGGGCAGCCAGTACGCGCCGACCGCCACCAGCAGCCCGGCCACGGTGGCCAGCCCGGCGTTGCCGGGGGAGTCGATCGGGAGGCCGAGGTAGTTGCCGATCGCGCTCGGCCGTACCGCGTGGATCAGCGGCATGGCCAGGCCCTGCGCGGCGCCGAGCCAGATCGCGACGGCGAACAGCGCGGCCGAGGGGGCGTAGGCGAAGTGGACGAACTGGAACGCGAGGTCCCGGTAGGTGGCCGGGTCGCCGGCCATGGCCATCAGCCGGGCGGTCAACCCACCGCGCACCGGCTGGTACGGGGACCGCACCGGCGGCCCGGGCACCCGCCGGCGCTGCCGGTCGAGCAGCGCCCGGGTGCCGCCGAGGGCGCGGTCCAGCAACGGCAGGCCGACGCCGATCAGGCCGAGGGCGGCGGCGGTCAGCGTGGCCATCGCGAGCGCCACGCCCGCGACGGCCATGCCCAGCCCGACGGCCAGCTGGCCCAGCTCCCGCACCGCCCGCCGCGCCCAGCTCATCGGACCATTGTTCCAGCCGTCGCGGCGGTGGCCGGCCGCTCGGCAGCGGGTGTGCGTACCGGGCGGGGGCGGGCCGGCCAGAACGTGGCCCGCCCGGCGAGTGCGGCCAGCGCCGGCACCAGCAGCCAGGAGAGCCCGAACGTGGCGATCAGGATGCCCACCGCGACGGCGAGACCGACCTGCGCCAGCACCGGGGACGCCACGAGCACCCCGAAGCTGCCGGCCAGGATGACACCGGCCGCGGCCACCGCCGGGCCGGCGCGGCGTACCGCCTCCCGCGCGGCCTGGCGGGGGGACCGTCCCGCGCGCAGCTCCTCGCGGAGCCGGGCGATCATCAGGATGTTGTAGTCGGTCCCGATCGCGGTGACGAAGAGGAACACGACCAGCGGCAACTGGAAGTTCAGCCCGGGCTGACCCCCGACGACCTGGAACGCCAGCACGCTCGTGCCGAGGGTGGCGGCGAAGCCGAGGGCGACGGCGGCGAGCAACCCCAGCGCGGCGAGCAGGCCGCGCAGCATCAGCAGCAGGAGCAGCCCGATCAGGCCGGCGGCCACCGGGAAGACCAGCCGGAGGTCCCGGTCGAGCACGCTGCGGACGTCGGCGAAGGTGGCGGTCTCACCGCCGACGTACGCCCGGGTGCCCGGCGGCGCGGCGGCGCGCGCGGCCGGTCGCAGTTGCGCCGCCACCCCGTCGATCGCCCGCTGCGAGTACGGCGGCTCGGCGAGCAGCAGCCGCACCCGGGCCACGTCCCGCTCGACCTCCACCCCGGCCGGGGCCGCCACGACGGGCACCTCGGCGAGCCGGTCGGCGAACCGCTGGGCGGCGGCCGCGTCCACCCCGGCGCCGGTCAGGTAGACCACGGTCGGGGTGAGCGTCCCGGCCGGGAAGCCCGAGCGGAGCGTCGCCAGGGCGCGGGCCGACTCGGAGCCCGGCGGCAGCACGTCGACGTCGTAGCTCGGCCGGTGGAGCAGCGCGCCGAGGCCGAGCAGCACCAGCGCGGTGACCGTGGCCAGCACGACCCGGCCCGGCCGGCGGGCGACCAGCCGCCCGGCCCGGTCGGGCAGCCCGGCCGCCCCGGCACGCTCCACCGCCGGCGCTGCGCTGGTGGCCGGCGCTGAGATGGTGGGCGGTGCTGGGGCGGTGGGCGGTGCTGGGGCGGTGGGCGGTGCTGGGGCGGTGGGCGGTGCGAGCAGCTTGGCCGGCCAGTAGGCCCGCCGGCCGAGCAGCGAGTAGACAGCGGGGAAGAGGGTCAGCGCGGCCGCCACCATGAGCAGCACGGCGACCGCCAGGGCCGGGCCGAGCACCCGGAACGAGGCGAGCCGGGAGAGCACCAGGGCGCCGAACGCCACCGCCACGACCAGCGCGGAAACGGTGATCGCCCCGCCGATCCGGCCGACCGCGTGCACCATCGCGGCCCGCCGGTCGTCGCCGGTCCGCAGCCGTTCCCGGTAGCGGAAGAGCAGGAAGACCGCGTAGTCGGTGCCGATGCCGAGCAGCACGACCGGGAGCAGGCCGGTGGTGGAGGCGTCCAGGGCGTACCCGAAGACCTTCCCGCCCAGCGCGAGCAGGGCGGTGGCGGCCTGGGCGACCAGCAGCACCAGGAACAGGTTCAGCAGCGCGATGGCCGGGCTGCGGAAGATGACCAGCAGCAGGAGCAGGATCACCAGCATCATGCCGCCGTTGACGATCAGGTCGAGCAGGAAGGCGTCGGCCGCCCCGGCGGCCTCGCCGGTCCAGCCGGCGACCAGTCCGGTGCCGGCCAGCGCGGCGTCCGTGGCCTGCCGCAGCCGCTCGACCGCCTGGATGGTCGCCTCCGCGTCCGGGTCGCCGGGGAAGCGGGCGCCGGCCAGTCGTACCCGGCCGTCGGGTGCGAGCGGGCCGGCGGTCACCGCGCTGACGCCGGCCACCCGCAGCTCCCGCGGCAGCCGGTCGATCCGGGCGTTGTCCGCGGCGGTCAGCGGTGCCCGGTCGGTGCGGCGGACGACCAGCACCGCGCTGCTGCCCGCCGGCGCGGGGAAGACCCGCGCCTCGATCCGGGCGGCCTGCGCCGACTCGTACCGGTCGGGCAGGAAGTCGGCCTGGGTGCTGCCGCCCCGCGGTCCGTCGAGCCCGTAGACGGCGAAGGTGGCGGCGCTGAGCGCCGCGATGGCGAGCAGCCAGCCCGCGATCACCCGCCCGGGGCGCCGGACCACCGCCGTGGCCAATGTCGTGAACACCTGCACACTCCCCGCGTCGGCTGTTGGGTTCCACTGCCGACGCTAGGCAGCAGGACGGGCCGGTTCGATGGTGTGCGCATGCCGGTCCGGTGGTGGTGCACGCACCACCACCGGCTCAGCCGCGTGGCCGGTCGAGGCTGGTCAGGTGGTCGACGACGCGGTGGGTGAGCGCGTCCAACGCGGCGATCTCGTCGGGGGTCAGCAGATCCACCAGGTGCCGCCGGACGGCCGCCACGTGGCCGGGCGCGGCGGCCTCGATCGCCCGCCGGCCCTCGGCGGTGAGGACGACGACCGCCCCCCGCCCGTCCGTCGCGCACTCCTCGCGGGTGACCAGGCCGCGCTGCTGCATCCGGGACAGGTGGTGGGAGAGCCGGCTGCGCGACCAGAGCATCCGGTCGGCCAGCTCGCTGAGCCGCAAGCGCTGGTCGGGCGTCTCGGAGAGGTCGGAGAGGACGTCATAGTCGGGCTCGGAGAGCCCCGCGTCGCGCATCAGCTCGCGGGCCAGTTCGAGGGTGAGCAGGCGGCGCATCCGGTTGTAGCCCCGCCAGGCGCGCTGTTCCTGCTCGGTGAGCCAGCGTGGTTGCTCCATGCGGCAATGGTAGCCATCTGGTTGACATGTCATCAACAAGCTCCTAGGGTGTATGACATGTCAACCAAACTTCCGGGGCGACTGGTCCGGCTCTTCGCCGGTCTCGCGCTCTTCGGCGTCAGCGTGGCCCTGATGGTCCGGGCCGACCTCGGCCTCGCGTCGTGGGACGTGCTGCACCAGGGCCTGGCCGAGCGGACCGGGCTGCCGCTCGGCCAGGTGGTCAACCTGGTCGCGGTCGCCGTGCTGCTGCTCTGGATCCCGCTGCGGCAGCGTCCCGGCTTCGGCACGGTGGCGAACGCGGTGGTGGTGGGCGTGACCGCCGACGTCGTGCTCGCCGTCCTGCCGCCGGTCGGGCCGGTCGTCGCCCGCTCGGGCCTGCTGGTCGCCGGCATCCTGCTCAACGCGCTGGCCACCGCCCTCTACCTCGGTGCCCGCCTCGGGCCCGGGCCGCGCGACGGCCTGATGACCGGGCTGGCCGCCCGGGGCCTGCCGATCGGCCGGGTGCGCACCGCCATCGAACTGGGCGTGCTCGCCCTCGGCTGGGCGCTCGGCGGCACCGTCGGGCCCGGCACCCTGCTCTACGCGGTCAGCATCGGCCCGCTCGCGCAGAACCTCATCCCGAAGTTCACCGTCCCGGCCGCCGGCCGGCCCGTCCCCACTGGAGTGACCCCGCCATGCCCCGCCTGAACGTCATCGTCGCCAGCACCCGGCCCGGCCGGGTGGGCCGCCGGATCGGCGACTGGTTCACCGAGCTCGCCACCCGCCACGGCGCCTTCGACGAGGTGCGCCTGGTCGACCTCGCCGAGATCGCCCTTCCCTTCCACGACGAGCCGCACCACCCGTCCGAGGGGCGCTACCTGCACCAGCACACCCGCGAGTGGAGCGCCACCGTCGACGCCGGCGACGCCTTCGTCTTCGTCATGCCGGAGTACAACTACGGCTTCAGCGCTCCGTTGAAGAACGCCATCGACTACCTCTACACCGAGTGGCAGTACAAGCCGGTCGGCTTCGTCAGCTACGGCATGACCTCCGGCGGCCTGCGCGCGGTCCAGATGATCAAGCAGGTGGTGACCACGCTCAAGATGGTGCCGGCGAACGAGGCGGTCGTCGTGTTCCTGCGGGAGGCGCTGGACGAGACCGGCGCGCTCGTGCCGGACGCCGGGCGGGACGCCGCCGCCGAGGTCATGCTCGCCGAGGTGGCCCGGCTGGCCGACGCCCTGGCGCCGCTGCGGGTGCCCGCGTGAGCGCCCGGCTCTGGGAGCTGTTCGGGCGGCGCGGCCGGGGCGTCCTGGTCACCCTGCGCCGGGACGGCCGACCCCAGCTCTCCAACGTGGACTACCTCGCCGAACCCGGCCTGATCCGATCTTCGACCACCGCCGGCCGGGCCAAGGTGCGCAACCTGCTGCGCGATCCGCGGGCCAGCTTCCACGTCACCACCGCCGACGGCGGGGCGTACGCCGTGGCCGAGGGGACGGTCACCTTCAGCCCACCGGCCGCCGCCGAGGACGACGCCACCGTCGAGGAACTGGTCGAGGTCTACCGGGAGATCCGTGGCGAGCACCCGGACTGGGCCGACTACCGCGCGGCGATGGTCGCCGACGGCCGCCTGGTGCTCCGGCTCACGGTCGACCGGGTCTACGGCTGGCGTCCGTGAGGGCCGGTCGGCTCGGCGGCCGGCCCGCCGCCGACTAGGGTCTGAGCATGGTCGCAACGATCCGCTACGAGGACATCGTCAAGGTTCCCAAGGCGCTGCTGCACGACCACCTCGACGGCGGCCTGCGTCCGGCGACGGTCGTCGAGCTGGCCGCCGAGGTCGGCCACGAGCTGCCCACCACCGATCCGGCGGCGCTCGGCCGCTGGTTCGTCGAGGCGGCCGACTCGGGCTCGCTGGAGCGCTACCTGGAGACGTTCGCGCACACCGTCGCCGTGATGCAGACCGCCCCGGCGCTGCGCCGGGTGGCCCGGGAGTGCGCGCTCGACCTGGCGGCCGACGGGGTGGTCTACGCCGAGGTGCGGTTCGCCCCGGAGCAGCACCTGGAGCGGGACCTGACCCTGGACGAGGTGGTCGAGGCGGTGCTGGCCGGCTTCGCCGAGGGCAGCGCGCTGGCCGCCGAGGCGGGCACCCCGATCCGGGTCGGCACGCTGCTCACCGCGATGCGGCACGCCGCCCGCTCGCAGGAGATCGCCGAGCTCTCCGTGCGGCACCGGGACGCCGGGGTGGTCGGCTTCGACATCGCCGGCGCCGAGGCGGGCTTCCCGCCCACCCGGCACCTGGACGCCTTCGAGTACCTCCAGCGGGAGAACTTCCACTTCACCATCCATGCCGGGGAGGCGTTCGGGCTGCCGTCGATCTGGCAGGCGATCCAGTGGTGCGGTGCGGACCGGCTCGGCCACGGGGTGCGGATCGTGGACGACATCACCCCGGGGCCGGAGCCCACGCTAGGCCGGCTGGCCGCGTACGTGCGGGACAAGCGGATCCCGCTGGAGCTGTGCCCGTCCTCGAACGTGCAGACCGGGGCCGCCCCGTCGATCGCCGAGCACCCCATCGGGCTGCTGCGGGACCTGCGCTTCCGGGTCACCGTGAACACCGACAACCGGCTGATGAGCGGCACCTCGATGTCCCGCGAGATGGCCCTGCTGGTGGAGGCGTTCGGCTACGGCTGGCGCGAACTGCAGTGGTTCACCATCAACGCGATGAAGAGCGCGTTCATCCCGTTCGACCAGCGGCTGCGGATCATCGACGAGGTGATCAAGCCGGCGTACGCCAAGCTGCTGCCCTGATCACCGGCGGTGCGGGTGGCCGGCGAGCAGGCCGGCCACCCCGCGCAGCACCTGGCGGGCCCGGGCCGCCTCGGCCCCCAGGCCGGTCTGCCGGCGCAGCACCGCCGGCTCGGCCCGCAGCAGCGCCACCCCGCGCCGGATCAGCACCCGCGGGGCCTTGCGCTGCTCGGCGAGGTCGCGGGCCAGCCGCCGGACGAAGGTCGCGCCGCGCGGGCGCCGCAGGGCGTACGCCCCGGCGAGCAGCCCCCGCCGGCGGCACTCCTCGACGATGTCGGCGGCGAAAATCCCTTCGGCGATGAAAAGTGGCGAACCGGCCACATCAAATGACCGGGTGGCCACCCGTCGATCCGCCTCGATGGCATAGACCGGTACCTCGGCCCGGCCCTCCCGGGCCAGCCGGGAAATGGCCTCCACGGCGGCCTCGGCGTCCCACGACAGCGGGGACTCCCAGTCCACCTGGCCGTTTCGTCGCGGCAACGTAGGGTCATCACCGTCCTTGTAGAAGTCGTCCAGGCACAGCACCGGAAGCCCGGTTCGCTGTGCTATGTACGACTTTCCGGACCCGGAGGGGCCCGCGAGCAGCACGACGCGGTGGGGGTGATCCATTACCTTCAGTGACTCCGGCCAGACGGATTGCTATCAAATCGCATCAACATCTCATCACACCGTCGGCGACGGCCAACCTGGGCTTTCTCTTTGCCGGGCGGCGTGATGGAATCTCGGATGGTCCGACCCGCCGGGTCGGCCGCTGGGCGTTGCCCAAGGGCAACGCGGACGCTGAATCGCGAGGGCGGTGACGTGAGCAAACGGCCAAAGACGGCGGGCTCCTTCCTGTCGCGGCTGCGCCGGCCGGCCGGTCGGCTCCGCGACATGCCGATCTGGTCCAAGCTCGGTCTCATCATGATCGTGCCGACCATCGCCACTGTCGTCGTGGGTACCAGTGGTCTCGTCGACCACCTGCAGACGCTCAACAACGCCAACCGGGCCGGCGAGCTGGCCAGCCTGGTCGGCTACTCGGGAGAGCTGGTCGACACCCTCCAGGACGAGCGGACGGCCGCGCTGCGGCTGCTCGGCGCGCCGCCGGCCCAGGCCGACCCGTTCAAGGACGCGTACAACCAGGCGAACGGCCGGGTGGACCAGGCCCGCGCGCCCTACTCCTCGCAGCGCAGCGAGCTCGACGACCTGCCGGCGAGCCTCGAGGACGACCTCGACGTGATCGACCAGGACCTCAAGGACCTGCCGGCCACCCGTAGCCAGGTGCTCAACGGCAAGTACGGTCTCGTCCCGGCCGTGCAGCAGTACGACGGGATCATCAACCGGCTGTTGGCCGTCCGCGACTCGGCCACCCAGCTCGCCGGCGACAACAACCTCAGCGACCGGATGCGTGCCGCCACCGCCGTCGCCCGCAACAAGGAGTTCCTCTCCCAGCAGCGGAACGTCGTGCACCGGATGCTGCGGGACAGCAAGATCACCGCCACCCTGCGCACCGACTACATCGCCACCGACACGGCGCAGTTGCAGGCCAAGCAGAACTTCGCCGTGGTCGCCAGCCAGGAGGAGGCCGACTTCTACAACCGGACCGTGGCCGGTCCGGACCTGCGCGAGGCGAACACGTACAACTCCTGGCTGCGTAACACCAACACCGAGGACACCCTGAGCGGCGCGCCGTTCGACGCCAACCAGTGGGACGCGGCGATCGTGGCCAACGCCGACCTGATCCGCACGGTGGAGTCGAAGTTCGACCGCGACGTGGTCGTCCTGGCCGACGACCTCCGCTCGGACGTGCAGCGTCAGGTCTTCCTCGAGTCCGGCCTGCTGCTGAGCATGCTGCTGCTGGCCATCCTCTTCGCCTACCTGGTCGCCCGCTCGATGGCCCGCTCGCTGCGCGACCTGCGCCAGGGCGCCCTCTCGGTCGCCCAGTACGGCCTGCCCCAGGCGGTGGCCCGGCTGCGCGACCCGCAGGTCACCGGGCAGCTCACCCCGACCCAGCTGGCCAACCAGATCGCCGAGCCGCTGCCGGTGCGCAGCAAGGACGAGTTCGGCCAGGTGACCGAGGCGTTCAACGCCGTCCACCTGGAGGCCGTCCGGACCGCCGCCGAGCAGGCCGCGCTGCGCGCCTCCGTCGCGACGATGTTCGTCAACCTGGCCCGCCGGTCGCAGATCCTGGTCGACCGGCTGATCGGTCACCTCGACCGGCTGGAGCGCGGCGAGGAGGACCCGGACCGGCTGGCCGAGCTGTTCCAGCTGGACCACCTGGCCACCCGGATGCGCCGTAACGACGAGAACCTGCTGGTCCTCGCCGGCGCCGACTCGACCCGTGTGCAGCGGGAACCGGCCGCGCTGATCGACGTGCTCCGGGCCGCGCAGTCCGAGGTCGAGCACTACACCCGGATCGAGTTCGGGGTCATCGACCGGGACATCGAGGTCGCCGCGCACGCGGTCAACGACCTGGTCCACCTGGTCGCCGAGCTGTTCGACAACGCCACCGCGTTCTCGCCGCCGGATTCGCAGGTGCTGATCGAGGCCCGCCGGGTCGGCGACCGCGCCTCGCTCTACGTCGAGGACCGCGGCATCGGCATCAGCCCCGACCAGCTGCACGAGCTCAACGAGCGGCTCGCCACGCCGCCGCAGGTGGACGTGGCCGTCTCCCGGATGATGGGTCTGGTCGTGGTCGCCCGCCTGGCGTCCCGGCACGGCGTGAAGGTCGAGCTGCGTCCCGGCGCCGACCGGGGCACCGTCGCCGACGTCACGCTGCCGCCGTCGGTGCTGGTGCCCCGGGCGCTCGCCGGCCGGGCCCAGCCGGCCCCGGCGCTGCCCGCCGGCAACGCCCCGTCGTCCGGCCCGGCGCCCGCCTTCGGCGCGCTGCCGGCCCTCGGCAACCTGCCCAACAGCCCGCGCCCGAGCGGCTCCGGCAACCAGGTCACCCTGGGCGGCCGCCCGTTCGAGCCGGCGCCGCCCCGCAACGGCACCGGCGGCCCGACCCCGGCCGGCGCCGGCCGGGGCATGCCGGCCTGGTCGGATCTCACCGGCGCGACCGCGGCCAACAGCGGCGGCGACGCGTTCACCCCGCGCACGTCCAACGGCCAGCCGATCGACCCGCTGCCGCAGCGCCGGTCGGCCGACGGCGACCCGGCCGGCACCGGCCAGCAGCCCGGCATCCCGCGGCAGCTGCCGAGCAGCCCGGAGGCGCAGCCGTACTTCCCGCCGCCGGTGTCGGCTCCGCCGGTGCCGCCGCACTCGGCGCCGCCGTACTCCGGGCCGCCGGTCTCCTCCCCGCCGGTCTCCGGGATGCCGGTCTCGTCGTCCCCGGTCTCCGGGATGCCGGTCTCCGCGTCGCCGGTGTCGGGCATGCCGGTCTCCGGCCAGCCGATCTCGTCGCCGCCCGGTGGCCCGCTGCCGCAGCGCCCGGTGACGCCGCCGCACACCTCGGCGCCGCCGGCCTGGCCGCCGGTCGCCGGGGCGGACCCGGCCACCCCGCCGGTGCCCGAGCGGCTGGCCGCCGCGCTGGACATGACCACCGAGCTGCCGCGGATGCCGCGTACGGACCAGCCGGCCGCGCCGACCCCGAACCCGGCGGCGCCCGCTAACCCGGCCCCGGCGGCCCGCCCGGCCCCCACGCCGGCCGCTCCGCCCGCACCGGCCCGGCCGACGACGCCGCAGCCGCAGAACCGGCAGCGGTACGCGGACGAGACGATGGAGCTGCCGATCTTCCGGGAGCTCGAGTCCGCCTGGTTCCGTACCCGGCGACCGGGGCCGGAGGAGGCGGCCGGCACCCGCCAGCCGGCGAGCAACGGCTCCGCCGCGACCCAGCAGTTCAGCAAGGTCGACGCGGCGGGTCGCGCCGTGCAGCAGACACCACCCGCAACGACAGGTAACGCACCGATGGCACAGACACCGACGGCCGGAGGAGCGCCGCGCGAGAACGGGGCCACATCGAACGGCGGTCCCCGCCCCGCGTCCGCCGAGAGCCTGCCCAACCGTCGCCCGCAGCCCAGCGAGGGCAACGGCTGGGCGACCGCGGCCGACGAGGGCTGGCGGGCGGCGTCGGCCGCCAGCGCGGTGCCGGTGGCGGCCACCACGCCCACGGGTCTGCCGAAGCGCACCCCGATGGCGCAGCTGGTGCCCGGCGCGGTGGAGAAGCCGACCACCTCGGTGCAGCGGCGGACGCCGGAGTCCGTACGCGGTCTGCTCTCCGCCTACCACCGCGGCGTCCAGCGAGGGCGTAGCAACCCGTCCGACAGCAACCCGACCAGCCCGGAGGCGACTCCGGGAGGGCAGCAATCCTCGCAGTCTGGCTCAGGCCCGGTGGCCGGGAGCGGGCAGAAGGAGCAAGAAGGATGACTACTACGCAGGATCTCGGTTGGCTGCTGGCCAACTTCGCCGATCGGGTTCCCGGTGTCGCGCACGCGGTCGCCGTCTCCGCGGACGGCCTGCTCCTCGCTGCGTCACGGGATCTCCCGCGTGACCGGGCCGACCAGCTGGCCGCCATCGCGTCCGGCCTGGTCAGCCTGACCCAGGGTGCGGCCCGCTGCTTCGAGGGAGGCGCGGTGCTGCAGACGGTGGTGGAGATGGACAATGGCTTCCTGTTCCTGATGTCCATCTCCGACGGCTCGTCGTTCGCCGTGCTCGCCGCCCGCAGCTGTGACGTCGGGCAGGTCGGTTACGAGATGGCGTTGCTGGTCGACCGGGTGGGCGACGCGTTGACCCCGCAGCCGCGCGCGGCCGCGGGCATGTTGGGCTGACGTCCTGCTGACCCCGAGGTCGGCGGCGCAGCAACGACGAGAGAGACGGGCTCCAACGGATGGAGCCGGTGCCGGGTACGAAGGAGGTGAGCGGCGACATGGTCGATCGTGACGAACCGACCGGAGCATTGGTCCGTCCGTACGCCGTGACCCGTGGTCGTACCCGCCCCCGACTCGACATCGCGCTGGAGGCGCTCGTCGAGACGACGGTGCGCGGCCGGGCCACTGCCAACGGCAGTGGCGGGCAGGGCCGCGAGCACCAGTACATCGCCGCGCTGTGTGACGGACGCGTGCAGTCGCTAGCCGAGATCGCGGCGCGAATGCAGCTCCCGCTCGGTGTGGCCCGGGTGCTCATCGCCGACATGGCGACGGACGGCCTGGTCGCGGTCCACGAGCCGACCATCCTGGACGACTCGGACGACGCGGTGGGCACTGAACTGCTGGAGAGGGTGCTGAGTGGACTTCGCAGGCTCTGACATGTCGCACCGGCCGCCGACCCCGAGCGGGCGCGTGACGTCGGCGAAGATCGTTATCGCCGGTGGCTTCGGCGTCGGCAAGACGACGCTGGTCGGCTCGGTCTCGGAGATCACGCCGCTGACCACCGAGGCCATCATGACCTCCGCCGGCGTGGGCGTCGACGACAACCGGCAGGTGCCGGGCAAGACGACGACCACGGTGGCGATGGACTTCGGCCGTATCTCGATCGACCGTGACCTGATCCTGTACCTGTTCGGTACGCCGGGTCAGACCCGCTTCTGGTTCATGTGGGACGAACTGGTGCGCGGGGCGATCGGCGCGGTCGTGCTGGTGGACACCCGCCGACTGGCCGACTGCTTCGCGGCGATCGACTTCTTCGAGCACCGGCGGCTGCCGTACCTGGTGGCCATCAACTGCTTCGACGGGATGCAGTACCACGACCCGCAGGACGTCCGGGACGCGCTGGCGATCTCGAACGACGTGCCGGTGGTGGCCTGCGACGCCCGTAACCGGGAGTCGACGAAGCACGTGCTGATCTCGCTGGTCGAGTACGTGCTCACCATGCGCCGCTCGCGCGCGGTCGCGCCGGCCTGATCGTCCCGCCCAGCGCCCGGTGGCTCTTCCGCCAGCGGGCGCTGCGTGCTGCCCGGGGTCCGGCGCCGTCGCCGTCCAGCGCCCGACCGCCACGCCGCCGTCGGGCACGCTCTGCCGTCCGGGTCGGGGGCGGGCGTACCCGGCCTCGGCGGGCGGAGTGCGGTCCTGCCGCGCGTCGCGCAGTCGTCGGCCACTGTGGCCGGTTCCCGTGGCGGTGGCTCCCGCCCGGCGGGGCCGTCCAGCCCCGTGTGGTGCCCGCTGGCGCGCGGACGTGCCATGGCGGCGCCCTCAGGGTGCCCGACTCGCCCCGGCGCCACTGACGGCGGCGTGAGGGCGCTGCGGCCGATGACGTGCGGGCGTTACCGACGGCGGCGTGAGGGCGGCACCGACGGCGGCGCGGGGCCGCCACTGGCGAGGGCGTGAGGACGTTGGCTACTGCCGGCGCGGTAGTGCCGGTGCCGCCGGCCGTGGGGATGCTGGAGGAACCGCCGCGGGTGCCCACGCCGGTCCGGTCGCCGCACGACAGCGCCCCCGGTCACTGTGGACGTCCACAGTGACCGGGGGCGCGCTGTCCGGTGCGGCGTACCGCCGGTCAGGAGCGGTAGCCGGCGGAGCGGTACTCGTACTCCCGGTCGTCGTCGCGGTCGCCGGTGTCGCGGGTGAAGTCCCAGCCGCCGGCGGCCTCGCGGCCCGGCCGGCCGCCGACCGCGAACCCGCCGATCTCCTGGCCGCGACGCCAGCCCCGGAAGTAGCCGGTGGTGTTCTCGGCGAGGCTCGCCGCGTCGCGGACGATCCGCAGTGGACGCTCCTCGCGCAGCGGGGAACCGGGGACGAGGTTGGCCTGCGGCACCCGCTTGGGCAGCCCGGCCTTGGTCTCGGCGCCCACCGACGGCCGCGCGGCCTGCTCGGCCGCCTGCCAGCCGGTGTCGGCGGTGGTGGACCAGTCCAGGTCGGCCGACTCGCCGTGCCCGACGAACCAGGCGGACTTCGCCTGGGCGAAGATCAGCAGGTCACCGTCGCCCTCGTCGGAGACGGGCGGGGGACGCCGCTCCACCGGCGGCGCCGGCCGGTGCTCGGGCGCCGGGTGCTCGGCACGCGGGGGGACAGGTCGGCCGTTGCGGGGGGCGTTCTCCCGGTCGACCAGCCGCAGCGGAGGGTTCTCCAGTTGCGGGTCGGCCGGCGGGTTCGGCCCGTCGCGCAGCGCCCGGTCGGCCATCGGCGGGGGCTCCACGAGCCGCAGCATCGGCGGCTCCTGGGGCAGGTCGTCGGCGAGCCACGGCGGGGTGACCCGACGCTCCGCACCGGGATCGGTCGGCGCGTCCACGCCCCGCCCGCCCCGATCGCCGTACGAGCCGACCACCGGGTTCTTGGCGGAGCTGTCGGCCGGGTCGTCCGGGTTGTTGACCAGCGGCCAGTTGGCCCGGGAGCCCGGTGGGGCGGACTCCTTGCCCGGTCGGGGCGTGGGCACCGGGATGCTCAGGTCGGTGGCGCTGAACCCGCCGGTGGGCGCCTCGCCGTTGGTCTTCGGCCGCGGCGGGATGACCGTGCGCTGCCGCTCGGCCCGGGCGCTGTTGATCGCCGCGGTGGTCAGCGTGGGCCGGAACGGCTCCCCGGCCTCCGCCGGAGGCACCGTGCCGCGCTGCGCCGGTGCGATCGGCGTGATCCCGGGCGGCGGCGGTGGCGGCGCCGAGATCGGCCGGTTGGTCGGGCCGTCCACCCGGCGCGGGGTGGGCTCGGGGTGGGTCGGCCCGCCGGAGACCGGGGTGCCGGCCGACGCGGCCGGGGCGACCGGCGGCGGCGCGACCGGCGGCGGGGTGACCGGGGCCGGCGCTACCGGCGGCGGGGCGAGCGGGCGGGGCGACGGCGGCGCGGTGGTGCCGGAGACCGGCTCCGGACGGCTGCGCCGCCCGCCGGACGGGGTCGGCTGCTCGGCCGGCCGGATGGTGCGCAGCCCGGCGGTGCTGGTGTTCAGGCCGGGCCGGTCGCCGACCGGCTCGGCCCGGCGGCCGGCGGCGCGGCGGCCGGGTGTCGCCGGCGCGGGCGTGCTGACCCGGGCGCTGAGCGCGCCGACCAGCGCCTCGCAGCCGGCGTCGCAGGCCCGCACCGAGGCGACGGCCTGGCGTACGGTCTCGGCGACGGCGGCGGTGAGGGCGCGGTTCACCGTCGCCCGCCGGGGCGTCTCGGAGATGGCCACGCGCAGCGCGGTGACCGCCTCCTCGATCTCCTCGGCCTCGGCAACCCCGTCGGCGGCCAGGTGGGCCGCGACCGCGTCGGCGGCGACCGAGACCTCCCGCCCCCGGGCGACGGTGCCGGCCAGCATGCCGGGCTCCGGCAGGGCGTCGAGGACGGCCAGCGGGATCGGCTCGGCCGGGTCCGGGTAGGCGCGCAGCGCCGCCGGGTAGAGCTCGCGGAGCACCTCGCGCAGCGCCACGGCGGCCGAGTGCCGGCCACTGGCCAGCGCGGCGTGCGCGGCGAGCACCTGCTTGTAGCCGGCGAGGTCGCGGTGCGCCGGCAGGGTGATCGCGGAGAGCGCGCCGGCCTGGAGTGCGCGGGCCAGGCCGACCGCGCGCCGCTCGGCGGGCGGGGACTGCATCTCCTCCAGCGAGTCGTCGTCGGCGAACCGCTCGGCGAAGTCGTCGACCGAGTCGTCGTCGGCGATCGCCAGGGGACGACCCGCGGCGCTGAGCAGCGAGGTGACCGTGTGGTCGTCGCTGTCGGCGGCGATCGCCGCACCGCTCGGCCCGCCCGACCGCTCCACGAGCAGCGCGACCAGCCGGGCGTAGCCCGCCGCGTCGTCGCCGATCTCGCAGACATGCAGCAGACGGCCTGCGTCGTCGACCACAGCGGACGTCAGCGTCGAACCGGCCGAAGCCGGTCGGTCGGCCGGATCCGCCGAGGCCAGACCGCAGTACACGCGCACGAGCGCCACGGCGTCGTCCTCCTCCCGGGACACAGGTCTTTCTCTGCCAGAGACTGATGCTCCCCGTTAAGGGTCAGTCGCGCCAGTCCACGACCGCAGAGATCTTGCCGACAATGGTGCGCCAACCCAGACTTGCGGTTTGTGCCCCGATTTTCTTGAGCCGGCGCCGGCCGAGGAAACCGCCGATGCCGCCGCTGACCGTGGCCCGCAGCGCCTCGTCCAGGTCGTCGAGGCTGGAGCCGGCGGAGAGCATGTCGAGCACGGCCGGCAGGCGCAGCGCGTACGCCAGGTCGCGGGCGATCTCGCCGGCCTCGATCAGCAGCGTGGTGTCCCAGGCGTCGTGCCCGCCGCGCAGGTTCTCGACCACCAGGTCCAGCTCGTAGATGTCCTCGTCCAGCGGAGCGATGTCGGCCGGCTCCACCCGTTCGGACAATTCATTCCAACTGTCCAGTTGGGACAGATCGTTGGGCGCGCCCGAGCGGACGAAGCTGACCAGCGACTCCGGGGTCTTGAAGAGCAGCAGCCGGCCACGGTGGCTGAGGAAGACCGGGACCTCCTCGTCGCCCGCCTCGTCCTCGGCCTCGGCCTCGTCCGCCTCGTCCGCCTCGTCCGCCTCGGCGTCGTCGGCGTCGTCGGCGTCCTTCGCGCCCTTGGCGCGGCGCCGGGCCTTGGCCTCCTCCTCGTCGCTCTCGGCGAACTCCTGGGCGACCTCCTCGTCGAGGATCACGACGGTCTCGTCGTCCTCGTCCTCCTCGACGACCTGGCGACGGGCCAGGAACGGGTCGTCCTGGTCGCGCTCGGCGACGTCGGTGGGGGTCAGCTCCCGGGCCGGCCGGTACGCCCGCAGCGTGTAGCCGGTGCCGGCGGGCAGGGCGATCTCCACCGGGTCGATCCGCAGCTCGTCCCAGAGCGCGCGGGCGGCCTCGGCCGACGCGGACGCGTTGTCGGACTCGACGCTGCCCTCGGTCTCGTCGAGTTCCGGCTCGTCGGCGTCGGGCCGTTGGGGCGACTGACGGGCCACGCTGACCTCCGTGTGCTTCGGGTTGCCCACCCGTCGGCGTCCCGTGCCGGCGAGTGACTCTGGGCACATACCCTAGTGGGCGGCTCCGGGAGGCCGGTGCCCGCACCCCGGTGGCGATCCGGCCCGCAGACAAGTAGCGTAGCTACACATGAAGGCCCAGGCGCTGCACGGCCACCTCGACGCGCTGCTGCTGGCGGTGCTGGAGCGGGGCGCCCTGCACGGTTACGCGATCATCGAGGCGCTGCGCATCCGCAGCGACGGCCACCTGGACCTGCCCACCGGCACCATCTATCCGGCGCTGCGCCGGCTCGAGCGGGCCGGGCACGTGGCCAGTAGCTGGAGCACCGTCAACGGGCGGGAGCGCCGGACGTACGAGCTCACCGACGCCGGCCGGCGGGCGCTGGCCGGGGAACGTTCCGGCTGGCGCGAGTTCAGCTCGACCGTCGGACGCTTCCTCGACCCCGCGGCCCCGCCGGTCACCCCGACCTGACCCGCCGCGACCGGCCGCGCCGGACGGGCGTCAGCGGGCCGGGGTCAGGGCGGCGGACAGCCAGTAGCGGGCTGCGCGGCCGATCCAGAACAGGGCGGCGCCGACCAGGACCGCGCCGATGATCATCGGCGGCCAGGTGAGGGCCGCCTCCCAGAGCCCCATCGACCAGGCGAACAGCCCGCCGCCGGCGGCCGCGGCGAGGACGAGGACGCCGGTCAGGCTGGCGCCGACCGCCCGGTTGAGCACGGCCCCGCCCGGCACGCCCCACCGGCCCGCGCCGGTGGCGACCAGCAGTCCGGCCGCCGCCAGGACGAACGCGCTGATCCACAGCCAGTCCATCGAGGCGGAGAGCAGCAGGTAGCCGGCCGGCGGCCGGGGCCCCTCGCTCCAGCTCGCCCCCTGCCAGGTCAGGTCGCCGGCGACGATCGCGACAGCGGCCACCAGGACGACCCGCAGCGACAGCCCACGCAGCGCGCCGACCGCCAGCTCGGCCTGGTACGCCGGGGCCAGCTGCGCCGGGCTGCCGAACTCGGTCACCGCGCGGCGCTGCGCCTCCGCCGCCGACAGCCCGCCCTCCCGGTACGCCTCCACGGCGTCCAACAGCCCGTGCCGGGCCTCGGTCAGCAGGTCGGACTTGAGCCGTACCGGCCCGCGCAGCCGGTCACCCAGCTCGCGCAGGCGCTCCTCCACCATCACCTCGTCACCGCCGGCCATGGCACCACCCTGCCACGATCGGCGGCCGGGCGTCGTCGGGGACATCCCTGGGCCGACCCGGAGGCCAGGTCAGGGGGTCAGCGCGAAGTACCCGCGTTCGGCCGCCTCCTGGAGCCGCCACTGGTCCCGGTACCAGCCCGGAGTCGCGACCAGGTCGGCGTGCCGGCCGCGCTGCACCACCCGCCCGGCGTCGAGCACCACTATCTCGTCCAGCCCGGCCAGCCCGCTGAGCCGGTGGCTGATCAGCAGCACCGAGTGCCCGGGCGGGGTGGCGGCCAGCGTCGAGGCGAGCACCGCGTCGGCGGCGGCCGGATCGAGCCCCTCGGTCGGCTCGTCGAGCACCAGCACGCCCGGCGCGGCGAGCAGCGCCCGGGCCAGCGCGAGCCGCTGCCGTTGGCCGCCGGAGAGCTGCCCGCCCTCCTCGCCGACCACCGTGTCCCAGCCGTCCGGCTGCTCGCGTACCCAGTCCAGCAGGCCGGCGGCGGCGGTGGCCGCGGCCAGCTCGTCGTCGCTCGCCCCGGCCCTGCCGAGCAGCAGGTTGTCCCGGACCGAGGCGTGGAAGACGTACGCCTCGGCGAGCAGGCCGCCGACCGCCCGCGGCAGCTCCTGTGCGGAGTACGCCGACAGGTCCCGCCCGTCCAGCGTGACCCGGCCCGCCTCGGGCCGTACCGACCCGGTGAGGACGGCGGCGATGGTGCTCTTGCCAGCCCCGCTCGGCCCGACCACGGCCACCCGGCGCCCGGCCGGCAGGTCGAGGTCGAACCCGACCAGGGCGGGCGCGGCGCCTTCCCGGTAGCGCACCGTCACGTCGCTGAACCGCACGTGATGCGGCGCCGTGCTCACCGCGGCCGGCGTCTCGTCGCCTCCCGGGGCAGCGCGGGCGGCCGTGGCTTCGGTCGGGCCGGCGGTCGGTGTGGTGTCGGTCGGGGCGGCGTCGAGCAGGGCGGCGACCCGGGTCAGGCCGGCGCTCAGCTGGGTCCGCTGCCGGGCGGCGCCGACCAGCGCCAGCGCCACCTCCACGGCGGCGAGCGTGCCCACCGCGAGCACCCCGACCAGCACCCCGTCCACGTCCCGGGCCAGCGCGACGAACACCACGGCGGCGGCGCTCAGCCCAGCGACCAGCACGCCGGCCGCGTCCACCGCGAACCCGGTGGCGGCGAGCCGCCGTTCCAGCCGGGCCAGCCGTGCGGTGCGCCGGCCGGCGGCCGCCAGCGCGGACCCGGTGGCGCCGAACGCGGCCAGGTCGGCGGCGCCGTGGGTGAGGTCGACCGCGTCGGCGGCCAGCGCCCCTCGCAGCGGTGCCACCTCGGCGGCGGCCCGCCGGGTCAGCGCGGTGGCCAGCGCGGGCAGCGCCACGCCGGCGACCAGCAGCCCCACGGCGAGCGTGCCGGCGGCGGCCGGGGAGATCAGCGCCGCCGCGCCCACCGCCACGACGCTGACCAGCGCCGCCGCCGAGGCCGGCACGAGCACCCGCAGGAGCAGGTCCTGCACCGCCTCCACGTCGGAGACCAGCCGGCTCAGCGCGTCGCCGGTGCGCTGCTCGGGGGCCCGGCGGGCGGCGAGGGCGGCGAACACCCGGGTCCGGACGTCGGTGACCAGCCGGAGCACCGCGTCGTGCCCGGCGAGCCGCTCGGTGTAGCGGAACACGCCGCGGCTGACGGCCAGGGCCCGGACCGCGACGATCGCCACCGTGAGCCGGTCCAGCGGCGGCCGCCCGGCCGCGCTCATCAGCAGCCAGGTGGCGGTGGCCATCAGGGCCAGCCCGGCGAACTCGGTCACCGCGGCGAGCAGCCCGGCGCCGAGCAGCCGGTTCAGGTACGGCCGGGCCAGGCGCAGCACCGCCCGCTCGGGACGGGTCGCCGCGATCACCGGATCACCTCCGCGGTCGGCACCGGGGTCAGCTCGGTGACCCGGCCCTCCTCGATCCGCAGCACCCGGTCGGCGTCGGAGAGCAACGCGGGGCGGTGCGCCACCAGCAGCGCCGTGCGGCCGGCGACCAGCCGGCGGGTGGCGGCCAGCACGACCGCCTCGGAGGCGCTGTCCAGCCGGGCGGTCGGTTCGTCGAGCAGCACCAGCGGGGCGTCCCGCAGGAACGCGCGGGCCAGCGCGACCCGCTGCCGCTGGCCGCTGGAGAGGCCGTGCCCGCGCTCACCGAGCACGGTGGCCAGCCCGTCCGGCAGCCCGGCGACCACGTCGTCCAGCGCGGCGTCGCGCACCGCGGCGGCGAGCGCGGCGTCGGGGGTGTCGGGGGCGCCGAGCCGGATGTTGTCGGCCAGCGAGGCGGCGAAGAGGTGGGCGCGCTGCGGCACCCAGGCCAGTTGCCGGCGCCACACCTGCGGATCCGCGCCGGCCAGGTCGACCCCGCCGACGGTGACCCGGCCGCTGGTCGGCGTGACGAAGCCCAGCAGCAGCCCGAGCAGGGTGCTCTTGCCGGCGCCGCTGGGCCCGACGATGGCGATCCGCTCGCCCGGCCGGATGGTCAACGTGACGTCCCGCAGCGCGGTGGTGCGCTCGTACTCGACGGTCACCGACTCGAACCGGATCTCCGCCCGCCCGTCCGGGGCGGGACCGCCCCGCTCGGCCGGTGCCGGTGGCGTGGCCGAGACGGTGAGCGCCTCGTCCAGCGCGGTGAGCCCCTCCATGCTGGCGTGGAACCGGGCCCCGGCCGCCCGCAGCGGCAGGTACGCCTCGGGGGTGAGCAGCAGCACCAGCAGCGCGGTCTGCAGGGTCAGCCCGCCGCCGAGCAGCCGCAGGCCCACCGGCACCGCGACCAGCGCCACCGAGAGGGTGGCCACCAGTTCCAGCACCAGGGCGGAGAGGAAGGCGATGCGCAGCGTCTTCATGGTCGCCACCCGGTGCCCGTCGGCCATCCGGCGGACCACGTCCACCTGTGCCTGGGCCCGGCCGAAGGCGCGCAGCGTGGGCAGCCCGGCGACCATGTCGAGGAAGTGCCCGCCGAGCAGCGACAACCGCCGCCACTGGCGTTCGGTGGCGGCCTGGGCCTGCCAGCCGAGCAGCGCTCCGAAGATCGGGATCAGCGGCAGGGTGACCGCGATGATCAGCGCGGAGCTCCAGTCCGCGAGGAAGATCCGGCCCAGCACCGCCACCGGCACGGTGACGCTGAGCACGAGCTGGGGCAGGTAGCCGGTGAAGTAGGCGTCCAGCGCGTCCAGTCCGCGCCCGGCCAGGGTGGCCAACTGCCCGGCGCGCTGGCCGGCGACCCAGCCGGGGCCGTGCCGACCGACCGCGCCGAGCAGTTCCACCCGCAGCGCCGCCTTGACCGTCGCGGCGACCCGCGCCGACACCGTGCCCTGCGCCCAGACCAGCAGCGACCGCGCGGCGACCGCGGCGACCAGGCCGGCCAGCGCCGGCCGGTCCAGCCGCCCGTCGAACGCGGTCGCCAGCAGCGCCGCCAGCGCGGTGGCCTGGGCCACGACCAGCCCTGCGGCGACCACGCCGAGCAGGGCGAGCACGGCGAGGTCGCGCCGGGCCGCGGGGACCCGGCGCAGCAGACGCGGGTCGAAGGGACGGCGGTTCACCAGTACACCGGTGCCCTGCCGTCAGTCCGTCCCCGGAAAACCCACCAGCACATCAGCTGAAAGCCTAGTAGGGCCGGCAGGAGCGGCACCGTCAGCCAGCCCAGCAGCCGCAGCGTGGGGCCGCTCGCCGCCGCGTCGGCAACGGTCAGCGACGCGCCGGGGTCGATCGTGGAGACCAGCGCGTACGGCCAGAGGGCCGCGCCGACCAGCGCCACCAGCGCGGCCAGGGCGGTGCCGGTGGCGGCGAAGGCCAGCCCCGGCCGCCGGCGGGCGAGCGCCGCCCTGGCCAGCAGCAACGCCCCGGCCAGCAGCACCGGCGCGAGCAGGCCGGCGACCGGCTGCTGCACGGTGTCGCGGACCCGCTCGGAGAGCAGGCCGAGGACGGTGGCCGCGCCGACCGCGGCGAGCGCGACCGGGACCAGCCGGCGGGCCAGCCGGCCGGTCGCCTCGGCGTCGGCGGCCGGCAGCCGCAGGGTGAGGAAGGTCGCACCGTGCGCCGCGACCAGCGCCAGCACGGCGAGCCCGGCGGCGGCCACGAACGGCGTGAACAGGTGGGTGACCCCGGCGACGTGCCCACCGGCGCGCAGCGGTACGCCCTGGAGCAGGCCGGCGAGCAGGGCGCCCCAGCCGAGCGCGGCGAGCAGGCTGCCGATCACCACCACTCGGTCCCATCCGGCCCGGGACCGCTCGCCGGCCGGGCGGCTGCGCAGCTGCACCCCGGCGGTCACCAGGATCACCCCGACCAGCGCGCCGACCACGGCCGGGTAGAAGCCGGAGAGCAGTTCCCCCTCCAGCATCGGGAAGGCGCCGAACAGGATGCCGACGGCGGCGACCAGCCACACCTCGTTGCCGAGGAAGAACGGGCCGACGGCGTTGAGCGCCGCCCGGCGGCGGGCCGGGTCGGTGCCCCGGGCGAGCAGCAGGCCGACGCCGTAGTCGTAGCCGCCGAGCACCAGGTAGGCGGCGAAGAAGAGGCCGAGCAGGGCGTACCAGGCGAGTTCCACGGTGTCTCCCTCAGGCGAAGGCGGGCACGGGACGGGTGTCGGCGGGCGGCTGGGTGGGCGGCCGGCCCAGCGCCGGATCGGCGGCGCCCCGGGCGGCGTGCCGGGCCAGCAGCACCCAGTTGGCCACCGCCAGGGCGCCGAGCAGCAGGCTGAAGCCGATCAGCGAGGCCAGCATCACGCCGGGGGCGACGCCGGAGACGGCCTGGTCGGTGGGGAGCAGGCCGTACGCCACCCAGGGCTGCCGGCCGACCTCGCGGGCGATCCAGCCGAGGATCACCGCGACGAACGGCAGCGGCAGGGCGAGCAGGATCAGCCAGAGCGGGAAGCGTAGCCGGATGGCCCAGTCCCGCCAGAGCAGGGGGAGCAGCAGCCAGAGGGTGCCGAGGGCGAAGCCGATCAGGATCATGAAGCCGAGCCCGACGCTGGCCAGCACGGGCGGGGTGTAGTCGCCCTGGCCGAACCGGGCGGTCCACTCGGCCACCAGGGCGTCCGCCTCCGGGCCGCCGCCGAACTTGGTGGGCTGCACCTGCCCGACCGGCCCGAACTGGGCGAAGCCGAAGCCCTGCACCATGGTGATCGACAGTGCCGCGGTGACCAGGCCGATCCGCAGCGAGGTGCGGAACAGCACGAAGTCCGGGGTGCGCCGGATCAGGTGCCAGGCACTGACCGCGGCCATCAGCATCCCGCCGACCAGCAGCGCCGCGAAGACCACGTGCCCGAAGGCCATGCCGAGGCTGGGGTTGGTGAGCAGGGCGGTGAAGTCGGTGAGGTGGGCGATCCCGTCGCGCACTTCGTAGCCGACCGGGTTCTGCAGCCAGGAGTTGGCCACCATGATCCAGAACGCCGAGGCGTACGCGGTGAGCGCGACCCCCCAGAGCAGCGCGAGGTGGACGCCCTTGCGCAGCCGGTGCCAGCCGAAGATCCACATGCCCAGGAAGGTCGACTCGAGGAAGAACGCCACCAGCGTCTCGATCGCCAGCGGGGCGCCGAAGACGTTGCCCACGTAGCGCGACAGCCCGCTCCAGTTCAGCCCGAACTGGAACTCCATCACGATGCCGGTGGCGATGCCCAGCACGTAGTTGATCACGTAGAGCTGACCCCAGAACCGGGTCAGCCGCCAGTAGACCGGTTTGCCGGTCAGCACCGCGGTGGTCTGCAACCCCACCAGCAGGGTGACCAGGCCGAGGGTGACCACCACGAACAGGAAGTGGATCGAGGTGGTGGTGGCGAACTGCAGTCGGGCGAGGAGGAGGGTGTCCATGGCCGGCTCTCCGTACTGTCGGCTCACTTGTCGTAGTGAGCCTACACGTAGATTACCTACTTATAACTACTACGCTACGTCGTAGGAGAGCGTACGACAAAGCGTAGTAGTTCGGGGGGCGCATCCGGCGCGCCGGAATCAGCTGAGGAAAAGGGAGATCGGCAGGGCGGCCAGCGTGGTGGCCACCGACAGGGCGAGCGCGCCGAGCACCCGCGGCGGCCGGTCGGGCACCTGCAGCCGCCGCACCCGGACGTCCAGGTCACGGTCGCCGAGGCCGAGGGCGCCGGCCGGGGTGATCCGGTCGCCGGCCGCGGCGAACCGGCGCAGCGCACGGCCCAGCGCCTCGGGGTGCGCCTCCCGGGCCTTGTCGTCCGCGCGCATCTCGACCAGCAGGGCGACCCGCTCGTGGATCCCGCGGACCCAGCCGAACCAGGGCAGCGCCCGGCAGAGCGCGGTGAACGGCAGCAGCACCAGGTCGTGCCGCTCCTGGGCGTGCGCCCGCTCGTGGCTGAGCACCGCCGCCAGCTCGGCGCGGTCCAGCAGGCTGAGCGTCCCGGCGCTCACCACCACCTGCGGCTTCACCCCCGGCAGGCAGTACGCCGCCGCGCTCGGGTGGTCGAGCACCAGCGCGCCGGGCGCCGCCGGGTCGTTCCGGGCCACCAGGGCGAGCAGCTCCCGGTGCCGGCGCTGGGCCCGCACGGTGTGCAGCAGGGTGCGTACGGTCGTGGTGAGCAGCACCCCGCCGATGCCGAAGCCGAGGGCGACCAGGCTCAGCTGGACGGCCCCCAGGCCGGGCGGCAGGGTGCCGTGCACCAGGTCGTCAGCCAGGGCGAGCAGCGCGCTGCCGGTCGGCCTGTTGTACGGCGCCAGCCCCACCGCGATCGGCAGGCCCATCTCGGAGAGGCCGAGCGCCAGCCCGACCGCCTGCCAGCAGATGATCGCCACCCGGGGGCTGCGCCACGTCCAGGTGGAGCGGGCCAGCACCTGCGCGGTCAGCAGGCAGGCCGCCATCGACGCGGCGAAGTGCAGAGCGTACGCCACGGCCGCCGCCCTACCGGTCCACGGCCTCGTCGGCGACGGGCGGCCGGACCACCGGGTCGGTCGGCGCCTCGACCCGGTCGGTCAGCTCACCCGCGGCGGCCGGCAGGCCGCTGGCGTCGGCGGCCAGCGCGGCGCGCAGCACCTCGGCCTCGGTGCCGGTCACCGAGCGGGCGAAGCGCACCAGCGCGGCGTCCCGGCTGCCGCCGAGGTCCAGCGCGTCGAGCATGAGCTGGGCGATGTACGCCTCGCGGCTGGCCGCGGCCCGGTAGCGCCAGGCCCGGCCCTCCCGCTCGCGCTGCACCATGCCCTTGCCGGCCAGCCGGTCCAGCACTGTCATCACCGTGGTGTAGGCCAGCTCGCGCCCGGGCAGTGCGTCCGCGACCTCCCGCACGGTGACGCCGTCCGACGTGGCGGGGACCGAGTCCCACAGCACGTCCATCACCGCACGTTCGAGATCACCAAGCCGAGTCACAGGGCAATCCTACTCCCGGTAGTAGATCCCTCCCAGGGCGGTACGGAACCGCCCCCCGCCGACGGTCCGCCAACGGTGGGCAGCGGCCGCAAGCCGGAACCCCCGGACGGACCGTGCTCACGACGAGGTTTCCGGGGAGCCCCGCCGCGGAGGGATCAAGCCTGACCGCCCGGAGCCGGCGGGGCTCCCCGGAAACCGTGCGCCCGGACCGGCTCACACCCCCTTGGGGTGCCAGACGGTCTTGGTCTCCAGGAGGGCGGTCATCCGGGTGATGCCGGGGTCGGCGAACCAGTCGTGGTCGACCGGCGCCGGCCGGAGCACCCGCTTGAGGTTCTCCGCCGCCTTGACCTCCAGGTCGGCCGCCAGGTCGGCGTCGGCCACCCCGGTCAGGTCGATCGCGTTGACGTCCATGTGGCTGGCCAGCGTCGGCACGGTCTCCGACAGCCGGCCGGTGAGGATGTTCACCACGCCGCCGGGCAGGTCGGAGGTGGCGAGCACCTCGGCCAGGGTCACCGCCGCCAGGGGCGCCGCCGGCGAGGCGGCCACCACGACGGTGTTGCCGGTGACGATCGCCGGGGCGATCACGCTGACCAGGCCGAGCAGCGCCGGCGCCGCGGGGGCGACCACGGCCACCACGCCGGTCGGTTCCGGCGAGGAGAGGTTGAAGTACGGCCCGGCGACCGGGTTGGCGCCGCCGTACACCTGGGGGAGCTTGTCCGACCAGCCGGCGTACCAGACCCAGCGGTCGACCGCCGCGTCCACCTCGTCGCCGGGCACGCCGAGCGCGACGAACTGCTCGCGCCGGCCCTCCAGCATCTCGGCCGCCCGGTAGAGGATCTGCCCCCGGTTGTACGCCGTGGCGCCGGCCCAGCCCTTGACCGCGGCGCGGGCGGCGACGACGGCGTCCCGCGCGTCCTTGCGGGAGGCCAGGGAGACATTCGCGTCCTGCACGAGATACGACCGCCCCGACTCGCTGCGTGGGAACTTCCCGCCGATGAAGAGCTTGTACGTCTTGCGTACCGCGACCCGCTCAGACATTGAGGTAGCCCTCCAGCCCGTGCCGGCCGCCCTCGCGACCGTAGCCCGACTCCTTGTAGCCGCCGAACGGCGAGGTGGGGTCGAACTTGTTGAACGTGTTGGCCCAGACCACGCCGGCGCGCAGCCGGTCGGCCATCCACAGGATCCGGGAGCCCTTGTCGGTCCAGATCCCGGCCGACAGCCCGTACGGCGTGTTGTTGGCCTTCTCGACCGCCTCCGCCGGGGTGCGGAAGGTCAGCACGGACAGCACCGGGCCGAAGATCTCCTCGCGGGCGATCCGGTGCGCCTGGGTGACCCCGGTGAAGATGGTCGGCGCGAACCAGAAGCCCCGCTCGGGCAGCTCGCACGGCGGCGACCAGCGCTCGGCGCCCTCGGCGGACCCGGCCTCGGAGAGTTCCCGGATCCGGGCCAGCTGGGCGGCCGAGTTGATCGCGCCGATGTCGGTGTTCTTGTCCAGCGGGTCGCCGACCCGCAGCTGGGCCATCCGCCGCTTCAGCGACTCCAGCACCCGGTCGGCGACCGACTCCTGGATCAGCAGCCGGGAACCGGCGCAGCAGACGTGGCCCTGGTTGAAGAAGATGCCGTTGACGATGCCCTCGACCGCCTGGTCGATGGGCGCGTCGTCGAAGACGATGTTGGCGGCCTTGCCGCCCAGCTCCAGGGTGAGCTTCTTGCGGGTGCCGGCCACCGCGCGGGCGATCGCCCGGCCCACCTCGGTCGAGCCGGTGAAGGCGACCTTGTCCACGCCCGGGTGCTCGACCAGGGCCCGGCCGGTCTCGCCGGCGCCGGTGACGATGTTGACCACGCCGGCCGGCAGGTCGGCCTGCTGGCAGATCTCGGCGAAGAGCAGCGCGGTCAGCGGGGTGGTCTCGGCCGGCTTCAGCACCACCGTGTTGCCGGCCGCCAGCGCCGGGGCGATCTTCCAGGCCAGCATCAGCAGCGGGAAGTTCCACGGGATGACCTGCGCGGCCACCCCGAGCGGCCGGGGGTTGGGGCCGAAGCCGGCGTGCTCCAGCTTGTCGGCCCAACCGGCGTAGTAGAAGAAGTGGGCGGCGACCAGGGGGAGGTCGACGTCCCGGGACTCCTTGATCGGCTTGCCGTTGTCCAGCGACTCCAGCACCGCCAGCTCGCGGGAGCGCTCCTGGATGATCCGGGCGATCCGGAACAGGTACTTGGCCCGGTCCCGGCCCGGCATCGGACCCCAGACCTTCTCGTACGCCGCCCGGGCGGCGCGGACCGCGCGGTCGACGTCGCCGGCGCCGCCCTCGGCGACCTCGGCCAGCACCTCCTCCGACGCCGGGTTGATCGACTTGAAGGAGCCGCCGTCGGTGGGGTCGACGAACGCGCCGTCGATGAAGAGCCCGTACGAGGGCTTGATGTCCACCACCGAGCGGGACTCGGGGGCGGGGGCGTATTCGAACATGGCGCTCAGTCCAGGGTGAAGTAGTCGGGACCGGCGTAGACGCCGGTCGTCAGCTTGGTGCGCTGCATCAGCAGGTCGTTGAGGAGGCTGGAGGCGCCGAAGCGGAACCAGTCCGGGTCCAGCCAGTCCGGGCCGACGGTCTCGTTGACCATCACCAGGTACTTGATCGCGTCCTTGGTGGTCCGGATGCCGCCGGCCGGCTTCACGCCGACCTGGCGTCCGGTGGCCGCCCGGAAGTCGCGCACCGCCTCCAGCATCACCAGGGTCACCGGGGGCGTGGCCGCCACCGGGACCTTGCCGGTGGAGGTCTTGATGAAGTCACCGCCGGCCAGCATGGCCAGCCACGAGGCGCGCCGGACGTTGTCGTAGGTGGCCAGCTCGCCGGTCTCCAGGATCACCTTGAGGTGGGCGTCACCGCAGGCCTCCTTGGTGGCCACGATCTCGTCGTAGACCTCCTTGTAGCGGCCGGCCAGGAACGCGCCCCGGTTGATCACCATGTCGATCTCGTCGGCGCCCGCCTCGACGGCGGCCCGGGTGTCGGCGAGCTTGACCTCCAGCGGCGCCTGCCCGGACGGGAAGGCGGTCGCCACGCTGGCCAGGTGCACGCCGGAGCCGCGGAGCACCTCGGCTACGTGCGGGACCATCGCCGGGTAGACGCAGACGGCGCCGACGTGCGGGCAGGACGGGTCGGCCGGGTCGGGGCGCAGCGCCTTGGCGGCCAGCGCCCGCACCTTGCCCGGGGTGTCCGCGCCCTCGAGGGTGGTCAGGTCGACCATCCGGATCGCCAGGTCGATCGCCTGGGCCTTGGCGGTGGTCTTGATGGAGCGGGTGCCGAGCTGTGCCGCCCGCTGCTCCGCGCCGACCTGGTCCACGCCCGGCAGGCCGTGCAGGAAGGTCCGCAGAGCGGTCTCGGATCGTCCCAGCTCGGAGAGATCCGACCGGGCCGACGTCGCTGTCGCCGTCATGCCTGGAAGTCTACGCATCCGGCCACTCAGTGATCTTGGTCACGGCGCCGGTCGGTGAGCGGCGTCGCTGGTCCGCCCGCACCGGCAGTGCCCGGGCCACCGGTTCGGTAGGTTGAGCGACCGTGGACGTACTCGTCATTGACCACCCGCTCGCCCAGTCGCGGCTGACCGCCATGCGGGACGCACGCACCGATTCCGCCAACTTCCGGGCGGCGCTGCACGAACTCACCACCATGCTGGTGTACGAGGCGGCCCGGTCCTTCCCGGTCGAGCGGTACCCGGTGCAGACCCCGGTCACCGGCACCGAGGGCACCCGGCTGGCCAACCCGCCGCTGCTGGTGCCGGTGCTGCGGGCCGGCCTCGGCATGGCCGACGCGGCGCTCGGGCTGCTGCCGGAGTCCTCGATGGGCTTCGTCGGGCTGGCCCGCGACGAGGAGACCTACGAGCCCCGCGCCTACATGGAGTCGCTGCCCCGGGACCTGGCCGGGCTGCCGGTGCTGGTGCTCGACCCGATGCTGGCCACCGGCGGCTCGCTGGAGCACTGCTGCCGGCTGCTGGCCGACCGGGGCTGCACCGACATCACCGTGCTCTGCGTGCTCGCCGCCCCCGTCGGCATCGCACGGCTGGAGCGCTCCGGCCTGCCGCTGCGGCTGGTCACCGCCTCGATCGACGAGGGTCTCAACGACCGGATGTTCATCGTGCCGGGCCTCGGTGACGCCGGGGACCGCCAGTTCGGCGGCATGCCCCGCTTCTGAACCCGCCGGGCGCGCCCCACGCCGAGTTCGTGCGTGGGGTGCGCGCAGCGGCTAGCGTCACGGGCCATGACTGGTGTTGCGCTCGCCGAAGAGCTGCTCCTCCTCGCCTACGACGACGAGACCGGCAAGGCGACCATGCCGCGGATCAGCCTCGACCTGGGGATGGCCGCGGCCGTGCTGATCGAACTGGCCCTCGCCAGCCGGATCGCGTACTCCGAGGGTGCCCTGACGGTGGTCGACCCGACGCCCACCGGCGAGCCGGTCACCGACGCCGTCCTCGAGCGGATGGTCGCGGACACCCCGCACTCCCCGTCGTCCTGGGTGCAGCGGCTGCGTCACGGCCTGCGCGACCGCATCCTCGGCGACCTGTGCCGCCAGGGCGTGGTGCGGGACGTGGACGAGACCGAGCTGGGCTTCATCCACGTGCACCGGTACCCGGTGGTGGATCCCTCGGTGGAGGCGGACACCCGGCGCCGGCTCGCCGCGGCGCTCACCGGGGCGGCCGTACCCGACGAGCGGACCGCCGCGCTGGCCACCCTGGTCGCCGTGCTCCGGATGGAACCGGCGCTCGGGATCAGCGCGGAGGCGACAGCGGACGCCCGCCGCCGGCTGGCGGAGATCGCCAGCGGCGCCGGCTTCTCCGGCGAGGTCAGCCTGGAGGACTCGGTGGTCCGCCCGTCCGTCGGGCTGGTCGTCGCCGCTCTCGGCCAGGCCGTCGACGCCGCCCTCGGCCCCCGCCGCTGACCCTCCCGGCGCGCCCGCCCGGCGCCGCGGCCACCCGACCCCGGTGCCGCGTGCCGTCACCCGGTCCCGTCGCGCGCCGTCGCCCGGCCCCCGAGGTGCGCCCGCGACGGTGACCGCGCCGCCGGTGTACCTCGGCTAGAGCCCGAGCGCGGCGGCGATCTCGGCGCGGAGGGCGGCGACGGAGTCGGTCGCGCGGGTCCGGGCCGCGGCCACGTCGCCGTCCGCGACCGGTTCGACCACCTCGAGGTACGCCTTGAGCTTCGGCTCCGTGCCCGACGGCCGGATCACCACCCGGGCGGCCCCGGTGCGCAGGATCACCACGTCGGCCTCGGGGAGCAGGTCCTGCGCCGAGGTGACCGGGTGGCCGAGCAGTTCGGTCGGGGTGGCGGCCCGGATCCGGGTCATCGCGGCGGTGATCTCCCGCAGGTCCGCCACCCGCACCGAGAGCTGGTCGGTGTGGTGCACACCGAACTCGGCGGCCAGCTCGTCCAGCCGGTCGGTCAGCGTCCGGCCCTCCGCCTTGAGCCCGGCGGCCAGTTCGGCCACGGTCAGCGCGGCGGTGATCCCGTCCTTGTCGCGTACGTGTTCCGGGGCCACGCAGTAGCCCAGCGCCTCCTCGTAGCCGAAGACCAGCGGGGCGCTCCCGCCGCCGGCCCGGACGATCCACTTGAACCCGGTCAGCGTCTCGTCGTAGGGCACGTCCCGGGCGGCGCACATCGCCCGCAGCAGCGACGACGACACGATGGTGGTGGCGTAGAGGCCGGTCACCCCGCGCCGCATCAGGTGGTCGGCGAGGAGCACGCCCACCTCGTCGCCGCGCAGCATCCGCCACCCGGTCGCCGCGTCCCGGACGGCCACCGCGCAGCGGTCCGCGTCCGGGTCGTTGGCGATGGCGAGGTCGGCGCCGGTCGACTCGGCGAGCGCGACCAGCCGGTCCACCGCCCCCGGCTCCTCCGGGTTGGGGAAGGAGACGGTCGGGAACGCCGGGTCCGGCTCGGCCTGCTCGGGCACCACCCCGGGCACCGGGAAGCCGGCCCGCGCGAAGGCCGCGGTGAGCACCGCCGCCCCCACCCCGTGCAGCGGGGTGTACGCCACGGCGAGGTCCCGCGGCCCCTCCGGTGCGATCACCGCGGCGGCCCGCTCCACGTAGGACGCCACCAGGTCGTCGCCGAGCACCTGGCCGGGCGGGCCGAGCGGCACCTCGGCCAGCGGGCCGACGGCCCGGATCGCCGCCTCGATCCCGGCGTCGGCCGGGGGCACGATCTGCGCCCCGGCGCCCAGTTCGCCGCCCAGGTCGGCACCGAGGTAGACCTTGTAGCCGTTGTCCTGCGGCGGATTGTGGCTGGCGGTGACCATCACCCCGGCGACCGCCCCCAGGTGGCGCACCGCGTACGCCAGCACCGGGGTGGGCAGCGGTCGGGGCAGCAGCAGCGCGGGCCGGCCGGCGCCGGTGGCCACCTGCGCGGTCCGCTCGGCGAACTGGCGGGAGCCGTGCCGGGCGTCGTACCCGATCACCAGCGGGCCGGTGCCGCCCTGGGCGGCGAGCCAGTTGACCAACCCGGCGGCGGCCTGGGTGACCACCGCGAGGTTCATCCCGTTCGGGCCGGCGCGCAGCGGCCCGCGCAGCCCGGCGGTGCCGAACGTGAGCGGCCCGGCGAACCGGTCGGCCAGCTCCGGGGCGCTGGTCGGCAGCCGGTCGAGCACCGCCTGGAGTTCCGCCCGGCTGGCCGGGTCCGGGTCGTCGTCGAGCCAGCGCCGGGCTTGCTCGCGAATGTCGTCGATGTCAGTGGTGTCCGCCGGCATGCCTCTTGATAGCACGCCGGCGGATCACCCCGTCCGCTTCCCCTGCCTCAGCCGGCGTCGGTGAGCTGGAAGGTCCGCACCATCTCGTCGAAGATCGGCTTGCTCTCCTCGAACTTGGCGTCCGTGGAGGTCAGATAGAACGAGTAGACCCGGCCGTCGTGCACCACGCCGCGCCACACGCCGTGCCGCATGGTGTCGCCCTCGCCGCAGGTGTACTCCAGCTCGGCCGCCGGCTTGCCGGCCAGCGTCTGCTCGGTCATCGCGATCTGGTTGTACGGCTTGACGCAGGAGCTCTTCGAGCCCTTCAGGACGCCTTCGGCCACCTCGGCCCAGCGCATCGAGCTGCTGCCGCCGAACTTCTCGCTCAGCACCCGGACCTTGCGGCCGTCGTCCTCCGGGTCCAGGTAGTCGATGTACACGCCGCCGGTCGCCTTCTCCCAGCCCTTCGGCACCATCACCCGGACGCCCTTGCCGGAGTGCTCCTGCATCTCCATGCCGGGCCCGGCCGGGGTAGCGGTGGTGGGCTGGGCCTGGGTCGGCGGCGGCGCGGGGTCGTCGCCGCCGCCGAACAGGACGACCGCCCCGATCAGCAGCACCACGGCCAACCCGCCGGCCGCGGCCAGCTGCACCTTGCGGGGCCAGCCCTTGACGGTGCTGACGAGTTCACCGCCGACCCGCCGGGCGCGGTCGACCGGGCTGCCGGCGGCGGCGGGCGCGGCGGCCGGCGTGGTCCACGGCTGGCCGGTGCCCGGCACCGACCACTGGCCGCCGCCGTAGGTGCCGCCCACCCGCTGGGTGGCGTCCGGCGCGGCGGCGTAGGGAACCGCCTGGGTGGCGTCCGGTCGGGCGCCCCAGACGACCCGCTGGGTCGCGTCGGGCTGCTCCGGGCCGCCCACCCGCTGGGTGGTGTCGGCGCCGCCGTAGGTGCGCCCGGTACGCGGCGCGGCCGGCGGCGACATCGCGCCGGTCGGCGTGTGCAGCGGACCGGCCAGCGCGTCGGCGCTGGTCTCGTCCAACGCGGCGGCGCTCGGCGTGGCGGCCTGGCCGGGGCGCTCGCCCCGGCGCAGCGCGGCCAGCCGGTCGGTCAGCGACTCGCCGGGCGCGAGCATCGCCCGGCCGCCGATCTGCCCGGTGGGCTTCGGTTCCGGCTGGGCCGGCGGCGGGGTCGGCACCGGCCGCTGGACCGGCACCACCGAGTACGGGTCGGTCACCGAGTTCACCGCGGCCGCGGTGCTGGTCAGCGGGCCGGCGAGCAGCTCGCGCAGCATGGCCCGGGCGGTGTGCACGTCCAGCCGGCGGCTCGGGTCCTTCTCCAGCAGGCCCATCAGCACCCGGGTCAGCGGCCCGCTGCGCTGCGGGGTGGCGGGCGGGTCCTCGACCACCGCGTGCATGGTCTCGATCGGGTCGCCCTTGTCGAACGGGGGCCGCCCCTCCACCGCCGTGTAGAGCGTCACGCCCAGCGAGAAGAGGTCGCTCGGCGGGCCGAACTCCTGGCCCATGGCGCGCTCGGGGGAGATGAAGTGCGGCGAGCCGAGCACCATCCCGGGTGTGGTGAGCTGTACGTCGGTGGGCATCCGGGCCACCCCGAAGTCGGTCAGCACGCACCGCCCGTCGGAGCAGATCAGCACGTTGGCCGGCTTCACGTCACGGTGCAGCACGCCGATCGCGTGGGCCACCTCGAGCGCGCCGAGCAGCGCGATACCGATCTTGGCGACCACCCGGGGCGCGACCGGCCCGTCCTCGATCACCATGTCGGCGAGGCTGCGCGCGTCCAGCAGCTCCATCACGATCCACGGCCGGCCGCCCTCGGTGACCACGTCGTAGACCTGCACCACGGCGGGGTGCTGGATGGCCGCGGCGGCCCGGGCCTCGCGCAGGGTGCGCTCGTACATGGCGTCGCGGTCGCTGGGCGCCAGCCCCGGCGGGAGCACGACCTCCTTCACCGCCACGTCCCGGCGCAGGAGTGTGTCTGTGGCACGCCAGACCGTGCCCATGCCGCCGTTGCCCACCGCCGACCGCAGCGAGTAGCGCCCACCGATGGTGGTGCCGGGTGCCGCGCGTCCGGTCGGGGGACTGACTGGTCCGCCGCTCCACGTCGGGATCTGAGTCACAGAAAAGCCACCGGGGGAAATCGAGGGGGCTGGGACACAACCCCCCTATCTTGCTGGTTCCGACGCCCGATGCGAAAGCCGACGCGACGGACGTTTACCTAACTCGACAGTACGTGCCCGGACGTTCACCTTTCGTCGATGCGTGCCGACCCGGTGTGCGGTATCCCTCACCCACCGGGACCGCCCCGCGTCCTACCATCCGGTAATGAGCGAACGGCGGTCAAGCGAGTCCGGTTTCCCGATCAAGGGCGTCTACACGGCGGCCGACCTCCCCGGGGACCTCGACTCCCGGCTGGGCGGCCCCGGCGAGTACCCGTACACCCGTGGCGTCTATCCCACGATGTACACCTCCCGCCCGTGGACCATGCGCCAGTACGCCGGCTTCGGCACCGCCACCGAGTCCAACGCGCGCTACCACCAGTTGTTGCGCGCCGGCACGATGGGCCTCTCGGTCGCCTTCGACCTGCCGACCCAGATGGGCTACGACTCCGACGACCCGATCGCGCACGGCGAGGTGGGCAAGGTCGGGGTGGCCATCGACTCCATCGAGGACATGCGGCTGCTCTTCGACGGCATCCCGCTGGACAAGGTCTCCACCTCGATGACCATCAACGCGCCCGGCTCGGTGCTGCTGCTGCTCTACCAGCTGGTCGCCGAGGAGAACGGGGTGCCCGGCTCGGCGCTCAACGGCACCATCCAGAACGACATCCTCAAGGAGTACATCGCCCGCGGGACGTACATCTTCCCGCCGAAGCCCTCGCTGCGGCTGGTCGCCGACACGTTCGGCTACTGCCGTAAGGAGGTGCCGAAGTGGAACACCATCTCCATCTCCGGCTACCACATGGCCGAGGCCGGCGCGACGCCCGCGCAGGAGATCGCGTTCACCCTGGCCAACGGCGTCGAGTACGTCCGGGCCGCGCTGGCCGCCGGGCTGGCGGTGGACGACTTCGCGCCCCGGCTGTCGTTCTTCTTCGTGGCCCGCACCACGCTGCTGGAGGAGGTGGCCAAGTTCCGGGCCGCCCGGCGGATCTGGGCCCGGCTGATGCGCGGCGACTTCGGCGCCAAGGACCCGAAGTCGATGATGCTGCGCTTCCACACCCAGACCGCCGGCGTGCAGCTCACCGCCCAGCAGCCCGAGGTGAACCTGGTCCGGGTGGCGGTGCAGGGGCTGGCCGCGGTGCTCGGCGGCACCCAGTCGCTGCACACCAACAGCTTCGACGAGGCGATCGCGCTGCCCACCGAGAAGGCCGCCCGGCTGGCGCTGCGGACCCAGCAGGTGCTGGCGTACGAGACGGACCTGACCGCCACCGTCGACCCGTTCGCCGGTTCGTACGTGGTGGAGGCGATGACCGCCGAGCTGGAGGCGGCGGCGAACGAGCTGATGGACCGGGTCTTCGACCACGGTTCGGCGGTGGACGCCATCGAGGCCGGCTTCCAGAAGCGGGAGATCGAGCAGTCCGCGTACCGGATCGCCCAGGAGATCGACTCGGGCGAGCGGGTGGTGGTCGGGCTCAACCGGTTCGCGATCGACGAGGAGGAGCCGTACGAGCCGCTGCGGGTGGACCCGGCGATCGAGAAGGCGCAGGCCGAGCGGCTCGCCGAGCTGCGCCGCTCGCGGGACGGGGCAGCCGTGGAGCGGGCGCTCGCCGACCTGCGGGCCGCCGCCTCCGGCACCGAGAACGTGCTCTACCCGATGAAGGAGGCGCTGCGGGCGCGCGCCACCGTCGGCGAGGTCTGCGGGACGCTGCGGGAGGTCTGGGGGCTGTACCGCCCCTCCGACCGGTTCTGAACCCGACCGCCGGTGGCCGCCGGCGTGTCCCGGCCGGGTCCCTCGCCGGTGGACCTCGGTGCCGGTCCGCGCGGCGCTACAGTTTGTGCAGGTACCCCGCCGCCGATCGGCGGCGCAGGCGTGGAGCGGGCCCGGCGACGCCGCCGGGATCCCCGCGTCCCCCGGGGCGGCGCGGCCCACCGGCCGCGGCGTGTGCCGGGGAGGTTTACGGGTAACCCGGCCGGGTGATCGGGAACGCACACCCTGTGCGGTCGGATGGCGCCCGGACGTGTGAACGTCGGCGGATGCCTCGTTGCGGAGAGTGGTCGGGTAATTGTCGGAGTGTCAGTTCATCGAACCGACTAATGCGACAATTCGGAACAACGGCCCGAGGTCGGCGCTCGACTTCGTGACCCGCGAAACGGTTACGCGTTGTAGGAGGTGTGGGGCAGATGACGGCGTTCAACCGCGATCTACCTGCTGTCCCGCAGATCTACGAGCGCTCTCAGCAGGGCATTCGTGACGCTGTGCGGTCCGATCACTACCGTAACGAGGTTGCGCAGCGTCACCGCCGGAGGTCTAGGCTGTCTGCTGTTCCCGATGATCCATCCATTTCTAGTGATCGAGAATTCGACGTGACGAGTGCGTTGACGCTGCCCACGGGCGGCCAGCTGGCGTCGTCCTGGCCGGAGGCGCCCACCGGGTCCCAACCCCTGCCGTTCGAGCTGGACCACCTTCTCGCCCTCCGGGTACCCGGGCTGATCGCCACCCGCCGTCACATCCACTCGCACCCCGAGCTCTCCGGCGAGGAGTTCGAGACCGCCGCGCTGATCGCCCGGGAACTCTCCCTGGCCGGGCTGAACCCGCGGCTGCTGCCCAAGGGCAACGGGGTCATCTGCGACATCGACGGCCGCCCGGACGGTCCGGTGGTCGCGCTGCGCGCCGACATCGACGCGCTGCCGCTGACCGACGTCAAGGACGTGCCGTACCGCTCCACCGTGGACGGGGTCTGCCACGCCTGCGGGCACGACGTGCACACCTCGATCATGCTGGGCGTGGGCATGCTGCTGGCCCAGCTCGCCGACCTCGGCGAGCTGCCCGGCCGGGTCCGGCTGATCTTCCAGCCGGCCGAGGAGATCCTGCCCTGCGGCTCGCTCGAGGTCATCGAGGCCGGCGGCCTGGACGACGTGGTGCAGATCTTCGCGCTGCACTGCGACCCGAACCTGCCGGTCGGGCAGATCGGCCTGCGGGTCGGCCCGATCACCGCGGCCGCCGACAACGTCACCGTCCGGCTGACCGGGCCGGGCGGCCACACCGCGCGGCCGCACCTGACCGTCGACCTGGTCGACGCGCTCGGCCGGCTGATCACCGAGGTGCCCGCGCTGGTGAGCCGCCGGGTGCCGGCCAACAGCGGGTTGCTGCTGGTGTTCGGCCACGCCTCGGCCGGCACCCGGTACAACGTCATCCCGTCCGAGGCGTGCGCGGCCGGCACCCTGCGGGTGATGGACCGCGACACCTGGGAACTCGCCCCCAAGATCGTGGGTCAGGTGATCCGGGACGTCATCGCGCCGACCGGCGCCACCGTCGACCTGGAGTACCTGCGCGGACGCCCGCCGGTGAGCAACGACTCCCGGGCCATCGGAGTGCTGACCGCCGCCACCGCCGCCGCGCTCGGCCCGGAGGGCGTCGCCGAGACCCCGCAGAGCATGGGCGGCGAGGACTTCTCCTGGTACCTGGAGTACGTGCCGGGCGCGCTGGCCCGGCTCGGCGTCGGCCGCTCCGGCCCGAACGTGGACCTGCACCGCGCCTCGTTCGACGTGGACGAGCGGGCCATCCCGGTCGGCGTACGCGTCATGGTGCAGACCGCGCTGCGGGCACTGGCGGCGGCGCGCTGATCGGCGGCGCCGGCTTGCGACGGCGCCGCCGGCGCAGCACCACCAGCAGCACCGTCAGCGGTACGCCGAGCGCGATCAGCCAGGGCAGCAGCGCGCCCAGCACGGTCAGCAGCAGCGTCATCGAGACGAGGAAGACCTTCCAGCCGCCCTCCAGCCCGACCAGGAAACCGGCCTCCGGCTCCTCCTCCGCGGTGGTCGCGTCCGGGCCGACCAGCGACACGGTGATGGTGGACAGCGCGGTGAGGTCGGCGAGCCGGCGCTTCTTCGCCTCCAGCGAGGCGAGATCGGCCTCCCGGCGGGCCAGCTCGTTCTCCAGCGACACCAGGTCGGTGATCGAGGTGGCCCGGGCGAGCAGGCGGCGGGCGTTCTCCACCCGGGCGCGCTGGCTGGTGATCCGGGCGTCGAGGTCGATCGTCTCCTCGGTGACGTCCTCGGTCTTGATGTCCCGGCGCTGCTGGCGGCCCAGCTTCGCGATCTCGTCGACGACCTCGGTGAACTTCGCCGCCGGCACCCGCAGCTCCAGCTCCGCCACCGCGTCGGCCGCCGAGCTGCGCCGCTCGTCACCGCCGACGAAACCGCCGGCCCGGGTGGCCGCGGCCACCGCCTCCCGCGCGGCGGCGTCCACATCGTCCACCTGCACCCGCATCGTTCCGGTGTAGATGATCGCCCGCTGGTCGATCCGCAGGTCCGGCGCGCCGGCGCCGGCCTGCTCCGGCGCCCCCGGACCGGCCTGCTTCTGGTCCGCCGGGGCACCCCCCTCCTGGCCGGCCGGCGCGCCGGCCGCCGAGTCCCGGGCGCTGCCCGAATCGCCGCTCCCGCAACCCGCGAGCGCCAGCAGCGCGACGAGACCCGCCGCGACCAGCGCCGTCCCGCGGCGACGTGCTTCTCGTCCGTCCATCCCCGTCCCTTCCGTCACCGCCCCGCTCCGGGGCGATACCTCAGACGCGACGCGTCGGCACGTCGGTTCCGGCAGACTGCGCTCAGGACGTCACGATTCGATAATCGAGGAGTCACGATGCAGCTCACCAAGTACGCCCACTCCTGCGTACGGCTCGAGCACGACGGGGGAGTGCTGGTCATCGACCCGGGCGGGTTCAGCGAGCCGGTGGCGCTGGACGGGGCGGACGCGGTGCTGATCACCCACGAGCACCCCGACCACGTCAACGTGGAGGCGCTGGTCCGCCAGCTCGACCGGCGGCCGGTGCCCGTGTACGGGCCGTCCTCGCTGGCCCGCACCCTCGGCGAGGCGGCCGAGGCGCTCGAACCGGTCGAGGCGGGCCAGTCGTTCACCGCCGCCGGCGTGGCGGTCCGCGCCTACGGTGGGCGGCACGCCGTGATCCACCCCGACATCCCGGTGGTGGACAACCTGGGGTACCTGGTTAACGACGTGGTCTACCATCCCGGCGACTCGCTGGTCGTCCCCGACGACGTGCAGGTCGACACGCTCTTCGCGCCGATCCACGCGCCCTGGTCGAAGTTCTCCGAAGTGGTCGACTTCATCCGGGCGGTCGCCCCGCGACGCGCCTTCGCCCTGCACGACGCGCTGCTCAACGACAACGGCTACGGCGTACTCGACCGGCAGTACACCGCGCTGTCCAACTGCGAGTACCAGCGGTTGGAGCCGGGTACCAAGATCGACGGCTGAGGCGATGGCCGGCCCCTCCCGCGACCTCGTCCAGCAGCTCTACAGCACGCCGCCCGACCGGTTCGTCGCGGCCCGCGACGCGGCCGCCGCCGAGGCGCGTCAGGCCGGCGACCCGAAGACCGCCCGGGAGATCGCCAAGCTGCGCCGCCCCACCGTGGCCGCCTGGCTGGTCAACCTGCTCGCCCACCGCCGTCCCGAACTGGTCGCCGACCTGGCCCAGCTGGCCGAGGCGCTCCGTTCCGCCCAGCGGGAGCTGCGCGGCTCCCGGCTGCGCGAACTCTCCGCCCAGCGCCGGGCGGTGGTCGGCGCGCTGGTCGGCGAGGTCCGCAAGCTGGCGGCACAGACCGACGGGGCGCCGCCGGCCGGGAAGCTGCCGCTGGCCGAGGTGGAGGCGACGTTGAACGCCGCGCTCTCCGACACCGAGGTGGCCGAGCAGGTCCGCGCCGGCCGGCTGCTGCGGGCGGCCAGCTACGCCGGCTTCGGCGAGGTGCCCCGCCCGCAACTGCGCCTCGTCACCGGCGGGGAGGAGGCGGAACCGGAGCCGCCGCGCCCGGAACGCGGCCGTCCGGACCGGGCCGCCCTCCGAGCGGAGCAGGCCGAGCGGGCCGCCCGGGCGGAGCGGGCGCGGCAGCGCCGGGCGCTGGAGAAGGAGCTGGCGAAGGCGCGTACCGAGCAGGAGCGGGCGGAGGCGGAGCTGGCCGACGCGGCGGCGGCCGAGCGCGACGGCGCCGCCGCCCTGGACGCCGTGGAGGCGGAACTGGCCGAGCTGGAACGCCGGCGGGCGGTGGTCGAGCAGGAGCTGAGCCGGTCCAAGCTGGCCCGCCGCGCGGCCGAACGGTCGCTCACCGCCGCCCGCCGCCGCACCGGCGAGGTGGAGGCGGCGGTGGAGGCGCTGGACGCCGAAGAGGGGGGCTGACGACGCGGACGGGGCACGGCAGACTGGTCCCCGATGAGCGAGCGGAGCGAGCGAATCATCAGGCTCAGCGCGGCGGGGCCTCATGACGGCACGTAGCGCAGCGGAGTGCCGGCATGAGCGGACGGCGGGGAGCGGGCGGATGACGCCGGAACAGGTCGCCGCGGCCAGCAAGCCGATCGTGCTCGAACTCGGCGACGCGTACACCCGGTGCCCGACCACGCTGCGCCGGGCCCGGCTGCTCGGCATCTCCGGCTGGGCGTTCTACATCACCGGTCGGGCCGGCGCGCTCGGCGACGTCCGGGCCGAGACGGTGGCCGCCGCGCTCGGTTTCATCGAGCCCGGCGCGGTGGCCGACGGCTGGGACGGTGCGGCCCGGACCATCCGGCCCTTCGAGGTGGCCCTCGCCAGCCTGGTCGAGTGCTGCCGCTGGGGCGACGAGCGGCTGGCCACGTCCCCCGGCGTGGAGCGTCTCGCCGACCTGCTCGAACGGGCCGTCCTCGCCGCCGACGCCAGCGGCATGCCGCTCTTCGCCGCCTGGCGCGCGGTGACCGTGCCCGGGGGGACCCCGGGCGCCCGCGCCGCCGCCGGGCTGCGCCTGCTCCGGGAGCACTTCGCCGGTGCGCACCTGCTCGCCGTACGGGCCAGCGGGATGAGCCCGCTGGAGGCGGTGCTGGCCGGGCCGGAGGGGGAGGCCGGCGCGGTGGCCTGCGGCTGGCCGCCGCCGTACCCGCCGGTGGGGCCGCTGGTGCGGCGGCGGCTCTGGGCCGAGGCGGTGACCGACCGGCTGACCACCGCCGCGTTCGCGGCGCTCGGCCCGGCCGACGGCACCGAGCTGCTGGAACTGCTCACCGCCACCCGGGCCCACCTGAGCCCCCGGTGAGACCGGGCCCGGCCGGGCCCCCGGTAATTCGGCGGCGCTCCCCGGGCCGGCCTGCCAGGATCACCCCCGTGAATCTCCCCGCCGGATGGACCGCCCGCCGACCCACCCTCGACGACATCCCCGCGATCCTGGCCGTGGTGCACGCCGCCGACACCTTCGCCGTCGGCTACCCCGACTTCGACGCCGACGACGTGCGGGACGCGCTCACCGCACCCTTCGTCGACCCGCAGCGCGACTCCTGGCTGGTCACCGACCCCGAGGGCGCGGTGGTCGGCTGGGCGATCCTGTCGAACCCGACCGGCGTGGGCCGCGAGTTCGTCGAGGTCTACGTCGACCCGGAGCGCGGCGAGGGGGTGCGCGCCCCGCTGCTCGCCCGGCAGCTCGACCGGATCGCCGAACGGGCCGCCGAGCGGGGCCGGCCGGAGCTGACCGTGCGCACCGCGGTGTTCGCGCCGGAGACGCGCTGGGCGGCCGAGCTGGCCGAGGCCGGGTTCCGTCGCGCCAAGCGGTACGTGCGGATGCGCCGGGAGCTGGCCGACCTGCCCGCCGAGCCGCCGCTGCCGCCGGGCGTGACGGTCCGGCCGCTGCGCGCCGGCGACGAGGCCGACCTGCGGCTGTTCCACCAGATCTACGACACCGCGTTCCGGGACACCCTGGACTACGAACCGGCCGGCTTCGACCGCTGGCGCGAGGCGCTCCGCGCGCACGGGACGCTCTGGGACGAGTGGTTCTTCGCCGAGGTCGACGGGGTGCCCGCGGGGGCGTTGCAGTCCTCCGACCAGGCGCTGGAGCAGGACGAGGGCTTCGTGCGGACGCTGTCGGTGCTGCCCGCGTACCGGCGGCGCGGGGTGGGCGCGGCGCTGCTGTGGCGGGCCTTCACGACGTACGCCGAGAAGGGGCGCAAGTACGCCGGGCTGGGCGTGGACCTGACCAACCCGACCGCCCCGGTGACGCTCTACCGGTCGGTCGGGCTGCGCGAGGTGCGCTGGACGGACATGTACCAGCGGGTCGTACCCGCCACCGGTGTGTGATTGACGACCCTGGCCGGGGCCGCCTGGTCGGGCGGTCCCGGCTGGGAGCAGACTGTGGGTCGTGGGATACGCGCGGCTAGGCCGAAGCGGTGCCGGTGGGGCGGGACCGCAGCTCGGTGACGTAGTCGTCCGGGGCGCCCGCCTTCTCGGCGGCGTTCGCGATCTCCGAGAGGTACCACGAGGTGGGCAGGCCGCCCTCGTAGCCGTCGAAGACGTAGATCCACGCGGTGACGTCCCCGTCGAGGGTGGAGACCCGCACGTGCAGCTTGCGGTACGTGCCGGCGGTCACCCCCTCGATCTCGTCGAGCTGGGCGGCGTCGTACGGGTGGATGTCGTAGAGCGCCACGAACACCCGGTCGCCGGGGGACTCGACGACGGTGCTGACCGCGCCCTCCCAGCCGATCACGTCCTCGCCCGCGAAGGTGAGCCGCCAGCCCTCCAGCCAGCCGGTGCCCACCATGGGCGAATGCGGACAGTAGGCACGCATCCGGGCGGGGTCGAGGTTTGAGCCGTAGGCGGCGTAATGACGCACGGCGATGACGATAGCCCGGCCGGCGGGTGGGGGAGAATACGACGGTGCGTGTCGAGCGCGTTCGGGAGAAGAAAGTCACTGTGAGCATCGACGAAGGGCGAGCGCTGTGAGCCGGATCGTGATCATCGGCGGTGGGCCGGCCGGGTACGAGGCGGCGCTGGTCGCCGCCCAGCTGGACGCTGATGTCACCGTGGTGGAGGCCGAGGGCGCCGGCGGGGCGTGCGTGCTGTCCGACTGCGTCCCGTCGAAGACCTTCATCGCCAGCTCCGAGGTGGTGACCGGCTACCGGGACACCGAGGAGTTCGGCGTGCACTCCGACGGGCTGGAGGCGGTCACCGTCGACGCCCGGGCGGTGCACGAGCGGGTCAAGCGGCTCGCCCTGGCCCAGTCCGCCGACATCCACGCCAAGCTGCTCAAGGCCGGGGTGACCTTCGTCGCCGGCAGTGCCCGGCTCGGCGAGGACACGCTCGGTCACACCCACCGGGTGGTCGTCACGCCGGCCGAGGGCGGCGCCGACTACTCGATCGACGCGTCCACGGTGCTGGTCGCCACCGGCGCCACGCCGCGCCAGCTGCCCACCGCCGTACCGGACGGCGAGCGCATTCTGACCTGGCGCCAGGTCTACGACCTGCCCGAGCTGCCCGAGCACCTGATCGTGGTCGGCTCCGGCGTCACCGGCGCCGAGTTCGCCAGCGCCTACCTGGCGATGGGCGTCGAGGTGACCCTGGTCTCCAGCCGCGACCGGGTGATGCCGCACGAGGACGCCGACGCGGCGATGGCCATCGAGCGGGTCTTCCGCAACCGGGGCATGAGCATCCTGAACAACTCCCGCGCCGACGCGGTCCGCCGGACCGACGACGGCGTCGAGGTCGAGCTCTCCGACGGCCGCAAGGTGTACGGCTCGCACGCGCTGATCGCCGTCGGTTCCATCCCGAACACCGCCAACCTCGGCCTGGCCGAGTACGGCGTCGAGCTGGCCAAGGGCGGCTACGTCACGGTCGACCGGGTCTCCCGCACCAACGTCCCCGGCATCTACGCCGCGGGCGACTGCACCGGCGTGCTGCCGCTGGCCAGCGTCGCGGCCATGCAGGGCCGGATCGCGATGTGGCACGCGCTCGGCGAGGCGGTCCGGCCGCTGCGGCTGCGTACCGTCGCGGCGAACGTCTTCACCGACCCGGAGCTGGCCACCGTCGGCGTCTCCCAGGACGAGGTGGACGCCGGCAAGGTCCCGGCCCGGCAGGTGATGCTGCCGCTCTCCGGCAACGCGCGGGCGAAGATGGCCGACCTGGCCGACGGCTTCGTGAAGCTCTTCTGCCGGCCGGCCAGCGGCCAGGTGATCGGCGGCGTGGTGGTCGCCCCGAAGGCCAGCGAGCTGATCCTGCCGATCACCATGGCGGTGGAGAACAACCTCACCGTCAACGAGCTGGCCCAGACCATCACGATCTACCCGTCGCTGTCCGGCTCGATCACCGAGGCGGCCCGCCAGCTCATGCTGCACGAGCTGGAGTGACCGGCGGTCAGTCCCGGCACTCCAGGCCGACGAGGCCGCGATCGTGCGACGCGGGCCGCAGCGGCAGCCGCTCGGGTCGGGCAGGGCGCTGCCGCCGCGTGCCGAACCAGAGCGCCACGGTGGCGAGCAGGGCCACCTCGGCGAGGATGAGCAGGCGCTCGATCAGGCCGAGCAGGACCCGGTCGCCGGGGTAGGCCGACCAGACCATCACCGCCGCCAGGGCCAGGCTGGCCAGGGCGAACCCGCGTACCCAGCGGCCGGTGGCCGCCGGCAGCCGCCGGGCGAGCAGCCAGCCGCCGACCGGCAGCGCCAGGAAGGCGACCACCGAGGCGTACCGGTGCACGTAGGCGGCGGTGTCCATGGGCAGCCCGGGCTCGTTGGTCGGGACGATCGCCGCGAGCAGCAGCCCGCCGACCCAGGCGGCCAGCAGGATCTCTCCCAGCCGCCCGCCCGCGATCGGACCCGGTCGGGGCCGGCGGTTGTCGGCGGGTGTGACGGCGCGTCGCAGGGCGGGCAGGAGTGCGGCGGTGGCCGCCGCCAGCACCACCATGGCCACGTCGATCACGCCGCCCCGGTCGGAGACGGCGTAGTCGCTGACGGTCAGCGACCAGGGATCCAGGTCCTCGTTGACCTCGAGATGACCGATCACGGCGAGCAGCGCCGCCAGGGCGATGCCGCCGAGGGCCAGCAGGCCGCTGTTCCGGGTTCCAGGCATGCCTCAGCCTGCCGCCGTGGGCGCCTCAGGCGGATCCGGGACGACCACCGAGATCGATCCCGGGGGCGACCCCTAGAGGTCACGCCACGTTGAGGTGGATGTTCCCGATCCTGGCGACCACGTCGAGGTGACCACCGAGGCCCGTGACGTACGCCCGCAACGTGTCGAGGTTGGTGTGTTCCCCGTTCTCGATCTGGCTGATCCGTGCCTGGGAGAGACCTGCCGCCTCGGCCAACTGGCTCTGGGTCATGCCCAGTTGGCGGCGGATCTCCGCCAGCTGGGCGCCGCTCACCGAGGCCAGCATCTGCTCGCGCATCCGGCCGCGCCGGGCCACCCGGTCGGGCTGCTCCCAGGTCGGGTCCAGCTCGCGTGCCCGGGCCTTGACGTCCCGCCAGTCCGATCCGCTGGTCATCGCTCCACCTCGGGATGCAGCCTGACGTCCCACACCCGGTCAATATAAGCCGAGCTTATACCGGTGCGGCCCGAGACACGCTCAGTCGGCGGTCGCCTCGGCCGGGGTGGGGGACTGCTGGCGGGCGCTGAGCAGGGTCATCGCCCAACCGGCGGCGGCGAACCCGAGCGCCGCCACCCCGGCGACCACGGCCAGCCGCCAGGCCGACCCGGTCAGCGCGGTGCCGCCCAGGTGCCCGACCAGCGCCCCGTACGACGCCCAGGCCAGTGCGGCCAGCGTCTCGTAGAGCAGGAAGAGGCGGTACGGGTACCGGCTGCGCCCGGCGGAGAAGCAGGCCGCCATCCGCCCGCCGGGCACGAACCGGCAGAGCAGGATCACCAGCGGGCCGGGGCGGCGCAGTCCCCGGGTGACCCGGCCGGCGACCCGCCGGGCCCGGCCCGGTCGGCCGGGACGGGGCGGTCGGTGGTCGGGCGCGCTCCGGCCGAGCAGGTAGCAGACCAGGTCGCCGGCGAAGACGCCGAGCGCGCCGACGGCGATGGTCAGCGGCAGGTTCAGCCCGCCGTACACGGTGAGCGCGCCGCTGGTGATCATGACGACCTGGGTGGGGATCACCGGCACGAAGGCGTCCGCGACCAGCAGCCCGAGCAGCACGAGGTACGCCCAGGTCGGTGACGCGACCTCAGTGAGTAGTTCGGGCACGACTGCCACCTCGCCGGACGGGGCCGAATGGGTGTACCGAGCCTGACGCCTCCGCCGGCGTCGTCGGGAACGGCCCTGGCCGGTGGTGACCGCCGACACGGCTGCGCCACCCCGGGTTCAACGACCGGACGCCCGGGCCGTGACGCGTGCGCCGGCGGTCGGCGGATCGGCCGCCGTCGGCGTACCGTTGTCGGCGCGCGGCCCAGGACCGTCGGGTCCCCCGTTTCCGACGGCGGGTCGCCGTGGGCCGCCGGCAGGTCCCGTGCCGGCGGCCCACCACCGCCTCCCGTCCGCCCGGCCGCGCTCCGGGAAATGCGGGTGCGGTCCGCGCCGCGGCCGACGTACCGTCGCGGCATGCGCAGTGCGGTGCTGACCACGACGCCGGGAGACCCCGGCGCGCCGTACTGACCTGACCGTCGACGAGGCCCCGGGGCGATCCGCCCCGGGGCCTCGTGGCGTTCCGGACCGGCTCGCCCGTGGGGCGTACCCGAACCAGGAGCGCGACATGATCGATCACCGCAGGCTCGGCCGGGAGCTGGACCTGTTCGTCTCCGACCCGCTGGCCGGCGCCGGGCTGCCGATCTGGCTGCCGGCCGGCGCCGCCGCCCGGCACGCCGTCGAGGAGTACGTGCGGGAGCTGGAGCGCCGGGCCGGCTACCGGCACGTCTACTCCCCGCCGCTGGGCAAACGGCAGCTCTTCGAGATCTCCGGCCACCTCGACTACTTCGCCGACGACATGTTCCCGCCGATGCGGCTCAGCGCCGACGACGAGTTCGTGCTCCGGCCGGCGCTCTGCCCGCACCACGCCCTGGTCTACCGGGCCCGGGGCCGCTCCTACCGGGAACTGCCGCTGCGCATCGCCGAACTGGGCGGGATGTACCGGGCCGAGCGCTCGGGGGTGCTGGGCGGGCTGTCCCGGGTCCGTGCCATCTCGCTCAACGACGCGCACAACTTCTGTGCCCTGGAGCAGGTGGGCGCGGAGGTCGGTGCCATCCTCGGGCTGATCCGCGCGGCGCACGCGGCGCTCGGCGTACGACCCGCCGGCTACCGGCTGTCGCTGCGCGGGCCGGAGCAGCGCTACGTCGGCGACGACGCGCAGTGGGCGCGCGCCGAGGAACTGCTGCGGGAGGCCCTGGCCGGGGTGGAGTACGCCGAGGCGCCCGGCGACGCCGCCTTCTACGGTCCGAAGATCGATATCCAGATCGTCGACGCCGCCGGCCGGGAGTCGACCCTGTCCACCGTGCAGCTCGACTTCGACAAGCCGGCGAAGTTCGACCTCTGGTACACCGACGCGGACGGGGCGCGGCGCCGGCCGGTGATGGTGCACCGGAGCCTGGTGGGCAGCATGGAGCGGCTCTTCGCGTACCTGATCGAGGTGCACCAGGGCGCGTTCCCGGCCTGGTACGCCCCGGTGCAGCTGGTGGTGCTGCCGGTCGACGACGGGCAGGCCGAGGCGGCGGACCGGTTCGCCGCCGACGCCTTGGCGGCCGGGCTGCGGGCCGAGGTCGACCGCGCCGGCTCGCTGGGCGCCCGGGTACGCGACGCCGCCCGGCGCCGGCTGCCGTACGTCGCGGTGATCGGGCCCCGGGAGGCCGCCGACGGACGGGTCTCGCTGCGGCTGCGCGACGGCCGCGGGCTGGACCCGATGCCCGTCGGCGACGCGCTCGGGCTGGTCGCCGGGGTGGTGGCCGCCCGCTCGGCGGACCTGCTCGGCGTCGGCTGAGCCCGCGCCGAGCAGGTCGCCGGCGTCCCCGGCCCGGTCGGTTCCGACCCGGGCCGGGGCGTCCGGCCGTAGCGTGGCGGTCAGGAGGGGACCGTGGCCCACGCAGCTGTCGCGCACCGCACCGTCGACGTCGACGGGATCGACGTCTTCTACCGGGAGTCCGGGCCGCCGGACGCCCCGGTGGTGCTGCTGCCGCACGGCTACCCGTCGTCGTCGTTCCAGTTCCGCAACCTGCTGCCCGCGCTCGGCGACCGGTGGCGGGCGATCGCACCGGACCTGCCCGGTTTCGGCTACAGCGACACGCCGGACCCGGCCCGGTTCGGGTACACCTTCGACGCCTACGCCGCGCTGCTGCGCCGGTTCACCGAGGTGCTGTCGCTCACCCGCTACGTGATCTACCTCCAGGACTACGGCAGCCAGTTCGGGCTGCGGCTGGCGATGGCCGCGCCGGAGCGGGTCGCCGGCCTGGTCATCCAGAACGGCGACATCTACCCCGACCAGCACGGCCCCAAGTACGAGCCGCTGAAGCGGTTCTGGCGCGACCCCACCGACGAGGGCCGGGCCCGCCTCGCCGAGGCGGTCAGCGAGGCGGGCTTCCGCGGCGAGTTCCTCGGCGAGCTGCCGGACCGGTTGACCGACCGGGTCAGCCCCGACCTGTGGCGGCTGTCCTGGGCCCAGGTGCGGGCCGAACCGGCGCGGCGGGACGCCCTGGTCCGCCTCCTGGCCGACCAGGGCAGCACCGTCGCCTGGTTCCCCCGCCAGCAGGAGTACCTGCGCAGCCACCGGCCGCCGACGCTGATCGTGTGGGGACCGCACGACGGCTACATGCCGGCCGGCGCGGCCCGCGCCTACCTGCGGGACCTGCCCGACGCGGAGCTGCACCTGCTCGACGGCGGGCACTGGCTGCTGGAGACGCACCTCGACGAGGTGGTGCGCCTGCTGCGGGACTTCCTCGACCGGGTCCACCGCTGACCGTCACCGCGCCACCGGCTCGGCATCGACCTCGTCGACCACCGGCTGGGCGAACTGGGCCTGGTACAGCCGGTGGTACGCGCCGCCGGCGGCGAGCAGCTCCTCGTGGGTGCCCTGCTCGACGATCCGGCCGTCCTCCATCATCAGGATCAGGTCGGCGTCCCGGATGGTGGAGAGCCGGTGCGCGATCACGAAGCTGGTCCGGTCCGAGCGCAGCGCGGCCATCGCCCGCTGGAGCAGCACCTCGGTACGGGTGTCGACCGAGCTGGTCGCCTCGTCCAGGATCAGCAGCGACGGCTCGGCGAGGAACGCCCGGGCGATGGTGATCAGCTGTTTCTCGCCGGCGCTGACGTTGCTGCCCTCCTCGTCGATCACCGTGTCGTAGCCGTCCGGCAGGCTGCGGACGAACCGGTCCACGAAGGTGGCCCGGGCGGCGGCCAGGATCTCCTCGTCGGTGGCATCGGGCCGCCCGTAGGCGATGTTGTCCCGGATGGTGCCGCCGAAGAGCCAGGTGTCCTGGAGCACCATCCCGATCCGGCCGCGCAGGTCGTCGCGGCGCATCGTGGTGACGTCCACCCCGTCCAGGGTGATCCGGCCGGCGTCCAGCTCGTAGAAGCGCATGACCAGGTTGACCAGGGTGGTCTTGCCGGCCCCGGTCGGCCCGACGATGGCCACCGTGTGCCCCGGCTCGGCCACCAGCGACAGGTCCTCGATCAGTGGCTTGTCCGGCTCGTACCGGAACGACACGTGCTCGAACTCGACCCGGCCGCGCGGGTCGCGGACCCGGGCCGGCTCGGCCGGGTCCGGGCTCTGCTCCTCGGCGTCGAGCACCGCGAACACCCGCTCGGCCGAGGCCACCCCGGACTGGAGCAGGTTGGCCATCGAGGCGACCTGGGTCAGCGGCTGGGTGAACTGCCGGGAGTACTGGATGAACGCCTGCACGTCGCCGAGGCTCATCGCCCCGGTGGCCACCCGCAGGCCGCCGACCACGGCGATCGCCACGTAGCTGAGGTTCCCGATGAACATCATCGACGGCATGATGATCCCGGAGATGAACTGGGCGCCGAAGCTGGCCTTGAACAGCTCCTCGTTCTTGGCGGCGAAGGCGGCCTCCACCTCCCGCTGGCGGCCGAAGACCTTGACCAGCTCGTGGCCGGTGAACGCCTCCTCGATCTGACCGTTGAGCTGGCCGGTGTGCGTCCACTGGGCGATGAACTGGCGCTGCGACCGCTTGGCGATCCGCTGAGTGACCAGCACCGAGAGCGGCACCGCGACAAGCGCGATCAGGGCCAGCAGCGGCGAGATCCAGAACATCATCGCCAGGACGCCGACCACGGTGAGCAGCGAGGTGAGCAACTGGCTCAGCGTCTGCTGGAGGCTGGTCGAGATGTTGTCGATGTCGTTGGTGACCCGGCTGAGCAGCTCACCGCGCGGTTGCCGGTCGAAGTAGGGCAGTGGCAGCCGGTTGAGCTTCTCCTCCACGTCGGCGCGCAGCCGCTGCACGGTCCGCTGCACGACGCCGGTGAGCAGCCAACCCTGCCACCACATCAGCAGGCTGGCGGCGAGGTAGAGCCCGAGCGCCAGCAGCAGCACCCGGCCCAGCGCCGCGAAGTCGACGCCCACCCCGGGCACCACGTCCATCCGGGCGAGCATGTCGGCGAAGCTGTCGTTGCCGGCCGCCCGGGCGGCGGCCACGGACTGCTCGGCGGTGGTGCCCTCCGGCAGTTGCCGGCCGATCACCCCGGTGAAGATCAGGTCGGTGGCGTGGCCGAGCACCTTCGGGCCGATCACGCTGAGCCCGACGCTGACCACCGCCAGCGCGATGATCGCGGTGAGCTGGAGCCGGTGCGGCCGGAGCCGGCCGAGCAGCCGCCGCGCGGACGGCCCGAAGGTCATCGACCGCTCGGCGGGCATCCCGGCACCCATCCACCCGGGGCCGCGCTGCCCACCGCCGGGCAACCGCTTCGGCGTGGGCCCGTCGGCCGCCGGCTTCTGCGCGGGTACGGCCGCCCGCGCTTCCTGCTGCTCGCTCATGCCGGCACCTCCGCCGTCTGCTGGGAGGCGACGATCTCCGCGTAGGTCGGGCAGGTCTTCAGTAGCTGTTCGTGTCGGCCCACCCCGACCACGCCCCCGTTCTCCAGCACGATGATCTGATCGGCGTCGACGATCGTGGAGACCCGCTGGGCCACGATCACCACGGCGGCGTCGGCGGTGACCGGCCGCAGCGCCGCCCGCAGCCGCGCGTCGGTGCCGAGGTCGAGCGCGGAGAACGAGTCGTCGAAGAGGTAGATCTCCGGCCGGCGGACCAGCGCGCGGGCGATCGCCAGCCGCTGCCGCTGCCCACCGGAGACGTTGGTGCCGCCCTGCGCGATCGGGGCCGCCAGCCCCTCCGGCATCGCGGCCACGAAGTCCCGGGCCTGGGCGATCTCCAGCGCCGCCCACAGTTCCGCGTCGGTGGCGTCCGGGTTGCCGTAGCGCAGGTTGCTCGCCACCGTGCCGGTGAACAGGTACGGCCGCTGCGGCACCAGGCCGATCCGGCGCCACAACTCGTCCGGCGCCAGCTCGCGGACGTCGACCCCGTCGACCAGCACCGCCCCGGCCGTCGCGTCGACCAGTCGGGGGACCAGCGACAGCAGGGTGGTCTTGCCGGCGCCGGTGCTGCCGACGATCGCCGTGGTGGTCCCGGCGGTGACCCGGAAGGAGACGTCCCGCAGCACCGGCTCGGCCGCGCCCGGGTACTGGAACCGCACCCCGCGCAGCTCCAACTCGCCGCGCGTCGGCACCTCGGTCACCGGGGCCGCCGGCGGCAGCACCGACGAGTCGGTGTCCAGCACCTCGACGATGCGCTCCGCGCCGACCGCCGCGCGCGGGACCATCATCAGCATGAAGGTGGCCATCATGACCGCCATCAGGATCTGCATGAGGTACTGGAGGAAGGCGGTCAGCGCGCCCACCTGGATCGCCCCGGCGTCCACCCGCTGCGCGCCGAACCAGAGCACGGCGACGCTGGAGACGTTGAGCACCAGCATCACCACCGGGAAGACCAGCGCCATCAGCCGGCCGGTCTGCAACGCGGTCGCGGTCAGCTCGGCGTTCACGGTGGCGAAGCGGCGCGTCTCGTACGGCTCGCGGACGAACGCCCGGACCACCCGGATGCCGGTGATCTGCTCGCGCAGCACCCGGTTCACCGCGTCGATGCGGGTCTGCATGAGCCGGAAGCCGGGCACCATCCGCCGGGTCACCAGCCCCAGCGTGACGGCGAGCACCGGCACGCTGACCAGCATCAGCCAGGACAGCCCGACGTCCTCGCGCAGCGCCATCACCACGCCGCCGACGCTCATGATCGGTGCGGCCACCAGCATGGTGCAGCTCATCAGCACGAGCATCTGCACCTGCTGGACGTCGTTGGTATTGCGGGTGATCAGCGACGGTGCCCCGAAGCGGGCGACCTCGCGGGCCGAGAACCGGTTGACGTGCGTGAAGACGGCGGCCCGGACGTCCCGGCCGAAGCCCATCGCGGTCCGCGCGCCGAGGTGGACCGCGCCGATCGAGCAGACGATCTGCGCCAGGCTGACCAGCAGCATCCAACCGCCGGTACGCAGGATGTAGTCGGTGTCGCCGCGGGCCACGCCCAGGTCGATGATGTCGGCGTTGAGGCTGGGCAGGTAGAGCGAGGCCATGGTGCCGACGAACTGGAGCAGCACCACCGCGGTCAGCGCCCGGTGGTAGGGGCGCAGGTGGTCGCGGAGCAGTCGGATCAGCACGCCGGGCCTCCCGGCAGGTCGGCGCGGCCCGTCACCGGCGGTTCCTCGGCGCTGCCGATGACCTCCAACAGGAACTCGCGGATCACGGCGGCCTTCGCCGGGTCGGCGTCGACCGAGGTGAGCGGGGGATTGGACTGGATCAGGGTGGTCAGCGACCCCAGCCGCTCCCGCCCCGCGTCGGTGATGGCGAGCCGGATGCTGCGCCGGTCGGTCTCGTCACGCTGCCGCTCGACCAGGCCGTCGCGTTCGAGGGTGTCGATGATGCCGGTCAGGGTGGCCGGCCGGACGAAGCAGCGTTGGGCGACCTCGCCATGCGGCAGCGCACCGTGCTTGGCGAGCGTCATCAGCGTGACCATGCCGGCCTGGGTGAGGTTGAACTTCTCCGCCAGCAGGCGGTTCCACCGCTGGCTGACCACATGGCCGGCGACCACCAGGAGCCGGCCGATCGGAACGTCGTCGAGGGTGACCAGATGCACGAGGACTATGTTAGCCCCCTAATCGTCAGGCACCAAACGAAATAGCGGCGGCCACGCCGACGAAGAAGATCTGCTCCACTGTCCGCGGCCCGAGCGGGGTCGCCGGCCGGCCCCCCAGGGTCAGCCCACGCCGCACCGCCGAGACGTTCGCCGGGAACATGGCCAGCATCAGCAGGGCCAGTCCGCCCGCGGCCCAGCGGGCGGTCGCCGGCAGCAGCAGCCCGACCGCGCCCACCAGTTCCAGCACCCCGGTGACCGTCACCAGCAGGTCGGGTCGGGGCAGGGCGGGCGGCACCATCGCGATCATGTCGGCCCGGTAGCCGGGCGCGAAGTGCGCGACACCGGTCACCACGAACATGAGCGCGAGCCCCACCCGCAGCGCGGGATGCCAGCCGTCGAGCGCCCCCAGGCCCAACAGCCCGGCCAGCCGGGCGAGCGCGGTGCCCGACACGAGTGCGATCAGTGGCGCCATCGGTACCTCCCAGGGAACGAATCTTGTCGCCGACAAGATTGCCGGCTACGGTGGCATCTTGTCAATGGAAAGATAGGATCGTCGCATGACCGGCAAACCTGGCTACCATCACGGCGACCTGCGGCGCGCCCTGCTCGCGGCGGCGGTGCAGGCGATCGAGGAGTCCGGCGTCACGGCGCTCAGCCTGCGTGACCTGGCCCGCCGGGCCGGCGTCTCGCACGCCGCGCCGGCACACCACTTCGGCGACAAGGCGGGATTGCTCACCGCGCTCGCCGTCGAGGGCTTCGACCTGCTGGCCGACCGGTTGCACGGCGCCGGCGACGACATGCTGGAGGCCGGTGTGGCGTACGTCGACTTCGCGGTCCGGCACCGCGCCCACTTCGAGGTGATGTTCCGCCCCGAGCTCTACCGGGCCGACGCCGCCGAGGTGCGGGCCGCCAACGCGCGGGCCCGCGCGGCGCTCTACTCGGGAGTGGCGGCGCTGCCGGGCCGGCGGGCGGTCGACCCGGGGCCGGACGCGCTGGCGGCCTGGTCGATCGTGCACGGCTTCGCCACGCTCTGGCTCTCCGGCGCGCTGCCGGCCCGGATCGGCGGCGATCCGCGCGGGGCGGCCCGGACAGTGATCTCCCGCCTCTTCGCCTGGTCTCCGGGCGGACATTGACGTATGTGACGGCCTTACTGTAAACAAGGTGCACCGATGCCTCGAGGAGGTGCCCGATGCGACGGTCCGTCCTGCTCGTGGTGGCCCTGCTCCTCCTGGCCACGGCGGCCCCGCCGGCCGCCGCCGGCCCAGCCCGCTCGCCGGCCGGCACCGCGTCCGGGGCCGGCCCGACGACCCGGGCCGCGACCCCGGTGCAGATCTACGGCGCGTGGCACTGCGGCAACGACTTCTGCACCTGGGGCACGGTCCGCAGCGTCGCCGAGTTCGACGCCCAGAACCGCTGGTTGGTCGACCGGGGCGACGGCCGCCCCTCGGTCAACCTGGTGGTGCTCAGCTTCGTCAACCCGCTGGCACTGCTGCGGCAGACCACCGACCAGGCCACCCTGGACGGGGTGCCGCGGGGGATGACCCCCGAGATCGTCGACTACTTCACCTCGCGGGGCATCCGGGTCATGCTCTCCATCGGCGGGATCACCTACACCGACGACTGGGACGCCGCGCTCGCGGAGAACCCGACGCTGTTCGGCCAGCGCGCCGCCGCGGTGGCCACCCGGCTCGGCGTCGGTATCGAGATCGACTACGAGCAGAACACCGACCCGAACCTCACCGCGCTCCAGGCGTTCATCGACGCCTACCGGGCGGTGCACCCGTACGACGCCACCGGCGCCCGGCCGCAGGCCCGGCTCACCATCGACGTGGCGGCCGGTGACCGCTGGCTGATCGCGCTGAACCGCAAGGCGACCGCCGACTGGCTGCGCACCGACCGGCCGGTGCTCGACTACGCCAACGCGATGGTGACCGCCCGGCCCGCCTCGGCGAGCAGCGCGCAGGCCAACTGGCAGGAACACGTCGACGGCAAGCCGCAGTACAGCCCCCCGGTGCCGCCGCTGGCCCCGGCCAAGTTCACCGGCGGCATCTACATCGCCTACGGCGGCCGGCCGCTGCCCGAGTGCGTGGACTGGGCCACGTCGGTCCAGCGGGCCACCGCCCCGTACGTGCAGACGGTCGCCCCGAACGGCGCGGGCGCGACCGCCGGCATGCTCGGCTTCATGTTCTGGGCCGCCGAACGCCCCGCCACCCGGGGGATCGGCACGGTGCCGCCGTACACCTGCGAGGGCGGCGTCGGTGCCGGCGCCACCGCGCTGGACGTCCCGGTGCCGATGCCGCCGCTGCGGCAGAGCTGATCGGTACGGCGCCCGGGCCGGACGCCGTACCGACCGGCCGTTCACCAGCTGGTGGGCAGCGGCATCCCCTCGGTGTAGCCGGCGGTGCTCTGCACCCCGACCACGGCCCGCTCGTGGAACTCGGCGAGGTTGCGCGCCCCGGCGTAGGTGAAGGCGCTGCGGACGCCCGCGATGATCTCGTCGATCAGGTCCTCCACGCCGGGCCGGTTCGGGTCCAGGTACATCCGGGCCGAGGAGATGCCCTCCTCGAAGACCGCCTTGCGGGCCCGGTCGTACGGGCTGTCCTCGGCGGTGCGGGCGCTGACCGCCCGCGCCGAGGCCATCCCGAAGCTCTCCTTGTAGCGCCGGCCGTCGGGCTCGGTGTAGAGGTCGCCGGGGGACTCGTAGGTGCCGGCGAACCAGGAGCCGATCATCACGTTCGACGCGCCCGCGGCCAGCGCCAGCGCCACGTCCCGCGGGTGCCGTACGCCGCCGTCGGCCCAGACGTGCCGGCCCAGGTCGCGGGCCGCCGCGGCGCAGTCGAGCACCGCCGAGAACTGTGGCCGGCCCACCCCGGTCATCATCCGGGTGGTGCACATGGCGCCCGGCCCGACGCCCACCTTCACGATGTCCGCGCCGGCCTCCACCAGGTCGCGTACACCCTCGGCGGTGACCACGTTGCCGGCCGCCACCGGCACCGCCGGGTCCAGCTTGCGGACCGCCCGCAGCGCGGAGATCATCCGTTCCTGGTGCCCGTGCGCGGTGTCCACGACCAGGGTGTCCACCCCCGCCTCCAGCAGCGCCGCCGCCTTGCCGGTGACGTCGCCGTTGATGCCGATCGCCGCCGCGATCCGCAGCCGGCCCCGGTCGTCGACCGCCGGCCGGTAGAGGGTCGCGCGCAGCGCGCCCTGCCGGGTGAGCACCCCGACCAGCCGGCCCTCGGCGTCGACCACCGGAGCGAGCCGGCGCCGGCCGGCCGAGAGCCGGTCGAAGCCGGTACGCGGGTCGGCGTCCGCCGGCACGGTGTGCAGCTCCGTGGACATCACGTGGCGCAGCTGGGCGAACCGGTCGACCCCCACGGTGTCCGCCTCGGTCACCACGCCCAGCGGCCGGCCCGCCGGGTCGACCACGATCACCGCGCCGTGCGCCCGCTTCGGCAGCAGGTGGATGGCGTCACCCACGGTGTCGGTCGGGCCGAGCGTGATCGCGGTGTCGTGCACCAGGTGGCGCTGCTTCACCCAGCCGACGACGTTCGCCACCACCTCGATCGGGATGTCCTGCGGGATCACCGCGATGGCGCCGCGCCGGGCCACCGTCTCGGCCATCCGGCGTCCGCTCACCGCTGTCATGTTCGACACCACCAGCGGGATGGTGGTGCCCGTACCGTCGCTGGTGGCCAGGTCGACGTCGAGCCGCGAGCCCAGGTCGGAGCGGGCCGGCGCCATGAAGACGTCGTTGTAGGTCAGGTCGTGCGCGGGGACCGCGCCATGAAGGAACCGCACCCGGCCATCATCCGCGACCACCGCTCGGCCCGCCCCCGGTGGTCGCGGAAAACACCCTCGACCCGCCCCGCTCGACCGGTGGGCGGCCCGGTCAGCCGAGCAGCAGCGCGACGGCGAGCGCGGCCATCACGGCGGCGATCAGGCCGTCCAGCAACCGCCAGGCGACGGTACGGGCGAGCAGCGGGGCGAGGCGGTGCGCCCCGATGCCCAGCGCGGTGAACCAGACCACGCTGGCCAGCGCGGCGCCGACGCCGAACAGCCAGCGGTGCGGGTGCTGCTGGGCGATCCCGCCGAGGAGCAGCACGGTGTCCAGGTAGACGTGCGGGTTCAGGTAGGTGAAGGCGGCGCAGGCGAGCAGGGTCGCCCGCAGCGTGGCCGGCGGGCGTTCGGTGGGCAGCAGCGCGCCGGGGCGCAGCGCCCGGCGGGCGGCCAGAGCCGCGTAGCAGAGCAGGAACGCGGCACCGCCCCAGCGGATCGCGGTGAGCAGGACGGGCCGGCCGGTGACCAGGGTGCCGACCCCGGCGATGCCCGCCGCGATCAACAGCGCGTCCGAGGCGGCGCAGGTGACGACCACGGGCACCACGTGTTCGCGGCGCAGCCCCTGGCGCAGGACGAAGGCGTTCTGGGCGCCGATGGCGACGATCAGCGCGATGGACATGGAGAACCCGGCGACGGCGGAGGTGAGCACGGCGACGACGCTAGAGCCGCCGCCGAACATCAGTCCAGCTAAAGATCCTGAGGTGGCTTAAGCTGAACTTATGGAGGGTCTGGACTCGGCGCAGCTGCGGACGCTCGCCGCGGTGGTCGCCGAGGGCAGCTTCGAGGCGGCGGCCCGGCTGCTGCACATCACCCCGTCCGCGGTCAGCCAGCGGGTGAAGGCGCTGGAGGAGACCGTCGGCCAGGTGCTGGTCCGGCGTACCCGGCCCTGCTCGGCGACCGAGGCCGGGCGGCCGCTGCTGCGGCTCGCCGGGCAGCTCGCGCTGCTGGAGCGCGAGGCGCTGGCCGACGCGCGCGGCCCGTTGACCGGCGGCGGCCGGACCAGGGTCGCCGTGGTGGTCAACGCGGATTCGCTGGCCACCTGGTTCCCGGCCGCGCTGGCCCGGCTGCCGCAGCGGTCGGGGCTCTTCTTCGACCTGCGCCAGGACGACCAGGACCACACCACCGAGCTGCTCCGCGACGGCTCGGTGACGGCGGCCGTCACCGCCCAACGCGAGGCGGTGCAGGGGTGCCGGGTGATCCGGCTCGGCGCGATGCGCTACCAGGCGCTGGCCACCCCCGAGTTCGCGGCGGCCCACTTCGCCGACGGGCTCACCACGGAGGCGGTGACCGCGGCGCCGCTGGTGGTCTTCGACCGCAAGGACCGGGTGCAGCACCGGTTCCTGCGCGCCGTCACCGGCCACCCGCTGGAGCCGCCGGTGCACTACGTGCCGTCGGTGCCCGCCTTCAGCGAGGCGATCCGGCTAGGCCTCGGCTGGAGCCTGGTGCCCGAGCAGATCGCCGCCGCCGACCTGACCACCGGGCGCTGTGTGGACCTGGCGCCCGGCCGGCACCTGGACATCCCGCTCTACTGGCAGCACTGGCGGCTGGAATCGGACGTGCTGAACGCCCTCACCGCAGCCGTCCGCGCGGTGGCCGCCGAAACCCTGCGCTGACCGGCGCCGAAACCCCCGCGACCGGCCCGGGTGCGGCCGCCGGACCGGCCGGACGGCAGGGCACGCCCGGTGGCCCGGCGACGGTGCGGCTCGACCCAGCCGGGAGGCGTTCTGCCGGGGTGGGTGAAACGGGGAGCGGTCGCCCGCCCTCGGTCAGGCGATGGTGCAGATGGCCGCGCCCGCGGTGATCACCGCGCCGACCTCGGCGTTCAGGCCGCTGACCGTACCGGCCTTGTGGGCGTGCAGCGGCTGCTCCATCTTCATCGCCTCGAGCACCACGACCAGGTCGCCCTCGGCCACCGTGTCGCCGTCGGCCACCGCGATCTTGACGATGGTGCCCTGCATCGGGGAGGTGAGCGCGTCGCCGCTGACCGCGGTGCCGGTCTTGGCCCCGCCGCCCCGGCGGGCCGGCTTGCGGGCGGCGGGCGCGGCGGTGGCCGTACCCCCGCCGAGGCCGGCCGGGAGGGTGACCTCCAGCCGCTTCCCGCCGACCTCGACCACGACGGTCTCCCGCTCGGCCGGCGCCTCGGCGGCGCCGGCGGCGGCGGTGAACGGCGGGACGGTGTTGTCGAACTCGGTCTCGATCCAGCGGGTGTGCACGGTGAACGGCTCGGCGGTGAACGCCTCGTCCCGCACCACCAGCCGGTGGAACGGCAGCGCGGTGGCCATCCCCTCGACGACCATCTCGTCCAGCGCCCGGCGGGCCCGCTCCAGCGCCTCGGTGCGGGTCTCACCCGTGATGATCACCTTGGCCAGCAGCGAGTCGAAGTTGCCGCCGATCACGTCGCCGGCCGAGATGCCGGTGTCCACCCGCACGCCCGGGCCGCTCGGCAGCCGTAGCGCGGTGACCGTGCCGGGGGCGGGCAGGAAGTTGCGGCCCGGGTCCTCGCCGTTGATCCGGAACTCGATGGCGTGCCCGCGCGGCGTCGGGTCCGCGGTGAACCGCAGCTTCTCGCCGTCGGCGATCCGGAACTGCTCGCGGACCAGGTCGATGCCGGCGGTCTCCTCGGTGACCGGGTGCTCCACCTGGAGGCGGGTGTTCACCTCCAGGAAGGAGATGGTGCCGTCCGCGCCGACCAGGTACTCCACCGTGCCGGCGCCGTGGTAGCCGGCCTCCCGGCAGATCGCCTTGGCGCTGTCGTGGATCTGGGCGCGCTGCGCGTCGGTGAGGAACGGCGCGGGGGCCTCCTCGACCAGCTTCTGGTGCCGGCGCTGGAGCGAGCAGTCGCGGGTGCCCACCACGATCACGTTGCCGTGCTGGTCGGCCAGCACCTGCGCCTCGACGTGGCGGGGCTTGTCCAGGTAGCGCTCGACGAAGCACTCGCCCCGACCGAACGCGGCGACCGCCTCGCGGGTGGCCGACTCGAACAGGTGCGGGATCTCCTCCATGGTGCGGGCGACCTTCAGGCCGCGGCCGCCGCCGCCGAAGGCGGCCTTGATGGCCACCGGCAGGCCGTGGTCGACAGCGAAAGCGATCACCTCGTCGGCGCTGCCCACCGGGTCCGGGGTGCCGGGGACCAGGGGGGCGCCGGCGCGCTGGGCGATGTGCCGGGCGGTCACCTTGTCGCCGAGGTCGCGGATCGCCTGCGGGGTGGGGCCGATCCAGGTGAGCCCGGCGTCGATGACGGCCTGGGCGAAGTCGGCGTTCTCGGAGAGGAAGCCGTAGCCGGGGTGGACGGCGTCCGCCCCGGACCGGGCGGCGACGTCGATCAGCTTGTCGATGCGCAGGTAGCTCTCGGCGGCGGTGTCTCCGCCGAGGGCGTACGCCTCGTCGGCCAGCGTGGCGTGCAGGGCGTCCCGGTCGGAGTCGGCGTAGACAGCGACGCTGCCCAGGCCGGCGTCACGGCAGGCGCGGATGACGCGTACGGCGATCTCGCCGCGGTTGGCGATGAGTACCTTGCGCACCTTGGGGGCTCCTCCCGGGAGGTTACTGACCGGGAGTGTATCGGCCACCCTGATGGCCCTAACGATCGCTCAGTGTGGGATGCCGCACTGTCCAGAGGGCAGTTAGTCAAACTTGTTTATTACGCTTGGTCGGTGTCTGCCACGCGAATGATGATCCTCGGCCTGGTCCGCTGGATGCAGCCGGTGCACGGCTACGACGTCCGCCGCGAGCTGCTCAGTTGGAGCGCCGACAGATGGGCGAACGTGCAACCGGGATCGATCTACCACGCCCTGCGCAAGCTGACCGAGGAGGGGCTGCTGCGCGAGGTGGCCACCGAGCAGGTGGGCGCCCGGCCGGCCCGCACCACGTACGAGGTCACCGCCAAGGGCGAGGACGAGTTCGAGACGCTGCTGCGCGGCCAGTGGTGGCAGGTGCACCAGCCGCAGGACCCGTTCCTGGCCGCGTTCTCCTTCCTGCCCGCGCTGCCCCGGCAGGAGGCGGCGGCGGCCCTGCGCAACCGGGCCAACCTGATGCGGGCCACCGCCGACTCGACCCGCGCGTCGCTGGAGTCCGACTGGATCCGGGCCAGCAAGCCGGCGCACGTGGCCTGGATGTTCGAGCTCTGGGTGGCCCGGGCGGAGACCGAGGCGGCCTGGTGCGAGCGGGTCGCCGAACGCATCGACTCGGGTGTGTCGTACCTGCCTGATGGGGTGGCGGAGGCGGAGGGTTGGAACGGGTGGCAGGAGGGCGGGCACCCGAGCCATGGCTCCGCAACCGAATAGTCAACGTTGACCACAGAAGTTATATCGCGTTAGCCTTTCGCGGTACACGGGGGAGCGCGCGCCGTCCGGCGTCCGTCCCCAGGGGACAGCCGGCCGGCCGCCGCCGGCCCGGACGACCAGGAGCAGAGATGATCGAGACCAGAGGGTTGCGGAAGTCGTTCCGCTCCCGCGCCGGTCGGGAGACGAAGACCGTCGAGGCGGTGCGCGGGGTCGACCTGCAGGTCGCCGAGGGCGAGATCTTCGGCTTCCTCGGCCCGAACGGCGCCGGCAAGACGACCACCCTGCGGATGCTGGCCACGCTGATCGAGCCCGACGGCGGCGAGGCCACCATCGCCGGGGCCGACCTGCGCAAGGATCCGGCCGAGGTGCGCCGCCGGATCGGCTACGTGGCCCAGGGTGGCAGCACCTGGGACGAGTCCACCGCCCGCGAGGAGCTGGTGCTGCACGCCCGGATGTACGGCATCGGCAAGGCCGAGGCGCACCGCCGGGCCGCCCGCGCCCTGGACGCCTTCCAGCTCAGCGAGTACGCCGACCGCAAGTGCAAGACCTACTCCGGCGGCCAGCGCCGGCGGGTCGAGATCGCCCTCGGCATCATCCACGAGCCGAAGATCGTCTTCCTGGACGAGCCGACCACCGGCCTCGACCCGCAGAGCCGGGCGCACATGTGGGACGAGATCCGGCGGCTGCGTACCGAGGGGATGACTGTCTTCATCACCACCCACTACCTGGACGAGGCCGACGCGCTCTGCGACCGGATCGCGATCATGGACCACGGCGAGGTGGTCGCCGAGGGCACCCCGGCCGACCTGAAGCGCGAGATCTCCGGCGACGTCGTGCTGCTCGGGCTGGACGTCGCGGCCACCCCGCAGGCCGCGCAACTGCTCGACAGCGAGCCGTACGTCAACAAGCTGGAGACCGCCGACGAGGGCGGGCTGCGGCTCTACGTCGACGAGGGGGCCACCGCCATCCCGCAGATCCTGCGCCGGGTGGACAACGCCGGCCTGGCGCTGAGCTCCATCGAGCTGCACCGGCCCAGCCTCGACGACGTCTTCCTCACCAAGACCGGCCGCTCGCTGCGCGAGTCCTGACCCGAGACCCGGAGAGACCTCATGAAACTCGCCCGTGACACCTGGCTGATCTTCCAGCGCCAGCTCCAGCTCCTGCTGCGCAACCCGGTCTGGGTCTTCGTCGGCGTCTTCCAGCCGGTGATGTACCTGCTGCTCTTCGCCCCGCTGCTCAAGCCGGCGCTGAACGCGCCCAGCCAGGCCGAGGCCTACAAGATCTTCGTACCCGGCCTGCTGGTGCTGCTGGCCATCTTCGGCGGCCTGTTCCAGGGCTTCGGCCTGATCGCCGAGCTTCGCGCCGGGGTCATCGAACGCTCCCGGGTCACCCCGGTCAGCCGGCTGGCCCTGCTGCTCGGCCGCTCGCTGCGCGACGTGGTGTCGCTGATCGTGCAGGCGGTCATCATCACCCTGCTCGCGCTCCTGTTCGACCTGCGGGTCTTCATCGGCGACCTGCTGCTGGCGTACCTCATGCTGGCCCTGATCGCGCTGATGACCTCGGCCGTCTCCTACGGCGTGGCGCTCAAGGTCAAGAGCGAGGACGCGCTGGCCCCGCTGATGAACACCGTGGCGCAGCCGGTGCTGCTGCTCTCCGGCATCCTGCTGCCGCTCACCTTCGCGCCCGGCTGGTTGCAGGGCATCGCCGACTGGAACCCGTTCTCCTGGGCGGTCGACGGCACCCGCGCGCTCTTCGCCGGCAACCTCGGCGACGACAAGGTCTGGCAGGGGCTGAGCATCATCGCGGTGCTGGCCGCCGCCGGCGTGGTCTGGGCCGCCCGCCAGTTCGCCCGCAGCGTCCGCTGACCCGAGAGTTGCCTCTCATCCGGGGCGGGGTGCCGGCCGAGCGCTTGTAGCGTAAGGCCGGTGCCCCGCCTCACCCGTGACCGCATCACCTGGCTGACCTACGCCCAACTGGGGCTGTGGGGCTTCTTCCTCTACGGGTTCGGCCCGGTCGTGCCGCTGCTCCGCGACGAGCAGGGCACCTCGGCCGCCGTCGCCGGCCTGCACAGCACCGGCATCGCGGTCGGCTCGCTGGCCGGCGGAGCGCTCTTCGCGCCCCTGGCCCGGCGGTTCGGCCGGGGACCGGCCACCTGGCTCGGCCTGGCCGGGGTGGCGGTCGGCGTCGCCGCCCTGGGCACGTTCCGCGCCCTGCCGGCCACGATCACCGCGGTCGCGGTGATCGCCACCTTCGGCATGATGGTGATCAGCGGGGTCAACGTCGTGCTCACCGCCCGGCACGGCCCCGCCGCGCCGGCCGCGCTCACCGAGGCCAACGCCGCCTGCGCCGGCATGGGCATCCTCGCGCCGCTGGTGATCGGCGCCAGCGTCGACGCCGGCTGGGGCTGGCGACCGGTGATGGCCGTCGAGGTCGGCCTCATCACGCTGGTCGCGCTCGTCGCCCTGACCTTCCGGGTACGCCTGCCGGCCGCCGCCGCCGGAGCCCGCGCCGGTTCCGGCGTCCGGGCCGGTGCCGGCGTTGGGGCCGCTTCCGCCGTTCGGGCTGATGCCGGCGTTGGGGCCGGTGCCGGCGTTCGGGCTGGTGCCGGGGCCCGCGATGGCAGCGGGGTGGATCGGCGGCTGTCCCGGGCGTACTGGATCGCCTGGGTGTTGATGGCGGTCACCGGCTCGATCGAGGTGTGCCTGTCACTCTGGACCGCCGACGTGCTCCGCTCGCACGCCGGGATGACCGCCGGCGCCGCCTCGGCCGCGGTCGCGGCGATCGTCGTCGGGATGTTCCTCGGGCGGCTGCTCGGCGGCCGGATCGCGCTCCGGTACCGGCCGGTGCCGCTGCTGCTCGCCGCGCTGGGCGTCTCGCTGACCGGGTTCACCGTGTTCTGGGTGGCCCCGATCGGCTGGCTCGCGGTCGCCGGCCTGGTGGTGCTCGGTCTCGGCAACGCCCTGCACTACCCGCTGGCCATCTCGATCGCGCTCGCCGTGGCCGGGCCGGCGGCCGACCGGGCGGCGGGCTGGGCGTCGTACTCGATGGGGGTCGGCTTCGGCATCGCGCCAGTGCTGCTCGGCTGGGTGGCCGACGGGGTGGGGCCGCACCTGGCGTTCCTGCTGGTGCCCGGCTTCGTCGCGGCCGCCGTGCTGCTCGCCGTCCGCCTCGGCCGCGCGCTGCGCGCGCAGCGCCCGGCCGACCAGCCGCCACTCGCGGCCGTTCCGGGCTGATCCCACCCGTTCCCCGGCCGCCCAGCGCGGCCGGTCGCCCGTTGATCCACACCGTTTCCCGGGCCACCGTCCAGCGCGGCCGGTCGCCTGGGGTTGATCCACACCGTTTCCCGGATATGACGGTGTCCGGATGTCGCGGACACCCCCATATCGCGTATCCCGTGTGGATCAAGGAGCCCACCCGGGGGTGGTGGTCAGCGCACCCGCGCCAGGGTCAGGCCGTCGGCGACCGGCAGCATCACCGCGTCGACCCGGACATCGGCGAGCACCTCGTCGTTGAACGCGGCGATCGCCCGGTCGTCGGCGCTCTGCGGGGCGATCACCCGGCCGCCGCGCAACACGTTGTCGACCGCGATCACGCCGCCTGGACGCATCCGCGGCACCAGCTCGGCCCAGTAGACCGGGTAGCCGGTCTTGTCGGCGTCGATGAAGGCGAAGTCGAGGTAGCGCTCGTGCGGCAGTTCGTGCAGCCGGTCACCGGCCGGCCCGATGCGCAGCTCGATCCGGTCGGCCACCCCCGCCCGGTCCCAGTAGCGCCGGGCGATGCCGGTGAACTCCTCGGAGATGTCGAAGCAGGTCAGCCGCCCGCCCTCGGCCAGCCCTCGGGCGATCGCCAGCGACGAGAGCCCGGTGAAGGTGCCGACCTCCACCGCCTGCCGTACGCCCAGCAGTTGGGTGAGGAAGGTCAGGAAGGCCGCCTGCTCCGGCGCCACCTGCATCTGGGCGTGCTGCGGCAGCACCGCCCGGGTCTCCTCGGCCAGGTCACGCATGATCTCGTCCGGCGGGGCGCCGTGCCCGACCAGGTAGGCGTGCAACTCGTCGGTGAGCGGGATCGACTTGGTGGTCATGGCCGCGACGCTAACCGAGCGGTTCGACCGTCTGGTTGCCGGGCGCGATCTTCGTCCACAGATCGGTGATCCGGCAGTCGAGGTCGGCGAGCAGGCGGCGCAGCAGTGGCAGGCTGAGCCCCACAACGGTGCCCGGGTCGCCCTCGATCCGCTCCACGAACGGCCCGCCCAGCCCGTCGATGGTGAACGCGCCGGCCACCGCGAGCGGCTCGCCCGTGGCCACGTACGTGGCGATCTCGTCGTCGCTGATGTCGGCGAAGTGCACAGTGGTGGAGGCCACCGCCTCGGCCCGCCGGCCCGCCACGATGTCGATCAGGCAGTGCCCGCTGTGCAGCACGCCGCTGCGCCCCCGCATCCGCTCCCAGCGCCGGGTGGCGTCGGCCGCGTCGGCCGGCTTGCCGAGGATCTCGCCGTCGAAGGCCAGCACCGAGTCACAGCCGAGCACCAGGGTCCGCTCGTCGTCGGTCGGGCGCAGCCGGGTGAGCACCGCCTGGGCCTTCAGACGGGCCAGTTCCAGGCACAGCTCCTCGGCCCGGTCGGTGACGACGAGAGACTCGTCCACCCCACTGACCAGCACATCCGGCTCGATGCCGGCAGCCTGGAGGCTCTTGCGACGGGCAGGGCTCGCCGAGGCGAGCACGAGGCGAAGCGGCGCGGCGTCTGACACGTCGCCGACGTTACCGGCCGCCTCGGCCCGGCGTGGGCCGGCGGGCCGGGGAACGGGTTCGCGGGTTGGGAGTCAGCGGCTGATCCGGGGCGGCGGGTCGTCGCTCCTCCGGCGGTGGCGCGCGATCAGCACCCACGCCGTGCCCGCCGCCACCAGCACGCCGAGCGTCACCCAGCCGCGCACGGTGGCCCCGCCGTCGCCGTCGTCGCCCGGGCGGGCGACCGCCGTCGTGCTCGGGGTACCGGCGGCCGGCGCGCTCGCCGTCGCCGATCCGAAACCCAGCGGCGGTACGTCTGCCGTCAGTGCCGCCACCAGGTCGATCACCCCGTAGCCGTACTGGTCGTCGCGGCCGGGCGGCCCCTTGTCAACGGCGGTAGCTGTGAGCCGATGCGCCACCTCCGACGCGGGCAGGTACGGGTACTTCGACCGGATCAGCGCCGCCGCGCCAGCCACGATGGCCGTTGAGTCGGAGGTGCCGGTGCCCTTGCGGTACTTCCCGTCGATGCTCGTGCTGTAGATGTCCACCGCTGGAGCGACTACGTCAATCTCGGGACCGGTGACCGAGACGGCTGCGCGATCGCCGTTTCGATCAATCCCGCCGACAGCAATTACACTCTGCTCCGAGGCGGGGTAGCCCACCGCCGCGTCCTCGGGCCGGTTGCCTGCCGCGGCTACGACGATGACATTCGCTGAGTGCGCAGCGTTGATTGCGTGCCGAAGCCGTTGGTTGGATCCCCCGCTACTGGAAATGGTGATCACGTCGACGCCTGCTCCTATGGCAAATTCGATTGCTTGAGCGAGGTGGTCAGCGTCACCTTCGTTGTTCACCGTTGAAGAGATGATCGGCAGAATCTTTGCCTTTGGGGCTAAGCCCAGCGCGCCCCTGTTTCCGTGACGCCCGTGTGCGGCGACCAGTCCAGCCATTCCAGTGCCGTGACTGTTGTGATCTTGTTGTCCGTCTCCAGATCCGTCGGCCAGCAAGTTGGTGCCTGGGAGAAGGTTCGCGCTGAGATCGGGATGCGGCGCGACACCAGTATCAGGGACTGCGACCGTGACGCCCTCGCCTTGGCTGATTCGATGCGCCTCTGCAACGTTGAGGTACCGAAGGTGCCACTGATCGCCTCGTACACGGTCGACTCCCTCTGGCGTTGGTGCGCTATATGCCGGGACGTGAGACGAAGGGAGAATCTGCAGGAATGACGCCAGCAAGGTGACGAGCGGTATGGCGGCCCAATTTGCCCGAAGCCTCACCGGCTGAAGCCGATGGCAGGACCAGGATCGATTGGACCGTCCTCCTCGGGCGGGCGAACCACTGGGTCTACTCCCTGGTCGGTCCGCCATGGGTGGTCCGGATCCCAGCGGCGTGAATCCTCGTCGCTTTCTTGGCGGCGTCCGTGCCAGCCTTGCCCATCGTTGTGGCGGCTGACATTAGCTGAATTCGACGATGCGCCCCAGCCAGGAGCGCCGCCAAATGGTGGCATTTGGTGGGCTGCGCCGAGGCCACGACCTCCGCCTGGGCGGGAACCAGCTCCGCCGGTTGGCGCGGTGCCCGCTCCACCGCCCCCGATCACTCCGCCGATCGGGTTGATTCGTCGTGGCGGGGTACTACCCGCGCCTGGTTGGCCGAGGCCCATCCCGGGAGCGCCGCCAATCAATCCACCAGGCGGCATCGGTCGGGACGAAGAAGGTTGGGCGACTTGCGACACCCCATTCGTAGCTCCACCGCTCGACTTGCTTGGTGTTCCCGTTTGCTTTTGTCCCGGCGTAGGCACTTCCAGCCGTGGCGTCGCCCCCGGGGGAACGGCTGGCGGTATTCCGACACCGGGGGAGGGTGTTGGCGACGCGGCAGACGTCGCTCCTGCAGGCGGGCCTATCCGTGCTGGTGCAATTCCGGTGGCGGCATTTCCTAAGACCGGTCCGACACCTGGCGCAGTAGGCGTAGGTACTCGCTGCGGAGAACTGGACGTTCGGCTGCTTGAAGTGGGGCTAGGCGTAAGTGCGACCGGGACTGGCACGACTGGGGGGATGGCTGGGGAAGGCCCGCCAGTGTAGATATCGGAGTTCGCGGGATCCTTGCCAATTTGGCGAGGTGCTGTCGGGGGCTTTTGGAGCATTACCTGGGCGTGTTGGAGTTCGGTGCTGAGGCCGTACATGATGCCGCGCGCCTGGACGTTGAGCCGTTCCAGGTCGGCGTCGGTCACCGGCTGGTCCGGGACGCGGCTGCCCATCGCCGCCTTCGGGTCGGCGGCCGTCGCCTCGTACGCCCGCTTCTGCTGGAGCTTGACCGCCCACTCCTCGTACACCTTCTCCAGCTGCGCCCGGCTGCTGCCGATGGCCTGGGTGGCGGCGGAGAGCGCCGTGTAGTTGGCCGTGGCGGCGTCGTGCGTGCGCCGCACCTTGTCGATCAGCTCGTCCAGCTCGCGCAGGTACGCGCGGGCGGCCTCGTTGGTCTCCGGCGGCCATGCCTCGGCGAGTCCGCGCCGGTACTCCTGGAGCCGGGCCAGGTGGGTCTGGGCCAGGTCGCAGACCTTGCGCCAGCCGGCGACCTGCTTCCAGTGGTTGGTGGTGTCGTGGTCCTGCAGGCAGGCCCACATGCTGGCCACGTCCATCAGCCGCCAGTCGGTGAGGCCGGACGTGCGGCCGCTGCCCCGTTCGATCACGGCAGCACCACCGGCCCGCTCTCCGGGCCGGTGGGATCGCCCAGCATCGGCGGGGGAGCGGTCGGCGCGGTCGGGCCGGGGGCGGCGAGCGCCCGCTCGACGTCGGCCACCCGGGCGGAGGAGAAGGCGTCGGAACCGGTGTACTGCTCGGCGACGGTCGCGGCGGCGGCGGCGAGGTGCCCGGTGGCGCCGCCCACGCCCCAGACCATGTCGGCGGTGGCCTGCTGGGTCTCGTGGTGGGTGCGCAGGAAGTCGACCAGCTCGATGAAGGCGTCCGCCGGGTTGGGCACCTTCGCCGTCATGTCCTCGGCGATGTACGACAGGTGCGGTGCGTAGTTGCGTTCCACCTCGGCCTGGAGCCGGTCGGCGAACTCGCGCATCTTGCGGATGTCGGCCTCGATGCCGCCGTAGCCGCGGAGCCAGGACGCTGGGCGGTCCTCCTCGGGGATCATCGGCCCCTCCCTACCTGTTACGGCGCGGTTTCCCTGAGTGAGGTTAGTGGCTGCGCGACGGCGGCGGCAGCCCCCAGGCCGTGGACATCCGTCACCCGGTCTCCGGATCACGGCCAGCGAGCTGCGGTGATCCGTACCCGGAAAAAGTCAGCGGGGCAGGCCGGAGGCGCGCCACGCGCCGGGACCGGCGGCGACGGCCGCGCCGGCCGGTCGCGCGCTGCGCGCCCAGGCCGAGCCGGCGGCCGGCGCGAGCGCGGCGGCCGGCCGCGACCGCACGGCGATCGCGCCCACCAGGGCGGCCAGCTCCTCGGCGGTCGGTACGCCGCGGACGACCCGGAACAGCGGCTCTTCGGCAGACATGCCGCCAGCGTACGCGTCCAGAAGTTGACCTACGCCGCACAGTGGCGTGCCGCCGGTGTGACGGTCGGGCCCTCCGGGTACCGTCTCTGCGATGTCGAACGCGCTTCCCCAACTCGTCGCTGACCGATACCGGCTGATATCGCCGCTCGGTCAGGGTGGCATGGGTCGGGTGTGGAAGGCGCGCGACGAGGTGCTGCACCGGGATGTGGCGATCAAGGAACTGGTCCCGCCGCCCAGCCTCACCGACGACGAGCGCCGCGAGATGCGCGAACGTTCGCTGCGGGAGGCGCGGGCCATCGCCCGGCTCAACCACATCAACGTCGTCCGCATCTTCGACGTGCTCCGCACCGACGGCGACCCGTGGATCGTCATGGAGTACGTGCCGTCGAAGTCCCTGCAGGACACTCTCGCCGAGGACGGCCCGGTGTCGCCCGCCCGCGCGGTGGAGATCGGGCTGGGCGTGCTGGGCGCGCTGAAGGCGGCGCACAAGGCCGGCGTGATGCACCGGGACGTCAAGCCGGGCAACGTGCTGCTCGGCAACGACGGCCGGGTGGTGCTGACCGATTTCGGCCTCGCCACCATCCCCGGTGACCCGAACGTCACCCGCACCGGCATGGTGCTCGGTTCGCCGGCGTACATCGCGCCGGAGCGGGCCCGCGACGGCACCGCCGGGCCGGAGGCCGACCTCTGGTCGCTGGGCGCCACCCTCTACGCGGCCGTGGAGGGCAAGTCGCCGTACGCCCGGCCCTCGGCGATCGCCACGCTGGCCGCCCTCGCCACCGAACCGCTGCCGCCGCCGAAGAACGCCGGGCCGCTCAAGCCGGTGCTCAACGGCCTGCTGCGCAAGGACCCGAACGACCGGATCACCGCCGAGGTCGCCGAGCGGCTGCTCCGCCGGGCCGGCGGCAAGCGGGCACGCACCATCCCGCTGCTCGACGGCGTACGCCGGCCGGGGCCGAACGGCCCGCGCGAACCGCGCCCGCCGCTGGTGCCCGCGCCGCGACCGGCGGAGGAGCACCGGCCGGTCAGCCCGCCGGCGCCCCGGGCGCCGCAGGCACCCGCCTCGACGGCCGCCGCGGGGGCGGCCGCGGAGGACGCCACCGCGAAGGTGCCGGCCGGCTCCGACGCCGCGCCCACGGCGAAGGTCGAGCCGCCGCCGTCCAGCGTGGACGCCGGCCCCACCACGAAGGTCGACCCGCCGGCGCCGGCTGCGGGTGGCGCGAAGGGCGAGCCGCGCAAGCCGGTGAACCCGACCTCCGTCATGCCCGCCCCGGTGAGCCCGCCGTCCGGGCGGGCGCCGGTGCTGGCCTCCGACGGTACGAAGCCGGACAACACCCGGCGCAACGTGCTGATCGGGGTGGTGGTGGCGCTGCTCCTGCTCGGCCTGGTCGTGGTGGTGCCGCTGCTCAACAGCGGTGACGACGAGAACCCGCAGGCCGATCCGACCGGCGCCGCGGCGACCTCGGCCCCGGCGCCGACCTCCGCGGCGGCTCCGCCCCCGCCGACCAGCGCCGCCCCCAGCCCGACCCCCTCCGCCTCGGCGTCGGCGTCCGGCCTGGTCCTGCCGCCCGGCTGGAAGCTGCACAAGGACCCGGCCGGCTTCGCGCTGCCGCTGCCCGAGGGCTGGACCCGCAGCCAGCCTGACGGCACCACGGTGGTGTTCCAGGAGCCGAACGGGGTCCGGGAGCTGCTCGTCCAGTGGACCAGCACCCCGAAGCGGGACGCGGTCGCCGACTGGCGGAGGATCGAGCCGGCGCGGAAGAACGTTGTCAACAACTACGAGTACATCGATATCGTGCGCTGCGACTTCTGGAAGACCTGCGCGGACTGGGATTGGCGGGAGACCCGCGACAACACCCGGATCCGGGTCCGCAACCGCGGCTTCGTCACGGCCAAGGACCGCGGCTACGCCCTCCGCTGGGAGGTGGCCGACAAGGACTGGCAGGCCAACCTGCCCAACTTCGAGCTGATCGCGAAGGGCTTCGTGCCCGACCGCCAGGACTGATCGGCGCGATTTCCGCCGGTGCGAGATTGACTCGCATGGCCTTCCGTTGTCCGGGGTATCTCCACCGGCACGACGGAAGGAGGTACGACATGGGCTACCGACGCAAGGACGCCCGCCCCCGGGTGGCACTGTGGATGCTCGTCGCGCTCGGCGACATCGTCCTGGTCCTGGCCAGCCTGGGGCTGCCGGTGCTGGTCGCGCTGCTCAGCGTCGTGACCGTCACCGTTGCCGGAGTGGCTGGCTGGCGACTGTCGCGGCGCGGCGCCCTCGCCCGCGAGGAGTCCCCGGTCCCGGCGATGGCGAGGCGACGGGCCTGACCCCGGGCCGGGCGGCGTGGCGGCAGCCGGACCAGTTGTCCACCGTACGGTGACAGCCGATCCCGCTGCCGCCAACTGCCTCCCCAGGGGCGGATCAGGGCGGGTCAGGTGTTGTTGGCCAGCGCGATCAGCCGGCTCCGGTCACCGTTCCAGTAGTTGCGGTCCACGTTGCCGGCGATGCCGGCGACGCTGCCGGTGCTGGTGTACTGCCAGAAGCTCCAGAACGGGGCGCCGGGCGGCAGCGTGCCGGGCGAGCTGGCCCACCGGGCGATCCACAGCGGGTGGTTGCCCCACGGGCCGCTCCAGCTGCCGGTGCAGGTGTTCCAGAAGCTGGTGGTGGTGTAGATGACCGCGTACCGGCCGGTGCGGGAGCGGTAGGTGTTCAGGAAGTCCTGCACCCAGTTGCGCATGCCGGTCGTGCTCAGGCCGTAGCAGTAGCCACCGGAGTACGGGTTGGCCTCGAGGTCCAGCGCGGCAGGCAGGGTGCGGCTGTCGGCCGACCAGGCGCCGCCGTTGGAGGCCAGGTAGTTCGCCTGCACGGCGCCGGAGGAGATGTTGGGCCGGGCGAAGTGGTACGCGCCCCGGATGACGCCGGCGTTGTAGGCGGCCACGTAGTTGGTGTTGAACCGCGGGTCCTTGTAGCTGGTGCCCTCGGTGGCCTTGATGAAGGCGAACTGGATGCCGGCGTTGCGGACGCTGGTCCAGTTGATGGCCCCCTGGTAGTGGGACACGTCGATGCCGGGCACGGTGGCGGCCTGCGCGGGTCCGGTGGTGGCCACGAGCCCCGCCGCCGCGGTGGCGAGCACGGTGAGGCCGGCGGCGAGCATTCTGCGCAGCGGTGATCTGGTACGGGTCATGGATGCCTCCAAGGACGCCGATGGGATTGACGCCTATCTTTGGAGGTAAGTGCCCTCGATCACAAGGGGCGCTAAAGAAATCTACATCGATGTCCGACATTGCCTTGCGTCGTTCCGTACGGAATTGGCGCGACGTGTCCAGGTCGACACGCTGCGTGTTGGCGGGGACGCCCGACGTGCCGGGCGCAGCCGTGGCGGGCGCTGCTCAGCGCAGCGATGCGGGGTCGACGCGCCAGCGGAACGGTTCGGTCAGGCTGAGTTCCTCGCCAGCCTTGGCGACCCGGTCCTCGACGTAGTGGGCGTCGTCCAGCCGGAACAGTCGCAACGAGTGGCTCTGGCCGTCCTGCTCGACCAGCAGGTACCAGGGAATCCGGGCGATGGCGTAGAGCTGCATCTTGACCAGCCGGTCGGCGGCCGCGTTCCCCGGTGAGACGATCTCGCAGACCAGGGCGACCTCCCCGGCCTCCACCACGGTGCCCTCGTCGTCGGTATCGGCGACGACCACGTCCGGAATGACGATCCGGTCGACACCGAGCCGGACGTTGACCGCCTCGAACACCGCGAGGCCGTCGGCCGCGGCTTCGACGCTGTTGGCCAGCAGGCGCGACACCCGCTGGTGCCGCTTGCTCGGGACAGGGCTCACGATCAGGCTCCCGTCGAGCAGCTCGATCCGGTTCGGGGTCTCGCCCATGGCGAAGTAGTCGGCCTCCGTCCAGAGTCCGACATGGTTTCCCAGGGGGGCCGCGCTCACCGGCGTTCACCTCCCGCTCCGATCGCCACCCGTCAGTCTCACACGATACGAGCCGACGGACCGCGGTGGACACCTGAACGGGCCGGTAGGCTCGCGCCCCATGGTGTCGATCGACGGGTTGACCGGGATCTGGGACCGCCTCCTGGGGGCGCAGCCGGATCCGCCACCGCTGCTGGTGCTGCTCACCGCCGCCGTCGCGCTGGTGGTGGTCTCGACCCGGCTGCCCTGGCGGATCGCCCGCAACGCGGTCACCATCGCGCACGAGGGGGGTCACGCGCTGGCCGCCCTGCTCACCGGCCGTCGGCTACGCGGCATCCGGCTGCACTCGGACACCTCGGGGCTGACCCTCTCGGCCGGCCGGCCCACCGGCCCCGGCATGATCCTCACGCTGCTCGCCGGCTACCTCGCCCCGCCGCTGGTCGGGCTGGCCGGAGCGTGGCTGCTCGGCGGCAACCGGATCACCCTGCTGCTCTGGGTCGCCGTGGTGCTGCTGCTCGCCATGCTGGTCATGATCCGCAACGTGTTCGGGGTGCTGTCGCTGCTGGTCACCGGTGGGCTGGTGTTCGCCGTCTCCTGGTACGCCTCGCCACAGGTGCAGGCCGCGTTCGCGTACACCGGGGTGTGGTTCCTGCTGCTCGGCGGCGTGCGGCCGGTGCTGGAGCTGCAACGGCTGCGCGGCCGGGGCCGGATGCCGGAATCCGACGCCGACCAACTGGCCGGCATCACCCCGCTGCCGGCGTTCTTCTGGGTGACCGTGTTCGCGCTGGTCAACCTGGCCACCCTGGCCGCCGGCGCGCTCCTGCTGGCCGGCCCGATCCTCACCGACGCCGGCCTCACCCTCTGACCCCACGGTCGCCCGTGGCCGCCGGCGACCGGCACGGAAGCGGGTCACCGGCACGAGCATCGGTGCCCGGCACGAACGACGGCAGGAGACGAGGATGACCGAGCTGATCGAGCGGAACCGGGCGGCGTACGACCGGATCGCGGCGGACTTCGACGCCCGGAACCCCGAGGTGCCGGCGACCTACCGGGCGCTGGTCGACGACTTCCGCGCCCGGGTCGACGGGCCGGTGCTCGACCTGGGCTGCGGCCCGGGCCGGGACCTGGCGTTCCTGGCCGGGCTGGGGCTCGCCGGCGTCGGGCTGGACCTGTCGGCCGGGATGCTGGCCCGCGCCCGCGCCCGGGTGTCGGTGCCGCTGGTGCAGGGCGATCTGCTCCGGCTGCCGTTCCGGCCGGCCACCCTGGGCGGCGTCTGGTGCTCGGCGTCGCTGCTGCACCTGCCGAAGGCCGACGCGCCGGCCGCACTGGCCGGTGTCCGCCGGGTGCTGCGCCCGGGGTGCCCGCTGCTGCTCAGCCTCAAGGAGGGCGACGGCGAGCGCTGGGAACGCTGGCCCGGCGAGGCGGTCGACCGCTACTTCGCCCGCTACCGGCTCCCCGAGATCGAGGCGGTGCTCGCCGGCGCCGGCCTCGTTCCGCTGCGCCGGGAACGGGACAGCTCGCCGGTCGGCGAGTCGTGGCTGGCCGTCCTGGCCGTCGCCGCCTGCTGAGCCGCGCCGGGCACCAGGCAGAATGGCCCCGTGCGATATGTGATCATCGGGGCGGGCGCGGTCGGCGGCACCATCGGCGTACGGCTGGCGGAGGCCGGCCACGACGTCACCCTGGTGGCCCGCGGCGCGCATCTGGACGTGATCCGGCAGCGCGGTCTCACCCTGCGCCAACCGGAGCGCGAGCAGACCGCCCGGCTGCCCGCCGTGGACCGGCCCGGGGATCGCCCATTGCCCGCGGACACCGTGCTGGTGCTGACCGTCAAGTCGCAGGACACCGCCGGCGCGCTCGCCACCTGGGCGGACGCCCCGGTGGCCGGCGGCGGTACGGCGGGGGAGCGGCTGCCGCTGTTCACCGCGCAGAACGGGGTGGCCAACGAACCGGCCGCGCTGCGGCTCTTCGCCGCGGTGCACCCGGTCTGCGTCTGGCTGCCCGCCACCCACCTGGAACCGGGACTGGTGGTGGCCAACGGCCACCCGCACCCGGGGATGCTCCACCTGGGCCGCTACCCCACCGGCTCGGACGCGGTCGACCGGGCCGTCGCCGCCGACCTGACCGGCGCCGGTTTCGTGGCCCCGGTCCGCGACGACGTGATGCGCTGGAAGTACGGCAAGCTGCTGGCCAACCTCGGCAACGGCCTGCAGGCGCTGCTCGGCCGGGACATCCCGGAGGACCTCGCCGACCGGGTGCGCGCCGAGGCCGAGGCGGTGCTCGTCGCCGCCGGCATCGGGTACACCAGCCGGGCCGAGGAGGCGGCCGAGCGGGGTGACCTGGTCCGGCACCGCCCGGTCGGCGGGGAGGAACGGGCCGGCGGCTCCACCTGGCAGAGCCTCGCCCGCGGCGCCGGCTCGGCCGAGGCCGACCACCTCAACGGCGAGATCGTCCTGCTCGGCCGGCTGCACGGCGTACCGACGCCGGTTAACGCCGCGGTGCAGGTGGCGGTCCGCCGCGCGGTACGGGAGCGGATCCCGGCCGGCGGGTTCCCGCTCGCCGAGTTGACGAAGATGATCGGCTGAGCCGGCAACCGACGGCACCGGTTCGCGCGTGTCCCCTGGGACCGCCACGGGGGAGGTAACCAGGTGTCGGACGTCGACGAGTTCGACGAGTTCTACCGCGGCAGCCGGCAACGGCTGCTCGGCTTCGTCTACGTGCTCACCGGCGACTTCGCCGAGGCCCAGGACGCGGTCCAGGAGGCGTACATCCGGGCCTGGCAGCGCTGGTCGACGGTGAGCCGGTACGACGAACCGGAGGCGTGGGTGCGGGTGGTGGCGTCCCGGATCGCGGTGAGCCGGTGGCGCAGCCTGCGCAGCCGGGCGCGGGCCTACCTGCGGCACGGCGCCATCGAGAGCGTCCCCGGGCCGGACACCGACACCGTCGAGGTGGTCGCCGCGCTGCGCCGGCTGCCCGAGGAGCAGCGCACCGCGATCGCGCTCTACTACCTGCTCGGGATGCCGGTCGCCGAGGTGGCCCGGGAGACGGCCGCCCCGGTCGGCACGGTCAAGGCCCGACTCTCCCGGGGGCGGGCCGCGCTCGCCGGGCTGCTCGCCGTCGTTGACCTGGAGGAGGCCGCCGATGCGTGAGGACGTGACGGTCGTCGAACGGCTGAACCGCGCGCTGCGGGAGGTCGACTGGCCGGAGCCGGCCGAGATCCGGGCCCGGGCCCGCCGGCGCAGCCGCCGCACCGCGGTGCTGGCGGCGACCGCCGTGCTCGCCGTGATGTCGGGCTCCGCGTACGTGGCGGCCGGGCGGTCGGTGTCGCCGGAGCCCCTGGTCGCCGCCGCCCCCGTGCCGCCGGCGACCGCCGGGCGGGCCGAGATTCCGCAGGAGGCCCTGCTCGACCCGGGGGACGTGCCGCTGAAGACCGGCACCCGACTCGGTGAGGCCGGCCTGCGGGAGCCGGTGCGCCTCGACCCGATGCTGGAGTCCTGCGGGCGCGAGCGCGGCGTCCCGTCGACCGCCCCCACCTCCCGCTACTCGCGGTCGCAGACCCTGCTGCCGGCGGCGGCCGACGCCAAGCGCCAGCGCCCGCTGCTCACCCAGGACGTCTACCGGGTCGAGCCGGGCCAGAGCCTGGCGGTCTTCGGCCTGGTCAAGCTGCTGCTGCACGCCTGCGCGGAGTGGGAGTTCGACGGTTCCGCCGTGCTGAACGGCCGGGTCGTGCCGACCGTGCAGACCCACCGGTGGGAGGCGCCGGTCAGCGGCTTCGCCGGCGAAGAGTCGGTGATGGTGCGCCACGTGCCGCTGGCGCCGCGCACCCGCCCGGCCGGCAAGCCGATGGCCGAGACCCCGCCGGTCGAGGTCACCATGGTGGTGCGCGTCGGCGACCTGGTCACCGTGGTGGCGACCGGCCCGGACACCGTGGCGGACACGGTCGACGGCAACCGCCCCGACCGCGGCCTCAGCCACGCCGAACTGGAGGCGCTGGGCCGGACCGCGGCGCGCCGGATGTGCGTGGCCGCCAACCCCGCCTGCTGACCGCCGGCGACGATCCGCGCGGCCGCCGGGCAACTCCGGAAGCCGCGCGGCGGGACGGTGCTCAGAGCGGGATGTTGCCGTGCTTCTTGGGCGGCAGGGTCTCCCGCTTGGTCCGCAGGACCCGCAGGGCGCGGACGATCTGGGCGCGGGTCTCGTGCGGCGGGATCACCGAGTCGACGTAGCCGCGCTCGGCGGCGATGTACGGGTTGGCCAGGGTGTCCTCGTACTCGGCGATCTTCTCGGCGCGGACCGCGGCCGGGTCCTCGGCGGCGGCCAGTTCCTGCCGGTAGAGGATGTTCACCGCGCCCTGCGCGCCCATCACCGCGATCTGCGCGGTCGGCCAGGCGAAGTTCAGGTCCGCGCCGAGGTGCTTGGAGCCCATCACGTCGTACGCCCCGCCGTACGCCTTGCGGGTGATGACGGTGACCTTCGGGACGGTGGCCTCGGCGTACGCGTAGATGAGCTTGGCCCCGCGGCGGATGATGCCGTCCCACTCCTGGCCGGTGCCGGGCAGGAAGCCGGGCACGTCGACGAAGGTCAGCACCGGGATGTTGAACGCGTCGCAGGTGCGCACGAAGCGGGCGGCCTTCTCGCTGGCGGCGATGTCCAGCGTGCCGGCGAAGTGCATCGGCTGGTTGGCCACCACACCGACCGGCCGTCCCTCGACCCGGCCGTAGCCGATCACGAGGTTCTGCGCGTAGAGCGGCTGGACCTCCAGGAACTCGCCGTCGTCGAGGACGTGCTCGATGACCCGGTGCATGTCGTACGGCTGGTTCGCCGAGTCCGGGATCAGGGTGTCCAGTTCCCGGTCGGAGTCCGTGACGTCGAGGTCGACGTCCACGGGGTAGACCACCGGCTCGTCCAGGTTGTTCGACGGCAGGTACGACAGCAGCGCCTTGACGTACTCGATCGCGTCCTCCTCGTCGGTGGCGAGGTAGTGCGCGTTGCCGCTGCGGGTGTTGTGCGTCCGGGCGCCGCCCAGGTCCTCCATCGCCACGTCCTCGCCGGTGACCGTCTTGATGACGTCCGGGCCGGTGATGAACATGTGCGAGGTCTGGTCGACCATCACTGTGAAGTCGGTGACCGCCGGGGAGTAGACAGCGCCGCCCGCGCACGGGCCCATGATCAGGGAGATCTGCGGGATGACGCCGCTGGCCCGCACGTTGCGGAAGAAGATCTCGCCGTAGAGGCCGAGCGAGGCGACGCCCTCCTGGATCCGGGCGCCGCCGGAGTCGTTGATGCCGATGACCGGGCAGCCGATCTTCATGGCCAGGTCCATCACCTTGACGATCTTCTCGCCGAAGACCTCGCCGAGGGAGCCGCCGAAGACCGTGAAGTCCTGGGCGAAGACGCACACCTGCCGGCCGTCGATGGTGCCGTAGCCGGTGATGACGCCGTCGCCGTACGGGCGGGTCCTCTCCAGCCCGAAGTTGGTGGACCGGTGCCGGGCCAGCTCGTCCAGCTCGACGAACGAGCCCTCGTCGAGCAGCAGCTCGATCCGCTCGCGGGCGGTCTTCTTGCCCCGCGCGTGCTGCTTCTCCACGGCGCGCGCCGATCCGGCGTGCACCGCCTCGTCGACCCGGCGCTCCAGGTCCGCCAGCTTGCCCGCGGTGCTGTGGATGTTGATCCCGGTCTCGGTAGTCACCCAGGGAATATAACGATGGTTCAGGTCGTCGCCGCTGTGCAGTTCGCCTCAGCTTCGTCGGGGCGACCCGGCGAGCCGCCGACGGGCGGGCCGTAGGCTGGCGGAATGCCGGGCTCGCCGTACACCGATCTGGACCGCCCGCCGCTGTCGGCGGCGCGGCTGCGGCGGGCGCTGGTCGCCCCGTACGGGCCGTGGAACCGGCTGGAGCTGCGGGCGGAGACCGGCTCGACCAACGCCGACGCGGCGCAGGCGGCGCAGGCCGGCGAGCCGGAGGGCCTGGTCGTGGTCGCCGAGCGGCAGACCGCCGGGCGTGGCCGCCGGGGCCGGGTCTGGCAGTCGCCGCCGCGCGCCGGCATCGCGACCAGCGTGCTGCTCCGGCCCGGCGAGGCCGTCCCCGAGCGCGGCTGGCCGGCGGCGCCCTCGACCGGGTACGGCTGGCTGCCGCTGCTGGCCGGGGTGGCGCTGGTCGAGGCGGTGGCCCTGCTGGCGGAGCTGGACGCCGGCCTGAAGTGGCCGAACGACCTGCTGGTCGGCGACGCGAAGTGCGCCGGGATCCTCGCCGAGGCGGTGCCGGCGTCCCGGGCCGGTGAGCCGCCCGCGATCGTGCTCGGCGTCGGGCTGAACGTCACGCTGCGCGCCGACGAGCTGCCGGCGAACCCGACCGGGCTGCCCGCCACCTCGCTCCAGCTGGCGGGCGCGGCGGCGACCGACCGGGATCCGCTGCTGCGGGCCCTGCTGCGCGCGGTCGCCGACTGGTACGACCGCTGGCGCACCGCCGGTGGCGACGCGGTGGCCAGCGGGCTGCGTGACGCGTACCTGGCCGCCTGCGTCACGGTCGGCAAGGAGGTGAAGGTGCTGCTGCCGGACGGGACGGACGTCACCGGCCTGGCCACCGGCGTCGACCCGGACGGCCAACTCCTCCTCCGCACCGCGACCGGTGAGCGCCACCTGGCCGCCGGCGACGTCCTCCACCTGCGGTGACCCCACTGCCCGCGATCGTGCGGTTGACGCCGCGGCGAAAGGGATGAAAGCCCGAGCGAGGGCCGGCGAGTGCACGATCGCGCGTGGCGGGACGTGCCGCCCGCGCGGCTGATGTCCGGGCGCGGGTCGAGCGGTTACGGTCAGCGCGACTGTTCCTGCGAGGAGGTTCCCGTGGCGTTCCCCGAAGACGTGCTCACCGAGGACGAGCACGTCGTGCTGCATCTGCACCCGCACTGGAAGGCCCTGATCCGGCCGGTGGCGGTGCTGGTGCTCGCCGTCGGCGCGGTGGTGGCCGGTGTGGTCCTGCTGCCGTCCGGCGGGGGTGGGTCGATCGCGCTCGCCGTGATCGGGGTGCTGGCCCTGGTGGCGGTGCTCTGGCTGGCGCTCTGGCCGTTCCTGGTCTGGCGCACCACGCACTACCTGTTCACCAACGAGCGGGTGCTGCTCCAGCAGGGGGTGCTCTCCCGGGACCGCCGCGACATCCCGCTCACCCGGATCAACGACCACGCGATGAACCAGCGCTTCGTCGAGCGGCTGCTCGGCTGCGGCACGCTGACCATCGAGTCGGCCGGCGAGCGCGGCCAGTCCGTGCTCCACGACGTGCCCCGGGTGGGCCAGGTCCAGACCAAGCTCTACGAGCTGGTCGAGGCGCACCACGACAAGCACTCGCTCGGCGACGCCGAAGTGCGCGACATCCTCGCCGACCTCAACGAGGGCAAGCCGCTGCGCGATCCCACCACCTGACACCCGCCTGATCTCCGCTCGCCCCCGGCTCCCGGGCCGGTGGGCGCGCGGCGGCTTCGGGTCAGCGGCGTGGCGTGCGGCGGGAGGTGGCCTGGAGTTCGGCGGCGAGTTCGGCCTCGAGCTCGCGGTCCAGGGCGCCGACGCCGGCGTCGAGCGGCACCGGGCGGCCCTGCACCGGGGCGCCCGGGCCGGGCGCCGGTTCGGCGGCCGGTGCGCGTCTCCCGCCGGCCGGTGGCGGCTGGACCTCCTCCAGCTCGGAGATCGACTCGGCCAGCTCGGCCACCGGGTCCATCTCGGCCATGGTGTCCCACTCGTCGCGCGGGATGCTGTGCCAGGTCTGCTCGGCCGGCGCCGGGGCCGGCTGGAAGACGAAGGTGCGGTACGACCAGAACCGGAACAGCGTGGCCAGCAGCACGCCGCCGGTCTTGGCCACGTTCAACGCGAGCAGGCTGGTCACGCCGAGGCCGTACTTGGCCAGGGCGAGCACGCCCAACTCGATGAGCAGGCCGGTCGCATTGAACAGGAAGAACAGGGCGTATTCGCGCCGTAGGGCCGATTTCGGACGGTCGCGGTACGTCCAGTGCCGGTTCATCAGATACGACGTGATCGTCGCCACCACGGTGGCGATGACCGTGGCCTTGAGTTGACCGTCGACAAAAACGGTGAGTGCCAGCGCATTGAACACCGCGTAATTGATGACGGTGTTGATGCCGCCGACGATGCCGAATTTGAGCGCCTCGTGGATGAACTTCTGCCAGCGCTCGGGCAGCAGACGGACAAGACGCATGCGGAACACCTTAGGCCAGTGGACGGGGCCGGCAGGGGCCGGCCGGACGAGGTGGGCGGCAGGTCACGCCTCGGGTCGGTCGTGCGTCACTTCCGGAACGGCCGGAGTTCCCGCTTCCACGAAGACGAACCGTCGGTACGACCAGAATCGGAACAGCGTGCCGAGGCCGGTGCCCACGATGAAGCTGGCGATGTTGTCCGCCAGCGGGGTCTGGAACACCTCCGGCCAGATGCTGCCGAGCCCGTAACGGCTCACCGCGAGGCAGGCGACCGCGATGCCCAGGCCCACCCCGTTGAAGAAGAAGAACAGTGCGTACTCGCGGGCCGGGTTGGCCCCCCTGCGGTGCCGCCACGTCCAGAACCGGTTGCCCAGGAAGGCGACAGTGGCCGCGATGACCGTCGAGATGGTCTTCCCGATGACCGGCTCGACGTCGCGTACGCCGGTCAGGTAGTTGAAGAGCGCGAAGTCGATGAGGAAGGCGATCCCGCCCACCGTGGCGAACTTGCTCATCTCCCGGACGAGATGACCGAACCGGTCGAGCAGCGAGCGGACGAGACCCCGGCGGTTCCCCCGGGAGCTCGGCTCCTGCCGGGAGCTCGGCTCCCCGGTCATCGTCGCGGCCACGGAGCGAGCGTACCGGCTGCCGTCACCCGGTACGGGTAGCAACGGCGAGCCGCCTCGGCGGGTGCGATGTCGATGAACGGAGCGTAACCGTCGGGAGGGGAATCCGGCGTCGATTCGCGGGTAACCAGCCGGCGTGAGCCGGGTCGTACCGCGACGCCCCGGCGGGTCACCGATCCGCCGTCGGTCGAGGGTGCGCGACAGGATTTGCGTGAAACTGCGCGCGAAAGCGGGTATTAGCTCGTGATGCCGCAGCGTGACCGTACCTTGTGCAGTTCTTCACAACCAGTACCACTGACTGGCGAGGTCCACCGGTTTACGCTGAGCCCAATCCCAGGTTTCCACGAAGGCGACGCATCGCGCCGCCGAGACTCGTGCATCCCATACACCGGTCAGCGTCGACCACAAGGAGATGTGTCATGGTTGCTCCGGCTACCGTTCGGGGTATCGATCAGGCCCCGACGTCCCACCCCAAACTTCTCGCCTGGGTCCGTGAGGTCGCCGAACTGACCACCCCCGACCGGGTGGTCTGGGTGGACGGTTCCGACGAGGAATGGCGTCGGCTCACCGATGAACTGGTCGAGGCTGGCACCCTGATCCGGCTCAACCCCGAGAAGAAGCCCAACTCGTTCTACGCGCGCACCGACCCGACGGACGTCGCCCGGGTCGAGGAGCGCACCTTCATCTGCTCCGTCGACGAGGCGGACGCCGGCCCCACCAACAACTGGATGGCGCCGGCCGAGATGAAGCGGACGATGACGGAGCTCTACCGCGGGTCGATGCGCGGCCGCACGATGTACGTCATCCCGTTCTGCATGGGTCCGGTCGAGGCCGAGAACCCCATGTTCGGCGTGGAGATCACCGACAGCCCGTACGTGGTCGCCTCGATGCGCATCATGACCCGGATGGGGTCGAAGATCCTGGAGGCGATGGGCGACGACGCGGACTTCGTCCACGCGCTGCACTCCATCGGCGCCCCGCTCGCCCCGGGCCAGCAGGACGTGGCGTGGCCGTGCAACGAGACCAAGTACATCTCGCACTTCCCGGAGACCCGGGAGATCTGGTCCTTCGGCTCCGGCTACGGCGGCAACTCGCTGCTCGGCAAGAAGTGCTACTCGCTGCGGATCGCCAGCGTGATGGGACGGGACGAGGGCTGGCTCGCCGAGCACATGCTGATCCTGAAGATCACCTCGCCGGAGGGCCGGGTCTACCACATCGCCGGCGCCTTCCCGTCGGCCTGCGGCAAGACCAACCTCGCCATGCTGGAGCCGACCATCCCGGGCTGGAAGGTCGAGACGATCGGTGACGACATCGCCTGGATGCGGTTCGGCCCGGACGGCCGCCTCTACGCGATCAACCCCGAGTACGGCCTCTTCGGCGTCGCGCCGGGCACCGACTGGAAGACCAACGCCAACGCGATGCGGACGCTGGACCGCGGCAACTCCATCTTCACCAACGTGGCCCTGACCGACGACGGGGACATCTGGTGGGAGGGCATGGGCGAGCCGCCGGCACACCTGATCGACTGGAAGGGCAACGACTGGACGCCGGAGAGCGACAGCCTCTCCTCGCACGCGAACAGCCGGTTCTGCACCCCGATCACGCAGTGCCCGATCCTCGCCGAGGACTACTACGACCCGAACGGCGTGCCGATCGACGCGATCCTCTTCGGTGGCCGCCGCCGGGACACCGTCCCGCTGGTGACCGAGGCGCGCGACTGGGTGCACGGTGTCTACATGGGCGCCACGCTCTCCTCGGAGACCACCGCCGCCGCCTCCGGCGCGGTCGGCGTGGTCCGGCGCGACCCGATGGCGATGCTGCCGTTCATCGGCTACCACGCCGGTGACTACTTCCGGCACTGGATCGAGATGGGCAAGGGCGCCGACGGCGACGAGTCCAAGCTGCCGAAGATCTACTACGTCAACTGGTTCCGCAAGGACCCGGAGGGCAACTTCCTCTGGCCCGGCTTCGGCGAGAACTCCCGGGTGCTCAAGTGGATCATCGAGCGGATCGAGGGACGCGCCGAGGCGGTGGAGACCCCGATCGGCATGGTGCCGGCGCCGGACGCGCTCGACGTCGAGGGCCTGGACATGACCCCGGAGGACGTCCGGATCGCGCTCAAGGTGGACCCGGAGGAGTGGCGCAACGAGCTGCCGCTGGTCACCGAGTGGTTCGAGAAGTTCGGCGACAAGCTGCCCGGTGTGCTCTGGGCCGAGCTGGACGCGCTGCGCGCCCGGCTGGACGCCGAGCAGCCGCGCAGGTAGGTGTGACGGTTGCCCGTACCGGGCACCATCGGATCCCATGAGGACGGCCGCCGAGACCGAGGTCCGGCGGCCGTCCGCCGTCCGGGCGCTGACCGCGCTGCTCGCGCTGACCGCGGCGGCCACCGTCGCGGTCGAGCTGCTCAACTGGTGGTACGCCCCGGAGCAGGGCTTCGGGCTGGCCGTCCGGACCGGCTGGGCGATGCTGCGCTCGCTGGGTTTCCTGCTGCTGATCGGGCACGTCCGGCGCGGCCGGACGGTGGCCCGCCCGTTCGGGCTGATCCTCGCGGTGACCACGGTCTTCGCGGTCGGCCGGCTGATCGTGCCCCGGCAGGGGGTGCCGCCGCTGCCGGGCCTGGTCGGCTTCGCCGTGCTCAGCGCACTCTGCGCCGCCGTGGTCTGGCTGCTCTACCGCTCGCCGGCGCTGGCCGGGCACCTGGTGCGGCACCGGCCCCGGCTGGTCATCGACCGGTCGGGAATCTCCTGGCGGGAGACCCCGCCCCGCCGCCCGCAGGTCAGCGGCTGGCTGCTGACCAGCCGCGTGGCCGCGTTCACCTACAGCCCGCTGATGCTGGTCCCGGCGCTGGTGGCCGCCGCCGCGATCCTGGACGGCCGGCTGATCGCCGCGCCGGCGGTGCTGCTCTGGTTCGGCGCCGGCATCGCTACCAGCTACGCGGTGCTGCTCTGCACCGCCTTCCTGATGCGCGGCAAGCGGTGGGCCCGCAGCCTGCTGGTGGTGGTCACCCTCGTCGTGCTCGCCGTCGACATGCCCCTGTGCTGGTGGCTGCTCGGCGTGGACGGCCTGGTCCGCGACGGCGGCCCGCTGGTCGCCGCGGCCGCCCTGACCTTCTACGGCCTGTGGCGCGCCACCCGCGCCGAGCGCACCGCCCCGGCCTGACCTTCTACGGCCTGTGGCATGCCACCCGCGTCAAGCGCACCGGCCCGGCCTGAACGCGACGGGACGGGTGCCGGCCGGTCCCGACCGGTGGCGCTGACCCGGCGGTGCGACGCCCCGGGCGACCACCGCCAGCGGGAACACCACGAGTGCGGTCGGTGCGCTTCAGAGCTGCCCCGTCCATGGGACCAGTGGCCGGCGACCGGCCCTTCGGGCTGGGGCCTGGTCCTTCGGGCTGGGGCCCGGTCCTCTGGGCTGGCGCCCGGTCCTATGGCTGGCGACCCGATCCTCGCGTTCGCGCTCACCCCCGCATGCCCTCACAGACGGGGCAGCTCTGAAGCGTCTGGGGGAGGGGGTAGGCACCTGCCAGCCGGCCGGGGCCAGCCCCGCCAGCCACCACGGGGAGACGCCAGACCCGCTCGCCGGCGTCGAGGTGGCGCTGGGCCAGCCGCCGGGTGACCAGTTCGCCGTCGCGTGGTGTGGTAGCCGTCGCGTGGTGTGGTAGCCGTCGGCGTGGTGCGGTTAGCCGTCGCGTGGTGCGGTTGCCGTCGCGTGGTGCGGTGGTGGAGCGCTGAGACCGGGCGGGGGACTGCTGCGTATGCGGGGAAACGACCGGTCGCCGTGCATCGCCCTGCGGACGGACCCGCTTTCGACCGCCTCGGCGGAAGCCCGTGCGGCCGTGCGACGGGAAGGTCGACAGCGGCCGGGTGAGGGCCGGCCCGATCAGCGAAAACGAGGGACAGGGCCCGGTGCGGTATCGGCGATCGTGAGCGTGCGCGGGGCAGGATGGCCGGTGGGAGCCGCCGGTGTGGGGGACGCCGGGTGACGTGCACGCAGCGCACAGGGCCCGGGCGTAGCCGAGCCGCGGGCCGGAGGGAGGCGACGCGGTGAGCGACGAGTTCGACGTGGTGGTGGTCGGGGCCGGCCCGGCCGGGTCGGCCGCCGCCCTGGCGGCCCGCCGCCGAGGCGCGCGGGTGCTGCTGCTGGACCGGGCCGACTTCCCGCGGGACAAGGCGTGCGGGGACGGCGTCGCCGCGCACGCGCTGGACGTGCTCGCCGAACTCGGGGTGCCCGACGCGGTCGCCGGGTACCCGCCGCTGCCGGCGTTGCGGCTGATCGGCCCGGGCGGCGGCGCGGTGGCCCGGGCGCTGCCCCGGCCCGCGTACACGGTGCCCCGGGCGGTCTTCGACGCCCGGCTGGTGGCGGCGGCGGTGGCGGCCGGCGCGCGGCTGCGCCGCCACGCGGTGCGCCGGGTCGAGGTCCGCGCCGACCGGGTGGTGCTCGACGGCGAACTGTCCGCGCGGGCCGTGGTGGGGGCGGACGGCGCCGGGTCGGTGGTGCGGCGGGCGCTGGGCCACCCGGTGAACCCCGACCGGCACCTGGCGCTGGCCATCCGGGGGTACGCCCCGGCGCTGCCCGGCCCGCCCGAGCAGCTCATCGTCACCTCGGCGCCGCGCTGGCCGGCGTACGCCTGGTCGTTCCCGATCGGCGACGGCCGGGCGAACGTCGGGTACGGGGAGGTGTTGCGCGGCGAGCCGCTGACCCGCGCCCACCTGCTCGACCGGCTCGGCGCGCTGCTGCCCGGGACGGACCCGGCCACGGTCGGTGACCTGCGCGCCCACCACCTGCCGCTGTCCACCCACCGCCCGCCGCCCGGCCGGGGCCGGGTGGTGCTCGCCGGCGACGCGCTCTCGCTGATCAACCCGTTCACCGGCGAGGGGATCTTCTACGCCCTGCTCTCCGGCGCGCTGGCCGGCGCGGCGGCGGCCGGCGCCCCCGAGCAGGCCGGCCGCCGGTACGCCGCCGCGCTGCGCCGCCGCCTCGGCACCCACCTGCGGCACAGTTCGGTCGCGGCCTGGCTGGCCCGGCGGCGGCGGGTGGTCGACGCGGCGGTCCGCGCGGCTCGCCGCGACGACCGGACCTACCGGGCCATCGTCGAGCTGGGGCTGGGCGACGGCCGGCTGGACGCGCGGACGCTGGGCATGATCGTCATCGGTCTGTCGGCGTGGGAACGGGCTCCGGGGCCGTGATCGGCCCGGCAGGTCGCTACGCTGCAAGGTGATGACGCTGCGGAACCTTCTCTACTCCGTGTACGAGCGCCGGCTGACGGCGAAGCTCGCGGGCAAGCCGGTGCCCCGGCACGTCGGCGTGATGTGCGACGGCAACCGTCGGTGGGCCAAGGAGATGGGCTTCGTCGACCCGAACGACGGGCACCGGGTCGGCGCCGCCAAGATCAAGCACGTGCTGGGCTGGTGTGACCAGGCCGGGATCGCGCACGTCACGCTCTATCTGCTCGCCACCGACAACCTGCGCCGGCCGGCCAGCGAGCTGGACCCGCTGCTGGAGATCATCGAGCGCCTGGTCGTCGAGCTGGCCGAGGAGGGCAACCCCTGGCGGCTGCGCATGGTCGGCGCGCTCGACGTGCTCCCGGCGCAGACCGCCGCCTCGCTCAAGGCGGCCGAGGAACGCACCCGGGAGCGCAGCGGCGGAGCCGAGGTCAACATCGCGGTCGGCTACGGCGGCCGGCGGGAGATCACCGACGCGGTGCGCTCGCTGCTGCTGGAGCACGCCGCCGCCGGCGGCACCATCGAGGAGCTGGCCGAGGTGCTGGACGTCGAGCACATCGCCGAGCACCTCTACACCCGCGGCCAGCCCGACCCCGACCTGGTCATCCGCACCAGCGGCGAGCAGCGCCTCTCCGACTTCATGCTCTGGCAGTCGGCGCACTCCGAGTTCTACTTCTGCGAACTCAACTGGCCCGACTTCCGGCACATCGACTTCCTCCGCGCCCTGCGCTCGTACGCCAACCGCCAGCGCCGCTACGGCGCCTGACCGCCGGGCTGCACTCGGGGCGCCGGCGGCGCGGCGTGGTCAGCGGAGGTGGTGGGCGGCCTGGGTGAGGAAGTCGCCCAGGGCGGCGGGGGAGTCGATGGTGAGGTCGGCCGCTGAGGCCACCTCGTCGCCGGTCTCCGGGTTGGCCACGGCGACGCAGACGCCGTAGAACGCCGGGTCGGCGGCGACCCGGGCGCGCAGCGCCGCGAACGCCTTGATGTCGGAGACGTCGTCGCCGAAGTACCAGGCCGCTCCGGCGTCCCGGATCACCTCGCCGATCACCAGCCCCTTGTCCCGGTCGACCGGGGGCTTGAGCTCCAGCACCATCCGGCCGGCCTGCATCCGCAGCCCGAGCCGCTCGGCCTGGGCCCGGCCCCACTCCTCGACGGCGGCGGCGAGCTGGGGTGCGGTGCGGTAGTGCAGCGCCACGGAGAGCCGCTTGTACTCGACCAGGGCGCCGGGCGGCAGCTCCGCCCGGGCCAGGTCGGCCAGGTCGGCCATGGTCGGCACCCAGGGCAGCGCGGCCGGCTCGGTCACCGTCTCGCCACCGGAGTGGCTGTGCTCCAGCCCGTAGAGGCCGTACAGGTCCACGCCGGTGAGCCCGCCGAAGTGGTCACGGAGGAACTCGACCGGCCGGGCGGAGACGATCGCGATCCGCCGGACCGCCGGCGCGAGCGCCTCGATCGCCTCGAGCACCTTCGGCGCCGGCCGCACCGCGGTCGGGTCGTCGCCCACCGGGGCGAGGGTGCCGTCGAAGTCGAAGAAGAGCACGGTCTCGGCCGCCCGGGGCGCGGTCGTCCGCCACGCCTGGTCGACGTCCAACGGGGTCCTCGGCTGCTGGTTGCCCAGATTCAACGGCGGCACGCGCGACAGCGTACCCCGGCTCCGAGGGGTCATTCCTCGGCCGGAAAGGCGGCCTGGCGCGGGAGGTCAGCCTTCGGCGGCTCCCCGTCCCCGGCGTCCGAACGGCACGACCGCCGCGTCCTGGCCGTGGCTGAGCAGGTAGCCCTCCACGAAGCCGGTGTTGCGGTCGCCGGTGTGGGCCTCGATCTCGTTGAGTCGCGCCACCATGAACTCGGTGAGCGCGCTGACCCGGTCGTTCAGCCGGTCGTGCAGCTCGGCGACGACGGCCAGGACGACCGCGGTGCCGGCGGTGGTGAGCGCGAAGAGATTGACGAGCAGGGGAAGCTGCCCGCCGTCGACCGCGAGGGTCACCGCGTTCCCGGTCGCGCACAGTGTCAGCGACACGGTGGCCACTACGACTGCCAACCATTTCAGGGTCATGGACAGACCCCTCCTTCTGTCCCGCAGGGCTGGGTTCGGCCTTGTCCCGTCCCCCCGCCGACGACGAGCCCAAGCAGTACGAATAGGGACGCTAGCGCGCCCGTTCCGGCCCCGGAGCGAAACGAATGAGTCTGACCTGCTGTTCTTTCGCCATCTGAGGAACTAGCCGGCTTGTTTACCTCGCTTTCGGACATCGACCGGCAGGGTTGGGCGGTATGCGAGGTAACGGATGGTCTCTCGAATGTGGAACTTCTCCGCGTCGGAAACGTTGGGGTCGACCAGCCGGCGCAGCAGCGCCTCGACGTCCGGGTCCATCGGCGGGGGCGTCGGGGTGCTCCGCGGCCGGGCGGCCCGGTCCCAGCCCAGTGCGGCGAACGCGGTGGCCGGATCGAGGCCGAGCCCTTCGCAGAAGGCGACCACGCGTTCCGCCTCGGGGTCGCTGGCCCAGTCGCCGCGTACCCAGCGGTTGATGGTCTGTCGGGAGACTCCGGTGCGTCGGGAGACCTCGGTGCCGCTCCAGGCCCGGGTGGCGCGCGCCTCGTCGAGCGCGCGGCGGACGAAGGTGGCGAAGGCGATCTTCCGTGCGTTGGCCGTCTCGGTCACGTCGCGACGGTACGGCCAGTTCGTCGTCGACGGGCGCCCCGGCACGCTCCTGTCACGCTGACGTGACGGGATCTTCGGATTCCCCGTTAACGATCCAGTGCGCTTTTCGAGGGGTGTCACGCGGGCAGAATAGATGCCCGTAGGTGCGGGGGTAAACGGACGAAAAGCTGATACTGTCACGCTCATGAGACAACCTACGGTGTGTCACGTGCTTGAGACGATCAGTGCTCACATGCGTCACGCCCCCGGCGCGAGGGGGGTGTGGTGACCGAGCTCGCTACCCGTGCCCAGGCATTCGCCCTGATCGCCGACGGGGTGGCCGCGGGCCTCAGCGCGCCGTGGCGGCTCTATCTCGCCCGAGGCTGCCGGTTCCTCTCCCTCAGCGTCGCCGACCGGGCCGAGTGGAACGCGTGGCGCACCCATCTCGGCTGCCCCGAACTCAGCGTCCGGGTCTACGACGCCGGCGGCGAGATCCGCCGTTCGTCGGTGGCCGAGGTGGTCCTCGACGGCTGCCGGATCAGCGTCGAGCTGGTCGAGGAGGTCAGCACGGACGACCTGGACCGGCTCCTGGTGGTCGACCCCACCTCGGTCGAGCCGGAGGAGCGATGACCCGGTACCCCCGACCGACCGGAGCCGCCCGATGAGCCCCTTCCTCGCGGTCTTCCTCGTCCTCCTGCTCGGCTCGACCAGCTATGCGGCCGGGCGGCTGCACGGTCAGCTCAGCTACCGGATCGGCTACCGGTTCGGCTACCGGCAGGGCTACTTCGACGGCGACCGGGGCGCCTGGAACCGCCGGCGCCGCGACGCCCAGGCGGCCATCGCCTCCGCGCTGTCCACCCCGCCGCCGACCACCCGGGTCAGCGCCACGGTGGTCCGTCCGGGCACCACGTACACCGGCTCGTCGTTCTCGGCGCCGGCCGCCCCGGTCACCGGGCGGCACCCGACCGGCACCCTCGTCCGACGGACCGGCTGAGCCCGGTCGACGGGGTACCCGAGAGCCCCGCCGGCCGGACCCAGGGCACGGTGCGTCGTCCGCGGCGGACACGCACCGTCGGGGCCACGTCAGACCGGTGACGGTGGTCCCCGCCGGCCGGGATGCGCGCAGGGGGCATGCATCCCGGCCGGTTCCGCCGCGCCCGAGAACGGCTCCGAGCCGGGGTCACACGTCGTTGACGGGAGCGTTACCAGAGATCCACGATCGCCCTCTAGCCGGGACGGTCGCGCGCGGCTAGCGTCTAGGCATGGCACGGGGTTGTCCCGGGCCAGCCGGCCAGCCCGGACCTGCGACCTCGCACACGGGGCCCGCATCCGACCCCGTGTCCCCGGGCACCGGACGAGGCGGAACGCGGGTGGCCGGGTGCCCATCCGCCGGAGCAGGCCTGTGACGACTCGCCGTACGACCGCCGGTGTCGACCAGACCCCGGCCGCGACTGCCACGACCCGCCGCGCCACCCGGAGCCGCCGTACGGCGGCCGCCGCGCCGGCCGATCCCGAGGAGCCCCGACCAGGCGGCCAGGCCTTCGTCCTGGACACCTCGGTACTGCTCTCCGACCCGGCGGCCTTCCACCGCTTCGCCGAGCACGAGGTGGTGCTGCCGCTGGTGGTGATCTCGGAGCTGGAGGGCAAGCGGCACCACCCGGAGCTGGGTTGGTTCGCCCGGCAGTCCCTGCGCATGCTGGACGAGCTGCGGGTGCGGCACGGCCGGCTGGACCGGCCGGTGCCCGCCAACGACGCCGGCGGCACGCTGCGCGTCGAGCTGAACCACACCGACGACGGGGTGCTGCCGCCCGGCTTCCGCAACGAGAGCAACGACGCCCGGATCCTCTCCGTGGCGCTGAACCTGGCTGCCGAGGGGCGCGAGGTCACCCTGGTCAGCAAGGACATGCCGCTGCGGGTCAAGGCCGCCTCGGTGGGCCTGCGCGCGGACGAGTACCGGCACGGCCAGGCCAGCGACCCGACCTGGACCGGGATGTCCGAACTGGAGCTGGCCGAGGAGGAGATCGGCCGCCTCTACGCCGGTGAGACGCTCGACCTGGACGGCGCCGCCGGCCTGCCCTGCCACACCGGCCTGGTGCTGCAGTCGGCCCGGGGCTCCGCGCTCGCTCGGGTGCTGCCCGACAAGACGGTCCGGCTGGTCCGCGGCGACCGGGAGGCGTTCGGCGTGCACGGCCGCTCGGCCGAGCAGCGGATCGCCCTCGACCTGCTGCTGGACGAGTCGATCGGGATCGTGTCGCTGGGTGGCCGGGCCGGCACCGGCAAGTCGGCGCTCGCGCTCTGCGCCGGACTGGAGGCGGTGATGGAACGCCGCCGGCACCGGAAGGTGATCGTCTTCCGGCCGCTGTACGCGGTCGGCGGGCAGGAACTGGGCTACCTGCCCGGATCGGAGTCGGAGAAGATGTCGCCCTGGGCGCAGGCGGTCTTCGACACCCTCGGCTCGGTGGTGCACGAGAACGTGCTGGAGGAGGTCACCTCGCGCGGCCTGCTGGAGGTGCTGCCGCTGACCCACATCCGGGGCCGCAGCCTGCACGACGCCTTCGTCATCGTGGACGAGGCGCAGTCGCTGGAGCGCGGGGTGCTGCTGACCGTGCTGTCCCGGATCGGCCAGGGCTCTCGGGTGGTGCTCACCCACGACGTCGCCCAGCGGGACAACCTCCGGGTCGGTCGGCACGACGGCGTGACCGCCGTCATCGAGGCCCTGAAGGGCCATCCGCTCTTCGCCCACGTCACGCTCAGCCGTTCGGAGCGTTCTCCGATCGCCGCGATGGTGACGGATCTGCTGGAGGACATCCCGACCTGACGACCGTTTCCTGGGCGTTTGTCCGCATTTTCGTAGTGGTGCAAGTCACAATTGAGGCTCTTGGTTTCCCATCAGCCTCACTGTGCGCGATGGTGTCCCACGAGCGCCCAGGTACCGGGAAGATCGTTGGTGATCGTTCGTCACACGGCGGACGGCCCCGGCGGTGCGGCCCGGCGAGCCGGTCGTCACCGGCCCAGGGCCGCCGGCGCTCACGGCGTGGACCGCCCGGCCAGGGCGTCCTCCGTGCCGTGTCCTTGCACCCGACGAAGGGACCACTTCGTGAGTCGGCTGTGGAGCCGGTTCGGCGCCCGCACGGCCGCTGTCGCGCTGCTCTCCGTGGGCGTTGCCGGCGGTTTCTACCTGGGCGAAGACCGGGAGACCCAGCAGCAGGGCCTGACCGCGCAGGCTTCAGTCGCGGTCGAGCAGGCCGAGTTCGACTACCAGCGCGAGCGGCACGCCGCCCACCAGCTGGAATCCGCCAAGCAGCGGGCCGCCGAGTACCAGGCCAAGCTGCGCGCGGAGGCGGCCGCCAAGGAGGCCGCCCGGCGGGCCCGCGAGGCCGAGGCCGCCGCGGCGTCGCGGAAGAAGGCGCGGGAAGAGGCGGAGCGCAAGGCGGCCGAGAGCAAGCCGTACGACGGGCCGATCCCGGCGTCCTGCGCCGAGTTCAGCGGCAACCGGAAGGTCGGGTGCGCGCTGATGCTCGATGCGGGCTTCGCGATCGACCAGTTCCCCTGCCTGAACAAGCTCTGGGACAAGGAGAGCGGCTGGAACCACAAGGCCCGCAACTCCTCCTCCGGGGCGTACGGCATCCCGCAGGCGCTGCCGGGCAGCAAGATGGGTTCGGTCGCCGACGACTGGCAGACCAACCCGGCCACCCAGATCAAGTGGGGCCTCGGTTACATCGAGGGCCGTTACGGCACGCCCTGCAAGGCGTGGGCCCACTCCCAGGACGTGGGCTGGTACTGATCGCGGCGACCATTCCGGCGCGGCGGGCCTGACCCCGCGCCGCGATGTCCGGAACGGCCGGCGGGGCGGGTGGCGTGCCACCCGCCCCGCCGCCGTCGCGGATCGCCGATCCGGGCCCTGAGTGGCGGCGGCCGGCGATTGCTGATAGCCATTGGAGGGTGACCCTGCTCCCCGGAAGCGGCGACCCGCACCGGTTCGGCACCGAGGCGTTCTACGCCGCGCTCGGCCGGGCCTTCGTCGCCATGTGCGCCGTGGTGCCGTTCCTGTTCCTCGTCGAGGCCGCCGACCAGGGCCTGGCCTTCGGGTTGGACGCCGCCGCCGGGATCATCCCGCAGCGCATCGACGGGCTGGACGGGGTCTTCTTCTCGCCGTTCCTGCACCACGGCTTCGACCACCTCTACAGCAACAGCATCCCGCTGATCCTGCTCGGCACCTTCGTGCTGGCCGCGGGCGCCCGCCGGTTCCTCTGGTCCACCCTGGTGATCGTGCTGGTCAGCGGGCTCGGGGTGTGGTTCACCGGCTCGTCCAACTCGGTGGTGGTGGGCGCCAGCGGGGTCATCTTCGGCTACCTGGGCATCCTGCTCACCCGGGGCATCGTCGAGCGGAGCTGGTGGAACTTCGCTGTCGTCCTGCTGGTCGGCCTCCTCTACGGCTGGCAGCTGGTCGGCATCCTGCCCACCGACGACCGGATCTCCTGGCAGGGGCACCTGTTCGGGCTGCTCGGCGGGGTGGTGGCCGCGATCGTCTTCCGGCGCCGCCGCCCCGACCTCGGCGGCCCCTACCACTCCGAGTCCTCGCTCACCCTGCCCTGACCAGGCCACCGGCGTCGCCCGCGGCGCGGTGGGACGTACTTGCCCGGGCCCGCCGCCGGCCCTACCGTCGGGATCAGCACGCGTAGATCCGTGAGCGGAAAGCGACGGTACGCCCATGCGCGAGGTCGATGTCGCGGTGATCGGGGCCGGCCCGGCCGGGCTGTTCGCGGCGTACTACGCCGGGTTCCGCGGGCTGTCCGTCGCGGTGGTCGACGCACTGCCCGAGCCCGGCGGGCAGATCACCGCCATGTACCCGGAGAAGCTGATCCATGACGTGGCCGGCTTCCCGTCCATCAAGGGGCGCGACCTGGTGGCGAACCTGGTCGCCCAGGCCGCCCCGTTCGACCCGCTCTACCTGCTCGGCGCCCGGGCCGAGAAGCTCGGCTACGCCGGCGAGCGCCCGGTGCTCGGGCTGGCCGGTGGCGAGCAGGTGAGCTGCGGCGCGGTCATCATCACCGGCGGGCTGGGCAGCTTCACGCCCCGCCCGCTGCCGGTCGCCGAGCACTTCGTCGGCGCCGGGATCGTCTACTTCGTCCCGCAGCCGGCCGAGCTGGCCGACCGGGACGTGCTGATCGTCGGCGGCGGCGACTCGGCGTTCGACTGGGCGGCCACCCTCCAGCCGCTGGCCCGGTCGGTGACCCTGGTGCACCGGCGGGAGAAGTTCCGGGCGCACGCCGCCACTGTCGCCCGGGTGCTGGCCATGCCGGTGCGGGTGGTGGTCAACGCCGAGGTGACCCGGCTGCACGGCGACGGCTCGGTGACCGGCGCCGAGATCACCGTACGCGGCGGCGCCGCCGAGACCCTGCCGGTGGACACCGTGATCGCGGCGCTCGGCTTCACCGCCGACCTCGGGCCGCTCGCCGAGTGGGGACTGCGGCTGGACCGCCGGCACATCGTGGTCGACAGCGCGATGGCGACCAACCTGCCCCGGATCTTCGCGGCCGGCGACATCACCGAGTACCCGGGCAAGGTGCGGCTGATCGCGACCGGCTTCGGGGAGGCCGCCACCGCGGTGAACAACGCGGCGGTGGCCATCGACCCGAGCGCCCACCTCTTCCCCGGGCACTCCTCCGACGGCACCTGACGCAGCGGTACCGGATGCTGGCCCGGTCGTGGCCGGATCGAGATCCGTTGCTGCGACCGTGGGCCGATGAGCGACCCGAACCCGCAGCGTGACGGCGCGCCGGCGACCCTGGCCTGGCTGGGCCATCCGACGACGGTCGCCGCCCTGGTCCTCCTCGTGGTCAACGACCACCTGCTCAAGCCGGCCTTCCCGGGCCTGCTGACCGGGAAGCTCAGCGACGTCGCCGGACTGGTCCTCGCGCCGCCGCTGGTCGCGGTGCTGCTCACCCTGCTGGCGCCGCGACTGCCGGCCCGAACCGCCGCCGTGGCCGGGCTCGGTCTCGTCGCCGCCAGCTTCACCGCTGTCAAGTCCAGCGGGTACGTCGCCGCCGGCGCGTCGGCCCTCTGGACCGTGACCAGTGGACCGTCGCTGGTCCGGGCGGACCGCACCGACCTGCTCGCCCTGCCCGCTCTCGCTCTGGCCGGGTGGGGCTGGTCCCGGGCCCGGCGGGAACCCGTGCGCGGCCGTTCGGCGCGGCTGGTCCGGTTGCTGGTGCTACTGCCGGCGGCGACGTTCGCCGTGGCGGCCACCAGCGCGGTGCACTACCCGGACGCGTCGCGGGCCGAAGTCGTGGACGGTCGGCTGGCCGCCGGCATCGGCGACAGCTACGACGACCACGCGTCCGGCGTCCCCTCCTGGCGGGTGAGTGACGACGCGGGGGTCACCTGGCGTGACGCTGACCCCCGCGAAGCGCAGGCGCTGGCGGGCGAGCCGGGGTCGGCGGTCGAGCCGTTGCGCCGGAGCTGCTCGGTGGCCGTGCCGGCGCGCTGCTACCGCCTGGTGGCCGGCCGGATCCGGGTGGACGAGAGCGACGACGGCGGCCGCTCGTGGCGACTGGCCTGGGAGGTGACTGAGGCGCAGCGGGCGGTCCTGATCCGCCAGTACCCCCAGTCGGGACGCAACGGCACCCGGATAGTCGGCCAGGAACTGGCCGTGCAGGACACCGCCGACGGCCGGCACGTGGTGCTCGTCGCCAACGGCCGGGATGGCTTCGCCCTCCGTGGCCCCGACGGGACCTGGCAGCGGGTCGGCTTCGTCGGCGCGCAGGTGAGCGGGCATCCGTTCGACGGACGCCCTCCGACGCTCGGCCGGAGCACTCCCGCCGACCGGGGCGGGGATCCGCTCCGGGCCGCGATGTTCGGGCTCACCCTGGGCGTCGCGGTGCTCCTCCTGTCCGCCGCGCGGGCCGGGCGTCGCGCCGGATACGGTCCGTGGCTGCCGGTCTGCCTGGCCTCGCTCGGCGCCATCGCCGCGACCCTGCTGGCCGCGGTGTGGCTGGACCAGTCCGTCACCGCGATCGCGGCGTTGCTCGCCCTCCTCGTGGCGCTACTGGCCGGGATGCTGTTCGCGCTGGTACCGCTCTGGAGCCGGGGCGCACCCGGCCGGTGGAGCCTGGAGGTGCTGCTGGCCGGCGCCGTCGCCGTGGCCCTGGCCGCGCTGCCGTTGACGGGATGGCTCTACGGCCGGCCGGCGTACGCCCGGGTGGCGGTGTTGCTGGCGGTGCTGGCCGCCGGGCCGGGACTGGTGCTGGGATGGCGGGCGGCACGGTTGGTCGGCGCCGGCAGCCCGGATGATCCTGACCCGCCCTGGCCTGCGCCGCGCCCCGCCGGCCCCGCGCCCGGTGTGCCGGACGGCGGCCGGGTCAAGCCGGACGCGGGAGGCCGATGAGGTCGGCCATCAGCGCGATCTGGTGGTCGAAGTAGTGGTCCCGGTGCGGGAGCGCGCGGTTGATCCGGCCGAACAGCTCGAAGCTGATCAGCCCGAAGAGCTGGGTCCAGCCGGCCATGCCGCGGGCCAGCAGCGCCTCGGGCAGGCCGCCACCGAGCTGCGCGGCCAGCTCCGCCAGGTCGGCGCGGAGCGGCCCGGCCGGCTCGGTGGCCGGCGGCGGCTCGATCCGGCCGGCGGCGAACCCGTCGCGCAGGATGCCGATCAGGGTCAGCGGCGGCCGCTGGGCCGGCCCGATGGTGGCGTCCGGGGCGGCGTAGCCGGGCACCGGGCTGCCGTAGAGCAGCGCGTACTCGGCGGGATGGGCGAGCGCCCAGCCGCGGGCCGCGCGGCAGACCGCGTGCCAGCGCCCGCGCAGGTCGGCGCGGTCGCGGTCGGCGTCCGCGGCCTCCACCGCGCTGCCCAGCGCGTCGTACGCCTCGATGATCAGCGCGGTGAGCAGCTCGTCCCGACTGGGGAAGTAGCGGTAGATCGCCGACGAGACCATGCCCATGTCGCGGGCCACCGCCCGCAGGGAGAGGTTGGCGCCGTCGGTGGCCAGGTGCCGCCGGGCCACCGCCTTGATCTCGTCGATCATCTCGGCGCGGACCCGGGCGCGGATCGAGGACGCGGACATGCGTTCACCCTGCCATGGAGAGAGCGCGTATCAAAATCGAGAGCACTGCTCTTGACGCGGCCCGGCCGGCGCGGGCATGCTGGTGCTCTACCGAGAGCAGTGCTCTCAAAACGTATGACCGCTCTGGAGAGTGAATCCTGATGGCACTGCATGTGATCGTCGGCGCCGGTCCGGTCGGCTCGGCCACCGCCCGACTCCTGGCCGACCGGGGCGAGCGGGTGCGGCTGGTGACCCGCCGCGGTGGGGGGCCGGAGCACCCGGGCGTCGAGCGGGTAGCGGCGGACGCCACGGACGCCGAGCGGCTGGCCGAGCTGACCACCGGCGCGGTGGCGCTCTACAACTGCGCGAACCCGGCCTACCACCGGTGGACCACGGACTGGCCGCCGCTGGCCGGCGCGCTGCTCACCGCCGCCGAGCGCGGCGGCGCGGTGCTCGCCACGGTCGGCAACCTCTACGGCTACGGCCCGGTCGACGCGCCGATGACCGAGTCGACGCCGCTGCGGCCGAACAGCGTGAAGGGCCAGGTCCGGGTGCGGATGTGGACGGACGCGCTGGCCGCCCACCGGGCCGGCCGGGTCCGGGTCAGCGAGGTGCGGGGCTCCGACTACCTGGGCGCCGGCGCGCAGTCGCTGGTGACCATGCTGGTGCTGCCCCGGGTGGCGGCCGGCCGGCGGGCGCTGGTGCCGGCCGACCTGGACGCGCCGCACAGCTGGACGTACGTCGGTGACGTGGCCCGGACGCTGGTCGCGGTGGCCGGTGACGAGCGCGGCTGGGGCCGCCCCTGGCACGTGCCGTCACCGCCGGCGGTCTCGATCCGGGAACTGGCCACCCGGGCGGCGACCGTGGCCGGCGCGCCGGCCCCGCGGTTGACCCGGATGCCCGGCCCGGTGCTCTGGCTCGGCGGGCTGTTCGACCCGACCGCGAAGGAGATGCGCGAGGTGGCCTACCAGTTCGAGCGGCCGTTCCTGCTCGACTCCACGGCCACCACGGCGACCTTCGGCATCGACCCCACACCGCTCGACGAGGCGCTCGCCGCCACCCTGCCCGCCCCGGCCCGGGTCACCGGCTGACCCACCGGCGTTCGTCCCGGGTGACGCCCGGCCGTCGGTCGCCGGCCCCACCCGCTCAGCGGATGGCGGGGCGGCGCACGGGTGGGCCCACGGCGGCCACCACCACCGCGACCAGGGTCAGCGCCGCGCCCAGCAGCGTGGCCGGGCCGGGGTGCGAGGCCGCGGTGGGCAGCACCAGGTCGACCAGCACGGCGCCGACCACCTGGCCGGCGATGGTGGCCAGGCCGAGCAGCAGCACGCCGGTGAACCGGACGATCGCGGCGGCGAGCGCGATGAACACGATGCCGATCGGGCCGCCCAGGTAGAGCCAGGGCTCGCTGGGCAGCCCGCCCGTCGGGCGGCCGCGTACCGCCAGGTCGACGGCGAACGTGACGAGCAGGGCCAGCGTGCCGGCGGTGAAGTTGACCAGCGTGGCGGTCAGCGCGCTGCCGGTGGCCACCCGTACCCGGCCGTTGACCGCCTGCTGCCAGGCGATGGCCACCCCGGCGAGCAGCGGCAGCACGGCCAGCGCCAGCGCGGCCGGGTCGCCGAACCGGTCGCCGACGGCGAGCAGCACGGCGACCACGGTCAGCCCGGCGCCGGCCAGCCGCTGGCCGGTGACCGGTTGCCGGCCGGCCGGGCCGACCCCGGCGCGGTCCACGGCCAGGCTGCTCGCCGACTGGCCGGCGACCACCGCCACGGTGAAGACCGCCACACCGAGCGCGCCGATGGTCAGCCCCTGGCTGGCCACGAGGAACGCGCCGCAGACGCCGCCCAGGCACTGCACCGGCCGCAGCTCGCCGGCGGCCAGCGCGCGGCGCAGGGCGGCCAGCCCCCGCCGCCCGGTCGGCGTCGCGGGCACCAGCACCAGCAGCACCAGCAGGCCCAGCCCGAAGGAGACCACCGCGGCGGCGATCCCGTCGGCCAGCCGTACGCCCAACTCGCCGTTGATCCGGGACTGCACGGCCACGGCGACCCCGGAGGCGATCGCCAAGCCCACCCCGACGATCCGGCGGGTCGCCGGCGGGACGGGTCGGACCGTCGTCCCGGCGGCGCTCACTCCTGCTCGGCCAGCGGACGGCCGTCGAAGTCGACGGCCGAGTAGAGCGCCAGCTTCTCCAGCCGGTGGTACGAGTCGATCACCCGGATGGTGCCGCTCTTAGAGCGCATCACGATCGACTGGGTGTACGCCCCACCGGCCTTGTAGCGGACCCCGCGCAGCAGGTCGCCGGAGGTGACGCCGGTGGCCACGAAGAAGCAGTTGTCCCCGGTGACCAGGTCGTCGGTGGTGAGCACCCGGTCCAGGTCGTGCCCGGCGGCGAGCGCCTTCTCCCGCTCCTCGTCGTCGCGCGGCCAGAGCTTGGCCTGCATCGCCCCGCCCATGCACTTGAGCGCGCAGGCGGCGGTGATCCCCTCCGGCGTACCGCCGATGCCCATCAGCACGTCGACGTCCGACTCGCCGCGGGCGGCGGCGATGGCGCCCGCGATGTCCCCGTCGGAGATGAACCGGATGCCGGCGCCGGTCCGGCGGATCTGCGCGACCAGGTCGTCGTGCCGGGACCGGTCGAGCACGCAGACCGTCACCTCGGAGACGTCGGTGCCCTTGACCTTGGCGATCCGGCGCAGGTTCTCGGCCACCCCGGCGTTGATGTCCACCACGTCGGCGTAGACCGGGCCGACGGCGAGCTTCTCCATGTAGAAGACCGCGCTGGGGTCGAACATCGCCCCCCGCTCGGCGACCGCGAGCACCGCCAGGGCGTTCGGCATGCCCTTGCTCATCAGGGTGGTGCCGTCGATCGGGTCGACCGCGACGTCCACCTCCGGGCCGGTGCCGTCGCCGACCTCCTCGCCGTTGAACAGCATCGGCGCGTTGTCCTTCTCGCCCTCGCCGATCACCACCACGCCCCGCATCGGGATCGAGTTGATCAGCTTGCGCATCGCGTCGACGGCGGCCCCGTCGCCGCCCTCCTTGTCGCCCCGGCCGACCCACCGGCCGGCCGCCATCGCCGCGGCTTCGGTGACCCGGACCAGGTCGAGGGCAAGGTTGCGGTCGAGATCCTGTGGGATCCGCGTCCTGGTGTTCGTCATGACGGCTCCTCCTCGCGACGGTGCGGGGTGGGCCGGCAGCATTCGGTGTCGCGGCTGCCGGTTTGTCGCTGATCCTCACACGATGGCCGACCCGACGCCGGGGCGGGGCGGTGATGGCCCGGATACCGCCGGTCGGGCGGTGCGGGAAGATGGCACGGTGGAACCCGCACAGCCTGCCGATCGCGTACCCGCCGACTCGACCCCGCCGGAGGGCCACCCACCGGTGCCGGAGGGCGCCCGACCGCCCGTTGCCCCGGCCGCCGAGCCGGCCCTGGTCGAGCCCGGCCCGGCCGCCCGCGTACCCGGCGAAGGGGCCGGCGGCGCCGAGGTCGACGGCGCCGCGGAGACCGGGGAGGTGCCCGCCCCGCCGCCGCGGGTGGACGCGGGCAAGTCCGAGCGGTCACCCAAGGACATGGCCATCTCGCTGTTGGTGCTGCTGATCCCGATCGCCCTGCTGCTCGCCTTCTACCGGGGCTTCCTCGGCGGCGACGAGCCGATCACCGTCGATCCGGCGCCGGCCGTCGAGTCGGCCCGGGCGGCCAACGCGTTCCCGGTGGCCGTTCCGGCCGACCTGGGCGACGGCTGGCGGACGGTCAGCGCCAACTTCCAGACCGTCGAGGGCGGGTCGACGCTGCGCCTGGGCTACCTCACCCCGGAGGGTCGGGGCGCCCAGCTGGTGCAGAGCAACGTGCCGGCGGAGCGGCTGCTGCCGACCGAGCTGACCGACCAGGGCCAGCCGCAGGGGCAGACCGACCTGGGCGGGCGCACCTGGCAGCGGTACACCGCCCGGGGCAACGAGCAGGCGCTGGTGCTGCTGGAGCCGAACCGGACGGTGATCGTGGTGGGTGACGCCCGGGACAACGAACTGCGCCACCTCGCCACCTCGCTGCGCTGAGGAGCGCCGGCCGACCCCGCCATCGACGACCACTTGTGCGCCCCGGTGGCCCCCACGAGGTCGGTCGGGTCGGTTAGGCTGCCCCGGCTCACCGCCCCGGCCCGGTCCGACCAGCCGGTGGGGTGACCATCACCGTGCCCGCCGACTCCGTCGGCCGGGCGATTCCGCATGCGCAAAGGAAAGCCTGTGAACATTCGACGGTGGAGTGTCGGCGTGCTCGCCGCCTCCCTGCTCGTGCCCGGCCTCGCCGCCTGCAAGTCGGACACCGCCGAGTCGGCGGCCCCCGGCGGGTCCGCGTCGGCCGCTGCCCCCGCCGACCCCAAGGAGGCGTTGCTGGCCTCCACCCGGGAGATCGGCAAGGGCAACTTCACCTTCACCGTCGTCGGCCACCAGTCGACCGGCAAGGGCCTGGTGCACAAGCCGAGCAACAGCGCCCAGTTCACGATGACGTTCGACGACGGCACCGGCGACGTGTCGATGGACGTGGACTTCATCTACATCGAGAAGGAGAGCTGGGTCAAGCTGGACCTCGGCGGCAAGATGTTCGAGGCTCTGGGCGCCGACAAGAACAAGGGCAAGTACCAGCACCTCGACCAGTCCAAGATCGAGGGCGCCAAGGGGCTCCAGCTCAACGCCGAGACGCTCGACCCGTCCGACAGCGCGGCGCTGATCAAGGGCGTCACCGAGGTGCGGCGCACCGGTGAGGGCAGCTTCGCCGGCACGATCGACATCACCGGGGCCACCGAGTCGGCCGCCCTCGACGAGGAGGTCGTCGAGGCGCTCGCCGCGCAGGCCAAGGCGCTGCCGTTCACGGCCAAGGTCGACGCGCAGGGCCGGCTCACCGAGATCGCCATCGCGGTCCCGGCCGCCGGTGAGGCCGAGGCCCACGAGGTGAAGATCACGTACGCCGACTACGGCAGCGCCACCGCCGCCCAGAAGCCGCCGGCGAGCAAGGTGGTCGAGGCCTCCGAGCAGACGTACGAGATGTTCAAGTAGGTCGTCACGACCGGGACGGGGCGGCCTCGGCCGCCCCGTTTCCGCATGTCGGGGGCCTGTTTCGGCCGGTCCGCGTGCGGCTGCGGCGGGGATCGGGCGGCGGTGGCGGGCCCGCCCCGCGGTCACCCGGCCGGGGCAACCGGACAGAACGGTGATTGTGCGACGCGGCGGCAGGGAACAACAGAGCAGCGGACTCGCCCGGCCGACTCCGGCGGGCCCGCGCGGCGTGGCCGACAGTGCTGCCGCGTCGCCCGGTTTCCGGCCGCCGCCAGGTGCGTCGGGTGACCCCCTTGGGAGACACAGATGACTGTTCGACGACTGGGTGCCGGCCTGGTGGCCGCCGCGCTCTTCACTCCCGGTCTCGCCGCCTGCAACGCCACCGGGACCCCATCGGCGGGCTCGTCCGCCACCCCGACCGTCTCGGCGTCGGGCACCGCCTCCGGTGCCGCGTCCCCGGCGGCCGGTGACGCCAAGCAGGCGCTGCTGAACTCCACCCGCGAGATCAGCAACGGCAACTTCCGGTTCACCATGTCCGGCGCCGGCTCCACGGCGGAGGGGCAGGTGCACGAGCCGAGCCAGAGTGCCGAGATGCGGGTGACCGTCGGCGCACCGACCGACGACCTGTTCATGAAGCTCGACCTCATCCACGCCCGGCCGGACAGCTGGGTCAAGCTGGAGCTGGGCGGGAAGACCGCCGGCAGCCTGCCGGCCGTGCAGAAGCTCAACCTGGGCAAGTACCAGCACCTCGACCAGACCCGGATCAAGGGCAACCGCAATCTCGGCTTCGACTTCGACAAGCTCGACCCGGCCGGCAGCGACGTGCTGACCCAGGGCATCACCGAGGTACGGCAGACCGGCGAGGGCAGCTACGCCGGCACCATCGACGTGTCGAAGGCCGCCGAGGCCGGCTCGATGGACCCCGGCGTGATCACCGCGCTCGGCGCGCAGGCCAAGTCGGTGCCGTTCACCGCGCGGCTCGACCCGCAGGGCCGGCTCAGCGAGCTGGTGGTGCAGATCCCGGCCGCCGGCCAGAACAAGGCGCAGGACGTCCGCATCACCTACTCCGACTACGGCAACGCCACCGCCGCGCAGAAGCCCCCGGCGGACCAGGTGGTCGAGGCGCCGCAGGAGCTGTACAACCTCTTCAACTGAGCTGGCCGCGCGGTCGTGGTGGGCTGAGCGCCGCCCACCACGACCGGCGCGCCGGTCACTCGGCGGGCTGGCGGGCGGCGTCGATGCGGGCCCGGGCGCCGTCGAGCCAGCGCTGGCAGATCACCGCGAGCGCCTCGCCGCGCTCCCAGAGCGCCAGCGACTCCTCCAGCGAGGTGCCGCCGGCCTCCAGCCGCTCGACCACCGACGCCAACTCGGCGCGGGCCTGCTCGTAGCTGAGCCGCTCGTCGTTCTTCTCGTCAGTCATCGCTGCCATCCCACCACATCGTGCTTCCGGCCCCGGTCAGCCGTCGACCGTCGCGGCCAGCTCGCCCTCGGCGAGCCGGACCCGCAGCGGGTCACCCTTGCCCACCTCGGACGCGGCGCGTACCACGTGGCCGTCGGCGCGCTGGACGATCGCGTACCCCCGGTCGAGGGTGGCGGCCGGGGAGAGGGCGCGCAGCCGGGCCAGGGTGTGCCGCAGGTCGTCGGTGGCGGCGGCGAGCCGATGCTCCAGGCAGCGCCCGGCGCGCTGGCGCAGGGCGGTCACCTCGGTGGCCCGCTGCTCGACCATCACCTCGGGTCGGGCCAGCACCGGGCGGGAGCGCAGCCCGTCGAGCCGGTGCGACTCGCGGTCGACCAGGTTGCGTACCGCCCGTTCCAGCCGGTGCCGGGCCTGGCCGATGAGGCGTACCTCCTCGGCGAGGTCGGGGACGACCCGCTTGGCCGCGTCGGTCGGGGTGGAGGCGCGCAGGTCGGCGACGTAGTCGACCAGCGGCGCGTCGGTCTCGTGGCCGATCGCGCTGACCACCGGCGTACGGCAGGCGAAGACGGCCCGGCAGAGCGCCTCGTCGGAGAAGGGGAGCAGGTCCTCGATGCTGCCGCCGCCCCGGGCGAGGATGATCACGTCGATGGTCGGGTCGGCGTCCAGCACCCTGAGCGCGTCGACGATCTGCGGGACGGCGCTCGGCCCCTGCACGGCCACGTTGACGGTGCGGAACTCCACCGCCGGCCAGCGCCGCCGGGCGTTGGTCAGCACGTCCCGCTCGGCGGCCGAGGCGCGGCCGGTGATCAGCCCGATCCGGTTGGGCAGGAACGGCGGGCGGCGCTTGCGGGCCCGGTCGAAGAGCCCCTCGGCGGCGAGCAGCTTCTTGAGCTTCTCCAGCCGAGCCAGCAGCTCGCCGAGGCCGACCTGCCGGATCTCGTCGGCGCGCAGGCTCAACGTGCCCCGGGCGGCGTAGAACTCGGGCTTGGCGTGCAGCACCACCCGGGCCCCCTCGCGCAGCTCGGGCGCGCCGGCGTCGAGGACGTCGCGGTTGGTGGTGACGGTCAGGCTCAGGTCGGCCGACGGGTCCCGCAGGGTGAGGAAGACGGTGGTGGCGCCGGGGCGGCGGCTGATCTGGGCCACCTGCCCGTCCACCCACACCCACCCCAGCCGGGCGATCCACTGACCGACCTTCTGGCTCACCACCCGGACCGGCCACGGCTCCTCGGAGCTGCTCTTCCCGGCCACCTCGCCCGCGTTCACCCGCCCACCCTACGGCCCACCCCCGACCATCCCCGCGTTGATCATGAGGTTGGCGGCGGTGTCGATCTCGGGACGTGCCGCCAACCTCATGATCACCGGTGGGGGGCGGGGGTGGGGTGGGGTCGCGGGGCGGGTGGGTGGGTGGGGTGGCACGTAGGATGGGCGGGTGACTCAGGCTGAAGCGACTTCCCGGACCGGCAAGCGCGTGCTCCTGGCCAAGCCCCGGGGCTACTGCGCGGGCGTCGACCGCGCGGTGCAGACCGTGGAGGAGGCGCTCAAGCTCTACGGTGCCCCGATCTACGTACGCAAGCAGATCGTGCACAACAAGCACGTGGTGCGCACCCTGGAGGCCAAGGGCGCGATCTTCGTGGAGGAGAACGAGGAGGTGCCGGAGGGCGCCACCGTCATCTTCTCCGCGCACGGCGTCGCCCCCGAGGTCTACGAGCAGGCCAAGGCGCGCTCGCTGAAGGCGATCGACGCGACCTGCCCGCTGGTCACCAAGGTGCACCAGGAGGCCAAGCGGTTCGCCGCCGAGGACTACGACATCCTGCTGATCGGGCACGAGGGGCACGAAGAGGTCATCGGCACCTCCGGTGAGGCTCCCGAGCACATCCAGCTGGTCGACGGCCCGGAGGACGCTGACAAGATCACCGTCCGCGACCCGAACAAGGTCGTCTGGCTCTCCCAGACCACCCTGTCGGTCGACGAGACGCTGGAGACGGTGGCCCGGCTGAAGAAGCGGCTGCCGATGCTCCAGTCGCCGCCCAGCGACGACATCTGCTACGCCACCTCGAACCGGCAGCACGTGGTCAAGGAGATCGCCCCGGACTGCGACGTGGTGATCGTGGTCGGCTCGCGCAACTCCTCCAACTCCGTACGCCTGGTCGAGGTGGCCCTGGACGCCGGCGCGCGCGCCGGTCACCTGGTCGACTTCGCCCACGAGATCGACGACGCGTGGCTGGCCGGGGCGCGGACGGTCGGGCTGACCTCCGGCGCCAGCGTGCCCGACGAGCTGGTCCAGGAGGTGCTCACCCACCTCGCCGCGCGCGGCTTCACCGAGGTCGAGGAGGTGGTCACCGCCAACGAGCGGCTGACCTTCTCGCTGCCGCAGGAGCTCAAGCGCGACATGAAGGCCGCCGCGGCGGCCCGCGGCTGACGGCGGCGACCGCAGTGCGCGGCGACGCGGCCGTGGTGCGCGGCGACGCGGCCGTGGTGCGCGGCGACGCGGCCGCGGTGCGCGGCGAGGCGGCCGTGGTGCGCGGCGAGGCGCGGCGCGGACGGTCTGCCGCCCGGCCAGGCCGGGAACGGCGGCCGGCGCCGCTGCGTCCGATACGGGTATGAGGACCTTTCGGCTCGCCCTCTCCGCGCTGGTCGTCTGCGTGGCGCTGAGCGCCTGCGGCCAGGACGGCGGCGACGGCAGCTCCACCCCCAGCTCGACCGGGGCGCAGCCGGCGACCAGCCCGCCCGCCCCGACGCCGCCGAGCCCCAGCCCGTCGCCGAGCACCCGGGTCCCGGACGACCCGGTCGACCCGACGATTCCCGACCCGCCGCTGGGCACCAAGCGCCCGGGCGGGCCGACCCTGCCACCCCCGGTGGGCGGCACCACGCTGACCGGCACGGTCGCCGCCGGGGTGGAGCCCAACTGCCTGCTGCTCGACGGCTACCTGCTGATCGGCGGGCCGCGTGACGTGCTGGCGGTGGGCGCGAAGGTGAGCGTCACCGGCCGGGCCCAGCCCGGCATGATGACCACCTGCCAGCAGGGCATCCCGTTCCTGGTCGAATCCGCCCGCCGCGGCTGACGCCCGGCCGGCCGCGCGCTGCGGCGGGCCCGCGCCTCGGCCCGCCCCCGCCGCGGTCCGTCCGTGCGCCGCGGTCCGTCCGTGCGACGCGGCCCGTCCGTGCGACGCGGCCCGTCCGTGCGACGCGGCCCGTCCGTGCGACGCGGCCCGTCCGTGCGACGCGGCCCGTCCGCGCCCTCCGCCTGCGGGCGGGCACGCACTGCGGTCCGTCGTGGCCGGGCGCTCGGGGACGAGGTCGTCAGTCCAGCGCGGCGCGGTGCGGCGGGATCTCGGCGTCGGCGGTGTCGAGCAGCTCCGGCGCCTGCGGTTGGCGCGGTGCCAGCTCGATCTGCGCCGGGGCGGCCAGCTCCTGGTCGGAGACCCCCAGCTCGGCGAGCTTGCGGGCGCTGACCAGCACCCGCGCCTCCAGCGACCCCACCGCCCGGTTGTACGCCGTCACCGCGCCGCTCAGCGAGGCGCCGAGCTTGCCGACGTGGTCGCCCAGGGTGGACAGCCGGCCGTAGAGCTCGCGGGCCAGCGAGTGCACCGCCACCGCGTTGCGGGCCAGCGCCTCCTGCCGCCAGGAGTAGGCGACCGTACGCAGCAGCGCGACCAGGGTGGCCGGGGTGGCCAGCACCACGTTGCGGGCGAAGGCGTGCTCCAGCAGCGTGGGGTCGCGCTGGAGGGCCACGTCGAGGAAGGGGTCGGCGGGCACGAAGAGCACCACGAACTCGGGAGTGCTGTCGAACGCCGCCCAGTAGGACTTGGCGGCCAGCGCGTCGACGTGCGCCCGCAGGTGCTTCGCGTGCGCGTCGAGGTGGGTGTCGCGCCCGCGCTCGTCGCGCGCCTCCATCGCGGTCAGGTACGCGTCGAAGGGCGCCTTGGCGTCGACCACCACCGACCGGCCGCCGTGCAGGCGTACCACCAGGTCGGGGCGGACCCCCTGGTGGTCGGTGGCGGCGGTGACCTGCTCGGCGAAGTCGCAGTGCTCCAGCATCCCGGCCGCCTCGACGATCCGGCGCAGCTGGTGCTCGCCCCAGCGGCCGCGTACCTGGGGTGCCCGCAGCGCCGCCACCAGCTGCTTGGTCTCGGTGCGCAGCTCGCCCGAGACGGTGCTCATCGCGCGGACCTGCTCGCGCAGCTCGGCGTAGGCGTCGACGCGGTCGCGCTCCAGCTTGGCGACCCGCTGCTCGTAGCGACGCAGCGTCTCGTGCAGCGGCGCGACCGCCCGGGCGACCGCCTCCTGGGACTGCGCGGTGGCCTCGTAGCTCAACGCCCGCATGGACTGCTCCAGCCGGCCCTCGCCCTCGCGGGTGGCGCGCAGCGTGGCGTCCAGCCGGGCGATCTCGGCGGCGGCGCGGGACCGGGCGGCGAGCCAGCCCAGGGCGCCACCGGCGGCGAGGCAGACGACCACCACGGCGAGCGTCGAGAAGTCCACCACCGGAGCTTGCCAGAAGAGTACGACGCGAGCGGCGCGGGTACCTTCGGGCCATGGAACTTCTGCTGGTGGTGATCCTGGTGGCACTGCTGCTGGGAGCGTTCCTGTGGTGGCGGCGGGAGACCGCGGCCCGGCAGGCGCGGGACCTGGCGGACGTGCGGGCCGACGCCCAGCGCTGGTACGAGCGCCTCGGCGGCCAGGTGATGAACCTGCACGGCGACGACCCGGCGGTCCGCCAGGCGCTGGTCGACGCCGGTGAGCGCTACAACGCCGCCGGCGGCCAGCTGGAGCAGGCCCGTACCGTCCAGCAGTACCGGCTGGCCCGGGAGACCGCGCTGGAGGGGCTCGCGTACGCGCGGGCGGCCCGGGTGGCGCTCGGCATCGACCCCGGTCCGGAGCTGCCCCCGCTGGCCGCCGCGGCGGGCGCCGGGCAGCTCACCCGGGAACGCCAGGTCGACGTGCAGGGGCAGACGTTCAAGGCGGGCCCGCAGCCGGGCCGGGACACGCCCTACTACTACCCGGGTGGGCGGTTCCAGGGCCGGCCGGTGCCGGCGGGCTGGTACTCCACCCCGTGGTGGAAGACGGCGCTGGGCGCCGGCGCCGGCGTGCTCGGCGGGGTGCTGATCGCCGACGCCCTCTTCTCGCCGGCCTTCGCCGATCCCGGCTACGGCTACGAGGCCGGTTACCAGGAGGGCTACGCCGACGGCGCCGACTACGGCGACCAGGGCGGCGACGTCGGCGGTGACCAGGCCGGTGACTTCGGTGGTGACTTCGGCGGCGGCGACTTCGGCGGCGGAGATTTCGGCGGCGGCGACTTCTGAGCGGTGCTCGCCCCGGCGGTGCTGGCGACCGGGCGGCGGCTTCGGGGTTACGCCGGCGGCGGTCTCGCGCGGCCGGCGGACCCACCTTCGGGACGAGCGTGATACCTGAGAGGCATATTCATGACTCTCAGGTATCAGGCTCGCGGGCAGGCGGCTGCCAGCGCCGTCTCGTGCCTCCGACGAGCCGGACTCAGCCGGGGCCGGGCCCGGTCGGCTGAGGCGTCTGAAGGGCGGGAACCGCCGGCGGGCGTCCGGGCGGGGCGGCCCGACCGGCCGGTCAGGGCTCAGCCGGTGTTGCGCATGCCGGCGGCGATGCCGTTGACAGTGGTGAGCAGGGCCCGCTCCAGGGCGGTCCCGTCGCTCGGGGCGCGCCGGCCACCGGGTGCGGTGGCCACCGCGCGGCCGGCGGCGCCGGAGTCGCGGTACTGGCGCAGCAGCGCCACCTGGAGGTGGTGCAGCGGCTCGAGGTAGGTGTCCCGCACGGCGAGGGTGCGCTGGAGCACCGGCGAGCCGTCCAGCAGCGCCGGGGACCCGGTCACCGCCAGCACCTCCTGCCGGGTCAGCTCGTACTCCTGCTCGATCTTGTGGAAGATCGGGTGCAGCTTCTTCGGCACCAGCGTCTCGACGTACCGGCGGGCGATGCTGAGGTCGGTCTTGGTCAACATCATCTCCACGTTCGACAGGAACGTGCGGAAGAAGTGCCAGTTGCGGTGCATCTCGGCCAGCACGTCCGCCCGGCCCTCGGCCCGCGCCGCGGCCAGTCCGGAGCCGACCCCGAACCAGCCCGGGACGATCTGCCGGGTCTGCGTCCAGCCGAACACCCACGGGATGGCCCGCAGCCCGGCCAGCCCGGCACCGGTGTTCGGGCGCTTCGCCGGGCGGGAGCCGATGTTCAGCGCGCCGAGCAGCTCGGTCGGCGTGGACGCCCAGAAGTACGCCGGCAGGTCCGGATCCTCGACCAGTGACCGGTACGACCGGAACGCCGCCCCGGAGACCAGCTCCATCGTCGCGTCCCAGCGTTCCAGCAGCTCGGCGGGCTGGCGCGGGGCGGTGTGCAGCAGCGTCGCCTGCAACACCGCGGCCAGGGTCAGCTCCAGGTTCTCCCGGGCCAGCGAGGGCAGCGTGTACTTGTCGGAGATGACCTCACCCTGCTCGGTGACCTTGATCGCGCCGTCCAGGGTGCCGTACGGCTGGGCGAGGATGGCCTCGTGCGTCGGCCCGCCGCCGCGACCCACCGTGCCGCCCCGGCCGTGGAAGAGCCGCAGGTGCACGCCGTGCCGGGCGGCCACGTCGCGCAGCGCGCGCTGGGCCCGGTGGATGGACCACTGGCTGGTGGTGATGCCCGCCTCCTTGTTGGAGTCGGAGTAGCCGAGCATGACCTCCTGCACATCGCCCCTGGCCGCCACCAGCGCCCGGTACGCCGGCAGCGAGAGCAGCTCGTCGAGCAGCTCGCCGCCGGCGTTGAGTTCCGCCGGGGTCTCCAGCAGTGGGACGAACCCGATCCGGGCGCGGCCGCTGTGCACGTCGACCAGCCCGGCCTCGCGGGCCAGCACCACCGCGGCGAGCACGTCGTCCACGCCGAGGGTCATCGAGATGATGTACGACTCGATGACCTCGTTGCCGAACCGGTCCTGCGCCTCGCGGATGGTGCCGAACACGTCGAACGTCTTGCGCGCCGCCTCGGTGAGCGGGGTGTCCAGGGTGGACAGCGGCCGGCGCCCGGCCAGCTCGTCGGCGAGCAGCTTGGTGCGCTCCAACCGGGTCAGCGAGGGGTAGTCGGAGACCTCGCCGACGGCCGCGTAGAGCTGGGCCAGCACCGCGTGGTGCGCCTCGGCGTGCTCCCGCACGTCCATGGTGGCCAGGTGCAGCCCGAACGCGGAGACCGTACGGATGGTGGAGGCGAGCCGGCCCACGGCGGTGAGCTGGCCGGAGTTGCGGGCCAGCGAGGCGCGCAGCAGCTCCAGGTCGGCGATCAGCTCGGCCGAGCCGCGGTAGTCCCGGCCCGGCACGTGCGCGGTGCCCTGCCGCAGCCGCTGCCGGGTGTTCGCCAGCTTGGCCTTCACGCAGCGGGCCTTGAGCCGGTAGGGCTCCTCGGCGTTGACCCGGCGGAACCGGGGCGCCACCTCGGGCAGCGCGTCCAGGTCGGCGGCGAGGCTGGCGGAGAGGTCCAGCGACACGCCGCGCAGCCGGCGGGAGACCGACACCTCGTTGATCAGGTGGTCCATCGCCTTCTCGGTGGCCGCGATGCCGTGCTCGTGCTGGATGGTCAGCACGTCGCGGGTCACCGTCGGGGTGACGAACGGGTTGCCGTCCCGGTCGCCGCCGATCCAGGTGCCGAAGGTCAGCGGCCGGGCGGTCGGCGAGGTCTCCACGCCGAGGGTGCGCAGCGTGTCGGCGAGGTCGTCGAGCACCTGCGGGGCGGCCTCGGCGTACAGGTCACGCAGGTAGTAGATGGCGTTGCGGGCCTCGTCGGTCGGGTCCGGCCGGTCCAGCCGCAGCTCGTCGGTCTGCCACATCAGGTCGAGCAGTTCGGCCAGCCGCCGGTTGGCCGGCCCCTCGTCGCTGGCCCCGTAGAGGATCGCGTTGGCCGTCTCGGCGTCCAGCTCGTCGGCGATCGCCCGCAGCTTGGACAGGATGGACCGGCGGGCCGCCTCGGTCGGGTGCGCGGTGAAGACCGGCCGGACCGCCAGCCGGCGGGCCGCCGCGGCGATCTCCTCGGCCGGCACCCCGCGTTCGGCGATCATCTTGGCCGCCTGGTCCAGCCAGCCGCCCTGGATCGCCCGGCGGCGGCGCAGGTCGCGGGCCCGGTGCACCTGCTCGGTGATGTTCGCCAGGTGGAAGTAGGTGGAGAAGGCGCGGGCCAGCTTGGTGCCGGTGGTGACGTCCAGGCTGCCGAGCCGGCGGGCCGCGGTCGGGGCGTCGGAGCGGACCTGGGCGCGGATCTCCTCGACCAGGTCGAGCAGCGGCCGGCCCTCCTGGCGGGCCAGGGTCTGGCCGAGCAGGGTGCCGAGGCGGCGGATGTCGGCCCGCAGGGCGGCGTCGGGGCCGTCGTGGTCGTGCTGGTCGGTCACGGTGCGCTCCTTACGCGAGTACGAAGGACAGCGCTGTCCGACTCCCTGGATCGTATCCGCGTGGCCCCGGTGCACAGGAGGGGGCCCGCGATCCGGGGCGCCGTCACTCCGCCCCGGCGGGCGCGGTCGGGCCCGGTCGGCGCGGGCTGGTACGGCCGCGGACCAGCGTCGCGGTGAGCAGTCCGGCCAGCCCGAGCACCGCCCAGAGGGCGAGCCCGGTCACCGCCCAGCCGGCCGAGCGGCGGTCGAAGTAGATCACCGACTTGAGCAGGTCGGTGGCGAGCTCGGGGATGTTCCAGCGGTGCATCCCGCGCAGCGGGTCGGGCAGGAACTCCGGGGCGTAGATCCCGCCGGAGCCGGGGTTGCCGAGCACCACCAGCAGCAGGATCACCAGCCCGGTGCCGAGCACCCCGAGCCAGCCCTGCACGGCCGAGGCGACCATCGCCGCCGCGAACGACGCGAGCATCCCGGTCAGCGCGATCGCTGCCAGGTCGTGGTCCCAGACGTCCAGCACCGGGCCGACGACCAGCGCGCCGGCCACCCCGAGCGCCACGCTGTGCCCGGCCAGCGCGGCGATCCGCAGCCCGGCCCGGCGCGGCCCGCGCGGCGCGGTGCCGGCGGAGATGCCGAGCACGGTCGCCGCGAGGTAGCCGCCGAGGACGAAGCCGACCGCGAGGTAGAACGGCACCAGCCCGCGCGGGTCGGTCGTCGCCACCGGCACCGCGTCGCTGACCCGCAACGGCAGCCGGGCCCGTTCGGCGGCGGTGCCGACCACCCGGGTCACCGTGTCGGTGGCGCTCGGCGCGGCGGCGCTGGCCGTGGTCAGCAGCAGCCCGCCCTCGGGGGTCGAGGTGAGCACCGCGTACACCTCGCGGCCGGTCAGGCCGTCCTCGGCGGCGCCCGGGTCGTCGTACTCGACCGGTTTGATCGCTGTCGTCTCGCCGCGCACCGCGGCGAGGACCGCCTGCGCGCGCTGGTCGCCGAGGACCACCCCGACCGGCACGTCGCGGGGGGTCGGCCGGTGCAGCGCGCCCACGTAGGCGGCGATGAACGCGGTGGCCAGCAGCAGGGTGCCGAGCAGCAGCCCGACGGTGCGGGGCAGCCAGTCGCGTACCCGTAGCTCAGCCGCCTCGCCCACGCCGTCAGCCTAGGTGGGATTTCACCCGGTTCATGCGGCTTCGCCGGTCGGAAATCGTTCGACCGACCCGTTAGCGTTCGATCATGGTGTCGCTGAGCTATCCGCCCAAGCCCCGGCCCGGCGACCGGGTCGCGGTGGTCTCACCCTCCGCCGGTCTGCCGGGTCTCTTCCCCGAGGTGTACGAGCTGGGCCTGCGCCGGCTGCGCGAGGAACTCGGCCTGGAACCGGTGGAGTACCCGACCACCCGGGTGATGGGCGCCGACCCGCGCGACCGGGCCCGGGACCTCACCGCCGCCTTCGCCGACCCGTCGGTCACCGCCGTGCTCGCCACCGTCGGCGGCGACGACCAGATCACCGTCACCCCGTACCTGGACGACGCGGTGCTGCGGGCCAACCCGAAGCCCTTCTTCGGCTACTCGGACAACACCAACGTGCTCAACCACCTGCACCGGCTGGGCATCGTCGGCTACCACGGCGGGTCGGTGCTGGTGCACCTCGGCCGCCCCGGCTCGCCGCACCCGCTGACCGTCGACTCGCTGCGCGCCGCTCTGTTCACCCCGGGCTGGTACGAGCTGACCCCCGCGACGGAGTGGGGCGACCAGCCCAACGACTGGCGCGACCCGGCCTCGCTGGCGGACGAGCCGCTGATGTTCCCGGGCGCCGGTTGGGCCTGGCAGGGGCCCGAGCGGGTGGTCGAGGGACGCACCTGGGGCGGCAACCTGGAGATCCTGCACTGGCTGCTCGCCGCCGACCGGGTCGCCCCGGCCGCCGAGTTGGCCGGCTCGGTCCTCCTGATCGAGACCTCCGAGGAACTGCCCTCGGACACCGAGGTCTACCGGATCCTGCGCAACCTCGGCGAGCGCGGGCTGCTGGCCACCTTCCCGGCCGCCGTGGTCGGCCGGGCCAAGGCCTGGGACTTCGACCGGCCGCACACCCCCGAGCAACGGCAGGCGTACGCGGCGGCGCAGCGGGCGGCGGTGACTCGGGCGTTCGCCGAGTACGCGCCGGACGCGGTGCTGGTATTCGACGTCGACCTGGGCCACACCGACCCGCAGCTGATCGTCCCGTACGGCGGCGAGATCCGCGTCGACGCCGTCGAACGCCGCATCAGCGTCCGCTACTGACCACCGCGGCGCTGGCCCACCGCTCCGGACGTCTGCTCCGCCGGCTCGCTCCGGCCGCGCCCGGGGCGCCACCCGCGGCGAGATTCACTCCAGATCGGCGATATGGCGGTATCCAGGCGCGGCGGATACCGCCATATCCCCGACCTCGTGTGGATCTTGGTCTGCGGGTCAGCCCGCCTGCGGCGAGGCGGTCGCTCGGGCCGGTGGTCAGGCGTCGACCAGGGCGAAGGCGCGGACCGGGAAGGTGCCCATGCCGGCGACCCGCGGCGGGGCGGCGGTGAACCGGAAGCCCTCCGGCGGCAGGTCGCCCAGGCCGGTCAGGTGCTCCACGATCGGGATGCCGGCGGCGAGCAGGGTGCTGTGCGCGGGGCGCTCGCCGCCGGCCGCCGGGCTCATGTCGTCGATGTTGATCGAGTCGATGCCGACCAGCGCGGCGCCCGCCTCGGCCAGTGCCCGCGCGGCGTCCCCGGTCAGGTGGGGCGCCTCCGGCGCGCCGTACCGGTCGGTGCCGAAGTGCGCGTCCCAGCCGGTGTGCAGCAGCACCGCCCGCCCGGCGACGTCGTACGGGGCCAGCATCAGCCGGTCGATCGCCCGGGTGCCGGCGGGCACCCGGACCACGAGGCCGGGCAGGTCGGCGAGGCGGTCCAGCGGCACGCCGGACAGGTCGACCCCGTCGGCCCAGCGGTGCGCGGGAGAATCCAGGTAGGTGCCGGTGTTGGCGATCATGTCGATCCGGGCCACCCGGAACTCGGTGCCCGGCGCGTAGTTCGCCCGGGACGCCGCGAAGGTCAGCCAGTCACCGATCCGCGGCGCCGGCCAGCCGGGCAGGGTGACCATTCCGTCGCTGATGACGTGGCTCAGCTCCACCAGCCGCCGCCCGGCGCCGGCCGTCCCACCGGTGGAGGCGGCCACGCCGCGGCCGCCCTTGTGCGGCTCCTGGATGATCGTCTTGTTGCTGATCCGGACCTCGGCGACCATCAGCAGCCCGAGGTGCCGCACCAGGAGCGCGCCCAGGTCGGCGTCGCTGATCTCCCGGCCCGGGATGTCCAGCCGGAACCCCTCTGTCCGCAGCCCGCCGCCGTTGGCGAAGCTCACCTCCGCGTCGAACTGCGCCCGCCACTCCTCATCCATGGCAAAACCTGATCATGAAGCCGCCAACCGGTCAAGCTCCCCCTGGCCGCGTTCCCGGCCTGCCCGGTGCCGCCCGGCGGTCAAGATCGCGTTCGACCCGGGCGGCGTCCAGTGGTCAAGATCGCGTCTGACCGGGCTGCGCCCGAAGGTCAAGATCGCGCAACTTCCCGGATCTAGTGGCCTCGCGGCGTGTCGAACACCCCTACATCCAGGATCGAGCACGATCTTGGCGCGGGGCGCGGGGCGCGGGGCGCGGGGCGCGGGGCGCGGGGCGCGGGGCGCGGGGCGCGGGGCGCGGGGCGCGGGGCGCGGGGCGCGGGGCGCGGGAAGGGGGTGGAGTGTCGGGCGACGGGGATAGGCTGGCAGTCGTGCACCCCCCGTCCGGCCGGACGAGGGGCATCTGTCGTGTGCCTGCCCACGCGTGCCGACTCCCCTGGAAGTGATCACATGCTCACCGGTCTGTTCTCCGCCGCCCTGGCCGACCCCGGGCTGGCCCGGGCGCGTGACCTGGCGCGCTCCGGTGCCGCCCAGGTCGACGGGCTGGACATCACCGCGCCGGCGGCGCTGCGGCCGTTCGCGGTCGCCGCCGTCGCGGCGGACGCCGACGGGAAAGCCGGGGGAGCCGGCCGGCCGGTGCTGGCCGTGACGGCCACCAGCCGGGAGGCCGACGACCTGGCCTCGGCGCTGGGCAGCCTGCTGCCGGCCGAGCAGGTGGCCGTCTTCCCGTCCTGGGAGACGCTGCCGCACGAGCGCCTCTCGCCCCGCTCCGACACGGTCGGGCGGCGGCTGGCCGTGCTGCGCCGGCTGGCCCACCCCGACTCGGCCGACGCGCACGGCCGCACCGGGCCGCTGCGGGTGGTCGTGGCCCCGGTCCGCTCGCTGCTCCAGCCGCAGCTCAAGGGCCTCGGCGACCTGGTGCCGGTGCAGCTCGCGGCCGGCGACGAGGCCGACCTGGAGGACGTCGCGCGCCGGCTCACCGACATGGCGTACGCCCGGGTTGACCTGGTCACCAAGCGCGGCGAGTTCGCGGTCCGCGGCGGCATCCTGGACGTCTTCCCGCCCACCGACGAGCACCCGTCCCGGGTCGAGTTCTGGGGCGACGAGGTGGAGGAGATCCGTACCTTCGCCGTCGCCGACCAGCGCACCATCGAGCAGGTCGCCCAGCTCTGGGCCCCGCCCTGCCGCGAGCTGCTGCTCACCCCGGACGTACGCGAGCGGGCCGCCGCGCTCGCCCAGCGGCACCCGGAGCTGGCCGAGATCCTCGACAAGCTGGCCGAGGGCATCCCGGTCGAGGGGATGGAGTCGCTGGTCCCGGCGCTGCTCGGCGAGGAGAGCCTGGAACTGCTGCTGGACACCATGCCGGCCGGCACCCACGTGATCCTCTGCGACCCGGAGCGGATCCGCACCCGGGCGCACGACCTGGTGCGTACCTCGGAGGAGTTCCTCCAGGCCAGCTGGGCCGCGGCCGCCACCGGCGGACAGGCCCCGGTCGACCTCGGCGCCGCCGCCTTCCGCACCTTGGCCGACGTGCGCGCGGCGGCCCGCGCCCTGGGCCAGCCCTGGTGGACGCTCGCCCCGTTCGGCCTGGCCGAGCCGGCCGCCGCCCCCGCCCGCCAGCCGTGGGAGGACGAGCCGACCGAGGTGGCGGTCACCCCGGACGACGCGATAGCGGTGACCCTGGCCGCCCAGCCCGCCCCGCTCTACCACGGCGAGACCGCCCGGGTGGTCGACGACCTGAAGCGCTGGGCCGGCGAGGGCTGGTCGATCGCGCTGGTCTTCGAGGGGCACGGCCCCGCCCAGCGGGCGGTCGAGGTGCTCCGCGACGCCGGCCTCGGCGCCCGGCTGGTGGAGGAGGTGCCGACCGCGCCGGCCCCGGGCGAGCTGCTGGTCACCTGTGGCAGCCTGGCCAGCGGGTTCGTCGACGAGGCGTCCCGGTTCGTGCTGCTCACCGGCAACGACGTCACCGGCGGCCGGGGCACCTCGACCCGCGACATGCGCAAGATGCCCAGCCGCCGCCGCAACACCATCGACCCGCTGGAGCTGAAGGCCGGCGACCACGTGGTGCACGAGCAGCACGGCATCGGCCGCTACGTCGAGCTCGTGCAGCGCACCGTCAACGGCGCCTCCCGGGAGTACCTGGTCATCGAGTACGCGCCGAGCAAGCGCGGCCAGCCCGGCGACCGGCTCTTCGTGCCGACCGACCAGCTCGACCAGCTCTCCCGGTACGTCGGCGGCGAGCAGCCCACCCTGCACAAGATGGGCGGCTCGGACTGGCAGAAGTCCAAGGCCCGGGCCCGCAGGGCGGTCCGCGAGATCGCCGCCCAGCTGATCCAGCTGTACGCCGCCCGCAAGGCGTCCAAGGGGCACAACTTCGGCCCGGACACCCCGTGGCAGCGGGAGCTGGAGGACGCCTTCCCCTGGCAGGAGACGCCGGACCAGCTCGCCGCGATCGAGGAGGTCAAGCGGGACATGGAGCAGTCGGTCCCGATGGACCGGCTGATCTGCGGCGACGTCGGCTACGGCAAGACCGAGATCGCCGTCCGGGCGGCGTTCAAGGCGGTGCAGGACGGCAAGCAGGTGGCCGTGCTGGTGCCCACCACCCTGCTGGTGCAGCAGCACTACAACACCTTCGCCGAGCGGATGAGCCAGTTCCCGGTGACCATCAAGCAGCTCTCCCGGTTCCAGACGCCCAAGGAGGCCGAGCAGACCCTGGCGATGGCCGCCGACGGCACCGCCGACATCGTCATCGGCACCCACCGGCTGCTCCAGGCGGCCACCCGGTTCAAGTCCCTCGGGCTGGTGATCGTCGACGAGGAGCAGCGCTTCGGCGTGGAGCACAAGGAGCACCTGAAGACCATGCGCGCCTCGGTCGACGTGCTGAGCATGTCGGCCACCCCGATCCCGCGCACCCTGGAGATGGCGATCACCGGCATCCGGGAGATGTCCACCATCGCCACCCCGCCGGAGGAGCGCCACCCGGTGCTCACCGCCGTCGGGGCGTACGACGACCGGCAGGTGGCCGCGGCCATCCACCGCGAGCTGCTCCGCGACGGGCAGGTCTTCTACCTGCACAACCGGGTCGAGTCGATCGACCGGGCGGCCCGGCGGATCCGCGAGCTGGTGCCCGAGGCGCGGGTGGCGGTGGCGCACGGCCAGATGGGCGAGGACGCGCTCGAGAAGGTGATGGTCGGCTTCTGGGAGAAGGAGTTCGACGTGCTGGTCTGCACCACGATCGTGGAGTCCGGCATCGACATCCCGAACGCCAACACCCTGATCGTGGAGCGGGCCGACCTGCTCGGCCTGGCTCAGCTGCACCAGATCCGTGGCCGGGTGGGCCGGGGTCGCGAGCGGGCGTACGCCTACTTCCTCTACCCGCCGGAGAAGCCGCTCACCGAGCACGCGCACGAGCGGCTGGCCACCATCGCGCAGCACACCGAGCTGGGCGCCGGCATGTACGTGGCGATGAAGGACCTGGAGATCCGGGGCGCCGGCAACCTGCTCGGCGGCGAGCAGTCCGGGCACATCGAGGGCGTCGGCTTCGACCTGTACGTGCGGATGGTCGGCGAGGCGGTGCAGGCGTTCAAGGGCGAGCGCCCGGCGGAGGAGGTCGACGTCAAGATCGACCTGCCGGTCGACGCGCACCTGCCGCACGACTACGTCGGCGTGGAGCGGCTGCGCCTGGAGATGTACCGCAAGCTCGCGGAAGCGCGGGACGAGGAGCGGCTGCGCGAGGTGGTCGCCGAGATGACCGACCGGTACGGCGAACCGCCCGCCCCGGTGCAGAACCTGGTGGCGGTGGCCCGGTTCCGGCTGCTCGCCCGCCGCTACGGCCTCACCGACGTGAGCATGCAGGGCAAGCACATCCGGTTCGGCCCGCTGCCGCTGCCGGACTCGAAGCAGCTGCGGCTCAAGCGCTACCACCCGGACGCGGTCTACAAGTCGGCGCTCGACCAGGTCAGCGTGCCCCGGCCGAGCACCCGCCGGGTGGGCGGCGAGCCGCTGCGCGACCAGGCGCTGCTGGAGTGGTGCGCGCAGCTCCTCTCCGACGTGCTCGGCGACCCGGCGCCGGCGGTCCCGGCCGGCGCGACCGCCTGACCCGGCAGGCTTCCGGTGGGCCGGGGAGACGCCGCGCCACGACGGCGTCTCCCCGGTCACCGGGCGGGCCGACCGGGGAGGTGGGGGGCGTCACAGCGACGTCGGTTGGCGTGAGAGAGTGACCCCCATGCGTGCTCGCCGTCTTGTCGCCGTCGCCAGCGTGGCGGTCGGCCTCGTCGCCCTCTCCGGTTGCCGTGCCGAGCCCGGCGTCGCCGCGTACGTCGGTGACCACCGGATCACCGAGGATGCGGTCACCGCCGTGCTGGACGACGCGCGGGTGAAGAACCCGGCGCCGTCCCCCAGCGCCCAGCCGTCGGCCGAGGAGGAGCAGCCGGAGCTGCCCGGGCCGCAGCTGCCCCGGCGCGGTCAGGTGGCGAGCGTGCTGGTGCTGACGGAGGTGTGCGAGCGGGTCTCGGCCGAGCGGAACTACCAGCCGCGCGGGCAGGCGGCGCCGCAGCAGATCGCCCAGCAGCTCGGCCTCTCGCCGGAGACCGAGTACGTGCGGCAGCTGGCCACTCTCTACACCTGCCTGTCCGGCGTGCCGGCCGCGGCGCCGGTCGCGCCGACCGAGCAGGAGATGGCGGATCTGATCGCGGCCGGCCGCAAGGCGGGCGCGATCCCGGCCGACGTGACCGACGACGCGGCCGCCGGCCAGCTCGACGGCGACCAGCTGCGCAGCGCGCTGGCCACCCGGAAGACGCTGGCCGAGGCGGTCGAGTCCTACGACGTCACGGTCAACCCGCGCTACCGGCCGCTGGAGTTCCCGGTGCTCAGCTTCTCCGGCGACGCCCCCGCGGTGAGCGTGCCGCTGGGTGAGCCCGGCTCCGACGCGGTGACCGACCTCTGAGCATGCCCCGGATCGTCCTGCTGGTCACCTCGCCCCGGCTGCCGGCCGGTCTGCTGACCGCGGCGGCCTGGGACGTCGTACGGCAGGCCCCGGTGCTGGCCGGCGCGGAGAGCGAGCTGACCAGGGCCGTGCGGGCGGCGGGCGCCGAGGTCACCGTGGTCGAGAGCGCGGCGACGGCCGCGCTGCTCGACGCGGCCGCCGCGCACGGCACGGCGGTCTGGCTGGCCGGGCCGACCGGCGACGAGGCGCTGGCCCGCGAGCTGGGGCTGCGGCTGGCCCGCGAGCCGGGCCTGGCCGAGCTGGAGCTGATGTACGGCTCGTGGGATCCGCCCGGCGCCCGGTTGCTCGACGCGGTGGCGGTGATGGACCGGCTCTACTCGCCCGGCGGTGACCCGTGGAAGCGGGCACAGACCCACGAGAGCCTGGCCCGGTTCCTGCTCGAGGAGTGCTACGAGGCGTACGACGCGATCGGCGCCGGGGACACCGACGCGCTCCGCGAGGAGCTGGGGGACGTGCTGCTCCAGGTGGTGCTGCACGCCCGGCTCGCCGAGGAGCTCCCCGAGGGCGAGCGGTGGACCGTCGACGACGTGGCCGGTGGGTTGGTCGAGAAGATGGTCCGGCGCAACCCGCACGTCTTCGCCGGCGCCGAGGCGGGCACCCTGGAGGAGATCACCGAGAACTGGGAGCGGATCAAGCGGGCCGAGAAGCCGCGCGGCTCGGTGCTGGACGGGGTGGCCCTCAGCCAGCCCGCGCTCGCCCTCGCCGCCAAGATCCTGGAGCGGGCCGCCCGGGTCGGCCTGTCCGTGCCGCCCCCGCTCGCCGAGTCGCAGGTGGACCCCGAGGCACGGCTCGGCGCCAGCCTCCTCGCCACCGTCGCCGCGGCCCGCGAGGCGGGAATCGACCCCGAAGCCGCCCTCCGCCGCACCACCCTCGCCTACGCCCAGGCCATCCGCGCCACCGAACCCCGCACCCCCGACCAGTCGGGTTGACCATGAAGCTGTTGTCGTGACACGCCGCGGCGGGTGACAACAACTTCATGATCAACGCGCCGGACGCGCCGGACGGTTAGGGTCGGTGGGTGGAGTCGTTCGGGGTGGTGGCGGAGCGGATCGTCGAGGCGTTGCTGGAGAGCCGGCCGGGGCTGGCCTCGTCGGCGGGGGACCACCGGTACGACGACCGGCTACCGGACCTCTCCGCCGACGCCGTGGCGGCCGACCGGGCGATGCTGACCGACGCCGCGCACGCGCTCTCCGAACTCGACCCGGACGCGCTGGACGTCGAGGAGCGGGTCGACCACGCGCTGCTGACCGGCCTGGTCGACCGGGCGCTGTTCGAGGTGACCGAGATCCGTACCCACGAGTGGGACCCGCTGCGGCACAACCCGGGCCCGCTGCTGCACGCCCTGGTCGCCCGCCCGTACGCCCCGGCCGACGTGCGGCTGACCCACCTCGCCGGCCGGCTCGCCGCCGTACCGGACGCGCTGGCCACCGCCCGCGCGACGCTGCGCGATATGCCACGGATCCACGCCGAGACGGCGGTGGGGCAGTTCACCGGCACCGCGGCGCTGATCCGCGACGAGGTGTCGGCGCTGCTCACCCAGGCGCCCGCGCTGCACGACCGGGTCGCGCCGGCGGCGACCGCGGCCATCGCGGCGCTGGAGGAGTTCGTCGCCTGGCTGCGCACCGGCCTGGCCGCCGACGCCGGACCGGGGCGGGACCCGCGGCTGGGCCGGCGCCGCTGGGAGGCGCGGCTCTGGCACACCCTGGACACCGAGCTGGGCGCCGCCGAGATCCAGCGCCGCGCCTGGGCCAACCTGGACCGGGTCACCGAGGAGATCCGCGCGGCGGCGGTCGAGCTGGTCGGTGGCCCGGCCGACGACGAGACGGTACGCCGGGCGCTGGACCTGCTCGCCGCCGAACACCCGGACGACCACTCCATCGTGGACCTGGCCGGCGTGACGCTGGACGAGGCGACCGACTTCGTCCGCGCGCACGACCTGGTCACCCTGGTCGACGACCCGTGCGTGATCCAGGTGATGCCGGAGTTCGCCCGGGGCGTGGCGGTCGCCTACTGCGACTCGCCCGGCCCGCTGGAGACCGCCAACGTGCCCACCTTCTACTGCATCGCGCCGACCCCGGCGGACTGGCCGGCGCACCGGGTGGAGTCGTTCTACCGCGAGTACAACGACCACATGATCCGCAACCTGACCGTGCATGAGGCGATGCCCGGCCACTTCCTCCAGCTCGCCCACGCCCGCCGGTACGTCGGCGGCACCCGGGTGCGCGCGGTGGCGCGCTCCGGCCCGTTCATCGAGGGCTGGGCGGTCTACGCCGAGGAGCTGATGGCCGGGCTCGGCTTCGGCGGCCTGCCGGTGCGGTTGCAGCAGCTCAAGATGCAGCTGCGGATGACCATCAACGCGCTGCTCGACCAGCTGGTGCACTGCGAGGAGCTGCCCGAGGCCGAGGCGATGGCGTTGATGACCGGGCGCGGCTTCCAGGAGGAGGGGGAGGCGGCCGGCAAGTGGCGGCGCGCGCTGCTCACCTCGACCCAGCTGTCGACCTACTTCGTCGGCTACAGCGAGGTGGCCGAGATCGCCGCCGCCCGTCCCGACGGGGTGCCGGTGCGCGACTGGCACGACGCGATGCTCGCCCACGACTGCCCGCCCCCGCGCCACCTGCGCACCCTGCTCGGCGTCTGACCGCCCCGCCCGGCGCTCGGCCCGCCCGGCTCCAGGGCCGCCGGTCGTCGGCGCTCAGCCACTCGGGGACCGGGCCGCCGCTCGTCGTCGGTCAGGCCCGTGCCGCGGCCACCGCCGCGTCGATCAGCCAGCGCGAGATGGAGTACGCCGGCGGCAGCTCCGCCGGCAGCGCGTCCAGCGGGAACCAGCGGGCCTGCGTCAGCTCCCGCCCGTCGACGACCGGCTCGGCGGCCGGGTCGGCGACGGTGGCGGTGAAGCCGGCCAGCAGCACCCCGGGGCCGGACATCGCCCAGGGCTGGCTGCCGAAGTAGGTCAGCCGGTCCAGGGCCAGCCCGACCTCCTCGCCGACCTCCCGGTGCGCCGCCCCCTCCAGCGTCTCGCCAGCCTCCACGAACCCGGCGACCAGCGCCCACAGCTCGGCCGGCCCGTACGAGTGGCGCACCAGGAGCAGCTCGTCGGAGCGGCCGGCCGGTCCGGGGCGGGTGATCGCCACCAGCACCGCCGGGGAGAGCCGCATCGGCACGTACAGGCCGCAGTCGGTGCAGCGCCGGGCCGACTCGCCCGATACATCGGCCAGCTCGGCGCGGCAGGCGCCGCACCAGCGGTGGGCGTGCCGCCAGGTGGCCACCTGCAGGGCCCGTCCGGCCAGCGCGGCCAACGGCTCCGGCACCTCGGCGGCGAGCGCCCGCCAGCTCAGCCAGCGGCCCGGGTACCCGGTGTCGTCCGCGCCGCCCGGACGGTCGCCGGCCTGGTCGCCCGGCCGGACGGCGCCCCAGACGGGGACGCCGTCGAGCGTGCCGAGCGGCACCCAGCCGGCGTCGGCGGGCAGGTCGGCGACCCGCAGCAGCCGCCCGTCCGCCCCGACCAGCAGCTTCCGGCCGGCCACCAGCAGCGCCGGGTGCTCCGGTGCCGGCGGCCCGGCGTGCCCCGCCCCGGGCACGAAGCCGGCGCCGGTCGCCGCGGTCACGAGTCGGTCGTGCGGCGGTCGACCACGCCGGCGCCCGGCGGCAGGTCGAACGCCGCCTGGTCGACGGTCTCCCGGTAGCGGCTCAGCGCCAGCTCCACCGGCTTGCCGTCGACCTGCCCGGTGAAGCTGCCCAGCGCGCCCTCGGTGGTGACGCAGGCGGAGAAGTTGCCGGCGGACTGGCGGACGTCCACGCAGGTGGCGTGCCGCCCGGCCAGGGTGGTGTCGCTCTGGGTGATCACCGCGTCCGGGTCGAGCGCGGCGGCGGTCAACATCCCCACCACGACCGGCGGGGTGACCAGGCCGCGCCGCTTGGCCTCGCTGAAGACGGCCACCGAGGGCTTGCTGTTCGGCGCGGGCGGCGCCTCCAGGGTGCAGGTGGTGCGGCCGCCGGTGGTCTCGCAGCGGGTGGTCGCCTCGTCGGTGACGGTCAGCTTGCCACCCGGATAGGTGTACGCCGAGCGCGCCGGCTCCTGCGCCTGGGCGATGCTGGCGGTCTGCCCGCCCGGCAGCTGGTAGTCCGCGGAGTAGGTCAGCTCCAGCGCCCGGTCCAGCCGGGTGGCGAGGTCGTTGACCAGGTCGGAACGCCCGATCGCCCGGCCGGCGTCGTCGAGGGCCTGGCAGCCGGTGACGGTGAGCGACGCGATGACCGACACGGCGAGCATACGGAGAGTGGTCGAGGCGGCGGGCATGGCGCCCAGCCTGCTCGATCGGGTCCACGGTACGCAAACCCGTTGCCGGTTGAGGTACGAGAATCCGGGAATGTCCGAGTAACCCGCCGTCGGGGGCAGGTTTCGGGTCAAGCTGCGTCGGAGAGGGCAGGCCCGGTGTGCCCGGACGGCCCGGCCCCGACCGCCGCCCGATACGCTGCGTTCAACACCTGCCTCAGCCGCACCGTCGCGGCCCATACGGACCGGAACCACACAAACGAGGAGCGACTCAGTGGCAACCATCGAGGGAATCGTCGCCCGGGAGATTCTCGACTCGCGGGGCAACCCGACAATCGAGGTCGAGGTCGGCCTGGACGACGGCACGGTGGCCCGCGCGGCGGTGCCCTCCGGCGCCTCCACCGGCGCCTTTGAGGCGATCGAGCTGCGCGACGGTGACGCCGACCGCTACCAGGGCAAGGGCGTGGAGAAGGCGGTCTCCAACGTCGAGGACAAGATCGTCGACGAGCTGATCGGCTACGAGGCCAGCGAGCAGCGGCTCATCGACCAGAAGATGCTCGACATCGACGGCACCGACACCAAGTCCGAGCTGGGCGCCAACGCCATCCTCGGGGTCTCCCTGGCGGTGGCGAAGGCCGCCGCCGGCAGCGCCGAGCTGAGCCTCTTCCGCTACCTGGGCGGCCCGAACGCGCACCTGCTGCCGGTGCCGATGATGAACATCCTCAACGGTGGCGCGCACGCGGACTCCAACGTCGACATCCAGGAGTTCATGATCGCCCCGATCGGCGCGCCCAGCTTCCGCGAGGCGCTGCGTTCCGGTGCGGAGGTCTACCACGCGCTGAAGTCGGTGCTGAAGAAGAAGGACCTCTCCACCGGGCTGGGCGACGAGGGCGGCTTCGCGCCGAACCTGCCCACCAACTCCGCCGCGCTGGACCTGATCGCCGAGGCGGTGGAGAAGGCCGGCTACCGGCTCGGCACCGACATCGTCTTCGCGCTCGACGTGGCCGCTACCGAGTTCTTCGACAACGGCACCTACACCTTCGAGGGCGCCACGAAGACCGCCGAGGAGATGAGCAACTACTACACCAAGCTCATCGGCGACTACCCGATCGTGTCCATCGAGGACCCGCTCTCCGAGGACGACTGGAGCGGCTGGCAGACGCTGACCGCCTCGATCGGCGACCGGATCCAGATCGTCGGCGACGACCTGTTCGTCACCAACCCGCAGCGGATCGCCCGGGGCATCGCCGAGAAGGCCGCCAACGCCGTGTTGGTCAAGGTGAACCAGATCGGTTCGCTGACCGAGACCCTCGACGCGGTGGACCTGGCGCACCGGGCCGGCTTCAAGTGCATGATGAGCCACCGTTCCGGCGAGACCGAGGACACCACCATCGCCGACCTGGCGGTGGCCACCGGCTGCGGCCAGATCAAGACCGGCGCCCCGGCCCGTTCGGACCGGGTCGCCAAGTACAACCAGCTCCTGCGGATCGAGGAGGAGCTGGCCGACGCGGCGCGGTACGCCGGGGCGGGCGCGTTCCCGCGCTACCGTTCGGCCTGAGTCGCGCGAAGCCTCGGGGGAGGGGTGTGACGATGCAGCAGCGCCGCACACCGGGCGGTCAGCGTCCCGCCCGCCGGCCGGGTCAGCCGGGCCGGCCGGGCGGGAGCCGGGCCGGCCGGGGATCGGTCCGCGACGGCGGGGTCCGTGCCGACCCGCGCGCCGCCGCGGGCCGCGCGCCCGGCGCCGCCCGCGGTGCCGAGGGCGTACGCTCCGCGAACCGGCCGGCCGCCGCCCGGCGCGCGGCGGCCGGCGGCGCGGTCAAGCGGCTCACCGCACCCCACCCCCGACGCTTCACCGGGCGGGCCACCGTGCTCTTCGCGGTGCTGATCGCGCTCGCCCTGGCCTACACCTATCCGGTGCGGGTCTACCTGGACCAGCAGGCCGACATCGAGCGGATGGAGGCGTCCCAGGCGGAGCAGGAGAAGCTGATCGCCGAGCTCTCCGAGAAGGCCGCCAAGTGGCAGGACCCGGCGTACATCGAGACCAAGGCCCGGGAGCGGTTCTTCATGACCCGGCCGGGCGAGAAGATCGTGATCCTGCTGAACGACCCGGAGGGCGCCGCCCGGGACGCCGGCCGCGGCGCCCCGGCCCGGCCGACCACCCCGGACCCCTGGTACGACACGCTCTGGTCGAGCGTGGAGGCCGCCAACGGCGAGCAGCCCGACAAGTGAGCACCGGCCGGGCACCGAACGAGAGATGGGCACCGTGACTGTCGTACCACCGCAGGAGCCGGCGGCGGATTCCGTACCCCTGCCGCGGCGGGAACCGGCCACCGAGGCCGACCTGGCCGCGGTGGCCGCGCAGCTCGGCCGCACGCCCCGGGGCACCCGGGCGGTGGCCCACCGCTGCCCGTGCGGCCTGCCCGACGTGGTGGAGACGACGCCGCGACTGGCCGACGGCACGCCCTTCCCGACGCTGTACTACCTGACCTGCCCGCGGGCGACCGCGGCGTGCAGCCGGCTGGAGTCCGCCGGGCTGATGAAGGAGATGGCCGACCGACTCGCCGCCGACCCGGAATTGGCCGCCCGCTACCGGGCCGCGCACCAGGACTACCTGACCCGCCGCGAGGCGATCGGGCACGTGCCGGAGATCGCCGGCATCTCCGCCGGTGGCATGCCCGGCCGGGTGAAGTGCCTGCACGTGCACCTCGGTCACGCGCTGGCCGCCGGGCCCGGGGTGAACCCGTTCGGCGACGAGACGCTGGAGTTGGTCGAGCCCTGGTGGACCGCCGGGCCGTGCGTGGACGTGCCGGCGGGCGAATGACCGGGGTCGCCGAGCAGGCAGGGGTCGCCGCGGACGAGATCGTCGTCCGCCGGGCCCGCACCCGCGACGTCCGCGGCATCCGCCGGCTGGTGGACACCTACACCGACGACCGGCGGCTGCTCAGCAAGGCCACCGTCACGCTCTACGAGGACGTGCAGGAGTTCCGGGTCGCGGTCCGGGCCGCCGACGACGCGGTGGTCGGCTGCGGCGCGCTGCACGTGATGTGGGAAGACCTGGCCGAGATCCGGACGGTAGCGGTGGACCCGTCCTGCCGGGGGCGCAAGATCGGCCACCGGATCGTCGGTGAGCTGATCGACGCCGCCCGGGACATCGGCGTCTCCCGGATCTTCGTGCTCACCTTCGAGACCCGGTTCTTCGGCTCGTTCGGCTTCACCGAGATCGACGGTGCGCCGGTGCCGCAGCCGGTCTACGAGCAGCTGCTGCGCTCGTACGACGAGGGCGTCGCGGAGTTCCTCGACCTGGAGCGGGTCAAGCCGAACACCCTCGGCAACACCCGGATGCTGCTGCGCCTCTGAGCGCCGGTCGCTGCCCCGGGCGGGTCGGCCGGCCGGAGGCGGGTCGCGGACGAGCGTGATACCGGAGAGTCATTTCGATGCCTCAGAGGTATCACCCGCCGGGGGAACACCGCTCCCGCCCGCGCCGCGCCGGACCGCCGGGCCGGGGTGGGCGGACTGCCGTAGGGTTGCTGCCGTGACGACGCGCGTGGCCGCCATCGACTGTGGGACGAACTCGATCCGCCTGCTGGTGGCCGACCTGCCCGATCGGGACGCCGGACCGGAGGCGCCGCTGGTCGACCTGAGCCGGCGGATGGAGATCGTCCGGCTCGGCCAGGGCGTCGACAGGACCGGCCGGCTGGCCCCGGAGGCGATCGAGCGGACCCGGGTGGCGCTGGCCTCCTACGCCGCCGACATCGACAAGCTCGGCGCGCAGCGGATCCGGATGTGCGCCACGTCGGCGTCCCGGGACGCCTCCAACGCCGCCGACTTCCGGGAGATGGTCGAGCGGACCCTCGGGGTGGCGCCCGAGGTGGTGACCGGTGACGAGGAGGCGCGGCTCTCCTTCACCGGCGCGGTCCGCGGGCTGCCCGCCGACGCGCGCGAGCCCTTCCTGGTCATCGACATCGGCGGCGGCTCGACCGAGTTCGTGGTGGGCACCCGCACCGGCGGGGTCGAGGCGGCCATCTCGATGGACATCGGCTGCGTCCGGATGACCGAGCGGCACCTGCACGGCGACCCGCCGAGCCTGGCCGAGGTCGCCGCCGCGCAGGCCGACATCGCGGCAGCGGTGGACCGGGCGCTGGAGGTGGTGCCGGGCCGGGAGGCGGCCACCCTGGTCGGGCTCGCCGGGTCGGTCACCACCGTGGTCGCCATCGCCGAAGGGCTCCAGGAGTACGACCCGGGCCGCATCCACCACGCCCGGGTGTCGTACCAGGCGGTGGCGGACGTGACGGCCGACCTGCTCGGCAAGACCCGCGAGCAGCGGCTGGCGATCCCGGTGATGCACCCGGGCCGGGCCGACGTGATCGGCGCCGGCGCCCTGGTGCTCCGGGTCGCCATGGAGCGGGCCGGGATGCCCTCGGTGGTCGCCTCCGAGCACGACATCCTCGACGGCATCGCCTGGAGCCTCCAGCCGTAGCGGTCAGGCGCGTTCGGTGGCCAGGCGGGCGCCGAAGCCGAGCAGGGCGAACCCGGTCAGCCCGTCCAGCCAGCGGCGGACCCGCCGCCGGGAGAGCACCTGCCGGGCCCGGTGCAGGGCGCCGACCAGCACCAGCAGGTACAGCAGCGAGAGCACCGCGTGGCTGAGCGCGAACGCCACCAGCACCGCCAGCGGCGCCGACCCGCCGACGAACTGCGGCAGCACGGCCAGGTAGAAGGCGAGCACCTTCGGGTTGGTGATGTTGGACAGGAAGCCCTGCCGGAAGCCGGCCGCCGCCTGGCCGGGCGGGGCCGCGTCGCCGGCCAGCGGCGGGTAGCGGCCGACCCACGCCGAGCGCCACGCCTGCACGCCGAGGTACGCCAGATACGCCACGCCGGCCCAGCGGATCGCCTCGAACAGCGGCTGGGAGCGGACGACGAGCGCGCCCAGGCCGGCGGCCGCCGCGATGCCCTGCACCGCGTTGGAGCCGGTGACCCCGACGGCGCTCCACACCCCGCGCCGCCGCCCGGAGGCCAGGGTGTTGCGGGTGACCACGGCGAAGTCCGGGCCGGGGATCAGGATCAGCACCAGGGCGAAGACCAGGAACGATCCGTAGCTGCTCCACGACATACCGCCGACCCTAGGCGGGCGGTCGACCGCCGGCCACCGGCGTGGCGAGCTACTATTCCGTTGACGGTACTGCGCATCGCACAGTAGTGTGCCGATCGTGGACACCACACAGCTGCTGAAGGGCGTGCTGGATCTCGCGGTCCTCGCCGTGCTGCGCGAGGAGGACGGCTACGGCTACGACATCCTCCGCCGACTGCGCGAGGCCGGCCTGGAGGAGGTCGGCGACGCCTCCGTCTACGGCACCCTGCGCCGGCTCTTCGCCGCGGGCCTGCTCACCACCTACGTCGTGCCCAGCGAGTCCGGCCCGCACCGCAAGTACTACTCGCTCAACGCCGCCGGCCGGGACCAGCTCACCCGCTCCGGCAAGCTCTGGCGCTCGTTCGCCACCACCATGGACACTCTGCTCGACGATCGGGGGATGGCGGCATGACCGTCACGGAGCAGGAGATCGCGAACTACGTCGGGCGGGTCCGGGCCGCGCTGGCCGACCTGCCGGCGGAGGTCCGCGACGAACTGACCGAGGACCTGCCGGAGCACCTCGCCGAGGTGGCCGCCGAGGCCGACGGCACGCTGGTCGAGCGCCTCGGCGAGCCCGAGGCGTACGCGGCGGAGCTGCGCGCCGCCGCCGGCGCGCCGGCCACCGCCGCCGGGCGGAACCTCGACCAGCGGGTGGCCGCCGCCGTCGGCCGGGCCCGCCGTCAGGCACGCCAGCTGGACACCCAGCTCGGCCCGCTGCTGGGCTACGCGCGGGCGAGCGAGTTCCTGCGGCTGCTCCGGCCGGCCTGGTGGGTGGTGCGCGGCTACCTCGCCGCCATGCTGGTCACCGTGATCACCACGGGCGGCGGCTTCGGCCTGCTGCCGCGCTTCGGCGGCGAACTGGTCGGCGGGCTGGTGATGCTGGTCGCCCTCGTGCTCGCCTCGATCTGGCTCGGCCACCGCTCGACGCGGCTGCGGCGCTGGCCCCGCTGGGCGACGCACGCGGCCAGCGTGGTGCTCGTCGTCTTCGCCCTGGCCGGGCTGGCCAACGCGGAGGACCGGGCGGGCTACCAGGACTACGGCTACGACCCGATCTCGGTGCAGAACCCGTACGAGCGGGTGCGCGACGTCTTCGTCTACGACAGCGAGGGGCGGCTGGTGGAGGACGCCCGCCTGTTCGACCAGAACGGCGCCCCGATCCGGCTGGGCTACCCGGACTGCCCGGACCCGCGCGACCCGAACGGCACCGGCAACCCGCTGCTGCGGACGTACCCCTACTGCCCGGACCAGGCGCCGTTCGCGCCGCGCGCCCCGGCCGCACCGGCGCCGACCGTGCCCCCGCTGGGCACCCCGACGCCGGAGCCCACCGGCACGCCGGAACCCACCGGCGGACCGACCGCCACCGGCACGCCGGGCCCGGGTGCGGCGGTGGCCCCGAGCCCCACCGCCACCCCGAGCGCCACCCGCTGAGCAGCCCGCCCGAGACGCCGGTCACCCACCGTGGAGTGACCGGGGTCTCGACGTGCCGGCCGAAGCTGGGAAATGGCTGAACGGATGAGGTCGGCGGGGCAGCGGGGTCGTCCGGTGATCGTTACGGTGTCGTCTGCTCATCAACCCCTCGGAAGGAAAATCCGTGTCAGAGCAGGTCGCACCGCCCCCCGCCCCGCAGTCCCAGCCGGGCGTCCAGGCGCCGCCCCCGGCGGAGCCGGAGCCGAAGAAGTCCGGCGGCAAGAAGGTGTTCGGCGTCGTGGGCGCGATCGTCGTGTTCCTGGTCATCGCCGGGCTGAAGTTCGGCCTCGGTACGGCCATCGGCAACTTCCTGAACTCCGACGAGACCGCCGAGGCGAAGGCGGGCGACTGCATCGCCGAGCTGCCCGAGATCACCGGCACCGAGGAGGAGGAGGTCGACAACGCCAAGGTCGTCGACTGCACCTCCACCGAGGCGGTGTACAACGTGGTCGGCCGGGTCGACGGCCAGACCGAGGCGCAGGCCAAGACGGGCGAGGCCTGCGAGCAGTACATCAAGGAGGGTGAGGACGGCTACGTCTTCTACAGCATCGAGCCGGGTAAGAAGGGCTACCTGCTCTGCCTGACGAAGAAGGCCTGACCTCCCGTACGACACCCCGACGGCGGCGCGGACACCTCCGCGCCGCCGTCGGCGTACCGGGAGGCGAACGGGAGGTGAATGCCACTGTTCCCGCGTCTTCCCGCCGGTGGTGGGGGCGTGGCAGGCTACCGGCACGTAGGACCACTGGGCGACCAGCCAACGATGACTGACCGCTAGGAGGACGGGCCGATGGGCGAAATGGTGAGCTTCACCAGCAACGGGGGGACGAGCGAGGGGTATCTCGCGATACCCTCCGGCGGTGCGGCGAGCCCCGCGGTCATCGTCATCCAGGACTGGTGGGGGCTGGTGCCCCACGTCCAGGCCGTCGTCGACCGGTTCGCCGAGGCCGGCTTCGTCGCCCTCGCCCCGGATTTCCGGCACGGCGGCCCGGCCAGCAAGCCGGACGAGCCCCGGCAGATGCTGAACGCCCGGCAGATGGACGAGGCGGCGGCGGACATCGCCAGCGCCGCCGACTACCTCGCCGGCCGTCCCGAGGTCACCGGCAAGATCGGGTGCGCCGGCTTCTGCGCCGGTGCGAGCCTGGCCCTCTGGGCGGCCACCCGCTCCGAACGGATCGTCGCCACCGCCGCCTTCTACCCCCGGCTGCCGTGGGACGGGATGCGCGCCGAGTGGGCCGACTACGCCGGCAAGGCCGCGCACATCCACTGCTCGGAGGCGGACGGCACCTCCGCCGCCGACGGCGTACAGACCGTCCGGCGGGCCATCGAGACCGCCGGCGGCAGCTGCCAGACCTACGACTACCCGGGCACCGCGCACGCCTTCTTCAACGAGGACCGGCCGGAGAACTTCGACCAGCGGGCCGCCGCCACGGCCTGGGCCCGTACCCTCGAACTCTTCCGGGCCAAGCTTGGCTGAGCCGCGTACGCCCGCCGAGGTGGTCGCCCGCGCCGCGCGGGCGACCGACCTGGCCGACCTCGACGGCGCGGTCAGCGACTGCTTCGCCTGCCCGCGGCTGGTCGACTGGCGCGAGGAGGTGGCCCGGACCCGCCGGGCGGCCTTCCGCGACCAGGAGTACTGGGGCCGGCCGGTGCCCGGCTTCGGCCCGCCGGACGCGCGCATCGCCATCCTCGGCCTGGCCCCCGCCGCGCACGGCGGCAACCGGACCGGGCGGATCTTCACCGGCGACCGCTCCGGCGACGTGCTCTTCGCCGCGCTGCACCGGGCCGGCCTGGCCAACCAGCCGACCAGCGTCTCCGCCGACGACGGCCTCACCCTGCGGGACATCCGGATCTTCTCGGCGGTGCGCTGCGCGCCGCCGGACAACAAGCCCACCCCGCAGGAGCGGGACACCTGCGCGCCGTGGCTGCACCGCGAGGTCGCGCTGATCCGTCCCACCCTGCGTGTCGTGGTCGCGCTGGGCGCGTTCGCCTGGGCCGCGTGGTGGCCGGTGCTGCGCGAGACGTACGGCCAGCGCCCGCCCAGCCCGCGACCGGCGTTCGCCCATGGGGCACACTGGTCCGGCACGGCCGCCCCGGACCTGCTCGGCTGCTACCACGTCAGCCAGCAGAACACCTTCACGGGACGGCTGACACCAGGGATGCTGGACGATGTGTTCGCCCGGGCGAAGCGGTTGGCCGGGGTGGACTGAAACGGCGGGGCGGTGGCGATGACGGACGGAACTCACCGACCGTTGTGGTGTGCCCCGGTGCTCCGGAGGTAGTCCCGGATGGATCTCAGCGTGTTGCGCAGGTGGTGGCCGGTGGCGGCGGTGGCCGCCCTGCTCGCCCTCGCCGCGCTCGCGGCCGCGCACTCGTCGATCGGCGCGAGCCGGATCCCGCCCGCCGCCGACAACGTGCCCTACGTCCCGGACTACCCGTCGGTGGAGCCGCCACCGTCGATACCGGTCGAGCCACGCGACGCGGGGGAGGCCACCAGGGCGCAGCTCCCACAGTGGCTGGGCACCGCGGCGATCGTGCTGCTCGGGCTGGCCGCGCTGGTCGCCTTCGGCTACCTGGTGTGGACCCTGGTCCGGGGCGCGATCCGCCGGACCACCCGGGCATTGCCGGTGCAGCCGGCCCGGCGTACCGCCGAGGGCACCGCCCGCGAGGTGGTCGCCGCCCTCGACGCGGGCCTGGTCGAGCTGGACGACCGGGACACCGACCCGCGGACCGCGGTGATCGCCTGCTGGGTCCGGCTGGAGGAGGCGGCCGCCGCGGCCGGCGTCCCCCGGCTGCCCGGGGACACGCCGACCGACCTGGTCACCCGCCTGCTGCGCGGCGACCCGGCCGCCGGCGTGCCGGCGATCGTCAGCGCCGACGTGCTGGCCGAGTTCGCCCACGTCTACCGGGAGGCGCGGTACGCCACCCACCCGGTCGACGAACACACCCGGGACCAGGCCCGCGCCGCGCTGCGCCGGCTCCGTGGCGAACTCACCGCGGTGGTCGCGGCGGAGCCGGCGCCGTGAGCGCGAGGAGTGAGCCGGGTTTGCGAGCCCCGCAGTCGCGAGCCGAGGGGGCGCCGTGAGCAGTACCAGCATCGACGACCTGCTCAGCTTCGAGGAGGAGCGGCCCCGGGGCGACGGGCGGGACCGGGGCGGCCGGGTCGGGCAGGTGCTGCGCGCCCTGGCCGGCATGGCGGCCCTGGTGGTCGTGCTGGTCGCCGGGCTGCGCGTGGTCGGCCTGCGGGTCTCCCTGCTGATCCTGATCGCCGGGGTGGTCGCGCTCTTCGCGGTGCGCCGGATCGTCGCCGCGCTCACGCCCCCGCCGCCGCAGCCGGGGGCGGGGCCCCGGAGCTCGATCGGCGTGGACGAGGGCACCTGGAACTGGGGCGCCCGGGACGCGCTGCGCACCGCGATCAACGGTTGGGAGGTCCCGCTGGACTGGTCCGCCACCCGACCGGAACGGTTCACCACCGTGGTCCTGCCCCGCCTCGGTGAACTGGCCGACGAGCGGCTGCGCCAGCGGCACGGCGTGACCCGCGAGTCTGATCCGGCCCGGGCCCGTGCCCTGCTGGGCGAGCGGCTGTGGACCTTCCTGGAGACCCCGCCCCGCCGTACCCCGTCGCCGCGCGACCTCGCGGTGATCGTCGCCGAACTGGAGAAACTGTGATGAACGACGTCGACCGGACGATCCCCGCCACCGAGGTCGGCCACCTCGCCCGGGCGGTGCTGGACGCGGTCGGCCAGGTCGTGGTCGGCAAGCGGGAGGCGCTGGAGCTGGTCCTCGCCGGGATCCTGGCCGGCGGCCACGTGCTGCTGGAGGACCTGCCCGGGCTGGGCAAGACGCTGACCGCCCGCTCCTTCGCCCAGGCGCTCGGGCTGGACTTCCGCCGGCTCCAGTTCACCCCCGACCTGCTGCCCGCCGACGTCACCGGCTCCTTCCTCTACGACCAGCGCAGCGGTGACTTCGCCTTCCGGGCCGGCCCGGTCTTCACCAACCTGCTGCTCGCCGACGAGATCAACCGGACCCCGCCGAAGACCCAGTCGGCGCTGCTGGAGGCGATGCAGGAGAAGCAGGTCTCGGTGGAGGGCGTGACGTACCGGCTGGACGAGCCGTTCCACGTGCTGGCCACCGCCAACCCGATCGAGTACGAGGGCACCTACCCGCTGCCCGAGGCGCAGCTCGACCGGTTCCTGCTGCGGGTGTCGTTCGGCTACCCGGAGCACGAGGAGGAGTGGGAGGTGCTGCGCCGGCGGATGGCCCGCCGCCGCGAGGAGGCCGAGATCAAGCCGGTGGTCGACGCCGCCACGCTGCGCGCCATGCAGGCCGCGCTGGAGGACGTGGTGGTGGAGGACTCCGTCGGCCGCTACATCGTGGCGCTGACCGCGGCCACCCGCGAGCACCCGTCGGTGCTGGTCGGCGCGTCCCCGCGCGGGTCGCTGGCGCTGCTGCTGCTGGCCCGGGTGCGGGCGGTCCTGGCCGGCCGGGACTACGTGGTGCCGGAGGACGTCAAGGAAGTGGCGGTGCCGGCGCTAGCGCACCGGATCACGCTGCGCCCGGAGATGTGGCTGCGCCGGGTCGATCCGTCCTTCGTGGTGGGTGAGGTGCTCTCCGGCACCCCGGCCCCGGCCAGCGGCGCGCTGCCCAGCTACGCCGCCGGCCGGCCCGGGCGCTGATGGCCGGGTCCACGGTGCCGCGGGTCCACGCGGGCGAGCCGGAACCGTCGCCCGGCTGGGTGCCCACCTGGGCGCTCGGCCGGGCGGTGCTGCTGACCGGCCTGCTGCTGATCGCGGCGGTGCTGCTCGGCCGGGTCGACCTGATCGTGCTGGCCGCGCCGATCGCGCTCGGCACGGCGTACGCGCTGCGCCGCCGGCCGACCGCGCTGCCCCAGGTCTGGATCGCCGGCGGCGACGACCACCTGGTCGAGGGGGGCGAGGTCACCGGCACGGTCACCGTCGGCAACCCGGACACCGTCGACTACGACGTGGCGGTGGTCCGCAGCCGGGTCTCGCCCTGGCTGCGGATCGAGCGGGCCAGCATCGCCGGCGCCGCGATCGCCACCGCCCCCGGCCCGGGTGCCCCGGCCGTTGCCGACCGCCCGTTCGTCACCGCGCTCGCCACCGCCACCGCTGCGGACCTGGAACTCGCCGGCACCGCGCGGCGCTGGGGGCGGCACGCGATCGGCCCGGCCGGTGCGCGGGTCGCCGCCGCGCAGGGCCTGCTCGTCTCCCGCGCGGTGATCACCGAACCGGTCCGCACCCGGGTCTACCCGAAGACCGAACCGTTCGAGGCGGTGGAGGCGATGCCCCGGGCCGCCGGCCTGGTCGGCGCCCACCACTCGCGCCGCCCCGGCGAGGGCGGCGAGCTGGCCGGGGTGCGCGTCTTCGCGCCCGGTGACCGGCTGCGCCGGATCGACTGGCGGGTCTCGCTGCGGGCCCGGCAACTGCACGTGGCGGCCACCCTGTCCGACCGGGACGCGGAGGTGGTGGTCCTGCTCGACGTGCTGGCCGAGGCGGGCCGCTCCGGTGGCGTCGGCGGCGCCGCCTCGGTGCTGGACACCACGGTCCGGGCCGCGGCCGCGATCGCCGAGCACTACCTGCACCGGGGCGACCGGGTCTCGCTGCTGGAGTACGGCCCGAGCGCCCGCCGGCTGCGCCCGGCCACCGGTCGCCGGCAGTACCTGACGGTGCTGGAGTGGCTGCTCGACGTGCGGCCGGAGCACTCCCCGCACGAACCCTACGACCAGGTGTTCGGGCCGCAGCTGCTGGCCGCGGACGCCCTGGTGGTGGTGCTCACCCCGCTGCTGGACGAACGGTCGGCGCAGATGCTGGCCCGGCTGGCCCGCTCCGGGCGGTTCGTGGTCGCGGTGGACACCCTGCCGGCCGAGCTGCCGGTGCCGAAGGACCGCGGTTGGGCGGAGGTGGCGTACCGGCTGTGGCGGCTGGACCGGGACACGATGATCGGTCAACTGCGCGAGCACGGCGTGCCGGTGGTGGGCTGGGCCGGCGCGGGCAGCCTGGACCAGGTGCTGCGCGACGTGGCCCGGCTGGCCACGGCCCCCCGGGTGGGTGCCCGGTGAGCGCGAGGAGTGAGCCGGGTTTGCGAGCCCCGCGGTCGCGAACGAAGGTGACCGGGGGGCGGCCGGCGGGGGCGGACGGGAGCGGGCGGGAATGATCGACGCGGTCACCGAACGGGTCCAGGCGGTCCGGCACGCGGCCGGCCGGGTCAGCCTCGTGCCGCTGCTGGTCCGCGCCGGCATCTTCCTCACCGCGCTGGTCGGCTTCGTGCTGGCGTACCCGGCCCAGGTGCTGTCCGGGCGGCCGCTCGGGGCACTGGTCCTGGCGGCGCTGCTGCCCGCGGTCGGGCCGCGCCGGGTCTGGCCGACCTTCGCGGCGCTGGTCACCGTCGGCGGGTGGCTGCTGGCCACCGACGGCTACGGCCGGCCGATAGCGCTCTGGCGGCTGCTCGCGGTCGCGGCGGTGCTCTACCTCACGCACACCCTCTGCGCGCTGGCCGCGGTGTTGCCCTACGACGCGGTGGTCGACCCGGACGTGCTGGTCCGCTGGCTGACCCGGGCCGGCGTGGTGGTGCTCGCCGCCGCGGTGCTCGGGGTGCTGCTGGTGGAGGTCGCCGGTGCGGGAGGCGACGGCGGATTCCAGCTGGTGACCGTGGCCGGTCTGCTGGTCGCCGCCGGGCTGACCGGGTTGCTGGGGTGGCTGCTGCGGCGCAGGTGACGCCCGGGGCGAGCCCGGCGGCGACACCCCAGCCGACCCACGTTGCGCAGGTCACAGGGGTTGTGCTCGGTCACAGAAGGGGGGCGCGAACGGGATTAGCCGAGCCGCGCGGGGAAAGATAGATGACGTGAATCCGAAGCGGATCCTTGTGGTGGGTGCCGGGCACGTCGGTCTCTACGCGGCCCTGCGCCTGTCGAAGAAGCTCAGCTCCCGTGAGGCTGAGGTCATCGTGGTGGACCCGCAGCCCCACATGACCTACCAGCCGTTCCTGCCCGAGGCGGCGGCCGGCAACATCTCCCCCCGGCACTCCGTGGTGCCGCTGCGACGGGAGTTGCGCCGGTGCAAGGTGGTGGCGGGCGCGGTGACGCGGATCGACCACGACCGCAGGACCGCCGTGGTGCAGCCGATCAGCGGCCCGACCCGGGAGATCCGGTACGACCACGTGGTGGTGGCGCCCGGTTCGGTCTCCCGGACCCTGCCGATCCCCGGTCTGCACGAGCACGGCATCGGGTTCAAGACCATCGGCGAGGCGATCTACCTGCGCAACCACGTGCTGGACCGGCTCGACGTGGCGGCCGCCACGCCCGACCCGGAGGTCCGCCGCAGCGCGCTGACCTTCGTCTTCGTCGGCGGCGGGTACGCCGGCATCGAGGCGCTCGCCGAGATGGAGGACATGGCCCGTGACGCGCTGCGCTACTACCCGGAGCTGAAGCCGACGGACATGCGCTGGGTGCTGGTCGAGGCCACCCAGCGGGTGCTGCCCGAGGTCGACCGGGACATGGGCGCCTACACCGTCCAGCAGCTGCTCAAGCGGGACATGGACATCCGGCTGGACACCCGGCTGGAGTCCTGCGTCGACGGGGTGGTCAAGCTCTCGGACGGCGACAGCTTCAAGGCCGACACCATCGTCTGGACGGCCGGCGTCAAGCCGTCGCCGCTGCTGGACGCGACCGACTTCCCGCGCGACGAGCGGCGCCGGGTCACCTGCCTGCCGACCCTCCAGGTGGTCGACGGCGGCCGGGTGGTCGAGGGGGCGTGGAGCGCCGGCGACTGCGCGGCCGTGCCCGACCTGACCGGCCCGCCCGGGGCGTACTGCTCGCCGAGCGCCCAGCACGCGGTGCGCCAGGCCGCCCGGATGGCCGACAACATCGTCAACGTCATCCGCGGCCGGGAGCCGGTGGAGTACAAGCACAAGCACGCCGGCAGCGTGGCCAGCCTCGGCCTGCACAAGGGCGTCGCCCAGGTGTACGGGGTCAAGATGAAGGGCTGGCCGGCCTGGTTCATGCACCGGACGTACCACATGAGCCGGATCCCCTCGTTCAACCGCAAGGTCCGGGTGGTGGTCGACTGGACGCTGGCGTTCTTCCTCAAGCGCGAGGTGGTCGCCCTCGGCCAGCTGCACGACCCGCGCGAGGAGTTCGCCGAGGCGTCCCAGCCGGTCGGCGCCGCGCGCGGCTGACCCACGCACGTCGACGAACGCCCCTCCGCCCGGAGGGGCGTTCGCCGTCTCCGCGCCCGGCCGTGCCGCCCGCGCTCAGACCCGCCAGATCCAGGCGTCGGCGACCCGGGTGCCCGGGCCGTAGAGCTGCTCCAGGGTGCCGCGCAGGCTCTCCGCGTGCGGGGTGTCCACCGCCAGGGCCACGCACGACGCGCCCCAGAAGTCGGCGTCCCTCGCCGCCTGCTGGCGCTGCTCGTCGCCGATGGCCGGTTGCAGGCCGCGCCTGGCGACCTCGGCCAGCAGCGCCGAGGTGGGCTGCTTGAAGGTGCCCATCGCGGCGGTGCCGTCCCGGCCGTACGGGCCGATGAAGAAGCCCTCCGGGATGCCGAAGGCGGCGTCGGCGGCGGCCGCCCAGCGCATCGGCCAGGGATCCCTCGGCGTGGGCAGTGGCACCGGGACCAGCACCCCGCCCGGCTTCACGCACTGCCGCCAGTGGCCCCCGGTGATGAACTCCGGCACCGGCGGGCGGTCGGCGGTGGGCAGCGGCGTCGGCGCCAGCGGCAGCAGCGCCGCGCCGACCAGCGCCGGCACCAGCCGGCGGACCCGGCCGGTGTCGCGCAGCGCCCGGTCCACCGCCAGCACCAGCAGGGTGGCGGTCAGCGGCAGTACGGCGAGGGCGAACCGCATCGGCAGCGCGCCGTCCACCACCGGCAGCCCGGCGATCAGGGCGTACGGGCCGGGCACCGCTGTGCGGTCGCCGTCGAGCACCAGCCGGGGACCGAGCGAGAGCGCCCCCATCGCGAGCGCGCCGGCCACGCAGGCGACGACCAGCGGGCGGCGGCCCAGCCAGAGCGCGCAGCCGGCGGTGACCGCCAGCAGCGGCCAGCCGAGGAAGGTGTTGTACTCGGCCGGGCCGGTGGTGAGCCGGGCCGCCTCGGCGCCGCCGGCCACCGACAGGGGGGAGATCGACCACCAGCTGCGCAGGTCCGCCGAGAAGTAGTCCGGGCTGAACATCCCGTCGGCGACGCCCTGCGGACCGGCGAACTGGAACCACAGCGGCCCGGCGAGCACGAGCAGGGCCAGCCCGGTGGCGAGCAGCATGCCGCCGGCGAAGCCGGGCAGCGCGCGCCGGGCCAGGTCCCGGTCCACCACCGCGTAGCTGACCGCCATGACCAGCAGCGTGACGGCGCTGAGGAAGAGCACCTCCTCGCCGACGAAGACCTGCGCGGTCACCGCGGCGGCGAGGCCGATGGCCGAGGTGGTCAGCCGGCGCCGGTCCGGCCCGGTGCGTCCCGTGCCGTCGGCGCCGGGCGCGGCCGGGCCCGGATCGGCGGCGCGCAGCATCCGGACCACCAGCCAGACGATCACCGGGACCAGCCACTGGGCGGTCATGTGCAGGTGGCTGTTGGTCTGCGAGACCATCCCCGGGCCGAAGCCGCAGAGCGCGGCGCCCAGCCCGGCGGCGAGCCGGCGGGCCCGCAGGGTCCGGGTGAACAGCAGGTACCAGGCGATCGCGGTGCCGGCCAGGTTCGCCGCCGCCAGCAGGGCGAAGGTGACCGGCGCGCCGAGCAGCAGGGTGACCGGGGCGAGCAGCACGCCGAGCGCGATGACCGAGGTGTTGGTCATCAGGTTCACCCCGTCCGGCGCGTTGAGCCGGTCGCTGAGCAGGCCGAAGTCGCCCAGCAGGGCCCGCGAGTCCATCGCGAGGAACCACTCGTAGAGGGTCTGGTCCGCCGGGTTGAGCGCCAGCGTCCGGCCGGCCGGGTCGGGCCACAGGCCGTGGGTGAGCCAACCGGCGAGCGCCACGAAGAGCAGCCCGACGAGCAGGTCCGTACGCTGCCGCCGGGCGGCCGCCAGCAGCCGGGCCAGCCGGGCCCCGAGCGCCCTTTCGGTGGGGTGGACAGCCTGTTCAGGGACGGCGTCGGGGGCCGTGGGCGCTGCGCTGCTCACGGTCTCGACCCTAGTGTGGGCCGGGCGACGGGGTACGCCGGGTCGCCGACGACCCGCTACCGTGACACTGCACCGCGCGTGTCGACGCGCCGGTGTCCCTCGCCCGGGTGGTGGAACGGCAGACACGGCCGCCTTAAAAGCGGCTGCCGCAAGGCGTGCGGGTTCGACCCCCGCCCCGGGCACCGACACTTTCAGCTTCCCTTCAGGTCGCTGATCTCCACGGGACCGGCCGGGCCGTTTACTCTTGACGGTGCACGTTCACGTGCATCAACCCCCTGAGGGAGGCCTGACAGTGAAGACTTCGAACCCGGTGCTCGCCCGGCTCGGCCAGGCGGCCGAGCGGGAGCGCTCCGCCGGGTACGCCCCGACCGGGCCGTACGGACAGCCCGGCTACCCCCAGCAGTACCCGACGGAGGCGGGCTACCCGGTTGCGCCGCCGACCGTCGCCCCCATGACGCTCGACGACGTCGTGGTGAAGACCGTCACGCTCCTGGGCATCCTCGGCGTCTCCGCCGCGGCCGCCTGGGTGCTGGTGCCCGACGCCCTGGTCGGCGTCGCCTGGATGGGCGCCGCGATCGTCGGTCTGGTGCTCGGCCTGATCATCTCGTTCTCCCGGATGGCGAACCCGGCGCTGGTCGTCACGTACGCCGTCGTCGAGGGCGTCTTCGTCGGCATGGTCAGCAAGGCCTTCGACTCGCTCTACGACGGCATCGTGCTCCAGGCCGTGGTGGCCACCTTCGGTGTCTTCTTCCTGATGGCCATGCTCTACAAGGCGAAGGTCATCCGGGCGACCCCGAAGTTCGTCAAGGGCATGATCGCCGTCATGGCCGGCCTCTTCGCGGTCATGCTGATCAACCTGGTGTTCGCGCTCTTCGGCGTCAACACCGGCCTGCGCGACGGCAGCCCGCTGGCCATCGGCTTCAGCCTGGTCTGCATCGTGGTCGCCTCGCTGAGCTTCGTGCTCAGCTTCAAGGAGGTCGAGGACGGCGTCCGGATGGGCCTGCCGCAGCGCTACTCCTGGGTGGCCGCCTTCGGCATCCTGGTCAGCCTGGTCTGGCTCTACCTCGAGGTGCTCCGCCTGCTGAGCTACTTCCAGGGCGACGACTGACCCCGCCCGCAGCCGACCGGCGCCCGTCCCCGCACCGCGGTGGCGGGCGCCGTCGCTTTCCGCCGCCGCGCGCGCCGGGCCGCGGCGTCGTTTCCCGGCCCGGCTGCCGCCCGCGCCGGGCTGCGGCGTCGTTTCCCGGCCCGGCTGCCGCCCGCGCCGGGCCGCGGCGTTTGCCCGTCGCCGCCGGGCCGGCCGGGGCAGAGTGACAGCGAGGGGTACGCGGCGGAGGAGGCGACGTGCGCAGCAGCAACCCGGTGCTGACCCGGCTGGACGAGACCAGCCGGGTGCAGCGGCGGGTGCTCGGTATCGGCGGTGCGGAGGCGATGACCGTCGACGACGTGGTGGTCCGCACGGTCGGGCTGCTGCTGCTCACCGGGGTCACCGCCGCGGCCGCCTGGGTGGTGGTGCCGCAGGCGGTCTGGGTGCCCGCCGCGCTGGCCGGCACCGCGCTGGCCGGGGTGGTGCTCGCCGTGGTGATCTCCTGGCGGGGCATCACGAATCCGGTGCCGATCGTCGGCTACGCCCTGCTCCAGGGGCTGCTGCTGGGGGTGGCCAGCCGGGCGTTCGAGATGGTCTACCCGGGCATCGTGGTGCAGGCGGTGGCCGGCACCTTCGGCGTCTTCCTCGGCATGGCGCTGCTCTACCGGGCCCGGCTGGTCCGGGCCACGCCGCTGCTGGCCCGGCTGGTGGTCGGCACGCTGCTCGGCATCGTCGCGATCAGCCTGGTCAACCTGGTCGTCTACCTGGTCACCGGCCGGCAGGGGCTGGAAATCTACAGCCTCACCGGCGAGGTCGGCTGGCCCGCGTACGCGTTCTCGGTGGTCGCGATCATCGCGGGCGCGCTCAGCTTCGTCCTCGACTTCGACCTGGTCGAGCGGTCGGTCCGGGCCGCCCTGCCCCGCCGGTACGCCTGGCTCTGCGCCTTCGGCGTGCTGGTCGGCCTGATCTTCCTCTACTGGCAGATCCTCCGCCTCCTCTCCTACCTCCGCCGCTAACCCCCACCCCGGATCCCCGTTGATCATGAGGTTGGCGGCGAAGTGGATCGCGGTTGCCGCCGCCAACCTCATGATCAACAGGAGGGGGGGTCGTAGGGTGGGCGGGTGAGTGGGACGGAGTTGGGGCGGGCGGTGGAGTTGCTGGTGCGGCAGGTGGGGCACTGGGAGCAGCCGCGGTGGGCGGCCGCCGCGGCGGGCGGCAACGCGGCGCGGGGGGACCTGGTGCACCGGCTGGTGCAGGAGGTGGCCAACCTGGCCGCCGACGCCGAGGGGCAACCCCGCCGTACGGTGCCCCGGCTCGACAACGACCTCGCCCTGCCCGACCAGCTCCGGGTGGTCGCCGCCGACCTGGTCGCCGCCGGCCCGCCACCCGAGGTGCTGGCGCGGGCCGCCGCCGAGGTGACGGCGACCCGCGGCGCGCTCTGACCCCGGGCCCTTGCCGGCACCGGGCGCTGGCTCAGCTGAGGCGTTCGAGGACCATGGCCATGCCCTGGCCGCCGCCGACGCACATCGTCTCCAGGCCGATGCTCTTGTCGTGCCACTCCAGGGCGTTGAGCAGGGTGCCGGTGATCCGGGCGCCGGTCATGCCGAACGGGTGCCCCACGGCGATGGCGCCGCCGGCCACGTTCAGCTTCTCCAGCGGGATGCCGAGCTGGCGGTAGGAGGGGATCACCTGGGCCGCGAACGCCTCGTTGATCTCCACCAGGTCGACGTCGTCGATGGTCATGCCGGCCCGCTTCAGCGCCTGCTTGGACGCCTCGACCGGGCCGAGGCCCATGATCTCCGGGGAGAGCGCGGTGACGCCGGTGGAGACGATCCGGGCCAGCGGGGTGAGCCCCAGGTCCCGGGCCCGCTGGGCGCTCATCACCACCACGGCGGCGGCGCCGTCGTTGAGCGGGCAGCAGTTGCCGGCGGTGATCCGGCCGTCCGGGCGGAACACCGGCTTCAGCCCGGCGACACCCTCCAGGGTGACCCCGGGACGCGGGCCGTCGTCGGTGCTGACCACGGTGCCGTCCGGAGTGGTGACCGGGGTGATCTCCCGGGCCCAGAAGCCGTCGGCGATCGCCTTCTCGGCCAGGTTCTGGCTGCGTACGCCGAACTCGTCCATGTCGGCGCGGGTCACGTCGTAGACCTGGGCCAGGTTCTCGGCGGTCTGCCCCATGGCGAGGTAGATGTCCGGCAGCTCGCCGGCCTCGCGCGGGTCGGTCCAGACGGGGGCGCCGGCCTCGGCGCGCGCCTTGGACCGCTGCCGCGCCTCGGCGAACCGCGGGTTCTCCCAGCCGCCGCCCACCAGCGCCTGCGCCTCCGGCGGCAGGGCGTCGGAGTTGCCGCGCGCGTAGCGGGAGACGCACTCGACGCCGGCGGAGATGAAGACGTCGCCCTCGCGGGCCCGGATCGCGTGCATCGCCATCCGGGTGGTCTGCAACGACGAGGCGCAGTAGCGGGTGACGGTGGCGCCCGGCAGGCCGTCCAGGCCCATCAGGGTGGCCACCACGCGGGCCATGTTGAAGCCCTGCTCGCCGCCGGGCAGGCCGCATCCGAGGTAGAGGTCGTCGATCTCGGTCGGGTCGAGCGCCGGGATCTTGTCGAGCGCGGCCTGGACGATGGTCGCGGCGAGGTCGTCCGGGCGGACCTCGCGCAGGGACCCCTTGTGCGCCCGGCCGATGGGGGAGCGGGCGGTGGCGACGATGACAGCGTCGCGGGACGACTCAGTCGGCATGAACCAACGTTAACCCCCGGGTAACTTGGCACGGAAGCCGCGCACCCGGCGGGAAATGTCACCCCGGGAACCGGTCGCCGCCCGCCGGCCGCCGGATGATCGCGCTCGATCCCGGATGTGGTGGCCACCGGGGCGCTCGGAGGCCACTACATCCAGGATCGAGCACGATCTCGCTGGGCCCGGCCCCGGGCCAGGGGCGCCGACCGCCGGGCCAGGGCGTCGGGCGGTCGCGCCCCGGCGGGGGCGCGGGTCAGTGGCGGGAGGCGACGGCCGCCGCGGCGGCCACGGCGGGCAGCAGGGCGTGCGCCCAGACCCGGTAGCCGTCGGCGGAGGGGTGGAAGCCGTCGTGGCAGAGGGTGCCCGCGTCGGCCCGGAACACCGGCCCGGTCTCGGTGCCGAGGTCGACCACCGTGCCGCCGGCGTCGAGCACCGCGGCGGTCTGGGCGCGGGCGATGCGCCGCCCGGACCAGCCGACGAGCTGCCGCAGCGGGGGCGCGATCGCGCGTACCGCACCGAGGTCGGGGCAGGTGCCGACGACGACCTCCACCCGGGCCTCGCGCAGCCGGTGCACCGCCGCACCGAGGTACGCGGCGGCGTCGGCCGGGCGGCGCAGGCTGGTGGCGTCGTTGGCGCCGATCAGGATCACCGCCACGTCGGGCCGCTCGCCGAGCAGCGCCCGCGCCACCTGGGTGGCCAGGTCGGTGGCCCGGGAGCCGGAGACGCCGACGCTGGACAGGTGCACCTGCCGCCCGGACGGGCCCTCGGCGAGCAGGTTGGCCAGCTGGCCGCCGATCGTGTCGTCGAGGCGGGCGACCCCGACCCCGAGGGCGGACGAGTCGCCGAGCAGCACCAGCCGCAGCGGCGGCGCGCCCGTGCGGCCGACCGTGGCGCGCAGCGCGAGCCCCAGCTCGGGCTGGGCGTACTGGCGGTGGCGGGCGAGGAAGGCCTGGCCGGCGAGGACGGCCGCGCCGCCCACCGTGCCGGCGACCAGGGAGAGCGCCGCCGCCCGGCCCAGCCGGCGGGCGAGCCCCGAGGTGATCATCTGCTCGCTCATGACGGCACTCCGCTGCGCTGCGTGCCGCCACGAGGCACCGTCGCGCTGAGCCTGATGAATCGCTCGCTCATGCCAGTCCCTCCACTGTGGGTGAGTCGGTGGCGCGACCCGGTTGCGGCACGGCACCGGCACCGAAGAACGCCCGCCGGCGCAGCTGCGCCCAGCGGCCGGCGGGACCGCGGTCGCGGCCCCGGACCTGGGTGCCGCTGACCTCGGTGCCGGCGTGCCGGGCCGCCTCCTGCGCGGCCTCCGGCAGCGACCGTACGCCTTCTCCGCGCACCGGCGCGGGGCGGCGTTCCGGCCCGGCGCCCAGCGCGGAGAGGACGGTGGGCAGCAGCGCGGCGGCGGCCACCGCGTAGCCCTCGGCGGACGGGTGGAAGCGGTCCCAGGCGAACATCCGGGTGGGCTCGGCCGCGAACCGGGGGCCGAGCAGGTCGCCGAGGGAGACCGTCCAACCGCCCGCCTCGACCACGGCCACCGTCTGCGCGGCGGCGAGCTGGCGACTCCAGCGCCGGGCCAGCCAGCGCAGCGGCGGCTGGATCGGCCGGATGGCGCCCAGGTCGGGGCAGGTGCCGACGACCACCTCGCAGCCGGCGGCGCGCAGCGCCCGGACCGCCTCGACCAGGTAGCGCACGGCCAGCCCGAGCGGGGTGCGGTTGGTGACGTCGTTGCCGCCGATCAGGATCACCGCGATGTCGGGCCGGCACTCCAGCGCCGCCTCGACTTGGTGCCGGAGCCCGGCGGAGATGGCGCCGACCACGGCGAACCGGTGCAGCCGCACCGGCCGCTGCAACCGGCGGGACAGGCCGGTGGCGAGCAGCGCGCCCGGGGTCTCCCGCCGACGGTGCACCCCGTAGCCGGCCGCCGAGGAGTCGCCGAGGATGACCATGGTGACCGGCGGGCCGGGCAGCTTGGCGCCGTAGACCCCGTCGCAGCGCGGGGGCGGTGCCTCGGCCATCGGGATGGTGCGCCGGGCCTGCCGGGCCTGGCCGAGCAGCACGCCGGTGGTCGCCGCCGCGGCCGCCACGGTCGCGCCCGTGCCGATCGCCGCCAAACGGGCGACCCGCCGGGCGCGCTGCCAGCCCGGACCAACCGGTACGACGGAACCCGCGACCCCCATGAGGCGACATTATCGCGCCGGCACGACAGGACGCTGTCGTCGTGCCGGCGGGCGGGGTGCCGGGAACACGACGGCTGGGTACCGGTACGGGTGCCGGCCGGAGCGGCCGGCGCGGGGTTGCGCGGGCGCGGCACCCTGGCACCCGGAGAGGGGCGGAAGAGATGGCGAAGACGTTGAAGCGGAGCGCGGCGTTCACCGCGCTGGCCCGGGCGCTGATGGCCGGCGCGCGGGGCGGCCCGTCGCTCGGGGCGCGGCTGGCGGCGCTGCCCCGGATGATCCGGGCCACCGCCCGCGGCGAGTACGACGGTGGGCTCCGGCTGGCCCTGATGACCGCGGCGACGGCGTACATCGTCTCGCCGATCGACCTGCTCCCGGAGATCCCGCTGGCGATCTTCGGCCTGGCCGACGACGCGGTCATGGTCACCTGGCTGGCCGGCAGCGTGCTCGCCGAGACCGAGCGCTTCCTGGAGTGGGAGGAGCGTCGCCGGTCGGTGATCCCCGGGCACGTGGTGCCCTGACCCGACGTACCCTGGGCGCGGGAAACCGCGAATCACCAGCCCGGCCGCCGGCGCCGGCGCCGGAGGAGAAGGGCACAACGAGGTGCAGTACTACGACAACGTCGTCGAGTTGATCGGCAACACCCCGCTGGTGCGGCTGCGCAACGTCACCAGGGGCATCCAGGCGACCGTGCTGGCGAAGGTGGAGTACCTCAACCCGGGCGGTTCGGTGAAGGACCGGATCGCGCTGCGCATGGTCGAGGACGCCGAGGCCGCCGGGATCCTCCAGCCGGGCGGCACCATCGTCGAGCCGACCAGCGGCAACACCGGCGTCGGGCTGGCCCTGGTGGCGCAGCTCAAGGGCTACAAGTGCGTGTTCGTCTGCCCGGACAAGGTCAGCCAGGACAAGCAGGACGTGCTGCGCGCGTACGGCGCCGAGGTGGTGGTCTGCCCGACCGCGGTGGCCCCGGAGGACCCGCGCTCCTACTACAACGTCTCCGACCGGCTGGCCCGGGAGATCCCCGGCGCCTGGAAGCCCAACCAGTACAGCAACCCGGCCAACCCGCGCTCGCACTACGAGACCACCGGCCCCGAGCTGTGGAAGCAGACCGAGGGCGGGCTCACCCACTTCGTGGCCGGCGTGGGCACCGGCGGCACCATCTCCGGCATCGGCCGGTACCTCAAGGAGGCCTCGCAGGGCCGGGTCAAGGTCATCGGCGCGGACCCGGAGGGCTCGGTCTACTCCGGCGGCACCGGCCGGCCCTACCTGGTGGAGGGTGTCGGCGAGGACTTCTGGCCGGAGACCTACGACCGGGGCGTGGCCGACGAGATCGTCGAGGTCTCCGACAAGGCGTCGTTCGAGATGACCCGGCGGCTGGCCCGCGAGGAGGGGCTGCTGGTCGGCGGCTCCTGCGGGATGGCCGTGGTGGCCGCGCTGGAGGTGGCCCGCAAGGCCGGCCCGGACGACGTGGTCGTGGTGCTGTTGCCGGACAGCGGCAAGGGCTACCTGTCCAAGATCTTCAACGACCAGTGGATGGCCCGCTACGGCTTCCTGGACAACTCCGGCGCCGAGCCGACGGTGGCCGACGCGCTGGCCGGCAAGCCGGGCGGGCTGCCCGAGCTGGTGCACGTGCACCCGACCGAGACGGTCCGTGACGCCATCGACTACATGCGCGAGTACGGCGTCTCCCAGCTGCCGGTGCTCAAGGCCGAGCCGCCGGTGGTCACCGGCGAGGTGGCCGGCTCGATCGCCGAGAAGGACCTGCTCGACGCGCTCTTCACCGGCCAGGCGCACCTGCACGACACGATCGAGCGGCACATGGGCGACCCGCTGCCGATGATCGGCGGCGGCCAGCCGGTGAGCGAGGCGGTCAACCTGCTGGAGAAGTCCGACGCCGCGCTGGTGCTGGTGGACGGCAAGCCCAAGGGCGTGCTCACCCGGCAGGACCTGCTCGCGCACCTCGGCGCCCGCTGATCCACGACCGACCGCGAAGCGGGCCGCTCCCGGCTGGGAGCGGCCCGCTTCGCGTATCCGGCGGCGGTGCCCGGTGGTGCGGCCGGCGGTCAGCGGGTCAGTTCGGTGGGCACCGCGACCACGTCGACGAAGGCGCCCTTGCGCAGCACGGTGACCGGCAGCCGGGTGCCGATCGCCGGGCCGAGCATCAGCCGTTGCAGGCCCTGGCCGTCGCGCACCGGCCGCCCGCCGGCCGAGACGATGACGTCGCCCAGGTAGATCCCGGCCAACCCGGCCGGACTGCCCGGCACCACCTCGACCACCCGCAGCCCGCGCCGCTGGCCGGTGCGCGCGGCGACCTCCGGCGGCAGCGGCACCGGCACCCCGGCGACGCCGAGCCAGGCCCGGCGGACCCGGCCGTCGGCGGTCAGGTCGGCGATGATCTGCCGGGTGGTGGCGTTGATCGGTACGGCCAGCCCGAGCCCGTAGCCGGCGACAGCGGTGTTCACCCCGATCACCCGCCCGGCCGAGTCGGCGAGCGCGCCGCCGGAGTTGCCCGGGTTCAGCGCGGCGTCGGTCTGGATCACGTCCTCGATGAGCCGGGTCACCCGGCCGTCCCGGGCGGGCAGCGAGCGGCCCAGCCCGGAGACCACGCCGGCGGTGACCGAGCCGGCCAGCCCCATCGGGTTGCCGACGGCGACGACCAGCTGGCCGATCCGCAGCGCGTCGGCGTCGCCCAGCTCGACCGGCGCCACGGTGGCCTCCTCGGCCCGCAGCACCGCCAGGTCCGACAGCGGGTCGGCGCCGACCACCCGGAACCGGGTCTCGGTGCCGTCGGCGAAGCTCGCCGTCCCGCCGCCGGCGCCCTGCACCACGTGCGCGCTGGTCAGCAGCAGGCCGTCGGCGCCCACGGTGACCGCGGAGCCGGCCCCGGCCCCGCGCGCGGTCCGCACCGACAGCGCGGCCACGCTGGGCAGCACCCGGGCCGCCACGGTCGTGACCACCCGGGAGTACGCGTCCAGAGCGGCGGCCTCGGCCGGCTCCGGCACGGTGTGATCGGTCTCCATGACCCCGGCAACGCGGCGGGATCGACGAGCATGCCCCGATCCGCTCAGAGCGAACGCCCGGTCACAGCGGCCGGGCGTAGCGCAGCTGGGTGGTGACCGCCGAACCGATCAGGTCCGTCCGCTCCGCCCCGGTCGGCGCCCACCCGCCCCGCTCGTAGAAGCGCCGGGCGGGGGCATTCTCCGCCAGCACCCAGAGCACCGCCCGGGACCAGCCCCGGGACCGCATGGTGGCGAGCGCGTCGACCATCAGCTCCCGGCCCACCCCGCGGCCCCGCTCGGCCGGGGCCAGGTGGATCGCGTGGAGCAGCCCGGTCTCCGGGTCACCCTCGTCGTCCGGCCCGACGTAGCTGAAGCCGACCAGCGCGCCGTCGCGTTCGGCGACGGTCATCAGGTGGTCGTCGCGTTCCCAGCCCCACCGCTCGACCCAGTACGACCCCATCGCCTCCGCGGTCGGCTCGGCCAGCGACTCCGGCGGCAGGAAGGACGAGTACGCGGCGACCCGGGAGCGCTGGTGCAGGGCGCCGACCGGCATCAGGTCGGCCTCGGTGGCGGGGCGGAGGGTGACGCTCACCCGGCCGAGGCTACCCGCCGTGGCGGCACCTGCACGGTCAGCAGGTCCTCCGCGACCACCAGCTCCCCGTCGAAGTGCTCGCGCGCCTCGTCGGCGAACCGGCTCGCGTCGGCGTACCGCTGGGAGAAGTGGGTGAGCACGAGCCGGCGTACCCCCGACTCGGCCGCCACCCGCGCGGCCTGGGCTGCGGTCAGGTGACCGACCTCGGCGGCGAGCGCGGCCTCCGACTCCAGGAAGGTCGACTCGATGACCAGCAGGTCGGCGTGCTCGGCGAGGGCGTACACCCCGTCGCAGAGGCCGGTGTCCATGACGAAGGCGAACCGCTGCCCCGCTCGGGGCACGCTCACCTCGTCCCGGGTGACGCGGCGTCCGTCGAGGTCGAGGTGGCCGACCCGGAGCAGCTCGCCCACCGCCGGCCCGCTGATGCCGTACGCGGCCAGCCTCTCCGGCAGCATCCGGCAGCCGTCCGGCTCGACCAGCCGGTAGCCGTACGTCTCGATGGGGTGTCGCAGCCGGCGGGCCTCCAGCGTGCCGCAGCGCAGCGCGATCCGCTGCCCGTCGGCCTCGATCGGCTCGACCCGCAGCTCGGCGGTCTCGTAGAAGCTGGACGCGTACCGCAGCCGGGCGAAGTACTGGGCGCCGCCGGCCGGGAAGTGCATCGCCACCGGGCGGGGCACCCGGTCCAGGGAGAGCCGCTGGATGGTGCCGGGCAGGCCGAGGCAGTGGTCGCCGTGGAAGTGGGTGACGCAGACCCGGGTCAGGTCGGTGGCGGTCACCCCGGTGTGGAGGAGCTGCCGCTGGCTGCCCTCGCCCGGGTCGAAGAGGATCACCTCGTCGTCCCAGCGCAGCACGTAGCCGTTGTGGTTGCGCTGCCGGGTGGGCGCCTGGCTGGCCGTTCCCAGCACCACCAGCTCGCGCATCGACACGCTGACCTCCGGCTGCCCGGCCCCGGCCCGGGGGCGGAAAAGGGTCGACCCCCGGGGCTTCCGCGCTCGCGCGCGGGCCGGCTGGACTGGGCCGGTACCCCGGGGGTCGGGTGGCTGTCGTGGATTCGCCGCACCGCTGCCACACGGTCTCGACGATGGTGCCTGTGCCCGCCTCGCGGCGGACGGATTACTGTCGAGGACAGCGGCTAGCGGACAGCCACCTCACGAGTCCGATTGCTATACAAGTCTGGACCACCTCCTTTCCCGTGTACGGCCACGCTATCCAGTGCCGCTGCCCCCGGCAACGGATTTCGATCACATGCCCGAGCGGGAATGCGGGCCGGCCCCGGCGGCGTCGGCGATGCCGATCGGGCCCTCCCGGGGGCCCTCCCCGCCGGCCGGTTGCACCGCCAGCGACGGGAAGTCGGCCAGGTCGCCCTCCGGTTCGGCGTCCCACTCCGGGAAGACCAGCTCGCTCTGCAGGTAGAGGCAGAGCAGTTGGGTCAGGTGGCGCAGCCCGTCGAGGTGGGTGCGTTCGTGCCCGTGGGTGGCGTCGACGCCGAAGCCGAGCAGCGCCACCCGGGCGTGCGCCCCGGCCTCCACCGCCGCCGCCACGTCCGAGCGGTAGTAGTCGAAGACGTCCCGGACCAGGCGCACCCCGTGCTCGGCGGCGATGGAGGCGAGGTTGCGGGTCAGGTGGTAGTCGAACGGCCCCACCCCGTCGCCCATGGCCAGGGTGGCCGCGTCCTCCCGGGACTGCTGGCCGGGGGCGACCACCGCCGCGTCCACCGACACGATCTCCGCCACGTCCGGATCCAGGCCGTGCGAGGCGCCGTGGCCGATCTCCTCGGTCACCGTGACCAGCAGGTGCGCGGTGACCGCCGGGCGCACGCCGGCGTCGACCAGCGCCTTGAACGCGGTCAGCACCGCCGCCACGCCCGCCTTGTCGTCGAGGTGCCGGGACTTGACGTACCCGGCGGGGGTGACCGTCGGGTTGGGCAGGAACGCCACGAAGTCGCCCGCGTCGACGCCGAGCGCCCGCAGCCCGGCGATGTCGGAGACCGGCTCGTCGACCCGCACCTCGACCTGCTCCCAGCCGATGCCCTGGGAGTCGACGCCCTCGTTGTAGCGGTGCCCGCTGGCCTTGAGCGGGAGCACCTGGCCGGTGATCACCCGGTCCAGGTCGTCGGTGAAGATCCGCACGTGGGCGCCCTCGGCGAACCGGGCGCTGTGCGTGCCGATCGGCTTCAGCTCCAGCCGGCCGTTCTCCTTGAGCCGCTTCACCATCCCGCCGATGGTGTCGGTGTGCACCACTATCGCCCGGTCGGCGCCGGTGGCCCGGGGGCCGGGCAGGCAGGCGCTCAGCGCCCCGCGCCGGGTCAGCGTGGAGCCGATGCCGAGCGCGGAGAGCCGCTCGCCGACGTACTGCTGCACGTGGTCGGTACGCCCGGACGGGCTCGGGATCTCCAGCAGTTCCACCAGCACCTGGCGCAGGTAGTCCAGGTCGATCTCCAGCGGTCGCGGGCTCACCCGGCACCTCCCGCGCCGGCCGGCGACCAGAGCCGCTGCGGGGCCCGGGTGCCGGGGAAGAGCAGGTCCACGAAGCGTTCGGCGGTCGGCTGCGGCTCGTGGTTGGCCAGGCCGGGCCGCTCGTTGGCCTCGATGAAGACGTGCTCCGGCCGGTCCGGGGAGCCGACCAGCAGGTCCAGCCCGGTGACCGGGATGTCCAGCGCCCGGCTCGCGGCCACGCACGCCTCGGCGATCTCCGGGTGCAGGTCGCCGGTGACGTCGTGGATGGTGCCGCCGGTGTGCAGGTTGGCGGTCCGGCGCACCACCAGCACCTCCCCCTCGGGCAGCACGTCGCGCAGGGTGTAGCCGGCCTCGGCCAGCACGTCCCGGGTCATCTCGTCGACCGGGATCCGGGACTCGCCGCCGGTGGCGGCCGCCCGGCGGCGGCTCTGCCGCTCGATCAGCTCGGCGATGTCGTGCACCCCGTCCCCGGTGACGGCGGCCGGGCGGCGCACCGCCGCGGCCACCACCTCGTGGTCGATCACGACCACCCGCAGGTCCTCGCCGTCGCACAACTCCTCGATCAGTACGTCCGGGCAGAACCGGGCGGCCAGCTCGACCGCGGTGGCCAGCGCCGCCGGGTCGGCCACCCCGACCGTGATGCCGTTGCCCTGCTCGCCGCGGGCCGGCTTGACCACCACCCGGCCGACCTCGGCCAGGAAGGCGGTGTCGCCGTCGTCGCCGGTGGCGGTCCGGCCGCGGGGCACCGACAGGCCGGCCTCGGCGAGGATCCGCCGGGTGACCCGCTTGTCGTCGCAGCGGCTCATCGCCACCGCCGAGGTCAGCTCGGACAGCGATTCCCGGGTGAGGACGGTCCGGCCGCCGCTGGTCAGTCGCAGCTCGCCCCAGGCCGGGTCGGTCACCTCCACCCGGATGCCCCGGCGCATCGCCTCGTCGGCGACGATCCGGGCGTACGGGTTGAGCCGGTCGTAGCCGTCGGGCAGGGCGGGCAGGAAGAGCCGCTCGTTGATCGGGTTCTTCCGCTTCACGCAGAGCGTGGCGGTCCGGTGGAAGCCGAGCCGCTCGTAGAGCCGGATCGCCCCCTCGTTCTCCGCCAGCACCGACAGGTCCACGTACGCCCGGTCGCGGGCGACCAGCCGGGACGCCAGCTCGGTGATCAGCGCCTGCCCGGTGCCGGGCGGGGCCCGGTTGAAGTCGACGGTCAGGCACCACAGGCTGGCGCCGCGCTCCGGGTCGCCGAAGACCGCTACATGGTCCACGCCGGTGACGGTGCCGACGATCGCGCCGTCGGCCGCCTCGGCCACCAGGTGCAGGAAGCGGTCGGTGCGGGCGTTGGCGACCAGCACGTCGACCGGCGCGGTGACCATCCCGTTGGCCGCGTAGATCCGGTTGACCGCGTCCGCGTCGGCGGCGTCGCGCAGCGGCCGGACGCGTACCCCGGGCAGATCGACCGGCGCCTCGGCGGCCCGCTGCTCCGGGCCGAGCGGCAGCCGGTAGGTCAGCGACGGGTCGATGAAGAGCTCGTCCGGCAGCCGGGAGACCAGCACGTGCGGGTCCCGCAGGTAGATGCAGATGTCCCGGGAGCCGGCCGCCTCGGAGCGCAGCACGTCGGCGACGGCGGCCTGGTCGGCGAAGGTCTGCCCGAAGACCAGCCGGCCCCAGCCGCAGTCCAGCACCACGCCCGCGGCGTCGGCCGGCGGCTCGTCGCCGCCCGGCGCCACCGGGTCGCCGCCCGGACCGACCCGCTCGTACCGCCGGACGTCGCCGCGGGCCCGGTCGAGGCGCGCCATCCCGGTCGCGATGGTGTCGGTCACGGTCAGTCGATTCCGTGGCTCTGGAGCCACATTTCCAGGAGTCCGAGTTGCCACAGCTTGTTTCCGTTCAGCGGGGTCAGTTCGGCGTTCGGGTCGGCCAGCAGCGCGTCGACGTAGTCGGCGCGGAACAGGTCGCGGCGGCGGGCGGCGGGGTCGGTGAGCGCGTCCCGGACCCGGTCGAGCAGCTTCCCCTCCAGGTGGGTCAGGCCGGGCACCGGGAAGTAGCCCTTGGGCCGGTCGATGACCTCGTGCGGCAGCACCCGGCGGCCGATCTTCTTGAGCACGCCCTTGCCGCCCTGGGCCAGCTTCAGCTCGGGTGGGCAGCCGGCGGCCAGCTCGACGAACTCGTGGTCGAGGAACGGCACGCGGGCCTCCAGCCCGTGCGCCATGGTCATGTTGTCCACCCGCTTCACCGGGTCGTCGACCAGCATCACCTGGGTGTCGATCCGCAGGCCCGCGTCGACAGCTGTCTGCGCGCCGGGCCGGGCCAGGTGCGCGGCCACGAACTCCCGCGCCGGGTCGCCGTCGGCCAGCCAGGCCGGGTTGAGCACCCGGGCCAGCCCGGCCGCGTCCCGGTCGAAGAACGCCCGGGCGTACGTGTCGAGGGCCCGCTCCCGGTCGACGCCCGCCAGCGGCGGGTACCAGTGGTAGCCGCCGAGGATCTCGTCCGCGCCCTGGCCGGACTGGACCACCTTGACGTGCTTCGACACCTCCTGGCTGAGCAGCCAGAACGCCACGCAGTCGTGGCTGACCATCGGCTCGCTCATGGCCGCGACGGCGGCCTCCAGCGGCGGCACCAGGTCGCCGGCGGCCACCCTGATCTGGTGGTGGTCGGTGTCGAAGGTCTTGGCCACCAGGTCGGAGTAGACGAACTCGTCGCCCTCCCGGCCGCCGACCGCGTCGAACCCGATGGAGAAGGTGGCCAGCCCGCGCTGCCCCTGTTCGGCGAGGAGGGCGACCACCAGGCTGGAGTCCAGGCCACCGGAGAGCAGCACGCCGACCGGCACGTCGGCGACCATCCGCCGGCGCACGGCGGTGGTCAGCGACTCCAGCAGGGCGTCCTGCCAGTCCCGCTCGGACCAGCCGGTCCGGCCGGCGTCGCGGGTGAACGACGGATCCCAGTAGACCCGCTCGTGCGTGCGCCCGTCCGGCTCGTAGACCCGGACGGTGGCCGGCGGCAGCTTGCTCACCCCGCGCAGGATGGTGCGCGGCGGCGGCACGATGCTGTGGAAGCTCAGGTAGTGGGCGAGGGCTACCGGGTCGATGGTGGTGTCGACCCCACCGCCGGCCAGCAGCGCCGGCAGGGTGCTGGCGAACCGCACCACGCCGGGCGTCTCGGCCAGGTAGAGCGGCTTGATGCCGAGCCGGTCCCGGGCCAGCACCAGCCGTCCGGTGTCCCGCTCGCTGATCGCCACGGCGAACATGCCGACCAGGTGGTCGACGAAGTCGAGGCCCCACTCGGCGTACGCCTTGACCACGACCTCGCTGTCGCCGGTGGAGAAGAAGCGGTGGCCCCGGGCCGTCAGTTCCGCCCGCAGTTCCCGGTAGTTGTAGACGCAGCCGTTGAAGACGCCGGTCAGGCCGGCGTCGGGGTCGACCAGTGGCTGGCCGCTCGCCGCCGAGAGGTCGATGATCTTCAGACGCCGGTGGCCCAGGGCCGTCGGCCCCTGGGACCACACCCCGCTGTCGTCGGGCCCTCGGTCACTCATCGTGGCCGCCATGCGCTCCACCGCCGCCACATCGGCGCGTGAACCGTCACGGCGGAACTCACCCGCAAGTCCGCACATGCGAGCCCATGCTGCCAGAGGATGTTGCAGTTCGCCCGTTGAGCCGATGACAGTCAGATGACAGGTTGGCTAGAATGCCCGCCACTCTCGGTAGCGGGCAGTCCCGGGCGGTGGTTCCTGTCCCGGCCCGAACGGATGCCGGAAATGTGCCGGGCCTGCGGTGTGACAAACACCGCAGGCCCGGAATCGGACTGTCGGGACGGTCAGCCCGCCGTACGCGCCACGCCGACCGGGCAGCTCAGCCCGTTCGGGCCGTGGTTGCAGTACCCGTTCGGGTTCTTCGTCGGCGCGAGGTACTGCTGGTGGTAGTCCTCGGCCAGGTAGTACGTGCCGAGCGGGCGGATCTCCGTGGTGATCTCGCCCTTGCCGGCCCGCGCCACGATCGGGGCGAACGCGTCCCGCGAAGCCTCCGCGACGGCCAGCTGCTCGTCGGTCGTCGTGTAGATCGCCGACCGGTACTGGGTGCCCACGTCGTTGCCCTGGCGCATGCCCTGGGTCGGGTCGTGGTTCTCCCAGAAGACCTTGAGCAGGTCCTCGTAACTGATCACGCTGGGGTCGTAGACCACCTGGACCGCCTCGGCGTGCCCGGTCATCCCCGAGCAGACCTCCTCGTACGTCGGGTTCGGCGTGATGCCGCCCGCGTAGCCGGCGGAGGTGGTGAAGACGCCGGGCAGGGACCAGAACAGCCGCTCGGCACCCCAGAAGCAGCCCATCCCGAACACGGCGACCTGGGCGCCCTCGGGGAACGGACCCTTCAGCGGGGTGCCCAGCACCTCGTGCCGGTCGGCGACCGGCATCGAGATCGGGCGGCCCGGCAGGGCCTGGTCCGGGGTCGGAAGACCGGCCTTCATACGGCGCAGGAACACGTGGGACTCCTTTCGTCCTCTCCCAGCGTGCAACGCCGGTGGACCCCGCATCCTTACCCGCCCCACCACCACTCAGGCGCGACCGCGTCGGGCGCTGGCGCGGCCGTCGCTCCGGGGGCGGTTGGTGGCGCCAGAGCCGCCCCGGCCGCACCCCGGAGGCCCCCGGTCAGGGGGTGGGCAGGGCGGCGACGACCCGGGCGGCGTGGTCGGCGGCGTCGGTGTCGTCGGCGTAGCGGGTGCGGGGCCAGAAGAAGCCGCGCAGCCCGTCCCCCTTGGTCCGGGGAACCACGTGGGTGTGCAGGTGGGGGACGGACTGGGACACCTTGTTGTTCATCGCCACGAACGTCCCGCCGGCCCCCAGACCGGTCTCCACGGCCACCGCGATGCGCCGCACCAGGCCGAAGTAGCCGGCGAGCGCGTCGGGCGGCAGGTCCGCCAGGGTGACCAGGTGGGTGCGCGGCACCACGAGCACGTGTCCCTTGAAGACCGGCCGGGTGTCCAGGAACGCCACCCCGTCCGGCTCGTCGGCCACCCGGAACGCCGGGACCTCGCCCGCCACGATGCCGCAGAACACGCACCCGCTCATCCCGGCAGGGTAGTCCCGGCCGTCGGCTGCCCGGCGGACGGCGCGTCGACCAGGTTCGGCGCGCAGGTGAGCTGCCCCGGGTTCCATGGGCTGGGACGGGCGGGACGACTAACGTTCCGGGAATGAGTCACGGCTTCGAGACGCTCGCCATCCACGCCGGTCAGGACCCCGAGGCCCGCACCGGCGCGGTGATCCCACCGATCTACCAGACCAGCACCTACGCCCAGGACGCCGTCGGCGCGCCCCGCCAGGGCTACGAGTACAGCCGCTCCGGCAACCCGACCCGCGACGCGCTCCAGGAGTGCCTCGCCGCGCTGGAGGGCGGCCCGGTCGGGCTCGCCTTCGCCAGCGGCCTGGCCGCCGAGGACACCCTGCTGCGCACCGTCTGCGAGCCGGGTGACCACGTGGTGATCCCGGACGACGCGTACGGCGGCACGTACCGCCTCTTCGCCCGGGTCGCCGAGCGGTGGGGGCTGGACTTCACCCCGGCCAAGGTCTCCAACCCGGACGCGATCCGGGCCGCGATCCGCCCCGGCGCCACGAAGATCGTCTGGGTGGAGACGCCGACCAACCCGCTGCTCGGCATCGCCGACATCGCCGCGCTGGCCGCCGTCGCGCACGACGCCGGCGCCCTGCTGGCGGTCGACAACACCTTCGCCTCGCCGTACCTGCAGCAGCCGATCGCGCACGGCGCCGACGTGGTGGTGCACTCCACCACCAAGTACATCGGGGGCCACTCCGACGTGGTCGGTGGGGCGCTGGTGGTGGCCGACGCCGCGCTCGGCGAGGAACTGCGCTACCACCAGAACGCGATGGGCGCGATCAACGGCCCGTTCGACGCCTGGCTCACCCTGCGCGGCATCAAGACCCTGGGCGTACGGATGGACCGGCACTGCGACAACGCCGAGCGGATCGCCGCCTACCTGGACGGGCACGCCAAGGTCGCCCAGGTCATCTACCCGGGCCTGCCCGCGCACCCGGGGCACGAGGTGGCCGCGAAGCAGATGCGCCGGTTCGGCGGCATGATCTCGTTCCGGGCCGCCGGCGGCGAGGAGCACGCGGTGGAGATCTGCAACCGGGCGAAGCTCTTCGTGCTCGCCGAGTCGCTCGGCGGGGTGGAATCCCTGATCGAGCACCCGGGCCGGATGACACACGCAAGTGCTGCCGGCTCGCCGCTTGAAGTTCCCGGCGATCTCGTGCGACTGTCTGTCGGCATCGAGACGGTCGACGACCTGCTCGCCGATCTGGAGCAGGCGCTGGGCTGACCGCTGGCTGGGGAGGGTGGCCGTGCAGGACATCATGCCGACCTGGGTGGGGGCGACCGCCAAGCAGATCGCCCGCGGCGTGCGTCGGGGCGACGTCACGGCCACCCAGGTGGTCGCCGACCACCTCGACCACATCGCCCGCGCCGACGCCGACCTCGCCGCGTTCCGCACGGTGCGCGGCGGGGAGGCGATCACCGAGGCGGAGAAGGTCGACGAGCAGGAGGACCTGGCCAACCTGCCGCTGGCCGGGGTGCCGGTGGCGGTGAAGGAGAACACCCCGGTCGCCGGGCTGCCCACCTGGAACGGGTCGGCCGCGGTGCGTACCGGCGTGGCGGAGGCCGACCACGAGGTGGTCCGCCGGCTGCGCGGCGCCGGCGCGGTGATCCTCGGGGTGACCCGGATGCCGGAACTCGGCCTCTGGGGCCTGACCGACGACGAGACGGCGGTGACCCGCAACCCCTGGGACACCGGCCGCACCCCCGGTGGCTCCTCCGGCGGGGCGGCCGCCGCGGTCGCCGCCGGCCTGGTGCCGATCGCGCACGGCAACGACGGCCTCGGCTCGATCCGCATCCCGGCCGCCTGCTGCGGCCTGGTCGGGCTCAAGCCCGGCCGGGGCGTGGTCCCCTGCCAGCTCGGCGCGGACGACTGGTTCGGCCTCACCGAGCACGGCATGCTGGCCACCACGGTCGCCGACGCGGCGGTCGGCTTCTCGGTGCTGGCCGGTCGCCGGCCGGAGAAGCTGGTGCCGCCGCAGCGGCTGCGGGTCGGTGTCTCGCTCCGCTCGCCGGTGCGCGGGGTCCGGATCGACCAGCCGAACCGGGACGCGGTGGCGGCCGCCGGCCGGCTGCTCGCCGCCGCCGGGCACGACACCGTCCCCGCGGACCCGGTCTACCCGACCCGGCTGGGCCTGCAGGGGATCGCCACCTGGTTCGCCGCGGCGGCCGCCGACGCGCGCGCCGCCGGCCTGGACCGGCGCAGCCTGCAACCGCGCAGCCGCCGGCACGTCGCGCTCGGCGAGTGGGCGCAGCGGCGCGGGTACGTGCGGGAGGCCGACCGGGCGGCCTGGCGGGACCGGTCCATCGGCTTCTTCACCGACCACTCGGTGGACCTGCTGCTCACCCCGGCGCTGGCCGGCCCGCCGCCGCAGGCCGAGCAGTGGTCCGGCCGGTCCTGGCGGGCCAACATGGTGGCGAACATCCGCTACGCCCCGTACGCCGCGCCGTGGAACATCGCCGGCCTGCCCGCGCTGGTGGTGCCGGTCGGCCGCCGCCCGGACGGGCTGCCGGTGGCCGTGCAGCTGGTCGGCCCGCCCGGTTCGGAGCTGCTGCTCCTCGGCGTCGCCGGCCAGTTCGAGCTGCAGGCCCCCTGGACCCGCCACGCCCCGGGCTACCCGCGCATCCCCGCCGCCGTCTGACCTCGCCGATCTCGCACGTCCCGCCCCGGCGAACCGGGGCAGCCGGTGCGTTCCGCGGGCCACACCCGCACCATCGCGGAGACGCGGGGTGCGCGGGGCGTCGGTGGTGGGGGCGGGGGTGGCGGGTGGCACGATCGGGGGCATGACGGAACTGGTCGGGCTCGCCGACGTACGGGCCGCGCGGGACCTGCTCGCCGGCGTCACCCGCACCACCCCGCTGGAACCCTCCCGCCCGCTGAGCGCGGCGCTCGGCGGGCCGGCGTGGCTGAAGTGCGAGAACCTCCAGCGGGCCGGCTCGTACAAGGTGCGCGGCGCGTACGTGCGGATCTGCCGGCTGTCCGAGGCGGAACGGTCCCGCGGCGTGGTGGCGGCGAGCGCCGGCAACCACGCCCAGGGGGTCGCGCTCGCCGCCGGCCTGGTCGGCACGCACGCCACCGTCTTCATGCCGGTGAACGCGCCGCTGCCGAAGGTGGCCGCCACCAAGGGGTACGGCGCGCAGGTCGAGCTGGTCGGCAACAACGTCGACGAGGCGCTGGTCGCGGCGCAGACCTTCGCCGAGCGCACCGGCGCGGTGCTGATCCACCCGTTCGACCACCGGGACGTGATCGCCGGCCAGGGCACGGTGGCGCTGGAGATCCTGGAGCAGTGCCCGGACGTCAAGACGATCATCACCGGGGTGGGCGGCGGCGGGTTGATCTCCGGCATGGCGGTGGCGGCCAAGGCACTGCGCCCGGACGTCCGGGTCATCGGGGTGCAGGCGGCCGGGGCGGCCGCCTTCCCGCCCTCGCTCGCCGCCGGCGAGCCGGTACGCCTGCCCGCGTTCGCCACCATCGCCGACGGCATCGCGGTGGGCCGGCCGGGCGAGATCACCTTCACCCACGTCCGCAAGCTGGTCGACGAGGTGGTGACCGTCTCCGAGGAGGACATCTCGCGGGCGCTGCTGATGCTGCTGGAACGGGGCAAGCAGGTGGTGGAGCCGGCCGGCGCGGTCGGGGTGGCCGCCCTGCTGGCCGGCGCGGTGCAGGTCGAGGCGCCGGTGGTCGCGGTGCTCTCCGGCGGCAACATCGACCCGCTGCTGATGCTGCGGGTGATCGAGCACGGTCTGGCGGCCGCCGGCCGCTACCTGCGGTTCACCGTGCGCTGCTCGGACCGTCCCGGCCAGCTCGCCTCGCTGCTCGGCGAGATCGCCGAGCACCGGGCGAACGTGGTGGACGTGGAGCACCAGCGGGTCAACCCGCACCTGCGGCTGGGCGAGGTGGAGGTGGCGTTGTCGGTGGAGACCCGCGGGGTGGAGCACTCGGACACGCTGATCAGCGCCCTGCGGGCCAGCGGCTACCAGGTGGTCTTCGCGGCCGAGGCGTGACACCCGCCGGTGCCACGCCTCGGTCGTACGCGATGCCGCCGGGCGCGTGCCCGGCGGTGGCCTAGCCGGAGAACGGCTCGAAGCTGACCACTGTCACCTTGATGTCGGCGCCGCTGGGCGCCGTGTAGGTGCAGGTCTGGCCGGCCTTGCAGTCGAGGATGGCCTTGCCGAGCGCGGACTCGGGGCTGTAGACCGTGAGGTCGGTGGTGGACGCGATCTCCCGCGAGCCGAGCAGGAAGGTCTCGGTGTCGTCCTTGTCGTCGTCGAAGTAGATCGTGACGACCATGCCGGGCGCCACCGCGTCGGCGGACGGCGCCTCGCCGACCTTGGCGGTGCGCAGCAGCTCCTGGAGGTAGCGGATGCGGCCCTCGGCCTTGCCCTGCTCCTCGCGGGCCGCGTGGTAGCCGCCGTTCTCCCGCAGGTCGCCCTCCTCGCGCCGCGCGTTGATCTCCGCGGCGATGACCGGCCGGTTCGCGATGTGCTCGTCGAGCTCGGCCTTCAGGCGGTCGTAAGCGTCCTGGGACAGCCAGGTGGCGGCCGCCTCGTTGCCGTTGGACACAGGCGATCTCCTCAGATGTGCGTGGCTGGCTGACAGGTGAACTTCCAAGTTACCAGTGCGGTACGACACGAGGTGTCGCCGATCACCACCGGTGCCCGTTCCGGGCGCCGGCCGTACCGCGCCGGCTCAGCCGGCCGGGCGGCAGCGCAGCACCTCGCCGATGAAGGGCCGGCCGCTGGTGGCCAGGCGGTGCACGGTGCTGACGTGCCGCTCGCCGGGCGGGGCGGACACGGTCACCTCCTCGCGGGCCACCTCGGCGCCGGCGTGGTCCCGGGCCCGCAGCACGCAGACCGCCGATCCGCCGTCCGGCACGGTCACCCGGAAGTTGACCATCACCTGGTTGTCCGTGATGTCGGTGTACGTGATCACCTGGGCCTGGTAGTTCGGATCGCCGTACTGCCGGTAGAGCCGGACCGAGACCAGGCCGAGCAGCGCCAGCAGGACCACCGCCAGCAGCGCCGCCAGCAGCGGGCGGCGGCGGCCGGGCTGGCGGCGGCGGCCGTACCGCCCGGGCGGGAAGACGGGCGTGCCCGGGGGGATTGTGGCGTGCGTCTCGGTCACCGGCGGGTATCTCCTGGCGTTGTTGTCGGCGGTATCGGCAAGAATGAGAGTCCATCCTCCCGGCCCGGCTTCGCCACTCAAGGATGACACCTCGGTGCCGGCGGTCCTCGGGGCGGGGGAGGATTTCGGCAGGTCACCAGGCCAGCAGGCGGTCCCGGGCGCGGGCCCGCCGCTGGGCACGAACGAGGAGCGCACGTTGGCAGAGCAACTGCGACTCATGGCCGTCCACGCCCACCCGGACGACGAGTCGAGCAAGGGCGCCGCGACCATGGCGAAGTACGTCGCCGAGGGGGTGGACGTCCTGGTCGTGACGTGCACCGGCGGCGAGCGCGGCAGCGTGCTCAACCCGAAGCTCGACCGGCCCGACGTCTGGGCCAACATCGGCGAGATCCGCCGCGCCGAGATGGACGCCGCCCGGGCGATCCTCGGCGTCGAGCAGGCCTGGCTGGGCTTCGTCGACTCGGGGCTGCCCGAGGGCGACCCGCTGCCGCCGCTGCCCGAGGGCTGCTTCGCCCTGCAGGACGTCGAGGTGGCCGCCGGGCCGCTGGTGCGCCTGATGCGCGAGTTCCGTCCGCACGTCGTCACCACCTACGACGAGGAGGGCGGCTACCCGCACCCCGACCACATCTTGTGCCACAAGGTCAGCGTGGCCGCCTTCGAGGCGGCCGGCGACCCGGAGCGCTACCCCGAGCTGGGCGCGCCGTGGCAGCCGCTCAAGCTCTACTACGACGTCGGCTTCTCCAAGGGCAAGATCATGGCCCTGCACGAGGCGATGCTGGCCGCCGGCCTGGAGTCGCCCTACCAGGAGTGGCTGGAGCGCTGGGAGGACCGGCCCGACAAGGGCAGCCGGATCACCACCCGGGTCGAGTGCGCCGAATACTTCCCGGTCCGCGACGACGCGCTGCGCGCCCACGCCACCCAGGTCGACCCGGACGGGTTCTGGTTCCAGGTGCCGATGGAGCTCCAGCGGCGCGCCTGGCCCACCGAGGACTTCCAGCTCGCCCGGTCGATGGTCGACAGCCCGCTGCCCGAGTCGGACCTCTTCGCGGGCGTACGCGAGACGGCGCATGCCCGCTGACCCGGCCCGGCGTTACGCTGGGTGCCAGTCGCACATCGGAGGATCGCCATGCTGACCGCTGCCCAGGTGCTCGCCCAGAACAACTTCGGGGACACCCGCACGGGTGGCCTGGCCGGCCCGATGGGCCTCTTCCTCATCCTGCTGCTGGGCACCGCCACCATTCTGCTGATCCGCAACATGAACTCCCGGCTGCGCCGGCTGCCGGACCGGTTCCCCGGCCAGGCGCAGTCGGGTGAGCCGGGTCGGGCGGACGCCGCAGTCGCCGATCCGACAGACGGGACCGCCTCGCAGGATTCATCCTCGACCGCTCCCAACGGGCGCCAGCAGGAGCGCAACGGCTAGTCCCGGCATGATTCACGCCGAACCGGGTCGTCGCCCCCTGTTGCGGTCACCGGGTTTGGCTTAGCCTTCCGCCGGGGGGACCACGCGTCCCCGAGCCGTGCGCGGGAGGGGGCGCCGATGACCGTCACAGTCGCGGCCGCCCGCCGTACCCTCCGCAGGTGGGCGGGAGGGGGTCGGTGACCTCCGATCGGGCCGGCGAGGAGTTCGACCGGCTCGGGTTGCGCGGCACGCCGCCACGGGTGCTCCTGCTCACCGCCGCCGTCGCGGTCACCGCGCTGGTCGCCGCGACGGTGGGGCTGACCCTGCCGGCCCGGCTGCCGGCCGACGACCCGCTCGGCGGCCCGGCCCGGTTCGGCGTCGCGGTCGCCGTCCTCGCCCTCGCCCAGTTGGCCCGGCTGCGGTTCCGCGCCGCCGCCGGCATGGTCAGCATCACCTGGGGCGAGGCCGCGCTGATCATCTGCCTCTATCTGGTGCCGGCCGGCTGGCTCCCCGCCGCCACCCTGCTCGGCGCCGGGCTGGCCTGGTCGGTGATCTCGCTGTTCGGCGAGCGCCGCAGCGCCCTCGAGGTGGTCCGCATCGCGGTGTCGCTCAGCGCCGCCACCGCGCTGGCCGTGTCGGTCACCACCGCGTTGGGCCAGCCGCTGCTGGCCACGCCGACGCCGGCGCTCGCCCTCGCCGTGGTCGCCGGCTCGGTCACCTACCTGCTCGCCAGCGCCTGGCTGGGCGGGGTCACCCTGGCGCTGCGGCACGGCGTGCCGATCGGGCCGCCGCTGCTCGCCGCGCTCCGCGGCAAGCTGCTGATGTTCGTCGGCAACGTCGCCGTCGGGCTGACCGTGGTGACCCTGCTGGAACTCGACGCGCACTGGCTGCTGCTGCTCCCGCCGCCGCTCTGGTTGCTCCAGCAGACCTACCGGCACCGGCTGCGGGCCGACCGGGAGCGGCGCGCCTGGCGGGCCTTCGCCGAGGCCACCGCCGCGCTCAACCAGCTCGACGAGCGGGGGGTCGCCACCGCGGCGGTGACCGGCGCGGTGACCCTGTTCAACGCCGAACTGGTCGACGTCGACGTGGCCCGGGGCGACGGCCGCTGGCGCCGCTACCGGGCCGACGCCGCCGGCCAGGTGGTGGACCGCGAGGTCGGCCCGCCCGGGCCCGCCGAGCCCGACGAGCACGAGCTGGTCCGGGCCCTGACCGTGGGCACCGCCCGGGTCGGCGAACTGCGGGTCCGGTTCCCCCGGTCGGCGCCGCCGAGCTCCCGGGAACACGACGCGGTGGCCGCCTTCGGCGACGCCCTCGCCGCCGCGCTGCACGACGCCGCGACCCACCGGGAGCTGCGGCTGGTCACCGCCCGCTCGTCGTACGAGGCGGTGCACGACCAGCTCACCGGCCTGGTCAACCGGGCGGCCATGCTCAGCAAGGGCGACCAGGCGCTGCGGCAGCTCGCGCACGACCACCCGGTCGCCCTGCTGCTGCTGGACATCAACCAGTTCAAGGAGGTCAACGACACCCTCGGGCACGCGGCCGGCGACCAGCTGCTGCGGCTGACCGCCAGCCGGCTGGGCACCCTGGCCCGCCCCGGTGACCTGCTCGGGCGGCTCGGCGGGGACGAGTTCGCGCTGCTGCTCACCTCGGTGCCGGTGCTCGGCGGCCGGACCGCGCCGATGGCGTACGCGCTGCGCCAGGCCCGCGAGATCGCCGAGCGGCTGGCCGCGCCGACCGAGGTGGCCGGGGTGCGGATGTCCGTGGAGGTCTCCGTCGGCGTGGTGGTCGCCGACGCCGGCACCGCCGACCTGACCGAGCTGCTGCGCCGCGCCGACATCGCGATGTACCAGGCCAAGGAGGGCGGCGGCAGCGTCGCCGCGTACGACTCGGCCCGGGACGCGGCCAGCACCGACCAGCTGGCCCTGCTGGCCGAGCTGCGCGAGGCGCTGGCCGCCGACGACCAGTTGGTGCTGGCCCTGCAACCGGCGGTGGACCTGGCCAGCGGGGCGCCGACCGGGGTGGAGGCGCTGATCCGCTGGCGGCACCCGCGCCGCGGCTGGCTCGGCCCGCACGACTTCATCCGTCCGGTGGAGAACAGCGAGCAGCTGGGCACCTTCACCCGCTACGTGCTGGACAAGGCGCTCTCGGTGGCCGCCGGCTGGGCCCGCGAAGGGCTGGAGATCCCGATCTCGGTGAACCTCTCGGCGCGCAGCCTGCTCGACCCGCGGTTGCCCAGCGAGATCGCCGACGCGTTGCGCCGGCACCAGGTCCCGCCACACCGGCTGGTTCTGGAGATCACCGAGACCGTGGTGATGAGCGAGCTGGAGGTGATCGACGAGGTGCTCGCCACCCTCCGCGCGATGGGCGTGCAGCTCGCGGTGGACGACTTCGGCACCGGTTTCTCCTCGCTCACCTTCCTCACCCGGATCGCCGTGGACGAGCTCAAGGTGGACCGGTCCTTCGTGATCCGGATGGCGGACTCCCCGGAGGCGGCGGCGATCGTCCGGACCACCGTCGGGCTCGCCCACGAGCTGGGGCTGCGGGTGGTCGCCGAGGGGGTGGAGACCGCCGAGCAGCGGACCGCCCTGGCCGAGCTGGGCTGCACCGCCGCCCAGGGCTACCACTTCTTCAAGCCGATGCCGGCCGACAAGATCGGCGCCGTCCTCGGCACCCTGCTCGACGAGGCCCGCCCCAACGTCTTCCCGCTGCGCGCCGACGACGCCTCCTGACCGACCGGCGGGTTCGGCTGCGGCTGGTTATGGTCGTCGGGTGAACCGACTCGCCGACGCCACGAGCCCGTACCTGCTCCAGCACGCCGACAACCCGGTCGACTGGTGGCCGTGGTGTGAGGAGGCGTTCGCCGAGGCGAAGCGGCGGGACGTGCCGGTGCTCGTCTCGGTCGGCTACGCCGCCTGCCACTGGTGCCACGTGATGGCCCACGAGTCGTTCGAGAACGAGCAGGTCGGCGCGCTGATGAACGACGACTTCGTGTGCGTCAAGGTGGACCGGGAGGAGCGGCCGGACGTGGACGCGGTCTACATGACCGCGACCCAGGCGATGACCGGCCAGGGCGGCTGGCCGATGACCGTCTTCGCCACCCCGGACGGCACCCCGTTCTTCTGCGGCACCTACTACCCGCGGCCCAACTTCGTCCGGCTGTTGCAGTCGGTGGCCACCGCGTGGCGCGACCAGCGCGAGGCGGTGCTGCGGCAGGGCGCCGCGGTGGTCGAGGCGATCGGCGGCGCCCAGGCCGTGGGCGGGCCCACCGCGCCGCTGGACGCCGGGCTGCTCGACGCCGCGGCCGAGCAGCTCGCCACGGAGTACGACGAGACGAACGGCGGCTTCGGCGGGGCGCCGAAGTTCCCGCCGCACATGAACCTGCTCTTCCTGCTCCGGCACCACCAGCGCACCGGTTCGGCGCGCAGCCTGGAGATCGTCCGGCACACCTGCGAGGCGATGGCCCGGGGTGGCATCTACGACCAGCTCGCCGGCGGTTTCGCCCGCTACTCGGTGGACGCGCACTGGACGGTGCCGCACTTCGAGAAGATGCTCTACGACAACGCGCTGCTGCTGCGGGCGTACACCCAGCTCTGGCGGCTCACCGGCGATCCCCTCGCGGCCCGGATCGCCGCCGAGACGGCCGCCTTCATGATCGACGACCTGGGCACCCCCGAGGGCGGGCTGGCCTCCGCGCTGGACGCGGACACCGAGGGGGTCGAGGGGCTCACCTACGCCTGGACCCCGGCCCAGCTGGTCGAGGCGCTGGGCGAGGAGGACGGCCGGTTCGCCACCGACCTGTTCGCGGTCACCGAGCAGGGCTCGTTCGAGCACGGCACCAGCGTGCTGCGGCTGGCCCGGGACACCGACGACGTGGACCCGGCGGTGGCCGACCGCTGGGCGCGGGTCCGGGCCCGGCTGCGGGAGGTGCGCGACACCCGGCCGCAGCCGGCCCGCGACGACAAGGTGGTCGCCGCCTGGAACGGGCTGGCGGTCACCGCGCTGGTCGAGCACACCGCGCTCACCGGCGACCCGGTGACCGCCGCCGCGGCGACCCGGATCGCCGAGGTGCTCGCCGACCGGCACCTGGTGGACGGCCGGCTGCGCCGGGTCTCCCGGGCCGGCGTGGTCGGTGAGCCGGCCGGGGTGCTGGAGGACTACGGCTGCGTCGCCGAGGCGTTCTGCGCCGTGCACCAGCTCACCGGCGAGGGACGCTGGCTGGAACTGGCCGGCCGGCTGCTGGACGTCGCGCTGGACCGGTTCGCCGCACCGGGTGGCGGCTTCTACGACACCGCCGACGACGCCGAGCGGCTGGTCACCCGGCCGGCCGACCCCACCGACAACGCCACCCCGTCCGGCCGGTCGGCGATCGTCGCCGCGCTGGTGGCGTACGCGGCGCTGACCGGTGAGCCGCGCTACCGGGAGGCGGCCGAGGCGGCGCTGGGCACCGTCGCGCCGATCGTCGGCCGGCACGCCCGGTTCGCCGGGTACGCGGCCACCGTGGGCGAGGCGCTGCTCTCCGGGCCGTACGAGATCGCGGTGGTCACCGACGAGCCGGCCGGGGACCCGCTGGTCGCCGCGGCGCACCGGCACGCCCCACCGGGGGCGGTGATCGTGGCGGGCCGGGCCGACCAGCCGGGCGTGCCGCTGCTCGCCGACCGGCCGATGCTCGACGGGCGCTCCACCGCGTACGTCTGCCGGGGTTTCGTCTGCGATCGCCCGGTCACCGACGTGGACGACCTGATCGCCCAGCTCGCCGGCCGGTAGGGAGGGTGGCGGCCCGGCCGGATAGGCTGGCGCCGCTATGGATTCCCGTACCGGTCTGCCTGTAGTCGGCATGGTGGGCGGCGGCCAGCTGGCCCGGATGACCCACCAGTCCGCGATCGCCCTCGGCCAGTCGCTGCGCGTGCTGGCGCTCGCCCCGGACGACGGCGCCGCGCTGGTCGCCGCCGACGTCCAGTACGGCGACCACACCGACCTCGCCGCGCTGCGCACCTTCGCCAAGGGCTGCGACGTGGTCACCTTCGACCACGAGCACGTGCCGAACGAGCACATCCGCACCCTGGCCGCCGAGGGCGTGAAGCTCTTTCCGCCGGCCGAGGCGCTGCGGTACGCCCAGGACAAGCGGGCGATGCGGGAGCGGCTGACCGAGCTGGGCGCGCCCAACCCGGCGTGGCGGCCGGTCGGCGAGCCCGCCGACCTGGTCGGCTTCGGCGACGAGGTGGGCTGGCCGGTGGTGCTCAAGGCGGCCAGCGGCGGGTACGACGGCCGGGGCGTCTGGGTGGTGGACGGGCCGGCGCAGGCCGCCGAGCTGGCCGGCACCCTGCTGGCCGGCGGTACCCGGCTGATCGTCGAGGAGCGGGTGCCGCTGCGCCGCGAACTCGCCGTGCAGGTGGCCCGCTCGCCGTTCGGGCAGGTGGCCGCGTACCCGGTGGTCGAGACGGTGCAGCGGGACGGCATCTGCGTCGAGGTGCTGGCCCCGGCGCCCGACCTGCCCGAGGACCTGGCGGTCGCCGCCCAGCAGCTCGCCATCGACCTGGCCACCGCGCTCGGCGTGGTCGGCCTGCTCGCGGTCGAGCTGTTCGAGGTCGTCGACTCCGCCGGCCGCCCGGCGATCGTGGTGAACGAACTGGCCATGCGACCGCACAACTCCGGCCACTGGACCATCGAGGGCGCCCGCACCTCGCAGTTCGAGCAGCACCTGCGGGCGGTGCTCGACTACCCGATGGGCGACACCGCGCTGACCGCGCCGGTGGTGGTGATGGCGAACGTGCTCGGCGGCGAGCCGGGTGGGATGTCGATCGACGAGCGGCTGCACCACCTCTTCGCCGCCGAGCCGGGGGCGAAGGTGCACCTCTACGGCAAGCAGGTACGCCCCGGGCGGAAGATCGGGCACGTCACGCTGCTCGGCGACGACCTGGACGAGGTACGGACCCGGGCCGCGCGGGCTGCCCGCTGGCTGCGGGAGGGTCGCGGTGAGCGCGAGGAGTGAGCTTGCGAGCCCCGCAGTCGCGAACGGAAGGCCGGCTCGGTGAGCGCGAGGAGTGAGCTTGCGAGCCCCGCAGTCGCGAACGAAAGGCAGGCACCAGTGAGCACGGTCGGGCTGATCATGGGCAGCGACTCGGACTGGCCCACCATGAAGGCGGCGGCCGAGGTGCTGGCCGAGTTCGAGGTGTCCTACGAGGTCGAGGTCGTCTCGGCGCACCGTACGCCGGTGAAGATGATCGAGTACGGCCGGGCCGCGGCCGACCGCGGCCTGAAGGTGATCATCGCCGGGGCCGGTGGTGCGGCGGCCCTGCCCGGCATGGTCGCCTCGGTCACCCCGCTGCCGGTGATCGGCGTGCCGGTGCCGCTGAAGCACCTGGACGGGATGGACTCGCTGCTCTCCATCGTGCAGATGCCGGCCGGCGTGCCGGTGGCCACCGTGTCGATCGGCAACGCCCGTAACGCCGGGCTGCTCGCCGTCCGGATCCTGGCCGCCGCCGACCGGGCCCTGCTCGACCGGATGTCGGCCTACCAGGCCGACCTGGAGCAGTTGGTGGCCGAGAAGGACGCCGCCCTCCGCGCCTCGCTGGCCTGACCCGCCCGGCCCCGGCACCGCCGCCGGTTCGGGCGTGCCCGGCCATCGCGTTCGCCCGGACGGCTTCCCGGATCCGGCTTGACCCTCACGGTGCGTGAGGCCGGAGGGTGGGGTGCATGAGCGACTACTACAACGCTTTCGAGATGAGTCCCGTGCCCGCGCCCGGCCCGGACGCGGTGGCGCCGGAGCCGTTCCGGGGCATCTACGGGATGCCCGCGTTCGCGACGATCCCCACCAGCGATCTGGCGGCGTCGGTGGACTTCTGGGTGCGTGGGCTCGGGTTCTTCGAGCTGTTCAGCATCCCCGGCACGCTGGTGCATCTGCGCCGGTGGGCGTTCCAGGATGTACTCCTGGTCTCGGCGGAGAGCGTTCCGGCGCAGGCGCCGGCGCTGAGCCTCAGCTTCGCGTGCGTGCTCAGCCAGGTCGACTCCATCGTCGAGGCCTGTCGCGCGGTGAACCCGGACTCGGTCGACGGCCCGCGGGACACTCCCTGGAACACCCGCGACGTGGAGGTGGTCACCCCCGAGAACGCACGGATCATCTTCACCGCGGCGAAGCCGTTCGATCCAGCCAGTCAGGAGGCGCGGAACCTTGCAGCCATCGGGATCACCCCACCGGGCGTCGGTCGCGGCGACGACGCGGAGCATGCCGGCGGCCACTGACGCCGACGGCCTGACCGTCGGTCAGGTCTCCACGCGGCTGGGGGTGACCGTCCGCGCGCTGCACCACTGGGACGACATCGGTCTGGCGCGGCCGTCGCTGCGCACGCCCGCCGGATACCGGCTCTACACCGCCGGTGACCTGGAACGCCTGCAGCGCATCGTGGTCTACCGGGAGATCGGCCTGGAGCTGGAGCGGATCCGGGCCGTCCTGGACGACCCGGCCGCGGACGTGCCGGGCGCGCTGCGCGCGCAGCGCGCCCAGGTCGCCCAGCGGATCGACCGCCTTCAGCAGCTCAGCGCCGGCCTGGATCGGATGATCGCCGCCCACGAGCGCGGCCTGCTGCTGACCGCCGAGCAGCAGGCCGCGATCTTCGGCCCCCAGTGGAACCCGGACTGGCCCGCCCAGGCCCGTCAGCGCTACGGAGACACGGCGCAGTGGCAGCAGTACGCCGAACGCTCGGCCTCCCGCAGTCCGGAGGAGTGGCGGGCCGTCGCCGACACGGTTGCCGACTTCGACAGGGCCCTCGCGGACGCGATGGACGCCGGTGTCGCGCCGGGCAGCCCGGAAGCGAACCACCTGGTCGAGCGGCACCGTGAGGTGTTCGCCGCGTACTTCCCCCTCACCCGGCAGATGCAGGTCTGTCTCGGCCGCACGTTCGAGGCCGATCCGGGTTTCGCCGCCCACTACGACGGCATCCGCGCGGGCCTGGCCACCTGGTTCCGGCAGAGCATCGACGCCAGCGCACGCGCCCACGGCATCGACCCCGACACCGCCGGCTGGCAGTAGGGCGGGGGTCGGAACCCGCACTCGCGGCGGCGGCCCGGCGGGCGCGGCCCCGGTGGCAGCCGCGTAGGCTGCCCGCCCGGGCCGACGCCCACCGGGCCCCTCCGCCTCACCGCATGCCGCGCAGCGCGGTCTGCAACCGTTCCTGGGCCCGGCGGCGCCGCTCGTTGCTCGCGCCGAGCACCAGCAGCAGGATGCCGACCGGGATCAGCGCCAGCCACGGGCCGAAGGCGAACAGCGCGTGGATCGCGGTGATCGCGGTGACCGTCGCGCCGACGATCACCGGGGCCTGCTGCTGACTCATCGAGCCGAAGACCAGCACGGCCACCGCGCCGAGCAGCAGCAGCACCTGCCGCAGGGTGCTGGAGTCGGTGGCCAGCACGATCGCCAGGGTCGGCAGGAACGCGGCGACCAGCGCCGGCCCGTACGCCACCCAACTGCTCAGGTCGGCGCGCTGCCGCAGCTCCAGGACGCCGACCAGCAGGGCCAGCGCCGCGAACGGCAGCGTGTACGCCTCGGGCAGCGCCACGTCGGCGACCCGCATCAGGATCCACCAGGCGCTGATCTCGCAGGCCACCACCGCCCAGAACAGGACCCGCCGCTCCACCGGCCGGCGGCCTGGACGGGTCGCCGCCACCCCGAGGACCGCACCCCAGGCGGCCAGCAGGGCGGCGATGTGCCGGGGCGAGTCGAAGGCCAGCGCCAGGGCGATCAGCGCGGCGGCGTGCCCGCTCCACTCCACGGTGGCCGCCTCGCGCTGCGCCTCGGGGCGGCGCAGCCGGGGCAGGGTGGCCGCGAACACCTGCAGCGCCGCCCCGACGGCGAGTACGCCGAACGCGGACCAGACCGCGGCCAGCCCGGCGACCAGGCCGGCGGTGAGCACGAAGAGCTGGGCCATCAGCGAGGCGAAGAGCCAGCCGAGGATGCGCGCCCGCTGGTTGGTGCCGAAGAGCGCGGCGACCGTGCCGACACCGACCGCGCCGCCGAGCGTGAACAGGGTCAGGTCCCGGGTGGCCAGGCTGCCGGCGAGCCCGGCGCCGCCGGCCGCCAGGCCGATGGCGAAGACCAGCACCCGGGCCAGCCGCAGCGAGCGGGCCGGCTCGACCAGCGGCGGGGGCGGGGTCAGCGCCAGACCGAGCATCGAGATGGTGAAGACCGAGAGCGCGGCCAGGGTGCTCGTCGGCCAGCCGCTGCCGAGCGCGGTCGGGGTGATCAGCAGGGTCACCGCCGCGCCGGGCAGCACCACCGGCACCGCCCGGGACCGGCGCCCGCCGCTGAACCCGGTGGCGGCCAGCGCCGCGGTCGCGGTCAGCAGCAGCGCGGTCAGCACGTGCGCCGGGTCGACGGCGTCGGGCGGCGGGCTGAGCAGCCCGGGCGGCGGCCCCTGCCACACCCGGGAGAGCGTGGCGTGCGGCTCGACCAGCGCCACGACCAGTGCCGGCGCGATCGACACCAGCGCGATGACGGTCGGCAGGGCGGCCGCGGCGAGGGCGCCGGCCGCCGGGCTGACCCGCCAGCGGCGCCGGGTGCCGTCGTCCGGCAGCCGCCGCAGCGCCCCGTCGAGCAGCACGGACCAGCGCCGTACCGGCTGGGCCGAGCCGGCCGGTGGCTCGGTGGCCCCACGGACCAGTTCGGCCAGCACCCCGAGCAGGCCCGCGGCGGCGGCGTACACGCCCACCGGCAGGCCACTGGGGACGGCGGCCAGGGCACTGATGGTGGCGCCGCCGACCACCGCCGCGCTGGTCCAGGGCAGGTACTGCGGCACCTGGCGGCGTACCGCGGCCACCCCGGCGAGCCCGAGGCTGGACGCGGCCAGCGCGGCGGTCAGCACCACCTGCGGCGAGCGGCCGAACTCGGCCGCCAGCGCGGCGACCGCACCGGGCAGCGCGAGCACCGCCGCCCCGGCCGCGGCGCCCCCGATCTGGGCCAGGTACGGCGGCATGCCGTCGGCCTCGATGTCCGGCACCAGCGGCTCGGCGAGCGACCGGGCCAGCGCCGCCACCACCATCCCGATCAGGGCGATGCTGCCGAGCGCCAGCGCGGTGGTCCACGGCCGGACCAGCCCGGCGCCGGCCGCGTGCAGCGCCACCACGCCGGCCACGGTGGCCCGGGACAGCCCGGCGCGCGCGTCGACCGAGGCCACCGCCGCCATCCCGAAGACCGTGGCGACCATGCCCCCGACCAGCACCGGTGACCACCACGGCAGGTCGAACGCGGCCGGGGCGCCGATGGTGGCCAGCACGGCGGCCACCCCGGACACGTCGTACCGCCAGGGCGGGGGCAGGAGGATCGCGGCGGCGACGCCGAGCAGCGCCAGCGCGACCGGGGCCTGCCAGGTGGCGCCGCCGGTCGGCGCGGCCGGCCAGCCGCTCAGGTCCCCGGCCCAGATCGGCCCGGGGGTGGCCAGGACGCCCACCCCGCCGCGCAGCGCCATCCAACCGGCCAGCACCCCGATCAGCGCCCCGCCGAGGGCGATGCCGAGCACCGGCCCGCGCCGCCACTCCGCCGGCATCGCCCGGGCGGCGACCGCGACCACCAGCACCAGCGCGGCGGCCACCGCCAGTTGACCGCCCGGGGCGAGCACGGCGGCCACCCGGACCAGGGTGGCGATCAGGGCGGCGGTCACCGCGGCCGCTGCCAGGTCGGACCCGTCGAGGGTGAGGTCGGAGCGCCGACCCGCGTCGATCGACGGGGCCAGGAAGAGCAGCACCGCGGCGACCAGCAGCAGCGCGCCCACCCAGGCGTCGGCGACGGTCGCGCCGGGTGCCCCGAACGCGGCAGCGGTGACGACCAGCGCCCCGAGCCCGGTGCCCACCGCCAGCGGGGCCGGGATCTGCCGCTGCGAGACCTGCACGATGGCGGCGTAGCCGAGGGTCACGCAGACCGCGAGGAAGGCGGCCGCGAGCACCGGCACGGTCACCTCGCGCAGGCTGGCCGGGGTGGGCGTGGGTCCGCTGGGCACCGTCGCGGCGACGAAGGCCGCCACCGCCCCGGGCAGCGCGAACGCGGCGCCGCCGGCGGCCCAGGCGGCGAGGGTCTCGGTCGCCGCCGGCGCGAGCCGGACCCGGGGCGCCAGCGCGACCAGGACGCCCGCCGCGAAGAGGGTGAGCAGCACGGCGGTGGTCAACGCCGGCCGGGCCAGCGCGGCACCCGCGCCGAACAGGCCCACCGCGGCGGCGGTGAGCGCGTGCGCCAGCGCGGCCCGTTCCGTCCGGGCGGAGAGCCCGGCCACGCCGATGCCGACCGCGGCCAGCACCAGCGGCCAGGGCGCCACCGCCCAGTCGAGCCCGAAGGAGGCCGGGACGGCGAGCGCGGTCAGCGCCGCGCCGACCACCGCGAACTCCCGACGGATCTCCGGTGGCAGGGCCAGCACCGCGGCGACGGTGAGCAGGAAGGCGCTCGCGGCGAGCTGCCAGGCGGCCGGGCCGACCGCGGCGGCCAGCTCGGCCGGATACCGGTCGAGGTCGGCGGCCCAGGCGGGCAGCGCGGCGCGGACCGGGGCCACGCCGGCCCGCAGGGCCCCGCCGGCCACCACCACACCGCTGACGGTCAGCGCCACCGCGGAGGCGAACTGCGGGCCGCGCCGGGCCGCCTCCGGCAGCGCGCGCACGGCCAGCCCGGTCGCCGTGATCACCGCCGCGATCAGCAGCAGCGACCGGCCGGGCAGGGCCACCGAGGCGACCCGGCCCAGCGCCCCGATCACGGCGAGGGTGAGGATGCCGGCGCCGACGTCCGGCAGCGGCGGCCGGCCCAGCGCGAGCGTCCCGGCCAGCGCCACCGCGGCGGCCAGCAGCAGCACCGTGCCGGCGCCGACCGCGGTGGGCACGGTCTGCGCGCGCAGCAGCGCGGTGACCGCGTACGCGAGGGCGACCGCGACCGCGACGGCGTGCAGCAGCCAGGTCAGCTCACGCAGCCACGGCACCGGACGGGTCGGCGCGGCGTCCGGGCCGGCCGGGCTGGTGCCGGTGAGCACCTCGCCGGCCTCCTCCGGCGCGCCCTCCGGCCGGCCCTCGGGCTGCCGTTGCCGGGGCGCCGCCGGTGCGGCGGCCGGCTCGGCCGGATCCGCCGCCTCCGCCGGGGCGGGCGACGGGAGGTCACGGCGCACCGGCCGTTCCACGGTGACCGGGGTGCGGGCCAGCCACAGGTCGAGGACGGCCACCACGGTCAGCGCCAGCGCCCAGCCGGCCGGTCCGGTGATCCGGTCGTACGCGAACAGTGGCACCACGGGCTGGGCGGCGAGCACGGTGGCGAACCGCGGGGCGCGCAGGCCGGTCCAGTTGGCGTAGCCGAAGGCGACGCCGGCGGTGACCGCGAAGACCAGCCCGGCGAAGACCGCCCCGGAGGCGCCGCTGCCACCGATCCGGTCGACCGCCCAGAGCGCGTACCCGGCCAGCGGCACCAGCAGCAGCCCCACCGCGGCGATGGTCTCGGCGGTGGAGGTGAGCCCCCGGCGGGCCAGCGCGGGCGGGGCGAGCAGCATCAGCACCGTGGCGAGCAGCAGGATGCCCAGCCGGCCCAGCGCGTCCATGGAGCTGGTCGCCACCGCGGCGAAGACCACCGCGGCCACCCCGAGCAGCAGCGCGCCCAGGCCGAGCGGGATGTTCTGCACCTCGCGGGAGGACGCCTCCGGCGGGTGCTCCGGGTTGTCGGCGTCGAGCCAGGTGGCGGTCGAGGGGGGCGGCGGCTCCTCCGGGCCGGGCGGCGGGGTGCCCTGCCGGGGCACCCGGGGCGGGGCGCCGGTGGTGGCCGTCGGCGGTCGGCGGCCCGGCCGGCGGCGCAGCACCCGGCGGGGCCGGGTGGCCTGCTTGAGCCGTTCCTCACCGGCGTGCGCGAGGATGTCCCGCTGGAAGAGCGCGGCCTGCATCTTGGCGGCGATCTGCCGCTGCTCGCTGGCGATGGCGGCCTCGCGGGCCTTCATCTCCGCGATGGACCGCTCGATCTCCGCCAGGTGCTCGATCCACTGTGGCTGCTCGGCCCCGCAGTGCGGGCAGCGGACGGCCGGCTTGATCTCCCGGCCGCACGAGGAGCACTGAAAGGTCGCCACGACACCCCTCCACCCGCACTGTGGACTCCCACTGTCGCAGCATGCCCAATGGCGGCGCGGAATTCGACAGTTGACGGCGGGTCCGGGGCAAACCAGTGACGCGGCCGGCCGCGGAGCGTGCTCCGCGGCCGGCCGTCGGTGTCGGGAAGGGGGACCGTCAGGGGCGGCCCATGCCGCGGTACTCCCAGCCGGCCTGGGTCCACAGGGCGGAGTCGAGGCAGTTGCGGCCGTCGACCACCTTCCGGCCGGCGGCCAGCTCGCCGAGGGCGACCGGGTCGGCGTTGCGGAAGTCGGCCCACTCGGTCAGTACGCAGACCAGGTCGGCGCCGGTGACGGCGTCGTTCATGCTGGCCTCGTAGGTCAGCTCGGGCGCCACCCGGCGGGCGTTCTCGGTGCCCTGCGGGTCGTAGACGTGCACGTCGGCGCCGGCCTTGTGCAGCAGCGCGGCGACGGCCAGCGCGGGCGCGTCGCGTACGTCGTCGGTGTTGGGCTTGAAGGTGGCGCCGAGCACGGCGATCCGGGTGCCGGACAGGTCCGGACCGGCCGGCCCGGAGCGGCGGCCGAGCAGCTCCGCGGCGAGCTGGAGGACCCGGGTCCGGCGGCGCAGGTTGATCAGGTCGACCTCGTGCAGGAAGCGCAGCGCCTCCCCGGCGCCCAGCTCCTGGGCCCGGGCCTGGAACGCCCGGATGTCCTTGGGCAGGCAGGCGCCGCCGAAGCCGAGGCCGGCCTGGAGGAACCGGTTGCCGATCCGGGGGTCGTAGCCGATGGCCCGGGCGAGCTGGGTCACGTCGCCGCCGGAGGCCTCGCAGACCTCGGCCATCGCGTTGATGAACGAGATCTTGGTGGCCAGGAAGGCGTTCGCGGCGACCTTGACCAGCTCGGCGGTGGCGAAGTCGGTCACCACCAGGGGCACCTCCCGGTCCTCGGTGGCGGCCAGGTCGAAGACGCCCTTGTGGGCGGCGTAGAGCATGCCGTTGGCCCACTCGCTCTTGACGCCGACCACGATCCGGTTGGGGCGCAGCACGTCGTCGACGGCGAAGCCCTCCTGGAGGAACTCCGGGCTCCACGCCACCTCGACGCCGAGGTCGGCCGGGGTGTGCTTGCCGACCAGCTGCTCGACCCACTCGGCGGTGCCGACCGGGACGGTGGACTTGCCGACGATCAGCGCCTTGCGGGTCAGGTGCTGGGCGAGGCTGGTCACCGACGCCTCGACGTACGACAGGTCGGCGCCCATGCCGTCGGCCCGCTGCGGGGTGCCGACGCAGATGAAGTGCACGTCACCGAAGTCGGCGGTCTCGGCGATGTCGGTGCTGAACCGCAGCCGCCCGGCGGCCAGGTTGCGCTTGAGCAGCTCGTCCAGACCGGGCTCGTGGATCGGCACCTCGCCCGCGTTCAGCTTGGCGATCTTGTCCGCGTCGACGTCGAAGCCGAGCACCTCGTAGCCCAGTTCGGCGTAACAGATGGCGTACGTCGCGCCGAGGTAGCCGGTGCCCAGGAAGGTGACCCGCGGCCGGGGCGCCCCGGAGGGGGGCGTCACCGCGGCGATGGCGGGTACCGGCTGGATGTTCGGGTACGGGATCGTCACGCCTGTCTTCTCCGCTCGCACTGGCGGCGCTTCGTCGCGTCGCGTTCTGCCGCTGCGGCGCCTGGGCCGGGCACCAGAGGGACTCTATGCCTGTCTGTTCCATCATCGCCGAGCGGCGTGGGCGCTCCGTCAGGTCCAAGCCTACGCGGCGGTAACATCTGCTGAACCGGTCGCTATCCTTCAGTCTGCGCGGTCGGGCGGTCAGGTGACGCTACCGACTGCGCATGATAGCCGTGAAGGGGAGGGGCCGACATGGCCGCAGAGGAGTCGTTCGACGTCTACCGGTTGCCCGAGGAGCACCAGGCGATCCGGGAGGCGGTCCGTGAGGTCTGTGCGGCCAAGGTGGCGCCGCACGCCGCCGAGGCGGACGAGACCGGTGAGTTCCCGAAGGCGTCCTACGACGCGCTGCGGGCCGCTGACTTCCACGCCCCGCACATCCCCGTCGAGTACGGCGGCGCCGGCGCGGACGCCCTGGCCACCGCGATCGTGATCGAGGAGGTGGCCCGCGCCTGCGCCTCCTCCTCGCTGATCCCCGCGGTGAACAAGCTCGGCACCATGCCGCTGCTGCTGGCCGGCTCCGACGAGCTCAAGCGCCGCTACCTGACCAGGGTCGCCTCCGGTGACGCGATGTTCTCGTACTGCCTCTCCGAGCCGGAGGCGGGCAGCGACGCGGCCTCGATGACCACCCGCGCGGTCCGCGACGGCGACCACTGGGTGCTCAACGGCGTGAAGCGCTGGATCACCAACGCCGGGGTGTCCGAGTACTACACCGTCTTCGCGGTGACCGACCCCGCCGCCCGCTCCCGGGGCATCTCCGCCTTCGTGGTCGAGAAGTCCGACTCCGGCGTCAGCTTCGGCGCGCCGGAGAAGAAGCTCGGCATCAAGGGCTCGCCGACCCGCGAGGTCTACCTGGACAACGTGCGGATCCCGGCGGACCGGATGATCGGCGCGGAGGGCACCGGCTTCGCCACCGCGATGAAGACCCTGGACCACACCCGGGTCACCATCGCCGCCCAGGCGGTCGGCATCGCGCAGGGCGCGCTCGACTACGCCAAGGGGTACGTGCAGGAGCGCAAGCAGTTCGGCAAGCCGGTCGCCGACTTCCAGGGCGTGCAGTTCATGCTCGCCGACATGGGCATGAAGCTGGAGGCGGCGCGGCAGTTGACGTACGCCGCGGCCGGCCGGTCCGAGCGCGGCGACGCCGACCTGACCTACTTCGGCGCGGCCGCCAAGTGCTTCGCCTCCGACGCGGCCATGGAGATCACCACCGACGCGGTGCAGCTGCTCGGCGGCTACGGCTACACCCGGGACTACCCGGTCGAGCGGATGATGCGGGACGCCAAGATCACCCAGATCTACGAGGGCACCAACCAGGTGCAGCGCATCGTGATGGCCCGCCAGCTGCTCAAGGGTCTGGCCTAGCGGGGCCGCCGCCGCGGCCGTCGGGGAACCGGCGGTCGCCGGCGGGTCCGGGGCGGGCCGGTCACCCGGCCCGCCCGTCCGTCACTTGATCTCGGTGGTGGTGTCCTCCGTACGGCCGGTCGAGCGGGGCGGCGCCGACCAGGGCGACTCGCCGGCGGTCCGGCGGGGCAGCGGCTCGGTCGGCGTGGGGTCGGGGTAGCCCAGGGTGAGCGGGGCACTGTCCCGGTCCGGCGTCCCCGACGACCAGTCGGTCAGCGTGAAGTCCTGCCCGGTCGGCCCGGCGACCGGCGCCGGCTCGGTCGCCGGTCGCGGCCACTGCCGCCAGCGCTGCCCGCTGAACACCGCCATCAGCAGCAGCAGGCCGATCAGGAACAGCGTGCCGTTCTCCACCGGCAGGCGCAGCGGGAGCGGATCACCGAAGGCCTTCCAGTCGTCCGGGATGCGGTTGCGCACCTGGAACGGCGCGACGAACAGCCCCACGTACGGGACGGCCAGCAACAGCCCGGCCGTCAGCGGGCCGAGCGGGGAGGTGCGCAGCGTGGCGAGCAGGCCCAGCAGGATCCCGCCGACCGCGAGGTAGACGGCCGGCTCGATGAGGTTGGCCGTGTTGAAGGTGCCGATCTCCACCCAGCGGTCGACGGTGCCGGCCGACCCGTCCTGCCCGAGGGCGACCAGCACCCACGTGACGGGTGCCACCACCAATCCGGCGAGGAAGCTCCAGAGATGTCGCATCCGCGCACCGTACCGTTTCCGACATGACAGAGCACCCCTCCGCCGCACCGTCGGGCAAGCCGACGTCGTACTCCCGCGTCACGCTGAGCCGGATCATGACGGCCGTCGACGTCAACCTCTACGGCACCGTGCACGGCGGCGTGCTGATGAAGTTCGTCGACGACGTGGCCGGCGCGGCGGCCGCCCGGCACAGCGGCGGCACGGCGGTCACCGCGGCGATCGACGAGATCGTCTTCTCCGAGGCGGTGCGGGTGGGTGACCTGGTGCACGCCCACGCCCAGGTCAACTGGACCGGGCAGACCTCGATGGAGGTGGGCGTGCGGGTGGTGGCCGAGCGCTGGGACTCGGCCGAGGACGAGCCGGTCCGGGTGGCCACCGCGTACCTGGTCTTCGTCGGCGTGGACGTGGGCGGCGCGCCCCGCCCGGTGCGCCCGGTGCTGCCGGAGACCCCGGAGGACGAGCGCCGGTTCCGGGAGGCGGAGATCCGCCGCGCCCACCGGCTGGCCCGCCGCCGCGCCATCCAGGCCCACCGCGCCGGCTGAGCCGCCGGCACCGGGCGGGTCCGGCCGGCGGCCGGCGGGCGGGCGGCGGGCGGTCGGGATCCACACATCCGTCCGGTCCGGCATGTGGCCCGGCCACGCGCCCTGGACGGCACCCGGTGCGCAGAATGACGATCTGAGGTAGGGCAAGATGGCGCCACGGCCCATTTCACAGCGTCGTGCGGGGCCAGGGGAGGGTGGAGCAGTGACTGACGTGCTGTGGACGCCGCCGGCGGACGTACGCGAGCGGTCCCGGATCGGGACCTACCTGAGCTGGCTGCGCGAGCACCGGGGGCTGGACTTCGCCGACTACGACGCGCTGTGGCGGTGGTCGGTCACCGACCTGGACGCGTTCTGGCGGTCGATCTGGGACCACTTCGAGGTCGTCGCGCACACCCCGCCCACCGCGACGCTGGCCGACCGGCGGATGCCCGGCGCCCGCTGGTTCCCCGGCGCCACGCTCAACTACGCCGAGAACGTGCTGCGGATGCCCGGCCGCGCCGACGGCGACCCGGTGGTCATCGCGCACGGCCAGACCCGGGGGCCGGTCACCCTCACCGCCGCCGGGCTGCGCGAGCAGGTCCGCCGGGTGGCGGCCGGCCTGCGCCGGCTCGGCGTGACCGCCGGCGACCGGGTGGCGGCGTACGCGCCGAACATCCCGGAGACGTACGTGCTGCTGCTCGCCACCAGCAGCCTCGGGGCGGTCTTCTCCTCCTGCGCGCCCGAGTTCGGCACCCGCAGCGTCACCGACCGCTGGCAGCAGATCGAGCCGAAGGTGCTGGTCGCGGTGGACGGCTACCGCTACGGCGACAAGCCGGTGGACCGCCGGGGCGAGGTGGCCGCCATCCGGGCCGCGCTGCCGTCGCTGGAGCACACCGTCGGCATCGCCTACCTCGACCCGGCCGGGCCTCCTCCCGAGGACGCCCTGGCCTGGTCGGAGCTGGCCGCCGCCACCGACGAGCCGCTCACCTTCACCCCGGTCCCCTTCGACCACCCGCTCTACGTGCTCTACTCCTCCGGCACCACCGGCCTGCCGAAGCCGATCGTGCACGGCCACGGCGGCATCCTGCTGGAGCACCTGAAGATGCTCGCCCTGCACCACGACCTGGGCCCGGCCGACCGGTTCTTCTGGTTCACCACCACCGGCTGGATGATGTGGAACTTCCTGGTCTCCGGGCCGGCCGTCGGCGCGGCGATCGTGCTCTTCGACGGCAACCCGGGCCACCCCGACCTGGGGGCGCTCTGGCGGCTGGCCGAGGAGACCGGCACCACGTACTTCGGCACCTCGGCGCCGTTCCTGCTGGCCTGCCGCAAGGCCGGCCTGGTGCCGAAGGAGATCGCCGACCTCTCCGCGCTGCGCGGCCTCGGCTCCACCGGCGCGCCGCTGCCCGCCGAGGGCTTCACCTGGGTGTACGCCGCCGTCGGCGACAGCCTCCAGCTCCAGTCGCTCTCCGGCGGCACCGACGTGTGCACCGGCTTCGTCGGCGGGGTGCCGCTGCTGCCGGTGCACGCCGGGCGGATCACCTGCCGGGCGCTCGGCGCCAAGGTGGAGGCGCGTTCCGGCGACGGCACCCCGGTCATCGGCGAGCTGGGCGAGCTGGTGATCACCGAGCCGATGCCCAGCATGCCGGTCGGGTTCTGGAACGACCCGGACGGCACCCGCTACCGGGAGGCGTACTTCGACCTCTACCCAGGGATCTGGCGGCACGGCGACTGGATCACGATCGACGAGCGCGGTGGCTGCGTGATCACCGGCCGCTCCGACGCCACCCTGAACCGGGGCGGCGTCCGGCTCGGCACCGCCGAGTTCTACTCGGTGGTCGAGGGGCTGGACGAGGTCGTCGACTCGGTGGTGGTGCACCTGGAGGACGACGAGGGCGGCGCCGGTGAGCTGCTGCTCTTCGTGGTGCTCGCCGAGGGCCTGGAACTCGACGACGCGCTGCGCGCCCGGATCTGCCGGGAGCTGCGCACCGCGCTGTCGCCGCGGCACGTGCCCGACGAGATCCACCAGGTCCGGGCGGTGCCGCGCACCCTGTCGGCGAAGAAGCTGGAGGTGCCGGTCAAGAAGATCCTCACCGGCACGCCGGTGGACTCGGCGGCCGCCAAGGGCGCGCTGGCCAACCCCGAGTCGCTGGCGGCGTTCGCCACCTTCGCCCAGCGCCGCGCCACCGAGGACCACCCCACCCCGGCCTGACCCGCGGCGGCGGGGCGGCGCTCAGGCCAGGCTGCGGGTCACCTTCTCGGTCTCCGCGCGCGCCGGGAGGCGGGTGCGGTCGAGGTTGGCGCAGAGGACCGTGCTGGCGGCCGCGGTGAGCGGGGCCAGCAGCCAGTCGACCGGGTCGGGGTGCGCGGCCGTGTCGACCAGGACCCGGTCGCCGGGGGCGATGCCCAGCTCCGCCGCGCGCCCGACCGCGCGGGCGATCAGCTCCGTCTCGCCCGGCCCCGGCGGGGCGTACGGGGTGAACTGGTCGCCGTGCGCGCGTACCTCCACCACGTAGTCGGCGAAGCCCGGCGGCACCTGGGGCAGCGGCAGCGCGAACGGGTGCAGGGCGAGCGCGTACCGCTCGTCGGCCGGCCAGGCGTCCGCCTCGCCGGCCCGGTCGGGGGTGGCGAATAGCGCACCGACCGGCCCCGGTTCCCGGGCCACCGCCAGCCCGGCCGACCAGCAGCCGAGCAGCACCCCGGCGGTCTGCCAGTGCGGCGGCAGCAGCACCCCGGCGGTGTCGCCCGGGCCGAGCGCCGCCCCGTCGACCAGCAGGTTGGCCGTCTTGGCCACCCAGTTCGCCAGCGTCGCGCCGGACAGCTCGGTCCGCTCGCCGGTGGCGTCGTCGTACCAGGTCAGCAGCGGGCGGGTGGGGTCGGGCGCGATCGCGCCGGCGAACACCCGGGCAATGTTGTCGGCCATCGACGCGAACGATACGCCCCCGCGGGCCGTACTCGATGGAGACGTCAAGTCGGCGTACCGTCGGGTCGCAGTCAGCGTCCGCCCCGGGCTCCGGCGTAGGCTTGCCCGGAGTGTTGTTCCCCACAGACCCGCCAGTTCAAGGAGTCGCCCCGTGACCGCCGGTCGCCCGCCCCGCGTGCTCATCGACGCCACGAGTGTCCCCGCCGACCGTGGCGGCGTCGGTAGATACGTCGACGGCCTGCTCGGCGCCCTCGGCAAGGTGTGCGGGTCGGGGGTGGAGCTGGCGGTGGTCAGCCTCCGCACCGATCTCGAGCGCTACACCCGGATGCTGCCCGGCGCGGAGATCATCCCGGCGCCGGCCGCCGTCGCGCACCGCCCCGCCCGGCTGGCCTGGGAGCAGACCGGCCTGCCGCTGCTCGCCCAGCAGGTGGGCGCCCAGGTGCTGCACTCGCCCTTCTACACCTGCCCGCTGCGGGCCGGCTGCCCGGTGACGGTGACCGTGCACGACGCCACCTTCTTCACCGAGCCGGAGCACTACGACAAGTCCCGCCGCACGTTCTTCCGCAGCGCGATCAAGACCTCGCTGCGCCGCGCCGACCGGGTGATCGTGCCCAGCAAGGCGACCCGGGACGAGCTGATCCGGCTGCTCGACGCCGACCCGACCCGGATCGACGTGGCCTACCACGGGGTCGACCACGCCGCCTTCCACGCGCCCAGCGAGGAGGAGAAGGCCCGGGTGCGGGCCCGGCTCGGCCTGGGCAGCAGCAGCTACGTCGCGTTCCTCGGCGCCAAGGAGCCGCGCAAGAACGTGCCCAACCTGATCCGGGGCTGGGCCCGGGCGGTGGCCGACCGCGCCGACCCGCCGGCCCTGGTGATCGCCGGCGGCCAGGGCCACGACGACGACATCGACCGCGCGGTGGCCGAGGTCCCCTCGCACCTGCGCCTGCTGCGCCCCGGCTACCTGCGCTACGCCGACCTGCCCGGCTTCCTCGGCGGGGCGCTGGTGGCCGCCTACCCCTCCTACGGTGAGGGCTTCGGCCTGCCGATCCTGGAGGCGATGGCGTGCGCCGCGCCGGTGCTCACCACCCCCCGGCTGTCGCTGCCGGAGGTGGGCGGCGACGCCGTCGCCTACACCAGCGAGGACGCCGACCAGATCGCCACCGACCTGGCCGCCCTGCTCGACGACGAGCAGCGCCGGGTGACCCTGGCCAAGGCCGGGTTCGACCGGGCCAAGGAGTTCACCTGGGAGTCCAGCGCCGAGGTGCACATCGCGGCGTGGTCCCGGGCCCGGGCCTGACCGCCCGTCGGGGGCCTCGGCCGTCCCGGCGGGTCTCGCCGAGCGGGGCCGGCTGGGGGTGGTCGCGGCCGGCGGTCGGCGACCGCGACGTACCAGGCCGGGCGAATCGGGCATGATGTGCGGGTGATTTACGCCGTCATCCCGGCGGGCGGCAGCGGCACGAGGTTGTGGCCGCTGTCCCGCGCCGGCCACCCCAAGTTCCTCCACCCGCTGACCGGCACCACCGCCTCGCTGCTGCAGGCCACGGTGGAGCGGCTGGCGCCGCTGACCAGCCCCGAGCGCACCCTGGTGGTCACCGGGGCCGCGCACGTGGCCGCGGTGGCCCGCCAGCTGGCCGGCCTGCCGGAGGAGAACATCCTGGTCGAGCCCTCGCCGCGGGACTCGTGCGCGGCGATCGCGCTGGCCGCGGCGGTGATCGCGCTGCGCGACCCGGAGGCGGTGATGGGCTCGTTCGCCGCCGACCACCTGATCGCCCACCCGGAGCGCTGGGTGGCGACGGTCCGCGAGGCGGTCCGCGGCGCCGAGCAGGGGCGGCTGATGACGGTGGGGATCACCCCGACCCGCCCGGAGACCGGCTACGGCTACCTGCAGACCGGCGACCCGGTCGGCGACGGCCCGATGCGCCCGGTCACCGAGTTCAAGGAGAAGCCGAGCGCCGAGGTCGCCGAGGCGTACGTGCGCTCCGGGCACCACCTCTGGAACGCCAGCATGTTCGTCTGGCGGGTGGACGTCTTCCTCGCCGAACTGGCCCGGCAGCAGCCGGCTCTGCACGCCGGGGTCACCGCGATCGCCGCGGCCTGGGGGACCGAGGAGCAGGACGACGTGCTCGGCACCGTCTGGCCGACGCTGCCCCGGATCTCCGTGGACTACGCGGTGATGGAGGGCGCGGCGGCGGCCGGGCGGGTGGCCACCGTCCCCGGCGAGTTCGGCTGGAACGACGTGGGCGACTTCCACACCCTCGGCGACGTGCTGCCGGCCGACGCCGACGGCAACGTCGTGCTGGGCGCGGCGAAGCCGGGGGTGCTGCTGCGGGACAGCAGCAACCTGGTGGTGGTGCCGAACTCCGGCCGGCTGGTGGCCACCGTCGGGGTGCACGACCTGATCGTGGTCGACACCCCGGACGCGGTGCTGGTCTGCCCCCGCGACCGGGCGCAGGACGTCAAGAAGGTCGTCGACGAGCTCAAGGAGCGGGGCGAAGAGGGGCTCGTCTGAGGGCGGCCAGGGCCGGCGCGACGAGCTGTGCGGTCCCGCCGGCCAGCGGCTGCGGCAGCCGCTCCGGCGGGAACCAGCCCAGCGCCTCCGACTCGTCGCTGACCCGTTCCACCGCGTCGGGCGGGGCGACGACGGCGAACCGGACGTCGTAGTGCAGCGAGCCGCCCTGGCAGGCCACCGGGTGGATGTCCACGTCGATCGGCACCGGGTCGACCCGCAGGCCGGCGATCCCGGACTCCTCGGTCGCCTCGCGCAGCGCGGCGCCGGCGAGCGTCCGGTCGGCCGGCTCGCAGTGCCCGCCGAGCTGCACCCAGCGCCGGAACTTGCCGTGCAGGCAGAGCAGCACCCGCTCGCCGGTCGGGTCGAGCACCAGGGCGCTCGCGGTGACGTGCCCGGCGCGGTGCGCCCGGCTCATCGCCACCGGCCCCGCGCCGAGCAGGTCGAGGGTGCGGTCCCGGGCCGCGGCGGCGGCCGCGCTGGTCGGGGCCCAGCCGGCGAGCACGGCGAGCGCGTCGGCGTGCAGCGCCGGGTGCCCGGCCGGGTCGGTGGTGCGGGTGGCGGTCGGTGCGTCCGGCATCCCGACACTGTACGAGCCGCCGGTTCGTACCCTGGCCGGGTGACCCTGCGACTGCTCGAGTTCGTGGTCGGCGGCAACGAGGCCAGCGACCTGCTGCCGGTCCGCTCCGCGGCGCTGCTGCGCGCCCACGGTGCCCGGCGCGGGTTCTGGACGGTGCTCGACGAGGGCCCGGTGGAGCACTGCCTGGCCCTGCTGCTGGAACTCGACGACGGCCGGTGGACGGCCCACCACGTCAGCGCCGACGCGGGGACGGAGAACGGCCGGACCGAGGACGGCGAGGCGCTCGCCCACCACGACGGTTGGGTCTACGTCTTCGGCTCGCACTTCGGCTCCAAGGGCGGGCCGCTGCGCCCGCGGCGCGCCTTCGTGGCGCGGTTCCGGGAGGACGACGCGGCCACCGGGGTGCTGCCGGTGCGGGTGGTGCGCAACCGCTTCCGGCTGCACCGGGCGGTCAACGACGCGCTCACCAAGGCGGCGTTCACCCCGCTGCCGCTCGGTGACCGGGTCCGGTCCCGGTTCGTCGAGGCGACCCTGGCGCGCGGCACCGCCCGGGCGAAGGGCTGGGTGAACCGGCTGACCCCGGACGACCTGCCGCTGAACGTCGAGGCGGCGGCGTTCACCCCGGCCGGCACGGTGCTGCTCGGGCTGCGGTTCCCGGTGACCGTCGACGGCGAGCCGATCCTGGTGGAGCTGGCCGGTGTGCCGGAGATGTTCGCCGACCCGCCGGCCTGGCCGACCGCGGTGGCCGCGTACGCCCTGACCGGGGTGACCCCGCGCGGCGCGCTCACCGGCTTCCGGGCCTTCGCCCCGACGCCCGACGGCGGGTACGCGGCGGTGATCGGCTCGATCGACGCGCTGGGCAAGGGCTCGGTGCTGCTGGACGACCATCCGGCCGGCGGGGACGTCACCTCGCGGCACGTCCGGTTCCGGCTGCCCCCGCAGGGCCACCTGGTCACCGGCGAACTGGTGGCCGACCTGGCGCCGTTCCACCACGTGGAGGGGCTGGCGGAGCTGGACGGGCGGTGCTATTACGTCACCGACGAGGACCACCGGGTCGCGCTCTGGGTCGGCTGAACCGGCGGGTCAGCCGGGACGAGACGACCGGACGGCACCCCTGCGGAGCATGGGCCGCAGACCCTCGTGGTGCCGCCCGGTCACCGGTTCCTCCCCCGGTCCCGGCGCCCAGGGCACGTGGCGCGTCGTCGACGCGCCGGCCTCGTCGGGCATCTGGAAGCATGCCTAACCGTCCCCGGAGGCGTCGAGGTTTTTCAGCCCACGCTTAAAGATGGAGATAAGTGCCGGCCAGGTACAGTGCGAAGGGTCGCCCGCCATCCCCCCTGACCCGGCGGCGCGGGAGCGCACCATGCTGAAGATCTACTTTTCCGGGGAGGACATCCTCCGGACCCGGGTCGCCCCGGGCGCGGACCCGGTCTGGGAGTTGGTCCTCAGCCTGCACCTGCTACAGGGACGCAGCCGTGACCCGCTGATGGCCAACTGGCGGCGCTCGGTGGCCCAGGGGCTGCGCCAGGAGAGCGCCTCCGAACGGCTCCGCCTGCTGCTCGCGCTGAACCCGCCGCGCGGCTACTTTCCCGACTTCCTGACCCCCTACCAGAGCGTCGACGGGTTCGAGGCCGGCCTGGACGCGGTCCGTGGCACGCCGATCCCGCTGCTCCAGCGCGACCTGACCCTGCTGGCCGCCGGCACCACCCTGCCCGAGACGGCGTCCGCGCTGGCCCGGGGCGAGCCGGAGGCGCTGCGCCAGCTCACCGCCGCCATGGAGCAGTACCGGTCGCTGGCCATCAACCCGTACTGGGCGCGGATCCAGGCGGCGGTGGAGGCGGACCGGACGCGCCGGGCCCGGGCCCTGCTCGACGGCGGGGTCGAGGGGCTGCTGGGCAGCCTGCGGCCGGCGATGCGCTGGGAGTCCGGCATGCTCGAGGTACGCGACTATCCGGACAGCCGGGAGCTGCACCTGGACGGGCGCGGGTTGCTGCTGGTCCCGTCGTTCTTCTGCGCGCGTACCCCGGTGGCGCTGCTCGACCCGGCGCTGCCGCCGGTGCTGGTCTACCCGGTCGACCGGCTGGGTGGCCTGGAGCCGGGCGGGGCCGGGTCCGCCGCCGGCCGGGAGGCGCTGGCCGCGCTGCTCGGCCGCACCCGGGCCGCGGTGCTGGAGGCGAGCGACGACGGCTGCACCACCGGCGAGATGGCCCGCCGGTTGCGGATCTCACCGGCCGCCGCGAGCCAGCACGCCACCGTCCTGCGCAACGCCGGCCTCCTGGTCAGCCAGCGCGACCGCAACACCGTCCTGCACACCCTCACCCCCCTCGGCCGCGCCATGCTCGACGCCTGACCCACCCCACCCGGGTCGACGTGCGCCGATCATGAAGTTGTCGCCGGTCGCCTCGGCGGGTCGCGACAACAACTTCATGGCCAACAGGGCGGGAGCGGGTCAGAGGGCGAGGGCGGCGGTGGCGGTGGTGTGGGCGGGGGGCGGGAGGAGGGTGGAGCCGATGCCCTCGGCGGCCAGCGCGGTGCGCAGGCGTTGCAGGTCGGCGCCGAAGCGGACCAGGTCGGCCGGGGCGACCGGGGTGGCCGGGGCGCCGAGCACCAGGGTGCTGGCGTCGGCCGGCCAGCCGGGCACCGCGGCGACCAGTCCGGCGCGTACCTCCTCGTCGGTGACCAGGGTGAAGGTCGTGCCGGGGGCGACCACCTCGGCGACCGCGGCGATCGCCCGGCGTACCGCGGCCGGGTCGGGCGGGGTGGCGCCGGGGCCGTCCGGCAGGGTGGCCGCGGCGGCCAGCCCGGCGGCCCGCGCCTCCGCGGTACCGAGCGAGAAGAGGTCCATCGAGGCGTCCCGGACCAGCGTCGCCGCGCCGGCCCCGTCGTCCGGCCCGGCCGCGTGCAGGTAGCCGCGCACCACCGCGACCGGGACCTGGTCGCACTTGCCCTTGACCAGCTCACCGGCGCCGGCCAACTCGTCGACCACCGCCATCTGGGTGAGCTGGAGCTCGTTGCCGTACGGGTCGGTCTCGCCCCGGTGGTCGCGGATCGCGTCCATCCCGGCCACGCCGAGCGCCACGTCGGTGAGCCCGTTGCGCCAGGGCCGGCCCATGGTGTCGCTGACGATCACCGCGACGTCGACGTGGTAGCGCTCGCGCAGCGCGGCCCGCAGCGCCCGGGCCGAGGCGTCCGGGTCCTTGGGCAGCAGCACCAGCCGGGTCTTGTCGACGTTGGACGCGTCGATCCCGGCCGACGCCATCACGAACCCGTGGTGGGTCTGCACGATCCGGGTGGTGCCCCGGGTCGCCACCACCCGCGCGGTCTCCGCGGCCAGCACCTCGTCCCGCGCGGCGAGCCGGTCCGGTCCGTCCGCCGGGACGTCCACCAGCCGCCCCTCCGCCTTGGAGACGATCTTGCTGGTCACCACCAGCACGTCGCCGTCGCGCAGCCAGGGCGCCGCGGTGGCGATCAGCGCCGCCAGGTCGTCGCCCTCGGTAACGTCGCCGATGCCCAGCACCGGCAGGATCTCCAGCCTCACGTCAACTCCACCGCGGCGCGGACCATGGCCGCCGTCGCCGCCTCGTCGGTCATCCGCAGCGGGACCGCGCGGACCGTCACCTCCGGCACCACGGTGCCCGCGTCCTCCTCGGCGACCAGCCAGCCGTCGAGCAGCCCGCCCGCGGCCCGGCCGCCGTAGAGCCGGCCCACGCCGGCCGCGCTGCACTCGACGCCGAGCACCTCCAGGCAGCGGTCGGCCATCCCGCGGACCGGCGCGCCACCGATGATCGGCGACACGCCGACCACCGGGGCGGGCCCGTCGGCCACCGCCTCGCGCAACCCGGGCACCGCCAGGATCGGCGCCACGCTCACCACCGGGTTGCTCGGCGCGATCAGCACCACGTCCGCGCCGGCGATCGCCTCCGCCACGCCGGGCGCCGGCTTGGCCGTCTCGGCGCCGACGAAGACGAACCGGTGGGTGGGCAACTGGGCCCGGTACCGCACCCACCACTCCTGGAAGTGGATCGCCCGCTGGCCGCCGTCGAGGTCGACCACCACGTGCGTCTCCAGCCGGTCGTCGGTCGCCGGCAGCAGCCGTACGCCGGGCTGCCAGCGGGTGGCCAGCGCCTCGGTCACCGCGTGCAACGGGTAGCCGGCGTTGAGCATCGTGCTGCGCACCAGGTGGGTGGCGACGTCCTTGTCACCCAGGCCGAACCAGGTCGGCTCGGCGCCGTACGCGGCCAGTTCCTCCTTGACCGTCCAGCTCTCCCCGACGCGTCCCCAGCCCCGCTCGGGGTCGGCGCCGCCGCCCAGGGTGTACATGACGCTGTCCAGGTCCGGGCAGACCTTCAAGCCGTGCAGCAGCAGGTCGTCGCCGACGTTGACCACGGCGGTCACCTCGGCGCCGACCTCCCGCGCGTACGCCCGGACGCCGAGCAGGAAGCGGGCGCCTCCGATGCCGCCGGTCAGAACCACGATGCGCATGCCGACCATCCTCGCGCACGTGACGCCGTCGGTCCGCCGGAGGCCGGGGAGACTAGGCTCACGTCGGCAACTGTCCGCTTTCGCCCCCAGGGGGATCTTCGTGACCAGCCCCGCCGAGCCCGCGTCCACCGACGCGACCCGGGCCAGCCAGGTGACAAAGCCGTTCCGCGAACCGGCCGCCCTCGTGCTTCTCGGCGCGAACGCCGTGCTGCTGTTCGTCGGCCTGATCCGGCTGCTGACCCCGACCGAGTACGGCACCTTCACCGGCCGGGCCGGGAGCGCCTTCTACGCGTTCGTCGGCTGGGAGGCGGTGGTGCTGCCGGTGCTGGCCGTGCTGCTGGCCACGCACGTGCAGCCGGCGGTCGCCAAGGCGAAACTGATCACCCAGGTGGCGCTCGTCGAATACGCGGTCAGCGCCCTGTTCGGCGTGCTGACCTTCCTGATCTGGACGGTCGGCCGGCTGGCCGAGGGCGAGGTGCTCGACTCGCTGCTCGGCCTGCTCGCCCGGGTGGCCTGGCTGGCCGTCTTCGCGGTCGCCGCCTACGTCGTCTACACCGTCTGGCGCAAGCTCTACTACGTACCGAAGCCCAAGCCGCAGCCCGGCGTCTACGGCCAGCCCCAGCCCGGCTGGCCGCAGCAGCAGGGCGGCTACCCGGCGCCGGGGCAGCCCGGCGGTTACCCGGTGCCCGGCCAGCCCGGCGCCTACCCGGCCCCCGGCCAGCCGAGCGGCTGGACCGCCCCCGGTCAGTACGGCGGCCAGCCCGCCGCGCCGTACGCCCCGCAGTCGGCGCCCCCGGCGCCGCAGTCCGCGCCGCCGGCCAACCCGGTCCCCGGGTTCGGCCAGTCGGAGAACCCGGTCCCGGGGTTCGGGCAGCCGCAGTCGGCGCCGCCGTTCGGCCAGCCGCCCTCGGCCGACCCGACCCAGGCGATCCCGCGCCAGTCCGCCGAGCCGACCCAGGCCATCCCGCGCGACGGCGACAGCGACCGGACCCAGCGGATCAACCCGGGCGAGAACCCCGACCAACCCCGCTGACCCGGCGCCCCGCGCCGCACCACCACCCGCGCCCCGCGCCGCACCCGCGCCCCGCGCCGCACCCGCGGCGCGGGGCGCGCCCGCGGCGCGGGGCGCGCCGCCTTCCACCCCCCTGTCCGCACCGTCGAACCAGGCCGAACGCCTGCACATTCACTGAACGAGGGGCCTCGCCCGTCGCTGAAGCCCCGCGTTCACTGAAAGTGCGGCCCGCCCCGTCGGCGCGGCCTGGCCCGTGTCCGCGCGGCGCTGCCGGTGCCGGTGCCGGGGCGTGGCTGCACGTTCACTGAAAGAGTGGCCTCGCGCGTCGCTGAAGCCCCTTGTTCACTGAAAGTGCGGCCCGCCCCCTCGCCGTGCCCGCCCCTGTCGGCGCGGCCGCGCCCCGGCCGGCCGGAGCCGGGGTGGGTGGGGGAGTGGTGGGCGGGGTGGGGTTTCCCACCGGGTGGCCGGGGCGGGTGGGGCGGGGCCGATCACCGCATAGGCTGAGCGGATGGTTGATCGCACCGACCCGGGCCCGAGTGACGCGAGCGTGCGCCGGGCCCTGCGCCGGGCCGAGACCGGGCGGGCGCTGGACGTCGACGAGGCGACAGCACTGCTGAGCGCCCGGGGCTCCGCACTGGACGAGTTGCTCCGGATCGCCGCCGCCGTACGCGACGCGGGCCTGCGCGAGGCCGGGCGGCCCGGCGTCATCACGTTCTCCAAGAAGGTCTTCATCCCGCTCACCCGGCTCTGCCGGGACCGCTGCCACTACTGCACCTTCGCCACCGTGCCGCACCGGCTGCCGGCGGCCTTCCTGGACCGCGACGAGGTGCTGGCGATCGCCCGGGCGGGCGCGGCCCTGGGCTGCAAGGAGGCCCTGTTCACCCTCGGCGACCGTCCCGAGGAGCGCTGGCCGGCGGCCCGCCGCTGGCTGGACGAACGCGGGTACGACTCCACCCTGGACTACCTGCGGGCCTGCGCGGTGGCGGTGCTGGAGGAGACCGGGCTGCTGCCGCACCTGAACCCGGGCGTGCTCTCCTGGGCGGAGCTGCAACGGCTCAAGCCGGTCGCGCCGAGCATGGGGATGATGCTGGAGACCACGGCGACCCGGCTCTGGTCGGAGCCGGGCGGCCCGCACTACGGCTCGCCGGACAAGGAGCCCGCGGTCCGGCTGCGGGTGCTCGACGACGCCGGCCGGGTCGGCGTGCCGTTCACCACCGGCATCCTGATCGGCATCGGGGAGACCCCCGCCGAGCGGGTCGACGCGATCTTCGCGATCCGCCGGGCGCACCGCGAGTACGGCCACCTCCAGGAGGTGATCGTGCAGAACTTCCGCGCCAAGCCGGACACCGCGATGCGCGGCATGCCCGACGCGGAGCTGCACGACCTCGCCGCCACGGTGGCGGTGGCCCGGGTGCTGCTCGGCCCGCGGGCCCGGATCCAGGCCCCGCCCAACCTCATCGCCGGCGAGTATGACCTGCTGCTGCGCGCCGGCATCGACGACTGGGGCGGGGTGTCACCGTTGACCCCGGACCACGTCAACCCGGAGCGGCCCTGGCCGCAGCTCGACGAGTTGGCCGGGCACACCGAGAAGTCCGGCTTCACCCTGCGCGAGCGGCTGACCATCTACCCGGAGTACGTCCGGGCCGGCGACCCGTGGCTCGACCCGCGGCTGCTGCCGCACGTGACAGCGCTGGCCGACCCGGCCACCGGCCTCGCCGTCGAGCAGGCCCGGCCGGTGGGCCGCCCGTGGCAGGAGCCGGATGAGGTGTTCGGCGGGCGGACCGACCTGCACGCCACCATCGACACCACCGGCCGCACCGGCGACCGGCGGGGCGACTTCGACAGCGTCTACGGCGACTGGTCCGAGGTGGCCACGAAGGTCGGTGCCGCGCCGGCCGGGTCGGGCGGCGGCGACGCCGACCTGCGGGCCGGGCTGCGGCTGGCGGCGGACGACCCGGGCGCACTGCTCGACCCGCGGCACACCGACGCCGCGCTGGCGCTCTTCGCCGCCGACGGGCCGGCGCTGGACGAGCTCTGCCGGCTGGCCGACGACGTCCGCCGGGACACCGTCGGCGACGACGTGACCTACGTGGTCAACCGCAACATCAACTTCAGCAACGTCTGCTACGTGGGGTGCCGGTTCTGTGCCTTCGCCCAGCGCGAGCGGGACGCGGACGCGTACCGGCTCTCGGTGGACCAGGTCGCGGACCGGGCCGAGGAGGCGTGGGCGGCCGGCGCGACCGAGGTCTGCCTGCAGGGCGGCATCGACCCGAAGCTGCCGGTCACCGGCTACGCCGACCTGGTCCGCGCGATCAAGGCGCGGGTGCCCGGGATGCACGTGCACGCGTTCTCGCCGATGGAGATCGTGACCGCCGCCGCGAAGGCCGGCGTGCCGGTGCGGGAGTGGCTGGGCCTGCTGCGCGACGCCGGGCTGGACACCATCCCGGGCACCGCCGCGGAGATCCTCGACGACGAGGTGCGCTGGGTGCTCACCAAGGGCAAGCTGCCGGCCGCCGCCTGGGTCGAGGTGGTCAGCACGGCCCACGAGCTGGGCATCCGGTCCAGCTCCACGATGATGTACGGCCACGTCGACCATCCCGGTCAGTGGCTGGCGCACTTCCGGGTGCTGGCCGGCGTGCAGGACCGCACCGGCGGGTTCACCGAGTTCGTGGCGCTGCCGTTCGTGCACACCAACGCCCCGATCTACCTGGCCGGCATCGCCCGGCCCGGGCCGACCTGGCGGGAGAACCGGGTGGTGCACGCGATGGCCCGGCTGCTGCTGCACGGGCGGATCGACAACATCCAGTGCTCCTGGGTCAAGCTCGGCGACGAGGGCACGGTGGCCATGCTCCGCGGCGGGTGCAACGACCTCGGCGGGACGCTGATGGAGGAGACCATCTCCCGGATGGCCGGCTCCGCCAACGGGTCCGCCCGCACCGAGGAGCAGTTGCGGGCCATCGCGGCGAAGGCCGGCCGACCGGCCCGCAAGCGCACCACCGCGTACGGTCACCCGCGCCCGTAGCGTCGAACCTTTCCCCGCCGCCGGCCGTACCACTGGATGCCGGCGGCGGTCGCGGCGAGGACCGCCGCCGGCATCCCCCGCAGGGGCCCGGCGGCGTCGTTCCGCGGCGCGGCGCCGGCCCTGGTCCGCCACCCGGGCGCGCCCGCGCCGCAGCCGGAAAGGTTGCCCATGACCAGTGATCAGCGGAAGCGGCCCTGGCCGCGACTGACCCGCCGGCAGACGTTGACCGCGGCGGCCAGCGCAACGCTCGGCGCGGCCGCCCTCACCGTGCCGGGCCTGTCGGCCGCGCAGAACGCCCCGGAGGCGGGCGCCGACGAGCCGATCGTCGTGCACCTGCGGGACGCCGCCGCCGGGAGGCTGGACGTCTTCGTCGGCACCACCCGGATCGAGGTACGCGACCGCGGCCTGGCCGACCGGCTGCGCCGCGCCGCCGGCCGGGCCTGAGCGGAGGTTGGTCACATGTCCTCCCACCGCGAGGCACCGGAGATAGCCAAGGACCCGGTCGCCGACTCGTCCGACCTGTACGCGTTCGTCAGCCCCGACCGGCCCGACACGGTGACGCTGATCGCCAACTACGTGCCGTTGCAACTGCCGTCCGGGGGGCCCAACTTCTTTGAGTTCGGCGACGACGTGCAGTACGACATCAATATCGACAACGACGGCGACTGCCGCGCCGATGTCGTCTACCGTTTCGAATTCACCACCGAGATCACCAATCCGAACAGCTTTCTGTACAACACCGGCCCGATCGACTCGCTGGACAGCGAGAACTGGAACCGGCGGCAGTTCTACAGCCTGACCCGGATCGCCGGCGGCCGGGAGCACCGCCTGGCGCACAAGCTGCCCTGCCCGCCGTGCAACGTGGGCCCGCTCTCCACGCCGAACTACACCGAGCTGGTCCGGCAGGCCACGTACAGCCTCTCCACCGGCGAGCGGGTCTTCGCCGGGCAGCGGGCGGACGGCTTCTTCGTCGACCTCGGCGCGGTCTTCGACCTCGGTACGCTGCGCCCGTTCCAGCAGCTGCACGTGGCCGGCCGGAAGGTCTTCCGGGCCGAGGGCGAGCCGGTGAACGCGACCGACCGGATGAACGTGCACAGCATCGCGCTGCAGGTGCCGCTGGGCACTGTGCGCCGGCGGGCCAACCGTTACGGGGTCACCGACCAGGCGTCGGTGATCGGCGTCTGGACCTCGGCCGCGCGCCGGCAGGCCCGGGTGATCGGCAGCGAACCTGGCCGGGGCGTGGCGGCCGGGCCGTTCGCCCAGGTGTCCCGGCTGGGCAACCCGCTGTTCAACGAGGTCATCGTGCCGATGTCCAGGAAGGACCTGTGGAACTCGCTGCCGCCGACGGAGGACAAGCGGTTCGCCCAGTTCGTCGAGCAGCCGGAACTCGCCGCCCTGCTGCCGGCGCTCTACCCGGGCGTCTTCGCCAACCTGGACCGGCTGAACAAGGCCAAGAAGCCCCGGGCCGACCTGGTGGCGCTCCTGCTGACCGGCGTACCGGCGGGGCTGATCGACGGGTTCGCCAACGCCACCGGCGACATCCAGGCCGACATGCTCCGGCTGAACACGGCGATCCCGCCCAGCCGCCGGCCGGACCGGTTCGGCGTGCTCGGCGGCGACCTGGCCGGCTTCCCGAACGGCCGCCGACCCGTCGACGACGTGGTCACCATCGCGCTCCGGGCGATCGCCGGGCTGACCGTGCCGCTGGTCGACCGGACGTTCCGGCCGGACGCGGCGGCGGCAGCGGTCACCCCGGGGCTGAGCGCCGCGGACGTGACCGCCGGGTTCCTGCCGAACTTCCCCTACCTGGGCACGCCGTACGACGGGTTCACCAACCCGTCGGCGGCGGGGTGACGGGGGAGCGGATGACCGAGCACGCGTACGGGCCGTCGGAGACCGGCAGCGTCGTCCTGGACCTGGGCGGGGACACCGGGGCCCTGATCATCTACACCGGACGGGATCTGCACGGGCGGGAGATCGAGATCAGCCGCACCGCCGACTCGGCGGCGACCGCCGACGACTCGCCGCGTACCCACTCGGCGGTGCGGGAGCGGCGGGTACGCGACGGCACCTTCCACAGTGCCGTCTACCCGGACCTGCCCGCCGGCCTCTATACCGTCTGGTGGGACGACCGTACGCCGGCCGGCGCGGTCACCGTCAGCGGCGGCTCGGTCGCCGAGTTCGTCTGGCCGACCAGGGTCCCGCCGGGTGGCGGCTGACCTCTGCCGGCTCGTCGGGCACCGCGCTCCGTCCACATTGTGGGCGGAGCGCGGTCGGCGTTTCCGGCTCGACGGGCGGCCCTGGCGAAGTCGGGTTAACCTGGCACCCATCAAGATCACCAACTTGGCGGGTGATCTCCCGGGAGTCCTCGCCGGCGCCCTCGTCCCGGGCCGGCGCGGAAACGCCACGGGAGAAAACTCGGGCAACTCGCCGGAGAGGGCGTTACTCGGTCGGGGTCTGAATCGATAGGGCAGGTTGCGAGGCCGGGTGGTCGCGGTGGCCGCCCGGATGCGTGTCGGGAGGGCGACTCCATTATCAAGTTTGGCTTGACGGCGCACGCATTACACGCGTGTAATTTGAATGGGGTTGTTCGCACGGAACGCAACAAAACGGGACCGGACGGACACGCACGCCTTTCGCGTGGGGGGTTGCAGCGGCGATGACGCCGGTGCGCGACAAGGAGGCATCAGATGGACGGCCAGCTTGAGGTGGCCGACCTGCTCGGAAACGCGCCGGAGTGGCAGGAGCGGGCGCTGTGCTCGCAGACCGACCCGGAGGCGTTCTTTCCCGAGAAGGGCGGTTCGACCCGCGAGGCGAAGCGGATCTGCTCGCGCTGCGAGGTCAAGACGGAATGCCTCGAATACGCTCTCGGTCACGACGAGCGGTTCGGGATCTGGGGTGGGCTCTCCGAGCGGGAGCGGCGCAAGCTGAAGCGGCGGGCCGCCTGAGCGGTGCCGGGCCGGGGCGGTGGGGGCCGCCCGGCTCGGGCCCGGGCGCCACGGCGTCCCGACGGGCGGTGACGCGCTCGCCCGGCCGGCTCCGGTCCGCGCTGGCGCGGGTCAGGCCAACTCGTCCGGGTCGACGCCGAGCAGGTTCGCCACCTGCTCGATGATCACGTCATGTACCAGGTCGGCGAGGTCCTCGCGGTCCATCGCGCGGAACTCCAGCGGGCGGCGGTAGAGCACGATCCGGGGCGGCACCTCCTGCCGGCCGGGACGGCCGGGCAGCAGCCGGGCCAGCGGCACCTCGCCGTCCTCCAGCACGTCGGAGTCGTAGACGTTCAGCTCCGGTGGCACGTCCTCCACCGCGAACTCGACCCCGGCCAACTCCTTGGCGAACCGCCGCTCCAGCGTCTCGACGGTGTCCAGGACCAGGTCGTCGAAGACCTCCGCCTTGGTCCGGGCCAGCGGCACGGTCGCCGGCACCAGCCGTCCGCGCAGCCCGCGCCCGTGCCGGTCACGGTGGGCGCGCCGGCCGGAGCCGGGGCGGCGGTGTTCCGGGCTCGTCATGAGGCCAGGGTAGTCCCCGGGCCGGCCTGGCCTGCGGCAGTGCCGCCCCCGTGGCGCGGCGCGGCCACGCCGGGCGAATTGTGATCACCATGACGGGCGTGTCGCAACGCGAAGCGGTGCGCCGGAGCCGGTAATGGAGATACCCTGCCGCCGTGAGGTCACCACGGCGCTGCTCCCGTAACGGCTGCCCCCGGCAAGCGGTCGCCACATTGACCTATGTCTACAACGAGTCGACCGCCGTGGTGGGCCCGCTGGCGGCCTTCGCCGAGCCCCACACGTACGACCTCTGTGAGCCGCACGCCCGGAGCCTGACCGCGCCGCGGGGCTGGGACGTGGTCCGCCACGAGGGCGAGTTCGAGCCCCCGCCGCCCACCACCGACGACCTGGTCGCGCTGGCCGAGGCGGTCCGCGAGGCCGCCCGCCCCACCCCCCGTCCCCCCGAGGACGACCAGAACCTCCCCACCCCCGGCCACACCGCCCGCCGCGGCCACCTCCGCGTAATCCCCCCCAACCACTAACCCCCCCACCGCGCCCCCTCCCCCCGCGCCCGGGGTTCCCGCCGTTGATCATGAGGTTGGCGGCGTTTTCGATCTCCCATGCTGCCGCCAACCCCATGATCGACGGGGTGGGCGGCGGGGGTGGGGGGCAGCCGGGGGTGGGGGGTTAGTGGCCGAGGAGGTGGGAGACGGTGGTGGCTCGGCGGGAGGGGCGGCCGGAGCGGAGTTCGGCGGCGTCGGCGGAGAACATCAGGCGCAGGGCGGCGTTGACCGCCAGCCAGCGCAGGGGCTCGGGCTCCCACCTCGGGGAGCGGTGGTTGACCCAGGGGAGGGCGGTCAGCTCCGTGCGCTCACCCCGGATCAGGTCGGCCAGCGTACGGCCGGCGAGGTTGCTGGTGCCGACGCCGTCGCCGACGTACCCGCCGGCCCAGCCGAGCCCGCTGGCCGGGTCGTAGCCCACCGAGGCGGCCCAGTCCCGGGCCACCCCGAGCGGCCCGCCCCAGGTGTGCGTCACCGGCACGTCCGAGCCGAGCACCGGGAAGAGCTCGCCGAGCGTACGGCGCAGCGCCGCGAAGACCCGCGGCTCCCGGTCGTACCCCGGCACCACGCGGGACCCAAAGTGGTACGGGGCGCCCCGACCGCCGAAGGCGAGCCGCCCGTCGGCGGTGCGCTGGCCGTAGACGATGACGTGCCGGTGGTCGGAGAAGGTCTCCCGCTCCGCCAGCCCGATCCGCTCCCAGGTCCGCGCCGGCAGCGGCTCGGTGGCCACCATCAGCGAGTAGACCGGCGCGACCGTGCGCCGCTGCCCGGGCAGCAGCGGTGTGTAGCCCTCGGTGGCCCGGATCACCACCGGCGCGCGTACCGTGCCGGCCGGGGTCACCGCCGCGCCGGACCGGATCGCCGTCACCGGGGTGCGCTCGTGGATGGTCACCCCGCGCCGCTGCACCGCCCGGGCCAGGCCGCGGACCAGCCGCGCCGGGTGCACCGCCGCGCAGTGCGGCGTGTACGTCCCGCCGAGCACCCCCTCGGCGGCGCACCGGGCCGTCGCCTCGCCGGCGTCCAGCAGCGCCAGGTCCTCCGGGCCGAGTCCGAACTCCCGGGCCTCCTCGACGGCCGCCCGGGCCCGGGCGAGCTGCGGACCGGTCCGGGCGAGCACCACCGTCCCGCCGTACGCCCAGTCGCAGTCGATGCCCTCGGCCGCGACCACCCGGCCGACCTCGCGCACCGTGGCCTGCATGGTGCGTTGCATGGCGAGCGCGGCGTCCCGGCCGTGCCGGCGGGCCAGCGCGGGCAGTGAGGTGGGGAAGAGCGCGGAGCACCAGCCGCCGTTGCGCCCGGACGCGCCGTACCCGGCGATCTCGGCCTCCAGCACGGTGATCCGCAACGTCGGGTCCGCCCCGGCCAGGTAGTACGCCGTCCAAAGCCCGGTGTAGCCGGCGCCGACGATCACCACATCGGCCTCGGCGTCGCCCGGCAGGGGCGGGCGCGGGGTCAGCGGCTCGTCCACCGTGGACAGCCAGTACGACAGCTCCGGGTAACGCATCACCACTCCGGGGGCGGCAGGTCGAAGCGGAGCGCCGGATCGGGCTCCGGGCGGCCGAGCGACTCCACCACCGGCACCACGCCGGCCCAGACCTCGCGCGAGAGGTCCTCGGGCGGATCGTCCGGCGGCCCGGCGCTGATCTTCACCGAGCACTCGGTCAGCGGCAGCGCGAGCACCAGGGTGGCCGCCAGTTCCTTCGCCGACGGTGGCCGGATCACCGCCCAGCGGCCGGGCAGCAGGTGCTCCGAGAGCCGTTCCAGCGCGGCCAGCTTCTCGTCGCCGGCCAGGCTGGCCAGGGTGCCGAGCACCATCGCGCAGCGGTAGTTCATCGAGGACTCGAAGGCGCTGCGGGCCAGCACCAGCCCGTCCAGCAGGGTGACCGTGAGGCAGGCCGGCGCGCCGGCGGCCAGGTGCCGGAACAGCCGGCTGCCGGTGGAGCCGTGCACCAGCACCCGGTCGCCGTCGCGGGCGTAGCCGACCGGGAGCGCGTACGGCTGGTCGCCGTCGACGATGGCCAGGTGGGCGACCCGGCCGGCGTCGAGCACCGCGTACAGGCTCGCCCGGTCGTGCGCCGCGAGGTCGGGCAGCCGGCGTACGCGGGTGCGCGCCGTCCGCCCGACCTCGGGGTCGGCCGGCGGGCGGGCCCCGGCGGACCGGGACCCGGCAGCGGGCGGAGGCCCGGACCCGCCGGTCAGAGGCGTGCCCACGCCTCGGTCAGCACGCCGCGCAGGATCTGCTCGATCTCGTCGAACTGCTGCTGCTCGGCGATCAGCGGCGGGGCGAGCTGCACCACCGGGTCGCCCCGGTCGTCGGCGCGGCAGTACAACCCGGCCTGGAAGAGCGCGGTGGAGAGGAAGCCGCGCAGCAGCCGCTCCGACTCTGCCTCGTCGAAGGTCTCCCGGGAGGTCTTGTCCTTGACCAGCTCGATGCCGTAGAAGTAGCCGTCGCCCCGGACGTCGCCGACGATCGGCAGGTCGTGCAGCTTCTCCAGGGTGGCGCGGAACGCCGCCTCGTTGGCGCGGACGTGCCCGACCAGGTCCTCGCGGGCGAAGACCTCCAGGTTGGCCAGGGCCACCGCGCAGGAGACCGGGTGCCCGCCGAAGGTCACCCCGTGGGCGAACATGCCGGTCTCGGTGAGGAACGGCTCCATCAGCCGGTCGCTGGCGATCATCGCGCCGAGCGGGGCGTAGCCGGAGGTGATGCCCTTGGCGGTGGTGATGATGTCCGGCTGGTAGCCGTAGCGGACGGCGCCGAAGTACTCGCCGAGCCGGCCCCAGGAGCAGATCACCTCGTCGGAGACGAGCAGCACGTCGTACGCGTCGCAGATCTCGCGGACCCGCTCGAAGTAGCCGGGTGGCGGGGGGAAGCAGCCGCCGGAGTTCTGCACCGGCTCCAGGAAGACCGCCGCCACCGTGTCCGGCCCCTCCCGCTCGATGGCGCGGCCGATCTCGTCGGCGGCCCAGCGGCCGAACGCCTCGGGGTCGTCGCCGTGCTCGGGCGCCCGGTAGAAGTTGGTGTTCGGCACCTTGATCCCACCGGGCACCAGCGGCTCGAAGTCGCTCTTGATGCCGGGCAGGCCGGTGATCGACAGCGCGCCCATCGAGGTGCCGTGGTAGGCGATGTAGCGGCTGACCACCTTGTACTTGTTGGGCTGGCCGGTGCGCTTGAAGTAGGCCCGGGCCAGCTTCCAGGCCGCCTCGACGGCCTCCGAGCCGCCGGTGGTGAAGAAGACCCGGTTCAGGTCGCCGGGGGCGAGTGCCGAGATCTTCTCGGCCAGCTCCACCGCCTTCGGGTGGGCGTACGACCAGAGCGGGAAGTAGGCCAGCTCGCCGGCCTGCTTGGCGGCGGCCTCGGCCAGCTCCGCGCGGCCGTGGCCGGCGTTGACCACGAAGAGCCCGGCGAGCCCGTCGAGGTAGCGGCGGCCCTGGGCGTCCCAGACGTACGCGCCCTCGCCGCGGACGATGGTCGGCACCTCGCCGGCGGAGTAGCTCGCCATCCGGGTGAAGTGCATCCAGAGGTGGTCGGTGGCGTTGGCCATGTCAGCCCCATCGGGTCTCGGGCCGGTCAGGGGACACCGGCCGCACTGCCCACGGTTATCCCACAGCCCGAGCCCGGAAAGCAAGTGGGATCGGTGGTCTATGGCCGGAACGACAACGGAATCAGCGAGGAGCTAGAGGGCAGGCGACGGAATCCGCATCTCGGGCTGAGTGCGCCTCGCGCCGTCGCGACAAGATCCACTCTGGTTCGCCGATGTGGCGGTGTCGCACTGGCTCGGATACCGCCACATCGGCGACATGAAGTGGATCAACGCGGGGGGCGTCGGGCGGCCCGGAGGTGCCGACTGGTCAGGCGGTGCCCCAGGTGTAGGTCTGCTTGCGCAGCTTGAGGTAGACGAACGCCTCGGTGGAGAGCACGCCCTCGACCGCGCGCAGCCGTTGCAGGATCTCCAGCAGGTGGTCGTCGTTGCGGCAGACCACCTCGGTGAGCAGGTCGAACGAGCCGGCCGTGATGACCACGTAGTCGACCTCCTCCAACTCGGCGAGGCGGTCGGCCACCGCCTCCAGATCACCGTCGGTACGCAGGCCGATCATGGCCTGGCGGGGGAAGCCGAGCTGGAGCGGATCGGTCACCGCGACGATCTGCATCACCCCGGCGTCGAGCAGCCGCTGCACCCGCTGCCGCACCGCGGCCTCGGAGAGCCCGACCGCCTTGCCGATGGTGGCGTACGGCCGGCGGCCGTCCTCCTGGAGCTGCTCGATGATCTGCTTCGCCACGTCGTCGAGCAGAGCGTGACTGGCACCCTCACGCACGGTTACCCGCCGCCCGCCGTTGCCGGTGTCCTGCTGCCGGTTCGTCATCGACCGCTCCCCATGTCCGTTCCCGGGCTGAGCCTAATGCCCCCGCGCAGTGTGGCGTATTTCGTCGTCCAGAGCTAATCCCGCAACGGAATCCCTTGTAAGGGAGGTCACCTCATGTCAGGATCAGTCGTCCACCGCACTTGACCCTCCCGCCGGCGCGCCACCCCCGTCCTGCCGCCGACGAATGACCCCTAGGAGTCGTCACATGCGAACTCCCCTTCGGCCCCTCACCCGGCGTGGACTGCTCACCGGCACCCTCGGCTCGGCGGCGCTGCTCGCCGCCGGCGGCGCCCTGGCCGGCTGCGGCACCAAGGGCGCCCAGCAGACCGAGACCGGCTGCGTCAGCGAAGACCTCTCCGGCACCGAGAAGAAGCTCGCCTTCTCCAACTGGCCGCAGTACATGGACGTCGATGAGTCCGACGAGTCGAAGCGGCCGACCCTCGACGCGTTCATCGCCAAGTCCGGCATCGCGGTCACCTACACCGAGGACGTCAACGACAACAACGAGTTCTTCGGCAAGGTGCAGAACCAGCTCGCCGGCTGCCAGCCGACCGAGCGGGACATCATGGTGCTCACCGACTGGATGGCGGCCCGGATGATCCGGCTCGGCTGGGTCCAGAAGCTGGACAAGTCGAAGCTGCCCAACGTCGAGGCCAACCTGCTCTCCTCGCTGCGCGGCCGCTCCTTCGACAAGGAGAACCAGCTCGCCATCCCGTGGCAGTCCGGCCTGGCCGGCCTCGCCTACAACGGCAAGGTGACCAAGGAGATCCGTACCGTCGACGAGCTGCTCACCCGCCCCGACCTCAAGGGCAAGGTGACCGCCCTGTCCGAGATGCGCGACACCATGGGCCTGCTGCTCCAGTCGAACGGCCACGACCCGTCGAACTTCACCGCCGCCCAGTTCGACGACGCGCTGAACAAGCTCAAGAAGGCCGTCGACTCCGGGCAGATCCGCAAGTTCACCGGCAACGACTACGCGCCCGACCTGGCCAAGGGCGACATCGCCGCGTGCGTCGGCTGGTCCGGCGACGTCATCCAGCTCGGCTTCGAGGACGAGAACGTCAAGTTCGTGGTGCCCGAGTCCGGCGTGATGCTCTGGTCGGACAACATGCTGGTGCCGAACAAGGCCACCCACAAGGCCAACGCCGAGCAGCTGATGAACTACTACTACGACCCGGCGGTGGCCGCCCAGCTCGCCGCGTACGTGAACTACATCTGCCCGGTGCAGGGCGCCCAGGCGGAGATGGAGAAGATCGACCCGGAGCTGGCGGCCAACCCGCTGATCTTCCCCGACGACGCGATGCTCGCGAAGTCCAAGGTCTTCATGGCCCTGGACGAGAAGCAGGAACGCGAGTACGAAGGCAAGTTCCAGCAGGTCATCGGGGCGTGACGGGAGTGGGCGTGGCATCTGTGGGGCGCGAGACACCGGCCGGCGACCTGCGGCTGGCCAACCTCACCAAGCGGTTCGGCATCTTCACCGCTGTCGACGACCTCAGCCTGACCATCCCGCAGGGTTCGTTCTTCGCCCTGCTCGGGGCGTCCGGCTGCGGCAAGACCACCACCCTGCGGATGATCGCCGGGCTGGAGGAACCGACCAGCGGGCAGGTGCTGCTCGGTGACCGGGACATCGCCCGGCTGCGGCCGTACAAGCGGCCGGTGAACACCGTGTTCCAGAGCTACGCCCTCTTCCCGCACCTGGACATCTTCGAGAACGTGGCGTTCGGGCTGCGCCGGCGCGGCATCCGCAAGGTCGACGACCAGGTCGAGCGGATGCTGGCGCTGGTGCAGCTCGAAGGGTACGGCCGGCGCCGGCCGGCCCAACTCTCCGGCGGCCAGCAGCAGCGGGTCGCGCTGGCCCGCGCGCTGATCAACCACCCGCAGGTGCTGCTGCTGGACGAGCCGCTCGGCGCGCTCGACCTGAAGCTGCGCCGGCAGATGCAGATCGAGCTGAAGCGGATCCAGACCGAGGTCGGCATCACCTTCGTGCACGTCACGCACGACCAGGAGGAGGCCATGACGATGGCCGACACGGTCGCGGTGATGAACGTCGGGAAGATTGAGCAGCTGGGCGCACCGGCCGAGCTCTACGAGTTCCCGGCCACCGCGTTCGTGGCGAACTTCCTCGGCCAGTCCAATCTGCTCGCCGGCGAGGCCGCCGGCGCCGCCGGGGACGAGGTGCCGGTCTCCGCGCACGGCTCCCGCTTCGCCGTGCCCGCCGACCGGGCCCGGGTCGACCGGGGCCCGGTCTACCTGGGCGTACGCCCGGAGAAGCTGCACCTGGTCGGCTCCGCCGACCAGGCCCCCGCCGGGCACCAGCACGTCACCGGGGTGGTCAGCGACGCCTCCTACGTCGGGGTCAGCACCCAGTACCTGCTGCGCACCGGCTGGGGCAGCGAGCTGTCGGTCTTCGTGGCGAACAGCGGCGCGACCGCGCAGCTGCCGGTCGGCACCGAGGCGGTGGCGCACTGGGACCCGCGGCACGCCTTCCTGCTGCCCCGCGAGCCCGGCGCGGACGACCGGACCAGCCCGGCGCTGGACGAGCCGGTGGGGGCCACCTCGTGACAGCCCTGGCCCACGTGCCGACCGGGTCGGGGCAGCCGGCGGCGCCGGAGCGGGCCGTCCGGTCCGGGCGGTACCGGTTCCTGCCGTACCTGCTGCTGCTGCCCGGCGCGGCCTGGCTGTTCCTGTTCTTCGCCGTGCCGCTGTTCCAGCTCGCCGCGGCCAGCCTCTACGACCCCAGCGGCTCGCTCTCCACCGGGTACGCGCTGACCTGGGCGTTCGGCAACTACCCGGACGCGCTGGCGGCGTACTGGCCGCAGTTCACCCGGTCGTTCCGCTACGCCGGGATCGCGCTGGTGCTGGCCCTGCTGATGGGCTACCCGCTGGCGTACGCGATCGCGCAGAAGGCCGGCCGGTGGAAGAACCTGCTGCTGGTCTGCGTGATCGCGCCGATGTTCACCAGCTTCCTGGTGCGCACCCTCGCCTGGAAGACCATCCTGTCCGACAACGGTTGGCTCGTCGGGCTGCTGCGCGACGTGCACCTGCTCGCCCCCGACGGCCGGCTGCTGGCCACCCCGGTCGCGGTGGTGCTCGGGCTGACGTACAACTTCCTGCCGTTCCTGGTGCTGCCGCTCTACGCGAGCCTGGAGCGGCTGGACCACCGGCTGCTGGAGGCGGCCAGCGACCTCTACGCCAGCCCGGTGCGCGCGTTCCGCCGGGTCACCCTGCCGCTCTCCATGCCCGGCCTGGTCGCCGGCACGCTGCTCTTCTTCATCCCGGCCAGCGGCGACTACATCAACGCCGAGCTGCTCGGCACTCCGAACGAATACATGATCGGCAACGTCATCGACTCGGCGTTCCTGGTCCGGCTGGACTACCCGCAGGGCGCGGCGCTGTCCTTCCTGCTCATGGCGGCGATCCTCGCGGTGGTCTTCGTCTACCTGCGCCGCGCCGGCACCGAGGAGGTCCTGTGAGCGTGGGACACCGCATCGGTCGCTGGCTGGCCGACCACTGGGTGCTGGGCGTCGGGCTGCTCGTGCTCGGCTACCTCTTCCTGCCCATCGCCGTGGTGGCTGGCCTGTCCTTCAACCGCCCGTCCAGCCGGCTGTCGTACGACTTCCACGAGTTCACCCTGGACAACTGGCGCAACCCGTGCGCCACCTCGGACATGTGCGACGCGGTGGTGCGCAGCGTCCAGATCGGGTTCATCGCCACCGTGGTCGCCACGGTGCTCGGCACCCTGATGGCGTTCGCGCTGGTGCGGCACCGGTTCCGCGGCCGGTCCGGGATCAACGTGCTGATCTTCCTGCCGATGGCCACCCCGGAACTGGTGATGGGCACCTCGCTGCTCGCCCTCTTCGTCTCCGCCGGGGTGCCGCAGGGGTTCTGGACCATCGTCATCGCGCACGTGATGTTCTGCGTGTCGTTCGTGGTGGTCACCGTGAAGGCGCGGCTGGCCGGGATGGACTCCCGGCTGGAGGAGGCCGCGATGGACCTCTACGCCAGCGAGTGGCAGACCTTCCGGCGGATCACCCTGCCGCTGGTGATGCCCGGCATCGTGGCCGCCGCGCTGCTCGCCTTCTCGCTGTCGTTCGACGACTTCATCATCACCAACTTCAACGCCGGCACCACCGTCACGTTCCCGATGTACGTCTGGGGCGCCGCCCAGCGGGGCATCCCGCCGCAGGTCAACGTCATCGGCACGGCGATGTTCGTGATCGCGTTGCTGCTGGTGCTGGCCAGCATGCTGCGCGGCCGGCGGGGCCGCCGCGCCGCCCTGCGGGTGGCGGCGGGCACCGGGCCGGCGCGGCGACCGTCATGACCGGGCCGCATCCCGGCCGGGCGCTGGCCGACGCGGCGCCCGTGCCGTACTGGCTGGACCGCCCGGAACGGCCCGACCCGCTGCCGCCGCTGACCGGCCCCGACAGCGCCGACCTGCTGGTGGTCGGCGGCGGGTACGCCGGGCTGTGGAGCGCGTTGCTGGCCAAGCGGGCCGACCCCGGGCGGGACGTGCTGCTGGTCGAGGCGGGCACCTGCGGCTGGGCGGCGTCCGGGCGCAACGGCGGGTTCTGCGCCGCCTCGCTCACCCACGGGCTGGCCAACGGCGTCGAGCGCTTCCCGGACGAGATCGACGTGCTGGAGCGGCTCGGCCGGGAGAACCTGGACGCCATCGCCGCGACCGTCGCCGAGTACGGCATCGACTGCGACTTCGAGCGCACCGGCGAACTGGCCGTCGCGGTCGAGCCGTACCAGCTCGACGGGCTGGCCGCCGACGCGGAGCTGGGCCGCCGGTACGGCCACGACGTGCGGCTGCTCGACGCCGACCAGGTACGCGCCGAGGTGAACTCGCCGACGTACCTGGGCGGGATGTGGGACCGGGACCGCACGGCGCTGCTCGACCCGGCGAAGCTGGCCTGGGGGCTGCGCCGCGCCTGCCTGGGCGTCGGGGTGCGGATCGTCGAGCACACCCGGGTGACCGGGCTGCGCCGCGACGGCGCGGCGCTGCGGGCCACCACCACCGGTGGCCGGGACGCCGCCCCGGGCAGCGTCCGCGCCGGGCGGGTGGTGCTGGCGACCAACGCGTTCCCGCCGTTGCTGCGCCGGCTGCGCGCCTTCGTGGTGCCGGTCTACGACTACGCGCTGATGACCGAGCCGCTCGCCGACGACGAGCGGCGCTCGGTCGGCTGGGCGAACCGGCAGGGGCTCGCGGACACCGCCAACCAGTTCCACTACTACCGGATCACCCCCGACAACCGGATCCTCTTCGGCGGCTACGACGCCGTCTACCACTTCGGCAACCGGATGGCCCCGTCGCTGGAGCAGCGCTGGGACACCTTCTGCACCCTCGCCGAGCACTTCTTCACCACCTTCCCGCAGCTCGACGGGCTGCGGTTCAGCCACCGCTGGGGCGGCGTGATCGACACCTGCACCCGGTTCTGCCCGTTCTTCGGCACCGCGTACGAGGGCCGGCTGGCGTACGCGGCCGGGTTCACCGGGCTCGGCGTCGGGGCCACCCGGTTCGCCGCCCGGGTGATGCTCGACCTGCTCGGCGGCGCGGAGACCCCGCTGACCCGGCTGGACCTGGTACGCCGCAAGCCACTGCCGTTCCCGCCCGAGCCGGCCCGCGCGGTCGGCATCAATCTAACCCGCTGGTCGCTGGCCCGCGCCGACGGGCGGCAGGGCCGGCGCAACCTCTGGCTCCGTACGCTCGATCGTTTCGGTTTGGGGTTCGATTCCTGATGCGCATCCTGCTCGTGGGCGCCGGCGGGGTCGGCTCCGCCGCGGTCGCCATCGCCGCCCGCCGTACCTTCTTCGACACGGTGGTGGTCGCCGACCACGACCCCGGCCGGGCGTCCCGGGCGGTGGCCGGGCACGGTGACCGGTTCGTCGCCGCCACGGTGGACGCCTCCTCGGCCGACGCGGTGGCCGCGCTCTGCCGGGAGCACCGGATCACCCACGTGCTCAACGCGGTCGACCCGCGCTTCGTCATGCCGATCTTCCACGGGGCGTTCGCGGCCGGCGCGGATTACCTCGACATGGCCATGTCGCTGTCCCGACCGCACCCCGATCGGCCGTACGCCGAGACCGGCGTGAAGCTCGGCGACGAGCAGTTCGCGGTCGCGGACGAGTGGTCCGCGGCGGGGCGGTTGGCGCTCTGCGGCATCGGCGTCGAGCCGGGCCTGTCCGACGTCTTCGCCCGGTACGCCGCCGACGAGTTGTTCGCCGAGATCGACGAGATCGGGGTGCGGGACGGGGCCAACCTGACGGTGGACGGCTACGACTTCGCGCCGTCGTTCTCCATCTGGACCACCATCGAGGAGTGCCTCAACCCACCGGTGGTCTGGGAGGCCGGCCGGGGCTGGTACACCACCCCGCCCTTCTCCGAGCCCGAGGTCTTCCGGTTCCCAGGCGGGATCGGGCCGGTCGAGTGCGTCAACGTCGAGCACGAGGAGGTGCTGCTCATCCCGCGCTGGGTCGACGCCAGGCGGGTCACCTTCAAGTACGGCCTCGGCAACGAGTTCATCGAGGTGCTCAAGACGCTGCACAAGCTCGGCCTGGACGCGACCGCGCCGGTGCGGGTCGGCGGGGTTTCCGTGTCCCCGCGCGACGTGGTGGCGGCCTGCCTGCCCGACCCGGCCACCCTCGGCGACCGGATGCGCGGCAAGACCTGCGCCGGCACCTGGGTGCGCGGGACCGGCCCGGACGGCCGGCCGCGCGAGGTCTACCTCTACCACGTGGTCGACAACGAGTGGTCGATGACCGAGTACGGCCACCAGGCGGTGGTCTGGCAGACCGCGGTGAACCCGGTGGTGGCGCTGGAACTGCTGGCCGCCGGCGCGTGGTCGGGGGTGGGGGTGCTCGGCCCGGAGGCGCTGCCACCGAGGCCGTTCCTGGACCTGCTCACCGGCTACGGTTCGCCGTGGGGGATGGAGGAGCGATGAGCCGGTACGGCCCGATGTTCGGCCCCGACGTCACCTTCCTCGGGGTGCCCCGCTGCACGCTGGACGAGCCGGCCACGTTCGCCGACGCGGACGTGGTCGTCGTCGGCGCGCCCTTCGACGGCGGCACTTCGCACCGGCCCGGCACCCGGTTCGGCCCGTCCGCCATCCGGCAGGCCTGCTACCTGCCGCACGACGGCTCCCGCCCGTCGCTCGCGCTGCGCGTCGACGGGCTGCGCGACCTGCGGGTGTACGACGCCGGCGACGTGGAGATGTTCTCCGGCGACATCGAGCGGTCGCTTGCCGCGCTGGAGTCCGCCGTCTTCACTGTCGCCTCGGCCGGGGCGATCCCGATCGTGCTCGGCGGCGACCACTCCATCGCGCTACCCGACGCCACCGGGGTGGCCCGGCACCACGGGCTCGGCCGGGTGTCGCTGGTGCACTTCGACGCGCACGCCGACACCGGCGACATCGAGTTCGGCTCGCTGCACGGGCACGGCCAGCCGATGCGCCGGCTCATCGAGTCCGGCGCGGTGCGCGGCGACCGGTTCCTCCAGATCGGCCTGCGCGGCTACTGGCCCGACCCGCCGACCCTGCGCTGGATGGCCGACCAGCGGATGCGCTCGTACGAGATGACCGAGCTGGTGTCGCGCGGCCTGGACGAGTGCCTGACCGAGGCGTTCGGGATCGCGGTGGACGAGTGCGAGGGCGTCTTCCTCTCCGTCGACGTGGACGTGGTCGACCCGGGCATGGCGCCGGGTACCGGCACCCCGGAGCCGGGCGGGCTCACCTCCCGCCAGTTGCTCGACGCGGTCCGCCGGTGCTGCTACGAGCTGCCAGTGGTCGGCGTGGACGTGGTCGAGGTGGCCCCGCCGTACGACCACGCGGACATCACCGCGTACCTGGGCAACCGGGTGGTGCTGGAGGCGTTGTCGGCCATCGCCCGCCGTCGCCACGACGCGGCCGGCGGCCCGCCCTGGAACCCCCGCCAACCCCTGCTCGACGACCGCTGACCCCCCTTCCTCCCGCGATCTTGCACTTCCTGCCCCGACCTATCGGGCCATCTCCGGCAAATCTAGGGCCTTAGGTGCAAGATCGCGGAGGAAGGGCGGGTGGCGTGTAGCAGAGGGGTGGGGGTGGTGGGGGTTGTCCACAGGGGGGTGGGTTGTCCACAGGGGTGGGTGAGAAGGGGGGCGGGCGGGGGTGGGGGTTCGGCATATTGCCCGGCGTGGCGACTCAGCTGTGGCGCGTCGAGGACTTGTTGCGGAGCCTGACCGTGAAGCGCATCCGGACGCGGGTCAGCAAGGAGGAGCTGATCCGGGTGCGGAGAGGGATCTACGCGGCCGAGCCCTGCGGGGATGAGGACGAACTGCGGGCACTCCTGATGTGCCTGCCGGAGGGCGCCGCGTTGACCCGGCAGAGTGCGGCGCGTCGTCACGGCTTCGGGGTGCTGCGGGAGAACCAGGTCCACATCCAGCTACCACCCCATGTGCCCCGGCCTCGGCTACCCGGACTGGTCGTTCACCATTCAGTCCTACCCGTGCAACCCGTTCTCGTCGGCGGAGTGCCGTGCGTTCCGGCCGCCCGCTGCGCGGTCGACCTCACCCGCACCGTGCGACGGCTCGACGCCCTGCCGGTGCTCGACGCCGCTCTCCGGTGCGGAGCCGTGACGCACGACGAGTTGGCGGCGGAGTTGCCGGCCCACCGATCCCTGCGGGGCGTGAGGCAGGCGCGCGATCTCGTGCCGCTGGCGGACGGACGGGCGGAGTGTCGCCAGGAGAGCCAGCTGCGACTGGTGCTGCTCGACGGCCGGCTGCCGCCGCCCGAGCCGCAGCTGTGGGTGCACGACTCGTACGGCATCCGCCGGTACCGGCTTGATCTGGGCTATCGGCAGCGCAGGATCGGCATCGAATATGACGGAATGTCCCACCTGGACCGGGAGCGCCTTCGGCGCGACCGGGAGCGGGTGAACTGGCTCGACGCCAATGGCTGGCGGATGCGCTACTTCACCGACCAGGACCTCTACCGCCGTCCCCACCACATCATCACCACCATCCGCGCCGCCCTCTCCTAGCTCCCCGCGATCTTGCACTTTCTGCCCCGACTTTCCGGGCATTCGTCGCGTCTCTACGGCGCAAAGTGCAAGATCGCGGGGGACCGGGAGGGGTTAGGCGAGGCGGGAGCGGGTGAGGAAGCGGACTCCCTCGGGGGCCTCCAGGGAGAAGCCGCTGCCCCGGCCGGGCACCACGTCGACGGTCAACGTGGTGTGTTTCCACAGCTCCCACTGCGCCGCGGACATCCAGAACTCGACCGGCTCGGGAACGCCGTCGACGGCCAGCGAGGCCAGCAGGACGTCGGACGAGCCGGTGCGGAACTCGCCGGCCGGGTAGCACATCGGGGCGCTGCCGTCGCAGCAGCCGCCGGACTGGTGGAACATCAGCGGCCCGTGCTGCTCCCGCAGCGACCGGATCAGCTCGGCCGCGGCCGGCGTCACCGCCACCACGTCACCCATCAGAAGAAGCCGAGCTTCTTGGGCGAGTAGCTGACCAGCAGGTTCTTGGTCTGCTGGTAGTGCTCCAGCATCATCTTGTGGTTCTCCCGGCCGATGCCGGACTGCTTGTAGCCGCCGAACGCCGCGTGCGCCGGGTAGGCGTGGTAGCAGTTCGTCCAGACCCGGCCGGCCTGGATCGACCGCCCGGCCCGGTACGCGGTGTTGATGTCCCGGGTCCACACGCCGGCGCCCAGCCCGTAGAGCGTGTCGTTGGCGATCTTCACGGCGTCGTCCAGGTCGGCGAAGGAGGTCACCGACACCACCGGGCCGAAGATCTCCTCCTGGAAGATCCGCATGGAGTTGTCGCCCTCGAAGATGGTCGGCTCCACGTAGTACCCGCCGGAGAGTTCGCCGCCAAGGTCGGCCCGCGCGCCGCCGGTCAGCACCTTCGCGCCCTCCTGCCGGCCGATGTCCAGGTAGGACAGGATCTTCTCCAGTTGGTCGTTCGACGCCTGCGCGCCGATCATCGTGTCGGTGTCCAGCGGGTGCCCCTGGCGTACCGCCTTGGTCCGGTCCACGGCCGCGGCGAGGAAGTCGGCGTAGTGGCCCTGCTGGATCAGCGCCCGGGACGGGCAGGTGCAGACCTCGCCCTGGTTGAGGGCGAACATGGTGAACCCTTCGAGCGCCTTGTCGAAGAAGTCGTCCCGGGCGGCGCTGACGTCGTCGAAGAAGATGTTCGGGCTCTTGCCGCCCAGCTCCAGGGTGACCGGCTTGATGTTCTCGCTGGCGTACTGCATGATCAGCCGCCCGGTGGTGGTCTCGCCGGTGAACGCCACCTTCGCCACCCGCGGCGAGGACGCCAGCGGCTTGCCCGCCTCGACGCCGAAGCCGTTGACCACGTTGACCACGCCGGGCGGCAGCAGGTCGGCCACCAGCGAGAGCCAGTAGTGGATCGACGCGGGCGTCTGCTCGGCCGGCTTGAGCACCACCGCGTTGCCGGCGGCGAGCGCCGGGGCGAGCTTCCAGGTGGCCATCAGCAGCGGGAAGTTCCACGGGATGATCTGCCCGACCACGCCGAGCGGCTCGTGGAAGTGGTAGGCGACGGTGTCGTCGTCCAACTCGCCGAGGGAGCCCTCCTGGGCCCGGATCGCCCCGGCGAAGTACCGGAAGTGGTCGATCGCCAGCGGGATGTCCGCGGCCAGGGTCTCCCGGACCGGCTTGCCGTTCTCCCAGGTCTCCGCGATCGCCAGGGCTTCCAGGTTCTCCTGCATCCGGTCGGCGATCCGGTTGAGGATCAGCGCGCGTTCGGCGACCGGCGTGCGCCCCCACGCGTCGGCGGCGCCGTGCGCGGCGTCGAGCGCCTTCTCGACGTCCTCGGCGGTGCCGCGGGCCACCTCGCAGAAGGTCTGCCCGGTGACCGGGGTGGGGTTCTCGAAGTAGCGGCCGGAGTGCGGCGTGACGTACTCGCCGCCGATGAAGTGGTCGTAGCGGGACTGCCAGTGGGTGGGCGCGTCGTAGCGCGGCATGGTTACCTCCGCCGTCCGATCGGGTCGGTTGACGGCGGAGAAGCTAGTTTCCGGGACGTTGCAGCAACGTTGCGCGCGGCAGGTCGTACTCCCGGGCGAGCTGGTCGACCCGGGCCAGCGCGAGCGGCCGGCGCGGCGCGCCCGGCGGCGACGCCGCGGCCAGCGCCTGCCAGGCGGTCAGGTCGTCGGCGCCGGCGGGCGTCGCGGTCCAGGCGGCGAGCAGCGCCGGGTCCCGGGTGGCCAGCACGGCCGCGCGGAGCTGGCCGTCGACCAGCCGGCGCAGCCGGGTCACTCCCGGTGCGTCCGAGCCGGGCAGCAGCGGTCCAGCGTACGCGTCGAGCGCGCCCGCCGGATCGCCGCGTTCCAGCAGTTCGCCGACGGTACGGAAGTCGGCCCGGACGGTCCCGCGCAGCCGGTACGGCCGGGAGTCGAGCAGGTCGGGGCCGAGGATGCGGCGCAACCGGGACAGTTCGGCGCGCAGGGTGACCGGGTGCAGCCGGTCGTCGCCGTACAGGTCGAGGCCGAGCTGCTCGCCGGTGCGCCCCTCGGGGTGGTCGAGCAGCAGCACCAGCAGTTCGCTGTGCCGGCGGCCGAGCCGGATCCGGCGCCCGTCGACCCGCAGCTCCGCCTCGTCCCGGCCGAGCGCGGCGACGGTGACCACGCCCGGCTCGACCGGCCGGTCGGCGGCGAGCTGCGCCTCGGCCGCCCGGGCGGTGGCCCGGACCAGCGCCAGGCTCTGCGGGTTGGCCAGGTGGTCGCCGCCGGTGATGTCGACCGCCCCGAGCAGCCGCCCGGTGGCCGGATCGTGGATCGGCGCGGCGGCGCAGGTCCACCGCTGCACCCGCCGGCTGAAGTGCTCGGTGGCGAAGATCTGCACGCTGTGGTCGATGGCCAGGGCGGTGCCGGGGGCGTTGGTGCCGGCGTGCGGCTCGTCCCAGCGGGCCCCGGGCACGAAGTTCATCCGCTCGGCGTGCCGGAGCACCCCCGGATGCCCCTCCACCCAGAGCAGGCGCCCGTGCGCGTCGCAGACCGCCATCAGGTGCGCGCCGTCCTGGGCGATGCCGCCGAGCAGGTCGCGGAAGAGCGGCAGCACCCGGGCCAGGGGGTGGCCGGCGCGGTAGCTCTCCAGCGCGTCGTCGGTCAGCTCCACCGGTGGGGTGGTCTCCGGATCGAGCAGCGCCGCCGAGCGGCGCCAGGAGTGGGCGACGACCTCCCGCAGCCGCCGGTCGGTACGCCGGGCCGCCTCCGGCCCACCGGCGAGGAACGCCTCGTGGGCGGCACCGACCTGCGCGATCCGCTCCGCCGGATCGACGCCGAATTCCAGGGCGAGCCACGGGTCGGCCATCGGCGACCTCCTCGCGCCCCATCGTGACGCAGCTCACCCCGGATCGCCAAGTGCGGCCGCGGACCGGGGACGGACCGCCCCAGACGGCGTACCGGGGCGGCAAGCGCACCCGTCCGGCTCACGGGCGTTTGTCCCGGGATCGCCGCCGTGGAGGATGGCTCCGGCGGGTGCTTACAGAACCCTTAACTCCAGCCTGAGACGGTGTTCCGGACAACGAGGAACCACGGGGAGAGCAAGCGTGCGGGTGTTGGTGGCGGACGACGAGCGGTTGCTGGCGGACACGGTCGCCGAGGGGCTGCGCCGCCTCTCCATGGCTGTCGACGTCTGCTACGACGGCGACGGCGCGCTGGAGCGGGTCGGGGTGAACCGGTACGACGTCGCCGTGCTGGACCGGGACATGCCCGGGCGCACCGGCGACGAGGTGTGCCGCAGCATCGCCGACTCGGACGCGGGCACCCGGGTGCTGCTGCTCACCGCGGCGGCCGGCATCCGGGACCGGGTGGAGGGGCTCGGGCTGGGCGCGGACGACTACCTCACCAAGCCGTTCGCCTTCGCCGAGCTGGTCGCCCGGGTGCAGGCGCTCGGCCGGCGCTCCGCACCCGCCCTGCCGCCGGTGCTGGCGCGGCACGGGGTGGTGCTCGACGTGGCCCGGCACGTGGCCACCCGGGACGGCCACCCGCTCAACCTGAGCCCGAAGGAGTTCGCGGTGCTGCACGTGCTGATGCGCGCGGGCGGCCGGGTGGTCAGCGCGGAGGAGCTGCTGGAACAGGCCTGGGACGAGTTCGCCGACCCGTTCACCAACGCCGTACGGGTCACCGTGATGACGCTGCGCAAGAAGCTCGGCCAGCCGGCCGTCCTGCACACCGTGCCGAAGGCCGGCTACCGGATCGGCGGCCCGGAGTGACCCCGCGCCGCCGCATCCTGCTGGTCGGGGTGCTCGCGCTGCTCGTCGGCTACTTCCGGCCCGGCCTGGAGAAGTGGCTGCTGGCCACCGTGTGGCTGCGCGGCCGGGAGTTCTGTGACCTGCCGCTGCCCGGGTCGGGGCTGGTGTGCCAGCCGGCGCGCGACCTCGGCGTCGCCCTGTACCCGTTGATCATGCTCGCGGTGCTGGTGGCCGCGGTGGTGGCGATCTGGGCCGCCGCGATCTGGTGCCTGCGCCCGGTGCGGGACCTCGCCGAGCCGATCGCCCACGTCGGCCCGCAGAACCTCGGCCACCGGATCCGCCGGCCGGGCCGGGACGAGCTGGCCCGGCTGACCGGGGCCATCGACGAGATGATGGAGCGGATCTCCGCCGGGTACGAGGGGCAGCGGCGGTTCGCCGCGAACGCCTCGCACGAGCTGCGCACCCCGCTGGCGGTGCAGCGGACGCTGATCGAGGTCGGCATGGCCCGGACGCTCACCGGTGAGCAGACGGAGCTGCTGACCGCCCAACTGCTGGAGACCAACGAGCGCAACGAGCGGCTGATCGAAGGGCTGCTCACGCTCAGCGAGAGCGACCAGGGCCTGCGCTCGCGTACGCCACAGCGGCTCGACGAGATCGTGGCCGGGGTGCTGGCCGGCTACCAGGACCGGGCCCGGGAGGCGGGCGTGACGATCGACAGCCACCTCACACCCCGGGTGGTGCCCGGGGAGCGGGTGCTGCTGGAGCGCCTGGTCAGCAACCTGGTGGAGAACGCGATCAAGTACAACCGGCCCGGCGGCACCCTCACCGTCGCGGTCGGCGACACCCCGGCGCTGACCGTGGTCAACACCGGCCAGTTCGTGCCGGCCGAGGCGGTGGCCGGCCTCTTCGAGCCGTTCCGGCGGCTGGCCGCGGACCGTACCGGCCACGGCGGCGGCGCCGGCCTCGGCCTGGCCATCGCCCGCTCGATCACCCAGGCGCACGACGGCATCATCGCCGCCCGGCCCGCCGAGTACGGCGGCCTGCGGGTCGAGGTCCGACTGCCGCACTGACCCGGCCGACCGGCCGGCACACATCCAGCCACGCCCCTCGTCGGGGGCCGCACGACGCGGCACCCCTACATCCGGCGTGCCCGAAAACCGGTGCCGCCCGACCTGCGACCCGGTACGGCCGGGCGCCCAGCGCCCGCCGGCCACGAAACGGAAGGAGACGAGATGTCCCGCATCGACCCGCCGGCCCCAGCCGGCCCGGTCCGGGCCGACGTCGAGGAGGCCGCCCGCCGGCTCTCCGGCCAGGTGGTGCGCACCCCGGTGCTGCGCTCCCCGGCGATCGACCGGCTGGCCGGCGTCCGGGTGCTGATCAAGGCGGAGAACCTCCAGCACGGCGGCTCGTACAAGATGCGCGGCGCGTCGCTGGCGGTCGGGCGGCTCGCCGAAGCCGGCGGGCACGGCGGCGTCGTCGCGCAGAGCACCGGCAACCACGCGGTGGCGGTGGCGCTGGCGGCCCGCCGGCACGGGATGTCCGCCACCGTGGTGCTGCCGGCGGACGCGGCGCCGACCAAGGTCGCCCGGGCGCGGGCGGCGGGGGCCCGGATCGTGCTGGCCGACACCGCCGAGGAGCGGCTCGCGCTGGCCCGCGAAGTCAGCGCCGCCACCGGCCACCCGGTCGTCGACGCGTACGACCACCCGGACGTGATCGCCGGGCAGGGCACCGCCAGCCTGGAGCTGATCGAGGACGCCGAGCGGGCCGGCACCCCGCTGGACGCGCTGGTGCTGCCGGTCGGCGGCGGCGGTGGGGCCGCCGGCGCCTGCCTCGCCGCCACCGGCCGCCCGATCGAGGTGTACGGCGTCGAGCCGGTCGGCTGCGACTCGCTGGCCCGGAGCCTGGCCGCCGGTCGGCCGACCCCGGTCCCGCCGGCGCCCACGATCGCCGACGGGCTCCGCCCGGCCTGTGTCGGCGAGCTGCCGTTCGCGATCCTGCGCACCGCGCTGCGCGGGGTGGTCCGGGTCGACGACGAGCGGATCACCGAGGCGTTCCGGCTGCTCCTGCTGGAGCTGAAGGTGCTGGCCGAGCCGTCCGGAGCGGCCGGCCTGGCCGGGGCGCTGCGGATCGCGGCCGACGGCCGGCACCACACCGTCGGCGTCGTGCTGACCGGCGGAAATGTCGAGGCGGAACTGGTGGCCCGGTTGGCGGCCCACCGGCTCGCCGAGGTCACGAGCGTGGAAGGGGTGGCGGCATGAGCGCGCCGGTCCGGATCGGAATCCTGTTCGGCGGCCCGTCCGCGGAGCACGAGGTGTCCTGCGCCTCGGCCCTCGGCGTGGCCCGGGCCCTGGCCGGCGGTGGCTACCGCACGGTCGCCATCGGGGTGACCCGCACCGGTGGGCTGCGGCTGGTACCGGACGCCGTGCTGGCGGAGCTGCGCGACGGCGCCGGCGCGGACCGGGCCATCGACGACCGGCTGACGGTCACCGGGCCGCCGGTCGAGCTGCGGCCGGGCCGCCGGCCCGCGACGGCGGTGGTGACCGCGGCGAACGCGTCCGGCGCGGTGCACGCCGAACTGGACGTGGTCTTCCCGGTGCTGCACGGCCCGTTCGGCGAGGACGGGGTGGTCCAGGGACTGCTCGAGTCGCTGGGCGTGCCGTACGTGGGGTGCGGCATCCTCGCCGCCGCGGTCGGCATGAACAAGGTGGCGATGAAGCGGGCGCTGCGGGCCGAGGGGGTGCCGATCACCCCGCACGTGGCATTCGACGCGCAGACGTACCGGACGATCGACGACCCGGAGAAGCTGGTGTTGGGGCTGCGCCGGCCGCTGTTCGTCAAACCGGCCAGCATGGGCTCGTCGATCGGCATCTCCCGGGTGGCCGAGGGGGACGACCTGGCGGCCGCGATCGAGGAGGCGCTGCGCCACGACCAGCAGGTGGTGGTCGAGCAGGGCGTCACCGGCCGGGAACTGGAGTGCGCGGTGCTCGGCGGGTGGCGGCCGGAGGCGTCGGCGGTGGGCGAGGTCCGGGTCTCCGGCGGCTGGTTCGACTACCGGCAGAAGTACTTCGGCGACGCCGACCCGATGGTCGTCCCGGCCGCGCTGCCCGAGGACGTGACCGACCGGATCCGCAAGCTGTCGCTGCGGGCGTTCGCCGCGATCGGCGGCTGGGGACTGGCCCGGGTCGATTTCCTCTACGACGAGGCGGCCGGCGACCTCTACGTCAACGAGCTGAACACCATGCCCGGCTTCACCGCGCACTCGATGTACCCGAAGGTCTGGGCGGCGGTCGGTGTCGGCTACCGGGAGATCGTGGACCGGCTGGTGGAGCTGGCCTTCGCCCGCCACGCGGAGCGCTCCGCCACCGCCGGCGCCGTCACCGGGGTGGCGCGATGATCCTGCTCGCCGATCCCCGGGTGGCGGCCGTGCCCAGCGCCGACGACGGCGACCCGCTGGTGGACCTGCGCGACCTGCCGGAACTGCGGCTGGACAGCCGGGCGGCCGACCCGGCCGGCGCGTACGCCCGGGTGCGGCGGGGGGTCGCGGACCGGCTGCTGGCCGCGCAGCGCGCGCTGCCGGCCGGCCTGCGCCTGCTGGTCGTCGAGGGGTACCGCCCGTACCGGGCCCAGCTGGAGATCTTCACCGGCTACCGGGAGGAACTGCGCCGGGCGCACCCGGACTGGTCGCCGGAGCGGCTGCACCGGGAGACCACCAAGTTCGTCTCGCCGGTCGAGGTGGCACCGCACAGCACCGGCGGGGCGGTCGACCTGACCCTGTGCACCGAGGACGGGGTCGAGCTGGACCTGGGCACCGCCGTCGACGCCACCCCGGAGGCCAGCGCCGACGCCTGTTTCACCGACTCGCCGGCCGTCTCGGCGACCGCGCGGCGACACCGGCGGATCATGGGTGCCGCGCTGCGCGGGGCGGGCCTGGTGAACTACCCGACCGAGTGGTGGCACTGGTCCTACGGCGACCGGTACTGGGCGTTGCTGACCGGCGCCCCGCACACCCGCTACGGCCCGGTGTGACGGGCGGGTGGTCAGCGGAAGGCGTCGGCGTGCGCGCGCGCCCAGTCGGCGAAGGTACGCGGCGGCCGGCCGACCAGCCGCTCGACGGTGTCGCTGACCGTGTACGCGGCCGGCGGCGGGTTGCCCTGCCAGGACGCGAGCAGGTCGATCAGCTCCTCGTCGTAGCCGGCCTGCCGCCACCGGGCGCGGGCCTGCTCCTCGGTCAGCTCGACGAACCGCACCTCCCGGCCGATGGCCGCGGCGACGGCGGCCACCCGCTGCCGCGGGGTGAGGGCCTGCGGGCCGGTGAGAGGGTAGGACCGGCCCGCGTGCCCGTCGCCGGTGAGCACCTCCGCGGCGACCGCCCCGACGTCGGCCTCGTCGACCACCGCGCTGCGGACGTCGGCGAACGGCTCGCGTACCTCGCCGGCGGCACGGATCGACTCCGCCCAGCCGAGGGCGTTGCTCATGAAGTCCACCGGCTGGAGGATCGTCCACTCCAGGCTCCCCGCCCGGACCGCCTCCTCGACCGGGCCGTCCTGGCCGTTCCAGAGCACGGCCAGCCGCCGCACGCCGGCGCGCTCCGCCAGGGCGACGATCTCCGGCCCGGTGCGCAACGTCGCGTAGTCGTCACCAGCGGTGGTCAACAGGTGGACGCCGGTGACGCCCTCGAACGCCGCCGGCAGCGTGGCCGGGTCGGTGAGGTCGCCGGCCACCACCTCGACCCCGTCCGGCAGCCCGGTCGCCCGGGCCGGATCCCTGGTCAGGGCGCGTACCGGCACCCCGCGCGCCACCAGTTCGGCCACCACCCGCCGGCCGGCCCGGCCCGTCGCGCCGGTCACCAGATACGTCATGGCACCTCCTCGATCGCCTGTCCCGACGCTAGGACCTGAAGCCGACTTCAGGTCAACCCGCGGATCGCGGTGAACGGGGCAGCGCTCCCACGCCGTACCAGGCGTCGTAGGTGACACCGACGACGGGAGAGACAACGGTGAGGGTGCAGCGGAAGCACATGCTGGCGGCGGGGGTGGCGGTGGTCGCCACGGCGGTGGTGGCGGTCGGCACCGGGCTCGGGTTCGCGGACAGCGCGCCGGCGCGCGCCTCGGTGTGCCAGGGCTCGGTGACCTTCTCGGCCGAGGGTGGCGCGCCGGCGGCGACCAGCGACCGGTTCCCGGTGGGCACCCGGCTGCGGGTGACCAACCTGGACAACAACCGGTCGGCGACCGTCACCGTGACCGGCCCGTCCGGCAGTTGCGTGCTGCTCAACGCGGCCGCCATGGAACTGGTCCGGGAACCCGGCAAGAACGTGATCCGCCGCAACGTGGTGGAACGCCTGGACGGCGGGGGCGCGACGCAGCCCGGCGGTGGCCAGCCCGGCTCCGGCGCCGCCCAGCCGGGCGGTGGAGCGGCGCAGCCGGGCGCCGGTCAGCCCGGTGCCGCCTCCGCGTGCCCGGGTTCGGTCACCTTCTCGGCCGAGGGTGGCGCCCCGGCGGCGACCAGCGGCCGGTTCCCGGTGGGCACCCGGCTGCGGGTGACCAACCTGGACAACAACCGGTCGACCACGGTGACGGTGACCGGCCCGTCCGGCAGTTGCGTGCTGCTCAACGCGGCCGCCATGGACCAGGTGCGCGAGCCGGGGAAGAACGTGATCCGGCGCAACGTGGTCGAGGTGCTCCGCTGACCGGCCGGGCGGCCCCACGGAGCTGATCGGGCGGCTCCGCCGGCTCGCCCGGCAGCCGGAGGGCCCCTCGGGTGCGGCGAGGGGCCCTCCGGCGTACGGCGGGGCCGACGGCTGTCTGCCGCGGGCCCCCGGCCGGACCCGCCGGGCTCAGCCGGGGAACGCCGCGTCCAGGATGTCCAGGCCCCGGCGCAGCTCGGCGGCGGAGATCACCAGCGGGGGCAGGAAGCGCAGCACGTTGCCGTACGTGCCGCAGGTCAGGGTGAGCAGGCCGGCCGCGTGACAGGCCGCCGAGACCGCCGCCGTGGTGACCGGATCGGGGGTGAGCGTGCCGGGCTGGACGATCTCCACGGCGAGCATCGCGCCCCGGCCACGTACCTCGGCGACCACCCCGGTGCGCTCGGCGATGGCCTGCAGCCGGGGCACCATGGTCGCCTGGATCCGCCGCGCGGCGCCGGCCAGGTCCAGCTCGTGCATGGTCTCGATGCTGGCCAGGGCGGCGGCGCAGGCGATCGGGTTGCCGCCGTAGGTGCCGCCGAGGCCGCCGACGTGCACCGCGTCCATCAGCTCGGCCCGGCCGGTCACCGCGGCCAGCGGCAGCCCGCCGGCGATGCCCTTGGCCAGGGTGACCAGGTCCGGCTCGATTCCCTCGTGCTGGCAGGCGAACCAGTCACCGGTGCGGCAGAACCCGGTCTGGATCTCGTCGGCCACGAAGACCACCCCGGCGGCGGTCGCCCACTCGCGCAGTGCCGGCAGGAACCCCGGCGCCGGCACGACGAACCCGCCCTCGCCCTGGATCGGCTCGATCAGCAGCGCGGCGACGTTCTCCGCGCCGACCTGCTTCTCCACCAGCTCGATCGCCCGCGCGGCGGCCTCCGCGCCCGGCAGGCCACCGTCGCGCAGCGGGTACGACATCGGCACCCGGTAGATCTCGCCGGCGAACGGCCCGAACCGGTGCTTGTACGGCATGTTCTTCGCGGTCAGCGCCATGGTCAGGTTGGTCCGGCCGTGGTACGCGTGGTCGAAGACCACCACCGCCGGCCGCCCGGTGGCGTGCCGGGCGATCTTCACCGCGTTCTCCACCGCCTCGGCGCCGGAGTTGAACAGCGCCGAGCGCTTCTCGAACCCGCCCGGGGTGAGCGCGTTGAGCTGCTCGCAGACCGCCACGTACGACTCGTACGGCGCCACCATGAAGCAGGTGTGGGTGAAGCGCTCGACCTGCGCCCGTACCGCCTCGACCACCCGCGGGGCGGAGTTGCCGACGTTGGTCACCGCGATGCCGGCGGCGAAGTCGATCCACTCCCGCCCGTCGACGTCGGTGAGCGTGCCGCCGCTCGCGCGGTCCACGTAGGACGGGATGACGCTGCCGACGCCCCGGGCGACCGCCGCCCCGCGCCGCTTGTGCAGCTCCTCGCTCGACGCCACGGGTCAGCCCTCGATGTTGTGCATGACGTGCTTGATCCGGGTGTAGTCCTCCAGGCTGTAGACCGAGAGGTCCTTGCCGTGCCCGGAGTGCTTGAAGCCGCCGTGCGGCATCTCGGAGATGAACGGGATGTGCGTGTTGACCCAGACGCAGCCGAAGTCGAGCCGGCGGGTCATCCGCATCGCCCGGCCGTGGTCCCGGGTCCAGACCGAGGCGGACAGGCCGTACTCGACGCCGTTGGCCCAGCGCACCGCCTCGTCCTCGTCGGTGAACCGCTGCACGGTGATGACCGGCCCGAACACCTCGTCCTGGATGATCTCGTCCTGCTGGCGCAGGCCGGAGACCACGGTCGGGGCGTAGAAGTAGCCGCGCTCGCCGAGCGGCGAGCCGCCGGTCTCGACGTTCGCGTGGTCCGGTAGCCGGTCCACGAAGCCACGGACCCGGGCCAGCTGGTTGGCGTTGTTCAGCGGACCGTAGAGCACGTCCTCGTCGTCCGGGGCGCCGGTCCTGGTATTGCGGGCCTGCTCGGTGAGGGCCGCGACGAAGTCGTCGTGGATGCCGGGGCCGGCGAGCACCCGGGTCGCCGCCGTGCAGTCCTGCCCGGCGTTGAAGTAGCCGCCGACCGCGATCGCCTCGGCCGCCGCCGCCACGTCGGCGTCGTCGAAGAGCACCACCGGCGCCTTGCCGCCCAGCTCCAGGTGGGTCCGCTTGAGGTCCGGCGCGGCCGCGGCGGCCACCTCCATGCCCGCCCGGGTCGAGCCGGTGATCGACACCAGCTGCGGGGTCGGGTGCGAGACGAGGGTACGACCGGTGTCCCGGTCGCCGCAGACCACGTTGAACACCCCCGGCGGGAAGAACTCGGCGGCGATCTCCGCCAGCAGCAGCGTGGACACCGGGGTGGTGTCGGACGGCTTGAGCACCACCGTGTTGCCGGCGGCCAGCGCCGGGGCGATCTTCCAGACCGCCATCATCAGCGGATAGTTCCAGGGCGTCACCTGGGCGCAGACGCCGATCGGCTCGCGCCGCACGTACGAGGTGTGGCCGGCCAGGTACTCGCCGGCCGAGCGCCCCTCCAGCAGCCGGGCCGCGCCGGCGAAGAACCGGAACTCGTCCACCGCCGGCGGCAGCTCCTCGTCGGCGGTGAGCTGGCGCGGCTTGCCGGTGTTGCGCACCTCCGCGTCGACCAGTTCGGCCGCCCGGGCCTCGACCGCGTCGGCGAGCTTGAGCAACGCCTTCTGCCGTTCCGCCGGGGTGGCGTCCCGCCAGCCCTCGAACGCGTCGGCGGCGGCCTTCATCGCCGCGTCGACGTCGGCGGCTCCGGAGACCGGGGCCTGCGCGAAGACCTCACCGGTGCAGGGGTCGATCAGGTCGGCGTAGCCGCCGTCCACCGGCTCGACGTACTCGCCGTTGACGAAGTTGCGCAGCTTCTGCTGGTCACTCATGACTCGATCTCTCCGAAGGGGGGCCGGGGGTGCGGGTCTGCGGCGGTAATCGCAGTCTGTGTGCCATCTTCGCTACTGAATTCGCGGCAGACAAGGGTTAACGCGACTGTTTCCGTCGGCAGGTTGGTCGTCTAGGCTGCTCAGCGTGGAGCCCGTTGCCTTCTATGTCGCCGGCCGTCCCGCCCACGGCGAGGGCGAGCTGACCGTGCACCACCCGTACGACGGGCGGGCTGTCGGTCGTACCACCCAGGCCACGCCCGACCAGGTCGAGGCCGCCGTCGCGGCGGCGGCCGAGGTGGCCGCGGCGGCCGCGGCCCTGCCCGCGCACGCCCGAGCGGCGGCCCTGGACCACGTCTCCCGGCGGCTCGCCGAGCGGGCCGACGAGGTGGCCCGGCTGATCACCGCCGAGAACGGCAAGCCGCTGAAGTGGGCCCGGGCCGAGGTGGGGCGGGCGGTCTCCACGTTCCGCTGGGCCGCCGAGGAGGCCCGGCGGTTCTCCGGCGAGCTGCAACGGCTCGACACCGACCCCGCCGCCACCGGGCGGATCGCCCTGGTGCGGCGGGTGCCGAAGGGCCCGGTGCTCGGCATCGCGCCGTTCAACTTCCCGCTCAACCTGGTCGCGCACAAGGTCGCGCCGGCCATCGCGGTGGGCGCGCCGATCGTCGTGAAGCCGGCCCCGGCCACCCCGCTGTCGGCCCTGCTGCTCGGCGAGCTGCTCGCCGAGACCGAGCTGCCGGCCGGGATGTTCTCGGTGCTGCCGCTGCCCAACGAGCGGGCCGCCGAACTCGTCGCCGACCCGCGGCTGCCGGTGGTGTCGTTCACCGGCTCCGGGCCGGTCGGCGCGGCGATCCGCCGGTCGGTGCCCGACAAGCACGTCACCCTGGAACTGGGCGGCAACGCCGCCGCGGTGATCTGCGAGGACTGGAACAGCGACGAGGATCTGACCTTCGCGGCGCACCGGATCGCCACCTTCGCCAACTACCAGGCCGGGCAGTCGTGCATCGCCGTGCAGCGGGTCTACGTGCACGAGTGGCTCTACGACGGTTTCCTGCCCCGGCTGCTCGCCGCGGTGCAGGAGTTGCGCACCGGCGACCCGTCCGACGAGCTGACCGACGTCGGGCCGCTGGTGTCCGAGGACGCCGCGCGCCGGGTCGAGGCGTGGGTGGACGAGGCGGTCGCGGCGGGCGCCACCATCGAGGTGGGCGGCCGGCGCGAGGGGGCGACCTACCCGCCGACCGTGCTGTCCGGGGTGCCGGCGGACGCCAAGGTCAGCGCCGAGGAGGTGTTCGGGCCGGTGCTGGTGGTCGCCCGGGTCGAGCACGACGAGGCCGCGTTCGCCGCGGTCAACGACTCGGCGTACGGGTTGCAGGCCGGCGTCTTCACGCACAGCCTCCAGACGGCCTTCCGCGCCGGCCGGACGCTGGAGGTGGGCGGGGTGATCGTCGGCGACGTGCCGTCGTACCGGGCCGACCAGATGCCGTACGGCGGGGTGAAGGGCAGCGGCGTCGGGCGCGAGGGGCTGCGCAGCGCGATGGAGGACTACACCGAGCCGCGGGTCATGGTGCTGACCGGGGTGACCCTCTAGCTCACCAGGTGCCGTCCTCGCGGACCCGGGCCGGGGCGCGCCCGAGCAGCAGGGTGGTCAGCGCCGCGTCGATGTCGGCGCCGAGGAACCACTCACCGGCCTGGTCGAGCGCGAAGATCCGGCCGTGCTCGTCGACGGCGATGATGCTGTCCTGCCGCTCGGTGCCGATCGGGAAGAGCCGCGCGCCGAGCACGGCGGCGAAGTCGGCCAGCGTGTCGGCGGTGTGCGCGACCTGGCGCGGGCGGATGTCGAACCGGGAGATCCACACCTGTTCGCCCGGACCGCGCCGCGCGCCGACCAGGCTGGGGAACTCGGTGAGGGTCGAGGTGGCGGCCGGGAAGGCGGCGTGGCGGTGGGCCCGGCCGCGCACCGCGCTGACGTCCCGGACGGCCGAGGCGGCGACGATCATGTCGCCCTCGTGCGGGCGCCAGCCGGCCGCCACGAGAGCCTGCGCGACGTCGGGTGGAAAGCGACCCGGTTCCGGATCCGGCTGCGGCTCGGGACGCCACGGCACGGTGTAGCCCCGCTCGGACCAGGGCAGGATGTTGAACTCGACCAGCGCGTCCACGCAGGAGTCGCAGGGACGGTCGGCGGGGCCGCCGTGCGGGTCGCCCGGCTCCCGCACCCGGAACACCTCGAACCGGGCCGAGCGCAGCAGATCCCGCGCCTCGGCCGTGCCCATCGGGGCGATGCCCTCGGCGGCCCGGCGGTGGTCGTACTCGTGCAGCACGTCGGAGACGACGACGAGTTCGGCGTGCCGGTCGGCGCCGCGGACCAGATGACCGGGCGGTAGGCCGTCCAGGTAGCGCCGGACCAGCGGGTGGTGGTGGAGCGTGAGGTCGCCCTTGGCGCCCCGGGCGGTGAAGATCCGGCCGTCGATCGTCAGGTGCGCGGCCGTGTCCGGGGTGGGGATCCGGCGGATCTCGCGGCGCAGCCGGCCGGCCGGGTCGACGGTGCGCGGGGCGGCCGGCCCGGTCGCCCGGCTGCGCCGGTACATCTCCGCCACCGCCGGCACCGGCACCCGGGGCCAGGTGCTGATCTCGCCGGTCTCCTTGTCGACCACGGTGGTCGGCAGGTCGCCCGGCACGGTGCGCGCCGCCAGCGCCACTGTGGACGTGATGACGTAGCCGAGGTCGAACTCGTCGACCGTCGGGGTGCACTCGTATCCCAGTCGCTGTGAGTCGCGACGCGCCCACACCGCGGCGAGCTGCTCGGCCTGATGACGGTCGATCACCCCTGCGAACCTACCGGACAACGCGATTCCGTGGCAGCCGGTATGGTTCGCCCTACTGACGGTGACGGGGAGGCCGGCGTTGGCAGAGAGCGTGGACCGCGACGCCAACCGTGCGCTGCGGGCACGGTTCGACGAGGTGTACGGGCAGTACCGACGGCTGCGGTCCGGTCTGGACGAGCTGCAGGCCAAGCTCGCCGACCTGCGGATCACCCGGCACTCCGACGACGGCCAGGTCACCGCGACCGTCGGCGCCCGGGGCGAGCTGATCGCGGTGGAGCTGAGTCCGGCGGTCTACCGCGACCGGGACGCGGCCGGGCTGGGCCGGAAGATCACCGAGACCGTGCACCGGGCCAGCACGGCGGCCGTGGCCGCCACCCAGGAACTGGTGGCCGGCTACCTGCCCGCCGGCTCCGGGTCGCTCGACTTCGTGCGTACCGGTGACTTCGGGGCGCTGCTCGGCCGGGGCGACGCCGCGCTGCGCGGGGAGCGGTGATGGCCGGCCAGCTCTGGCTCGACCCGCAGCGGGCCCGGCGCGGCGGCGCCGACCTGACCCGCGCGGGCGAGGCGGTGACCGCGCGCCGCGAGCGGCTCGGTGGGGCGATCGCGGCGGCCAGCGCGCAGCGGCCCTGGGGCCGGGACGACCTCGGGGCCGCGTTCGAGCAGCGGTACCGCGGGTTCGAGGAGACGGTGCTGCGCGCCTGGGCGGGTGTCGGGCGCCAGCTGACCGGGCTGGGTGCCGACGTGGTCGGTTCGGTCGAGGCCAACCTGGCGGCCGACGCGGCCGCCGCCGGCCGGCTGGACCGGCCGCACCAGCGCTGATCCCCTCCTGGAGAGCCGGATGAGTCTGTTACCGAGTCCCGTCCCGCACCCGCTCGACTACTCGCCCTGGGAGCTGCCCGGTTGGGTCTACGAGGCCCTGGACTGGGTGGTCGGGGTGGAGTGGCCGGAGGGGAACGAGCGGGCGGTCTGGGACCTGGCCGACCAGTGGTACGCGGTGGCCGCCGCCCTCGCCGGGCCGCGGGCCGACGCGGTCGCCGCCGCGACCGAGGTGCGCGACGGCTACGGCGGCGTCGGTGCCGTCGCGGCCGCGTTCGACACCGCCTGGCGCCGGGTGGCCGAGGGGGACGACGCCCCGCTGCCGGTGCTGCTGGCGATCAGCGCCGACCTGGGCCGCCTGGTGGAGGAGTGCGGCTGCGACATCGAGGCCGCCAAGCTCGAGGTCTGGATCGAGCTGGGCATCCTGGTGGTCGAGCTGCTCACGCTGGCCGTCGCCACCGTGCTCACCGCCGGTGCGGCATCGCCGGCCGCCGGGGCGGCGATCACCGCCAGCCGGCTGATCGTGCAGCGGATCTTCCAGCGGCTGATGGGTCAGCTGGCCCGCAAGTCGCTGCGGCAGGGGCTCCAGGAGGCCGGCGAACGGGCCGCCAAGGAGGTCGCCCGGGACGGCGCCCGAGGGCTGGCCCGGCGCGCCGCGCTCGGCGGGCTGGCCGAGGCGGGGGAGGAGTCGGGGGTCAACCTCGCCATCCAGGCGTACCAGAACACGACCGGCCGCCGGCACGGCCTGGACGTCGCCGACCTGGGCGCCTCGGCGGTCGGCGGCCTGGCCGGCGGGGCGGTGGCGCCGCTGGCCGGGCTGGGCCGGCACGCCAGCGGGCCCGCGGCGCGGGTCGGCGAGCACCTGACCCGGGAGATGGCCGGTGAGGTGCTGGCCGAGCAGGCCGCCAGCCTGGCCACCGGCCAGGGCCTCACGTCGGTCGAGGACGCCGCGCGCGCCGCCGTCTCGGGGGCGCGCGGCTCGGTCACCGGGCAGGCGGACGCGGCGCTGCGGAGCCGGCTGGACGGGCAGTTGAGCGCGCTGGCCGGGGCGGCGGGAAGCCTGCCCACCCCTGCCGCCCGGCTCGACGCGGAGCCCTCGGCGCCTCCGGTGCCCGCGCTCCCGGCGGAGGGGGTGGTTCCGGCGCAGCGGAGCGGGTCGGGGGTCGAGACGGTGTCGTCCCCGGCGCCGGCGGCCGATCTCGCTCGCTCCGCCGACCAGAGCCCTTCGGCTGCCGACGCGGGCGGTGCCGCGCCGGCTACGTCGGCGTCCGGTGGGGCCGGCGCTTCCGTGGCGGACGGCGCTCGCTTCGCCGGCAGCCCGACCGTGGACGGTGCTCCGTCCCAGGCCGGTCCGGCCCTGTCGGCGGCCGCGCCGGCCCAGCCGGCGGCCGGGGCGCTGACCGGTGGTTCGGTGGCGTCGGGTGCGGACGCGGGGGGCGGCGCCGGCCTGCCGGCGACGGGCGGTCCGGCGTCGACCATGCCCGGTAGCGGGTCGAGCGGCGTGGCGACCGCTGGGCCGGTGTCCGCCGCGGCGGGCGTGACTGCCGCCGGGAGCGGGTTGAGCGGCGTGGCGACGACCGGTCCGTCTCCTGCTGAGGGTGCGACCACGGCAGGTGGCGGGGCGAGTCGCGCGGCGGCGACCGGTCCGGTGTCTCCTGCGGCGGGCGTGCCCACCGCCGGCGGCGGGTCGACTGGCGTGGCGGCGACCGGTGCGGCGGGCGTGCCTACGGCGGGCAGTGGGTCGAGCGGCGGGGCAGCGAACGGTCCGTTGTCCGCGGCGGCGAGCGTTACCACGGTGGGCGGCGGGGCGACGGCGCGGCCGGCGCCACCGGCGGCGGGTGTGCCCACGCCCGGCGGCGAGGCGCATCGGTCCCTGCCGCCGAGCGCCGGGGCCGTCACCCTCCCGACGCCGGCGGCCGGCGGCACCATCGACCCGGGACCGCCGGCACCGACCACCCGGTTCCCCCTGCTCGCCGCGCTCGCTCCGGTGCGACCACCGACGCACGCCGGCCCCGCCGCGCCGGAGCACGGCGGTCCGCCCCGGCCGGGCCCTGCCGACCGGCGGGCCGAACGGTGGACCATCGACCGGGAGGCGTTCGAGCGGCGCCGGTACCGGGGCTACTACGAGTCCCAACGGGCCTGGTTCGAGGAGAAGCGCCGGCTGGACGAGGCGGCGCGACTGCGGGCCCGGACGGAGGAACACCACCAGCGGGCGCGGGACTACACCATCCAGGCCCGTCGGCTGGACCACGCGGGCCAGCCGTACCTGGCCGACAGGTGGCAGCGCTACGCCGACGACGAAACCCGGGCGTACGGGGAGTGCCTGGACCTCGCGGACGAGGTGCTGGCCGGCACCGCCGTACCGTCGGTGGTGGGCGTGCACGACCCGCTGGACTTCCGTCGGATCAACGACGACGTGGGTGATCTCGCCGTCGGGGCGGTCGAGACGGCCGACCGGTCGGCCCTCACCGGCGACGACGACCCACCGCCGATCGACCGGTCCCGCCACTACGGCCGCCCGGGCGGGCTGCGCCCGCCGCTGGCGTTGCACCAGACCGACGTCGAGCGGCGGATGCCCCGTGAGCCGGACGGCAGCGTCACCCGCACCGCCGATCCGCGGCGGGGCGACTGGTTCCGGCTGCTGAACGACGGCGGACCGGCCGCCGACCCGACCCGCGGCATCAACTGCCTCGACTGCACCCTGTCCCTCTTCGACACCTGGGTGCACGGGCGGCCCCGGGTGTCGGCTCCCCGTACCTTCGACGCCTACCGGGACGGCGACGTCACCCGCCCGCTGGACGGTGAACGCGACGGCGTCGGGCGGATCGAGGACGTCACCGGCGGTCGCTTCCAGCGGCTGTGCCAGCCCGGCAGCGCGATGACGGCCGGCGAGCGGCGGCACGCCATGGAGACCGGCTACCGGAACCTCCACGACCAGCTGATCCTCGGCGGCCACGGCAGCTTCGCCTTCGTCATCAACAGCTGGGAACAGGGCGGATCCCACATCTGGGTGGCCCTCAACCAGCACGGGACGGTGCTCTACCTCGACCCGCAGACCGGCCGGATCGGCGACCAGCCGCTGTACCGGCACTCGGGCGCCCCGCATCCGCGTAACGCGGTGGACGCCGACATCCTCGTCCTCGGCCCGGACGGCCGGCCGATGCCGATGGCCGGGTTGCGCCGGGGACGGTTCAGCGCCCGGCCCGACCTGCCGCAATACCCGCCGGCCGTGAACGACGAGGGGTACGGCGAGCCGTACGTCAACCGCATGCACCTGCTGGACGGCCCCGGCGCGCTCCCCGCGGGAGGCGAGCGACCCGACGCATCGGATCACCGAGACAGCGAAGACCCACGCGGCGGAGAGTTGCCGCTGTCAGCCGCGGAGCGGTCGGTATTGAGCGCCGTACGGGATCGGGCGCTCGCCGAGGCGGACGACGTGGAGGCCGTTCTCGACACGGTGGGCGTGCGGGTGACGGAAAGCCTCCAGCCGGCGGCGTCCATCCGGCTGACGGGCCAGAAGTTCCGGGTCAAGAGCTTCGAGTCGTTGGCGCGTAAGTACCTGGACGAAGCGCAGGTCGTCGGAGTGTCGGTGGAGGACTTCGCCGGCGAGGTGAACGACGTCCTCAGGTTCACGTTCACTCTGCCCTCTGGAGCGCGATATGTGGATGCTGCCGTCGCTGTGCTGGATCAGCTGGCGCGCCTAGGTTTCCGAGTCGACGGGTGCAAGAACTTCTGGAAGCCCGGGAACCGCTTCTACGGACTCAACTGCACGCTGATCTCGCCAGGTGGGGTCACCTTCGAGCTCCAGCTGCACACCGACTCCTCCAGGGACGTCTGGCTCCGAACTCACCGTGCCTACGAGGTTCTTCGGCGGACCGCAGAGGCCGCCGAACGGCGGGTCGCGGCCTTCCTGCAGATGCTGGCCGCAAACCGTCATGGTGGGCTGCCGAATAAAGTACCTCCTGGCCTGCATGAAACCTTCCCGGCCAAGGACACCAGCTTCGTTAAGTGGATCTTGACCAACGGAGCGCTGTGGCGAGAGTATCGGCGCTACCTCGACGGGCAGGGACGGAGCTTCGGGGAGATCGTTGCCGAGTACGGGTTGACGTCTGATGACTTCCCGATTGCGCGAGAGTTCGCGTCGAAGCTGGAGAGAGATGATGTTGACCTACTACGTCGTCTACCGCACTGAGGCAAAGACCGAGCCCGCAGGCATCTTCGTCATGGACGTGGCCACGGGCGCCGCCGTCCTGTGGAACCACCGCAGCCGAGGGTGGTCCTACGATCCCGGCCTCGTGGTGCGATTCCTTGACGATCCGAGGAACGTCGACCGGTACGAGGTCGTCGACCGGATCACACTTGAAGGCCTGGTGGAAACCATCACGGGAGGTTCTCCGCTTCCGGACGAGCGCGCTCTCGAATCGATGGTGGAGCAGGGGCAAGGATCGGTCGGCTGACGCCCCGAGCAGGTGCGCCACGTTGGGTGCGGTCTCGGGCGCCTTTGGGCGCCGAGCAGCCGTCTGCCTCGACACCAAACCTGGTTGCGGCTGGGCCCTGGCTTGGTCAGGGTCGCTGTCATGGCTGACTCGCCCACCGCCCGCGACACCCCCGCCGATCGGCCCGACCGGAACTTCGCCTGGTCGAACATGTTCGTGCACCCCGACGACGATCCGCGCTCGGAGGGTGGCTTCGACGACGAGCGCACGATCCTCGTGCAGTACCTGCGTGACCAGCGCCTGACGCTGGAACTCAAGTGCGCCGGCCTGGACGCCGAGGGGCTGGCCCGCCGGGCGTACCGCCGTCGACGCTGTCGCTGCTCGGCCTGGTGCGGCACCTGGCCGAGGTGGAGCGCGGCTGGTTCCGGCGGGTGATGGCCGGCGAGGACGCACCGAAGATCTACCGCTCCGACACCGACCGTGACCTGGACTTCAACGGGGCGGTGGCCGACCCGGAGGTGGTCGCCGAGGCATGGCGGAACTGGCGGGTCGAGGTGGCGTACGCCGAGCGGCTGGTTGCCGAGGCGCCCGACCTCGGCGTCAAGGGCCGCCAGCGGGACGGCAGTGAGATCTCGCTGCGCGAGCTGCTGGTGCACATGATCGAGGAGTACGCCCGGCACAACGGTCACGCCGACCTGCTCCGCGAGCTTATCGACGGTCGCGTCGGCCAGTAGGGGCGCGGGGCCTCGCGGACGGGCACGCGGACCGGACCGGGCCGCCGTGTCCGGTTGACCGTCCTCGTCGGGCATCCGGCTGCCGGGCCGGAATACGCTCAGGCGATGGCGCAGAAGGACGAGCGGCCGACCCCAGCAGAGCCACCACGACCGGACGGACCGTCAGCGCTGGCGGACTCGCCGAGGCCGGCCGGACCACCGGACCCGGTCGAACCGCCGCGGCCGGACGGGCCGCCGCCAACGGACGGGCCGGCGGATCCGACCGAGCCGTCCCGGCCTGACGGCCCGCCGACGCTCGCCGGGCCGCGGACGCAGGACGGGCCGTCGAAGTCGGAGGGTTCGTCGGCGCAGGGCGGGTCGAATTTCTGGGCCTGGCTGGTCGGGATGATGCTCGGCTTGGTGATCGGCCTGCTGACGCTGGGCGGCGCCGGCGGTGTCGCGTTCGGCATCGCCATCGGGATCGCCTTCGCGCTCGCGCTCGGCGCCACCTCCCGCAACCGCGGCGACGAGCAGGAGCCGGACAAGACCTCATGACGGGCCGCCAGGGTAGTGATCGACACGAGATCCCGGATATGGCGGTGTCCAGACGGTCGGGATACCGCAATATCCGGGAACCGGAGTGGATCACCCCGCCGGCCCCGCCGCCCGCGCCGGCCTCGCCGGCCCCGCCGCCCGCGCCGGCCTCGCCGCCCGCGCCGACCCCGCAGGCCGCGCCGACTCCGTCGCCGGCCGGGCCGACTCCGCAGGCCGGGCCGGCTCCACCGCCGGCCGGGCCGGCCCCGCCGCCGGCCGGGCCGACCCCGCCGACCGCGCCCGGCGCGCCGGGCGGGGTCAGCGTGCCGGGGAGTGTGGCGGAGGCGGTGGCCGTACAGGATCGGCTGCGGACGCTGGTGGATCTGGTCGGGCCGGGGCCCGCCGCGCCCGCGACGGTGGCCGGCCTCGACGTCGCGTACGCCGAGAGCGGCGACCGGCTCGCGGCGGCCGTCACGGTGCTGGACGCCCGGACCCTGGCCGTGGTGGAGAGCGCGGTCGTCGTCGGCCGGCCGGCGTTCGGGTACGTGCCGGGGCTGTTCGCCTTCCGCGAGTTGCCTGCCCTGCTCGACGCGCTGGACCGGCTGGCCACCCGCCCGGAACTGCTGGTCTGCGACGGGCACGGGCTGGCCCACCCGCGACGGTTCGGGCTGGCCTGCCACCTGGGCGTGGTGACCGGGCTGCCGGCGATCGGGGTGGGCAAGACGCCGCTGGTCGGCGAGTGGACGCCGCCGGCTGACGTCCGGGGTGCCTGGTCGCCGCTGCACGAAGGCGGCGAGGTGGTCGGGCGGGTGCTGCGGACCCGGACCGGGGTGAAGCCGGTCTTCGTCAGTGTCGGCCACCGGATGAGTCTCGACAATGCCACCGCCCGGGTGCTGGCCCTGACCCCGCGCTTCCGGCTGCCGGAGACCACCCGGACCGCCGACCGGCTCTGCCGCGAGGCCCTGGCCGCCGCGTCGCCGTGACGTCCCGCCCCAGCGGCCAGGACCGCGACCTGCCCCGCCGGCGTCGACAGTGAGCGCCGGCAGGGCCGCCGCGACCTGGGCTTCGGTGTCGCAGTTGGTGGGTAATACGGCACACATCTGGGGCGCTCTATGACCAGGGGCTGTCCGGCCCTGGTAGTAGCCTGACCGACGGTCCCCCGCTCCCGGGGGAGGAACGGCGAGGTGATCATGGCGGTGCGTCGGCACGCGGTGCGGGTGGTGACGGTCGGCGCGTTGCTGGGCGGCCTGGTGGCGCTCGGCGGGTCGCCGGCGCTGGCCGACGACGACCAGGTCCGGGTGCGCTCCGCGGGCAGCTTCACCGCCGGTGGTTCGGCCGAGGGCGTCTCGATGGAGGTACGCCGGCGCAAGGACGGCTGTGTGCTGCTGCGTACCGCGCTCGGGCTGCGCCTCGCCGGTGTCCGGGCCGACCAGGTGCGCGTGCAGGTCGGCTACAACGGCCAGTGGTTCCCGGTGCCGCTGGGCGGCGGCGCGGGCAGCGTGGCCAGCACGACCACCTCGCCGCCGAACCCGCGGCTGTGCAAGGGCAAGAGCATCACCGTGCGCTACCGGGTGGCGTTCACCGCCGCAGCGCCGAGCGGCCGGCTCACGGTCACCGCCGAGGCGACCAATGCCATGGGCCAACTGCTGGGCCGTGGTTCGGCCGCCTCCCGGGTGGTCGGCGGTCGCGCCACCGCGTCGCCGACGCCGTCGAAGAAGCCGTCGCCCACCCCGAGCGCGGTGGCCGCCGAGGAGAACGTCGAGGACGTCACGCCCGTGGCCGCGCTCGCCAATCCGGCCGGCAACACCTCGAACGCGGCCGAGGGGTCGTCGGGCTTCGGCTCCGTGGTGATGTTCTTCGGCATCGCCATGGTGGCCGTCGGGATCCTGCTCATCGTGCTGCTGTTCCGCCGCTCCCGCGCCGACAAGGAACAGGTCGACGCCGTGCCGCCGGTCCCGCTGCCGGGCAACCCCGGCGGCACCACCTACCGCTCCGCGCAGGGCCCGGCCGCCGCCCCGGTCCGACCCGGCCAGGTGTACGGCCAGCAGCCGCCGGCCCCCGGCGCGGTGTACGGCGGCCCGTCCGCCCCGCGTCCCACCGGCGGCGTCTACGGCGCACGGCCGACCCCCGAGGCGACCCAGGTGATGCCCGGCCGGCACGCCGCCCCCACTCCGCCGGTCCCCGGTTCGCCCGCCGCCCCCTTCGGCTCGCCAGCCGCGCCGGTCTCCGGTTCGCCCGCCCCGCCCTCTGGCTCGCCCGCCGCGCACTCCGGACCGCCGACGGAGCGCTGGGCGCCGGCCTCGCCGGTCTCCGGTTCTCCGGCGGACGGCTGGGCGCCGGCCGCGCCGGTCTCCGGTTCTCCGGCGGACGGCCGGGCGCCGACCTCGCCGGTCTCCGGTCCGCCGACGGAGCGCTGGGCGCCGACCTCGCCGGTCTCCGGTCCGCCGAGCCGGCCGGTCTCGCCGCCGGCCGAGCCGTGGGCCGGCCGGGCGGAGCAGCCCGCGCCCCGGCAGCCCGGAGCGTCGCCGGCCGAGCCGACCTCCGCGCCTCCCGGGCAGCCCGGCACCCCGCCCGAGGCCGAGGGCGGGGGCGACCACACCGTCTTCATGCCCCGGCTACCCGGCTGAGCCGGGCGGCGCGGTGACCCTCCGATACGCTCAGGCCGTCGATGACGAGCGGCCGAGGAGTGGAACCGGTGTCTGATCTGTCCCAGATCGTGAAGGCTTACGACGTCCGTGGGACGGTGCCTGACCAGTGGGACGAGCGTGTCGCCGAGGCGCTCGGGGCGGCCTTCACCCAGGTGCTCAACGGCTCCGGTGAGCCGGGCGAGGCCGTCCTCATCGCGCACGACATGCGCGCCACCGGGCCCGGCCTGGCCGCCGCCTTCGCCGCCGGCGTACGCGCCGAGGGGCGCACGGTCATCGAGTTGGGGCTCTCCTCCACCGACATGCTCTACTACGCCTCCGGCTCGCTGAACCTGCCGGGCGCGATGTTCACCGCCAGCCACAACCCGGCCCAGTACAACGGCATCAAGATGTGCCGTTCCGGCGCCCGCCCGATCGGGCAGGACAGCGGGCTGGCCGAGATCCGCGACCGGGCGCAGGCCCGGCTCGACAAGGGTGAGTCCGCTCCGGCCGGCGAGCCGGCCGCCCCGGCCGAGCGGCGCGACCTGCTTCCGGACTACGCGGCGTACCTGCGCAAGTTGGTCGACCTCTCCGGTATCCGGCCGCTGAAGGTGGTCGTCGACGCCGGCAACGGGATGGGCGGTTACACAGTCCCGACGGTGCTCGGCGACGCCGCCCTGCCGGCGCTGCCGCTGGAGATCGTGCCGCTCTACTTCGAACTCGACGGCACCTTCCCCAACCACGAGGCCAACCCGCTCGACCCGGCCAACCTGGTCGACCTCCAGCGGGCGGTGGTCGAGCACGGCGCGGAGATCGGGCTCGCCTTCGACGGTGACGCCGACCGCTGCTTCGTGGTGGACGAGCGCGGCGAGCCGGTCTCGCCCTCGGCGATCACCGCCCTGGTCGCGGCCCGCGAGCTGGCCAAGCACCCCGGCGCCACGGTGATCCACAATCTGATCACCTCCAGCGCGGTGCCGGAGATCATCCGCGAGCACGGCGGTGAGCCGGTGGTGGCCCGGGTCGGCCACTCGTTCATTAAGGCCGAGATGGCCCGCACCAACGCCATCTTCGGCGGCGAGCACTCGGCGCACTACTACTTCCGGGACTTCTGGTTCGCCGACACCGGCATGCTGGCCGCCATGCACACGCTCGCCGCGCTCGGCGAGCAGTCGCAGCCGCTCTCCGTGCTGGCCAGCGAGTACGAGCGGTACGTCGCCTCGGGTGAGATCAACTCCACGGTGTCCGACCAGGCGGCGAAGGTCGCCGAGGTGCGGGCCGCGTACCCGGACGCGGAGGCCGACGAACTGGACGGGCTCACCCTGCGCTTCCCGGACGGCGCCTGGTTCAACCTGCGTGCCTCCAACACCGAGCCGCTGCTGCGGCTGAACGTCGAGGCCCCCACCACGGAGCGGATGATCGCCCTCCGTGACGAGGTGCTCGACCGGGTTCGCCGATAAGATCGCCTGCGCCGGTCGGCACCGCCGTCCGGTCATGCCGCACACGTGGAAGGAGCCGCGCCGTGGCCCTGGACCCGCAGTTGCTGGAAATCCTCGCCTGCCCGGACACGCACCACGCCCCGCTCGACTACGACGCGCAGGCGCAGACGCTGACCTGCACCGAGTGCGGCCGGATCTTCGAGGTCCGCGACGACGTGCCGGTGCTGCTGCTGGACGAGGCGCGCCGCCCCACGGAGCAGTCGTGATCGACGGTACGGCCGGGGTCAGCGGCCAGCGCGACGCCGACGAGGCACTGCTCGACGACCCGGAGACGCTCGCCGAGCGCGACCCGGGCGGCATGCTGCGGCACACCGCGTCCGCCGGGGCGCAGGTCCGCGAGTCCGCGGCCCTGGCCGCCGAGGCGAACCTCCAGGTACTCGCCGACGAGGGGCGGCCCCGGGCGGTGGTGATCGCCGGCATCGGCACCGCCGGTCGTACCGGTGACGTGCTCGCCACGGTCGCCGGGCCGCGCTGCCCGGTGCCGGTCATCCCGCACCGCAGCGCCGGCGTGCCCGGTTGGGTGGGCGCCGCCGACGTGGTGATCGCGGTCAGCGCCTCCGGTCGCAGCCCCGAGGCGCTCGGCGCCGCCGAGGCCGCGCACCGCCGGGGCGCCCGGCTGGTCGCCGTCGGCGCGCCGGACTCGCAGTTGCAGTCGGTGGCCGAGCGGGCCCGCGCCCCGTTCATCCCGGTGCCGCGCCGCGCGCCGGCCCGGGCCAGCCTCTGGGCGCTCACCGTGCCGGTCCTGCTGGCCGCCCGTACGCTCGGCCTGGTCAAGGTCAACGAGGCGGACCTGGCGGAGACCGCGGCCCGGTTGGACGCGGACGCCGACCGGTGCCGGCCCACCGCGGAGTCCTTCGTCAACCCGGCGAAGTCCCTCGCGCTCGGCCTGGCCGGCTCGATCCCGATCGTGTGGGGGTCGTCGCCGCTGGCCACCGTCGCGGCCCGCCGGTTCGGTGACACGCTCTCCGCCAACGCCCGCTACCCGGTGGTCAGCGGGGCCCTCGGCGAGGCCGGCCGGGGTCGGGTCGGCCTGCTCGACGGTGTCTTCGGCGGGCTGGTCGAGGGGGCGCGGGACATCTTCGCCGACCCGGACGAGAGCGCTGGCGATGCCACCCGGCTGCGCCTGGTGCTGCTGCGCGACGGCGGTCTCAACCCCGAGGACGACGCCGACGAGCCGCTCGCCGTCGAGGAGCGCCGCGCGGAGGCGGTGCAGACCCTCGCCGAGCGGCGCGGGGTGCGCTGCGACGTGGTGACCGCCGAGGGCGGATCGGCGCTGGAGCGGCTCGCGTCGCTGATCGCGGTGCCCGACTTCGCCTCGATCTACCTCGCCCTCGCGCACGGACTGGACCCGATGGCGGTGCCCGCCATCACCGAGATGAAGGAGCTGGCAAACCAGTGAGCGAACGCAGTGAGCGAGCCATCCGGCTCAGCAGCGTGGCGCCGCGCGCCGCCGCGCAGCGGAGCGGAGCGGCGGCGTGAGCGCCAACGGTGGGACGAAGGCGATCGTCGCCGCCCTGCTGGCCAACGTCGGCATCGCGATCACCAAGTTCATCGCGTTCCTGCTGACCGCCTCGTCGTCGATGCTGGCCGAGTCGATCCACTCGGTCGCCGACTCCGGCAACCAGGCGCTGCTGCTGCTCGGCGGGCGGCGGGCCAAGCGGGCCGCCACCCCGCAGCACCCGTTCGGCTACGGCCGGGAGCGCTACATCTACGCGTTCATCGTGTCCATCGTGCTGTTCAGCGTCGGTGGCCTCTTCGCGCTCTACGAGGCGTGGCACAAGTGGTCGGACCCGCACCCGATCGAGGAGTGGCAGTGGGTTCCGGTGACCGTGCTGGTGGTCGCGATCATCATGGAGTCGTTCTCGTTCCGTACCGCCATCAAGGAGTCCAACCACGTCCGGGGCAACCAGTCCTGGGTGCACTTCGTCCGCCGGGCCAAGGCCCCGGAACTGCCGGTCGTGCTGCTGGAGGACCTCGGCGCGCTGGTCGGTCTGATCTTCGCGCTCTTCGGCGTCACCATGACGCTGATCACCCACAACGGCGAGTGGGACGCGATCGGCACCGCGATGATCGGCATCCTGCTGGTCGTGATCGCGATCGTGCTGGCCATCGAGACCAAGAGCCTGCTGCTCGGTGAGGGCGCCGAGGCGCACGACGTCGCCGCTATCGAGAAGGCGATCACCGACGGTCCCGAGGTCGAGCGGATCATCCACATGAAGACGCTCTACCTGGGCCCGGAGGAACTGATGGTCGCCGCGAAGATCGGCGTGCCGGCGTGCGACAACGCCGAGGAACTGGCCCGGGGCATCAACATCGTGGAGAACCGGATCCGCGCCGCCGTGCCGATCGCCCGGGTCATCTACCTCGAGCCGGACATCTACAGCGCCGCCGCCGCGCAGGCGGGCACCGGCGCGGTGGCGCACACCGCCGTGCCCCAGCCGGAGACCGAGCCGGACGAGGCCGCCGGGCGGCCCGGAAGCTGACCGTGGAACCGCTGTACGGGCCGATCAAGGACTACGCCTGGGGCTCCCGCTCGGCGCTCGCCGAGCTCCAGGGGCGCCCGGCGCCCGCCGACGGCCCCGAGGCCGAGCTGTGGCTGGGCGCCCACCCGGGCGCCCCGGCCACTGTCGACCGCGACGGCGCCCGGGTCAGCCTGGCCGAGCTGCTGCGCGCCGAGCCGGGGCACTGGCTCGGCGCGCGGGTGGTCGACCGGTTCGGCGCCCGGTTGCCGTTCCTGCTCAAGGTGCTCGCGGCCGACGCGCCGCTGAGCCTGCAGGCGCACCCGGACGCCGCGCAGGCCCGCGCCGGCCACGCCGCCGACGCGCTCCGCACCGACGGGCACCGCAACTACGTGGACCCGTACCACAAGCCGGAGCTGCTGGTCGCGCTCTCGCCGTTCGAGGCGCTCTGCGGCTTCCGGGACCCGGTGGTGTCGGCCGCCGCGCTGGCCGCGTTCGGCGTACGTGAGCTGGAGCCGGTGGTGGCCGCGCTGCGCACCGGGCCGGCGGGCCTGCGCGACGCGGTGGAGCTGCTGCTCACCTGGCCGCGCGCGGAGTGCGACGAGCTGCTGGCGGCCGTACGGGGCTCCGGGGTCACCGGGCCGGACGCGGAGCTGGCCCGTGACCTAACCACCGCCTACCCGGGCGATCCCGGCGCGCTGGTCGCGCTGCTGCTCAACCGGGTGCGGCTGGCGCCGGGCGAGGGGATCTGGATGCCGGCCGGCAACCTGCACGCCTACCTGCGCGGCACCGGCGTGGAGATCATGGCGGCCAGTGACAACGTGCTGCGCGGCGGCTTGACGCCCAAGCACGTGGACGTGCCCGAGCTGCTCCGGGTGCTGCGGTTCGAGGTGCTGGCCGACCCGGTGGTCACGCCGCGGGTGGTGGCACCGGGGGTGGTGTGCTGGCCGGTCCCGGTGGACGACTTCGCGCTGCACCGGGTGACCGTGGACCAGGAGGTGCCCGAGGTGACGCTGACGCTGACCGGGCCCCGGGTGGTGCTCTGCTGCGGTGGCGAACTGGTGGTGGACGACGGCTCGGGCGCGGTGAAGCTGGAGCCGGGCCGGGCCGCTGTCGGGTCCGCTGCCGGCGGGCCGCTGGTGGTCACCGGCGCGGGCCACGCGTACGTGGCGACCGCCGGTCAGCGCTGAGCGGTCCGCCCGCTCCGCTGAATGCCGGCTGGCGGTTGCCGGCGGCGAACAGCGCTGCGGCAAGTCCGACTTTCCCGAAATAGCTTGACGCAGTGCTCGCCCAGTGTGACTCTATGAGTGCGCAGCGTTATCGCGACGACGGTCCGAGAACGCGCGGGGGAACCAAACCGGGGGGATGCACGGGGCGGCCGGCGAGTGGACGGAAAGTCCGTCCATGACCGACCGCCCCGTGCGCTGTCCACCGGCGTCCCCGTCGGGCCCACCCCGACCGCCCCTGGCCGCTGTCCGCCGGCCGCCCCCTGCGCCGTCCACCGACGCGCGTAAGGTGGGAGGTCGCGCAGGACAACGTTCGACAGGAGCTTTCATGACCAGCACCCTCCCGGCGTCCGCCAGCGGCACGCCGTCCGAGGCCCGGCCGCGCACCCTCGCCGAGGGCGACTACAAGGTGGCGGATCTGTCGCTCGCCGAGTTCGGGCGCAAGGAGATTCGCCTCGCCGAGCATGAGATGCCGGGTCTGATGGCGATTCGTCGTGAGTTCGCCGAGGCGCAGCCGCTTGCCGGGGCCCGGATCACCGGCTCGCTGCACATGACCATTCAGACCGCCGTCCTGATCGAGACGTTGGTGGCGTTGGGTGCGCAGGTGCGGTGGGCGTCGTGCAACATTTTCTCCACGCAGGATCACGCGGCCGCGGCGATCGTGGTCGGCCCGGACGGCACGCCGGAGGCGCCGGCGGGTGTGCCGGTGTACGCCTGGAAGGGCGAAAGCCTGGAGGAGTACTGGTGGTGCACCGAGCAGGTGTTGACCTGGCCGGACGGTCAGGGCCCGAACATGATCCTGGACGATGGTGGTGACGCCACGCTGCTGGTGCACAAGGGTGCGGAGTATGAGAAGGCGGGTGTGGTGCCGCCGGTGGAGTCGGCGGACTCGGAGGAGTTCGCGGTCATCCTCGGCCTGCTGCACCGGTCGCTGGCGGAGGACGGTCAGCGGTGGACGCGGATCGCGTCGGGGATCAAGGGGGTGACGGAGGAGACCACCACGGGTGTGCACCGGTTGTACGAGATGCACCGGTCCGGGACGCTGTTGTTCCCGGCGATCAACGTGAACGACTCGGTGACGAAGAGCAAGTTCGACAACAAGTATGGTTGCCGGCACTCGTTGATCGACGGGATCAACCGGGCCACCGATGTGCTGATCGGTGGGAAGATGGCCGTGGTGATGGGCTACGGCGACGTGGGTAAGGGCTGCGCGGAGTCGTTGCGGGGTCAGGGTGCGCGGGTGGTGGTGACCGAGGTCGACCCGATCTGCGCGTTGCAGGCGGCGATGGACGGCTACCAGGTCGCGACGTTGGATGACGTGGTGGAGCAGGCGGACATCTTCATCACCGCGACCGGCTGTTTCAACGTGATCACCAACGAGCACATGGCGCGGATGAAGCACCAGGCGATCGTGGGCAACATCGGTCACTTCGACAACGAGATCGACATGGCCGGGTTGGCCAAGCGTTCGGACGTGACCCGGGAGAACATCAAGCCGCAGGTCGACCTGTGGCGCTTCGACGACGGGCACGCGATCATCGTTTTGTCCGAGGGTCGGCTGCTGAACCTGGGCAACGCCACCGGGCATCCCAGCTTCGTGATGTCCAACTCGTTCGCCAACCAGACCATCGCCCAGATCGAGTTGTACACCAAGACCGACGAGTACCCGATCGGCGTGTACGTGCTGCCCAAGCACCTCGACGAGAAGGTCGCCCGCCTGCACCTGGACGCCCTCGGCGCCAAACTCACCCAACTCACCAAGGAACAGGCCGCCTACCTCGGCGTCTCGGTGGAGGGCCCGTTCAAGCCGGAGCACTACCGCTACTGATCCGACGCACTCGGCGACCGGGCCGGCCGCACCCGCGGCCGGCCCGGTCCGTCGTTCCGGCCGGACACCGCCGGTCCCGTCCGATGCCGGCGACCGGCTCGACCCGGGGGGGTGCCCGTGCGTGCCCGGCTCGACCCCGTGGTACCCGTCAGCGTCCGGCTCGCCCCGTGGTGCCCGCCAGCGTCCGGCTGGTCAGCGCGGGTCGCGGCGGGTGGGGCGGACCCACGTCCACACGCACCAGGCGAGCCAGGCCAGCGACACGACGGTGGCCAGCGTCCGCAGCCGGAGCGCGCTGAGCAGCAGCACCACGGCCAGCACCGCCAGCCACGGCCCGAACGCCCTCACGCCCGCCACCGGCCACGCACCAGCCGCCGCACCAGCGGCGGCGCGACCCACGACCAGACGCAGAACAGCAGCCAGGCCAGCCCGAACAGGCCGGCGAGCAGGTCCAGCCCGGCCAGGTTGAGCAGCACGATCACGCCCACCGCGATCAGCCAGGTGCGCAGGATGCCGAGCCGGTAGAGCGGGCGCAGCGGCAGCAGCAGCGGATGGGTGTACACCCGGGACTCCCAGGCCGCGTCGGCGTAGTCGGCGTCGGTCGGATCGTGCGCCACCGCCTGGCCGAACGAGCGGTGCGCCGCGTCCACCCGGCCCCGCTGGGCCGCGGCGGCACCGTGCAGCGCGAGCGCCACCGGATGGCCGGGCCAGGCGCCGAGGAACTCCCGGGCCACCCGCTCGGCCGCCCGGTCGTCGCCCCGGGCGTACGCCAGTTGGAAGCGGGAGGCGAAGACCGGCGGCGCCTCCGGGGCCAGCGCGGCGGCCCGGGTCACCAGCCGCTCCGCCTTGTCGGTCTGCCCCACCGCGCTGCACAGGTCGGCGTACTGGCAGAGCAGCCAGGGGTTCTGCGGCTCGATCGCCAGCCCGTCGAGCAGCGCCCGTTCCGCCGGGGCGTACTCGTCGAGGTGGCGCAGGGCGAGGCCGAGCCGGCCGAGCAGTTCCGCGTCCGGGCCGGTCTCGGCGAGACCCTGCCGGGCGACCGTGGCCACCTCCGCCCAGCGGTCCAGCTCGGACAGCGCGGCGGCGCGCAGCCGGAACGCGGCCACGTCGGTGGCCAGCGCGGCGGGCAGCCGGCTCAGCTCGGCCAGGGCCTGCTCGGCCCGGTTGAGTTCCAGCAGCTGGGCGGCCCGCATCAGCACCGCCTCCGGGGCGCTCACGCCGGTACCCCGGCGCCCGCCGGGCCACCGTGCGGCGCCGTCGTGATCCGCTCGCTCATGCGGCGGCCAGCAGGACGATCAGCAGGGCCTCGGCGACCCCGAGCAGCAGCACCGCGGCGATGCCGGGCAGCCAGAGCGACGCCGGCTCACCACCGCGCAGCTCGTACGCCCGGAACCGGCCCTTCTGGGTGACCGAGACGACCAGCCAGACCAGGGCGCCGGCCAGCGCGCCGATCAGCCGGACGGGCCGGTCCGCCGAGCCGGAGAAGACCGTCAGGGTGACCGCCACCCGGGCGGCCAGCGCGGCGATCCCGGCGCCGGCCACCGCCAGCCGGGCCCGGCCGGGCAGGCCCAACCGGGCCGCGTTGACCAGGGCGAGCACGGTGACCGCCGTCGGGCCGCCGAAGACGGCGGGGAAGAGCAACGACTGGGGACGCCACGGCGGGCGCCGCGCTTCGTACGCCGCCGGGGCGATGGTGGGGGTGAACAGGTCGTCGGCCACGGGTCGTCCTGTCTGCGGTAGGGGCAGGCCGGATACTGCCACACCCGGCCCGTCCAGGCGGACCGCCCGTCGGGCGGGAGCCAGCGGGCCGCCGAGGCACCGCCCCCGTCGAGGCGTTGCCCGCCCGGGGCGGTGTTGCCCGGCGGGGCGCGGTGTTGCCCGGCCGGAGCGCGGCCGGCGCGGCGTTGTCCGGCCGGGGCGGGGCCGGGGCGGCGGTGTCCGGCCGGAGCCCGACCAGCGCGGTGTTGCCCGGCCGGGGCGTCGACCGGCGGAGCGTTGCCCGGCGGGCGCGGCCGGGGCGGTGTTGTCCGGCCGGGGCGCGGCCGTGGCGGCGTTGCCAGGCCGAGGCGTCGACCGGCGAGCGGCGGTGGTCAGCGGTCGGGACGGTCTCCGGGCGCCGTCGCCGGTCGTACCGTGGGCGGGCCGGCCTGCGCCGGCACGGCCACCGGCGCCGCGCCGGGCGCCGCCGGCCGGACGGCCGCCGCCGGTGCGACGACCGAGGGCGTCGACCCAGCGCCGGCCGTGGCCAGGAAGGCGGCACCGGCCGCAGAGGACCCGACGGCCGGGGAAACGGCGCCGGCGGCCGGCGCGGCGGCGGTGGGGGCCGGGGAAACGGCGCTGGTGGCCGGGGAGGTGGCGGTGGGGGCCGGTGGGGTGGCCGGGCCGGGCAGCAGCTCCGGCCAGAGCGCCGCGGTGACCGCCCGTCCCCGGGCCAGCCGCAGCCGCGCCCGGCGGTGCCGCTCACCGAGCACCGCCGCCAGGTAGACCGTCGCCGGCAGGTTGGGCGGCGGGGGTGGGGTGATCACCGCCGCGACCTCGGCCCACAGGCCACGGGCCAGCCGGTCCCGCGCCGGCTCGGCCAACTGGTGCACCCGGGCCAGGTACTGCCGCGCGGCCAGCGCCAGACCGTCGTCGAGCCGGCTCAGGTCCAGCGTGTGCGCCCAGCCGACCAGCGCCGGCACCGAGGTCGGCACCGGCCGCCAGATGATCGCCGACCGGGTGTGCACGACCATCGTGCCGGCCACCAGGTCGCCCAGCCGCCGGCCGTGCCGGTCGGTCAGCATCACCGTCACGCCCGCCACCCAGCTCAGCAGCGGCAGCACCAGCCCGGGCCACTCCACCGCGACGCCGACCAGCGCGCGGGTCAGTGACTGCCGGACGCCGACCGGCGCGCCGTCGGCGCTGACCACCCGCAACCCGACGGCCATCTTGCCGGGCGTCCGGCCGTGGTTGAACCGTTCGAAGAGCACCGGGTAGCCGACCAGCACGGACACCAGCGCGACGGTGCCGACGGCGTTGCTCAGCGCCGCGTCCACCAGGCGCATCGGCAGCGCGGCGAGCACGATGCCGACCAGCATGGCCAGGACCAGCGCGAGCAGCAGTTGGGTCACCACGTCGAGCAGCAGCGCCAGCGCGCGGGAGCCGATCCGGGCGACCCGCACGTCCAGCGCCACGGCCTCTCCGCTGACCAGTCCGGCGTCACCCCAGCCCGGGGCCGGCGGTCGTGGTTGCGCGCTCACCCCGACAGTGAACACTATGATCCGCGAACGGGGGTGGACGGTGGATCTCGACGCGTACGTCGCGGAGCACGGCGGGGAGTGGCGTCGGCTCGAGGCGCTGACCGACCGGCGGCGGTTGGACGCCGCCGAGATCGACGAGTTGGTAGTGCTCTACCAGCGGGCCGCCACCCAGCTCTCGGTGCTGCGCAGCCGCTCGCCCGACCCGGCGCTGGTCGGCCAGCTCTCCCAGGTGGTGCTCCGGGCCCGGGCCCGGCTCACCGGACGACCCCGGCCGTCCTGGGCGGCGGTGGGTCGCTTCCTGGTGGCCGGCTTCCCCGGCGCGGTCTACCGGGCCTGGCCGTGGTGGTGCGGTGTGGCGACCGGGTTCACCCTGCTCAGCTTCTTCCTGATCTGGTTCGTGGCCGGAAATCCCGACACCGCGGCGGCGTTCATCGGCGAGGAGGCGGCCGCCGAACTGGCCGACTCCGGCTTCGCCGACTACTACACCGAGTACTCCGCGCCCACCTTCGCCGTCCAGCTCTGGACGCACAACGCCTGGGTGGCCGCCCGCTGCCTGGCCGCCGGGGTGCTCATCGTCCCGGTGCTCTACCTGTTGTGGCAGAACGCGCTGAACATCGGCGTGACCGGCGGGGTGATGGTCTCCCACGGCCGGGCCGACGTCTTCTTCGGCCTGATCACCCCGCACGGGCTGCTGGAGCTGACCGGGGTCTTCGTGGCCGCCGGCGTCGGGCTGCGGACCGGCTGGGCGTGGATCTCGCCACCGGCCGGGCTGACCCGGGGGCAGGCGGTGGCCCGGGCCGGGCGCCAGGCCATCCTGGTCGCCGTCGGGCTGGTCGGGCTCTTCGCGGTCTCCGCCGTCATCGAGGCGTTCATCACCCCCGCGCCCGTGCCGATCCCCTTCCGCATCGCCGCCGGCGCCGCCATCTGGCTCGCCTTCCTCGCCTACATCCTCACCCTCGGCCCCCGCGCCACCCCCACCCCCACCCCCACCCCCGCCCCCACCCCCGCCCCCACCCCCGTTGATCATGAGGTTAGCGGCGTTCTCGATCTCCAGAACCGCCGCTAACCTCATGATCAACCAGCCGTACCGCAGGGCGGGGTGGGGTGGGGTGGGGTGGTCAGAGTTGGGCTTGGGATTTTAGGCGGAGGTAGGTGTCGGCGAGGGTGGGGGCCAGGCGGCCGGCGGGGGCGTCGACGACCAGGACGCCGTGCCGGGCCAGGGCGGCGCGGATGCGGTCCCGCTCGGCCAGCGCCCGCCAGCCGGCCGCCGCCGCGTAGGCGTCCCGGGGCTGCGCCGGTACGGCCGTGGTGAGCGCGGTCAGCACCGGGTCGTGGGTCGCCGCGATCAGCACCCGGTGCCGGGCGGCCAGCCGGGGCAGGACCGGCAGCAGGCCCGCGCTCAGCGCACCGGCCTCCAGCGCGGTGAAGAGCACCACCAGGCTGCGCTGCCGCTGCCGCCGCAACAGCTCGCCGGCGATCAGGTCGAAGTCCGTCTCCACCAGGGCCGGTTGCAGCGGGGCCAGCGCGTGCACCAGCCGGGGCAGCAGGGCCGGCCGCCCGGTCCCGGTCACCGTGGCCCGTACGGCGGTGTCGGCGGCGAGCAGGTCGACCCGGTCGCCGGCACGCGCGGCGAGGGCGGTGAGCAGCAGCGCCGCGTCGATCGCGGTGTCCAGCCGGGGCTCGTCGCCGACCCGGATCGCCGAGGTGCGGCCGGTGTCCAGCACGCAGACCAGCCGGCGGTCCCGCTCCGGCCGCCAGGTGCGCACCAGCACGTCGGCCCGGCGGGCGCTGGCCCGCCAGTCGATCGAGCGCACGTCGTCACCGACCACGTACTCGCGCAGGGTGTCGAACTCGGTGCCCTGGCCGCGTCCCCGGGTGACCTGGGTGCCGTCGATCACCCGGAGCCGGGACAGCTTCTCCGGCAGGTGCCGGCGCGAGTCGAAGCGGGGCAGCACGCGCAGCGTCCACGGCGGCGTGGCCGGGCGCTCCGAGCGCTGGCGGAATCCGAGCCCGAGCGGGCCGAGGGAGCGGACGGTCAGCGCCACCGCCGGCCGGTCACCGCGGCGGGTGGGGGTGAGCCGGCTGGGCAGCGCGGCGGACCGGCCGGGCTCGACCCGGACCAGCCGGGTCGGCGGGACGTCCGGACGGGCGCCGGCCGACGGCACCCAGGCGTCGCGGACCTGGGCGCGCAGCGTACGGGCGGAGGGGTTGCCCAGGTGCAGCACGACGGTGGCGGTGCCGCCGAGCCGGACCGTGCGGTCCCCGTCCCGGGTGGCGGTCAGCGCGCTCGGCGGCACCGCCAGCGCCCGGTCCAGCACCACCAGGAGCAGCACCGCCCCGGTCATCACCAGCACCCCGGCGAGCGGCGACGGCCAGGCCGGCAGGGTCAGCGCACCGGCCGCCAGCAGGAGCGCCGCCCGCCAGGTCATCGCGGGGTCGGCACGGTGGCGAGCACCGTGTCCAGCACCGCGTCCACGCTGACGCCCTCCAGTTCGACCTCCGGTCGCAACCGCAGCCGGTGCCGCAGGGTGGGCCGGGCGACCGCCTTGACGTCGTCCGGCACGACGTGGTCCCGGCCGGCCAGCCAGGCCCACGCCTTGGCCGTGCCGAGCAGCGCGGTCGCGCCCCGGGGCGAGGCGCCCAGCTCCAGCGCCGGGGTGGCCCGGGTGGCCCGGCACAGGTCGACCAGGTAGCCGAGGAGCGGCTCCGCCACGTGCACCCGGCCCACCGCGGCCCGCGCCGCGGCAAGGTCGGCCGCCCCGGCCACCGGTCGTACGCCGGCCGCCGCCAGGTCGCGGGGGTCGAAGCCGGCGTGGTGCGCGCGCAGCACGCCCAGCTCCTCCTCCCGGCTGGGCAGCGGCACGGTGAGCTTGAGCAGGAACCGGTCCAACTGCGCCTCCGGCAGCGGATAGGTGCCCTCGTACTCGATCGGGTTCTGGGTGGCGGCGACGATGAACGGCTCGGGCAGCGGCCGCCGGTCGCCCTCCACCGAGACCTGCCGCTCCTCCATCACCTCCAGCAGCGCCGACTGGGTCTTCGGCGGCGTCCGGTTGATCTCGTCGGCGAGCAGCAGGTTGGTGAAGACCGGCCCCTCCCGGAAGGTGAACGCGGCGGTGTGCGGGTCGAAGATCAGCGACCCGGTGACGTCGCCGGGCATCAGGTCGGGGGTGAACTGCACCCGCTTCGAGGTCAGGTGCAGCGCGGTGGCCACGGTGCGGATGAGCAGCGTCTTGGCCACCCCGGGCACGCCCTCCAGCAGTACGTGGCCGCGGCAGAGCAGGGCGATCACCAGGCCGGTGACGACCGCGTCCTGCCCGACGACCGCCTTGGCCACCTCGGTGCGCAGCCGGTGCAGGGCGGCTCGGGCGGCGTCCGGGTCGGCGATCTGCGGCTCGGCGGTTCCGGCGGGTCGGGTCACCGCGGTTCTCCTTCGGTTCGGTCGGGCAGTGGCACGTCGGGGGAGGCCGGCGGTGCCACCGTACGGGTCACCCCGTCCAGCGCGCGCGCCAGCTCCAGCAGGTCCTGGTCGGTCTCCGGCTCGCCGCCGTACAGCAGCTCCTCGGTCGCGGCCGGCTCGGCGCCGGTGCGGGCGGCGACCGCGCCGGCGACCCGGTCCGGCGCCGCGTCCGCCGGCAGGTTGAGCCGGGGGAGCAGCCGGGTCAGGGCGGCCTCCCGCAGCGTCCGGGCGGCCGCCTCGCGCGCCCCGGCCCGCTGGTAGAGCCGGGCCCGGCCGAGGACCGTCTCGGCGGAGCGGACGGTCACCGGCAGCGGCTCCGCCGCCGGCGGGCCGAGCCGGCGGGCCCGCCAGAGCGCCAGGAACAGCACCGCCAGCGCGAGCTGGGCCAGCAACGCCCAGAACCAGGGCGGGAAGGCGGCCCAGAGCGGGTTCGGCGGGTCGTCCCGGTCGGCGGCCTCGCCGTCGCCGTCACCGGAGCCGGACTGGTCGCCCCCGCCCGGGCCGCCGGGCTGGCCGGGTTCTCCGGGGCCGCCCCGGCCGTCGCCGGTGCCCGTGCCGTCGCCGCTGCCGTCACCGGTCCCGGTGCCCGGACCGTCCTCGGTGGCCGGCGTCCGGGACGGGCGGCCGGTGCCGGTGGCCGGCGGCGGCTCCGGCTCGGCCAGGTCCAGCCAGACCACCCGGCCGGTCACCCCGAGCAGGCCGGTGGCGAAGGCGAGGTTGTCCCACTCGGCGATCCGGTCGTTGCGGAACGGGTCGCTGGCACCGACCGCCACCTGCTCGACCGCCCCGGACACGCGGGCCAGCGCGCCGGCGAAGCAGAACTGGACCTGCTCCGGCCGGTAGGAGCCGGCGGTGTAGCGCTGCAGGCCGACGGCCGCGCTGCCGACCCCGCCCAGCTCGGGCAGCTGGCAGGGCAGCCCGCCGGCCGCCGGGCTGAGCGCCTGCGCCGCCCAGCGGCGCTCGCCGGGCAGCAGCGGCAACCCGGCGGACACCAGCACCGGGCGGGCCGGGTCGACCAGGACCAGCCGGGTCCGGGCCGGAAGCCGGTCCAGGGCCCGGACGGTCTCCCGGCGCAGCAGCGCCGGCGCGGGGACGAAGAGCGTGGCCGGCGCGGACCGGACGGCCGCCAGTGCCGCCGCCGTGGTGGTCTCCCGCTGCACGGTGACCCCGCGCTCGCGCAGGGCGGCGGCGAGGCGGCTGCCCCCGTGGTCCCCGGTGGCCACCGGGGAGAGGAAGCCGGCGTCCGGATCGGGCTGGTCGACGGCATGGGTGACCAGGGTGGTGGTGAGCAGCAGCGCGGCCAGCCCGAGCGGGATCACGATCCGGTGCCACCGCCGGCCCCGCCCGCCGCGCCCCTTGGCGGTGGTGGTGGCCCCGGTCCGCGCGCCGGCTGTCGTCGTCGCGGTCACGGCCGGTCCTCCCGCTCGGCCGGCCCGGCCAGCACCCGGTGCAGCTCGCCGGCGTGCTCCCGCATCCGGCGGTCGTGCTCGGCGGTGGCGGGGCGCTCGGCGTACCAGAGTTCGGAGAAGATCGCGCCGGCCGCGCGCAGCGGCGGGCCGACCGGCGGGTGGTGCTCGCTCGCCGTGGCGATCACCTCGGTGACGGTCATCCCGGAGCGCAGTCGCACCATCCGGCGGGTCACCAGCTCGCGGAGCATGGCCCGCAACCGCTCGCGGACCGCCTCGGCGTAGCGGCCCTCGGTGGCCAGCCGGTCGGCCAGGGACAGGTGGACGGCCGCCGCCGGCTCCTCGGCCGGCTCCCGGGCGGCGGGCACGACCGGCGCGGCGGTCGCCGGGCCCGGCCGGGCCCGGCGTCTCCGCCGGCACAGCCGGGGCAGCCGGGGCAGCCGGCGGGGCACCCAGGCCGGGTAGGTGTACCACGCGACGGCGACCAGCACCGCCGCGAGCACCAGCAGCAGCGCGGCCAGCGGCAGCGGTACCCGGTCACCGAGGGACGCCGTGGTCTCGGTCCACCACCGGCTGAAGCTCATCGCCCGGCCGCCAGCAGCGCGGCGTCCGGCGTGCCGGCCGGAGCGCGGGCGAGCAGGATGTCCAGCCCCTCGGTGCGGATCCGGGTCTCCAGGTGGACCGCCGCGTCCAGACAGGCGATCGCCGGATACGCCACGCTGTTCACGCCCGCCCAGACGAGCAGGGACACCGGGATCTGCCACGCCTCGGGCAGCAGGTCGAGCCCGTCCAGCCCGTAGTAGACGCCCACCCCGAGGCCGACCCGGACGAGCCACCAGGCGAGGTAGCCGAGCAACCGGACGGCGCCGGCCCGGCCCCCGGCGCGGACCGCGAGCGCGGCCGAGCGCAGCGGGGCGCGCAGCGGGTGCACCCGGTCCACGACCAGCGCCGGGGTCACCGCGCCGAGCAGGGCGAAACCGATGATCCAGGTGGGCCCGAGCAGGGCGGCGGTGGTCATCACCGCACCCACCACCGGCACCAGCAGCAGGGTCGCCCCCCACCGTGCCCCGGCGGGGCGGAGCAGGTCCCGGGCGCCGGCGCGCCGGCCGAGCAGCGCCGCCCCGGCGGCCCGTGCCGCCGGGTTGCCGAGCAGCGCGATGATCATCGACTCGGTGGCCGCGCCGATGACCAGCAGCAGCCAGTACCAGCCGAACCGGCCGAACTCGACGAACCAGACGGGCGGTTCCGTGCCGGCCGCCAGGCGTACCGGCAGGAGCAGCAGCTGCTCGCCCGCGGCCAGCACCGCGGCGAGCGGGACCAGCACCCGGGCGTGGTCGCGCAGCAGCAGGACCGCCGAGTCGAGCAGCTCACCGACGGTGAGCGGGCGACGCGGGAGCACGGCGGTCGGGCCGGCGTCGGGCACGCGTACTCCTGGTGGACGAACGGTGGTGGCGCGTGACGGCGCACGCGGGGATCATGGTGTCACGCGCGGTCCGCCGAGGTGGACCCCGCTCGCCGGGCGGTGTCCGGGGGCCGGTTGCTGGGCGACGGCGTCCCGCGGCAGTACCGTGCCGGGTGACGTGGATCCCACCGAACTGAACGGGGATGGAAAATTAATCCCATGAGAGCCCGGGTACTGGTGGTCGACGACGACCCAGCGCTCGCCGAGATGCTCGGCATCGTCCTGCGCAGCGAGGGCTTCCTGCCCTCGTTCGTGGCCGACGGGGAGCGGGCCTTGGCCGCCTTCCGCGACAATCGGCCCGACATCGTGCTGCTCGACCTGATGCTGCCCGGTATGAGTGGTATCGACGTGGCCCGGTCGATCCGCGCCGAATCGGGCGTTCCGATCGTCATGCTGACCGCCAAGAGCGACACCGTCGACGTGGTCCTCGGCCTCGAGTCCGGTGCCGACGACTACGTGGTCAAGCCGTTCAAGCCCAAGGAACTGGTCGCCCGGATGCGGGCCCGGCTGCGCCGCGGCGAGGACGCCGCCCCGGAGATGCTGACCATCGGGCCGCCCGGCAACCAGATCACCATCGACGTCCCGGCGCACACGGTGAGCCGTAACGGCGAGGAGGTGAAGCTCACCCCGCTGGAGTTCGACCTGCTGGTCGCGCTGGCCCGCAAGCCGCGCCAGGTGTTCACCCGCGAGGTGCTGCTGGAGCAGGTCTGGGGCTACCGGCACGCGGCGGACACCCGGCTGGTCAACGTGCACGTGCAGCGGCTGCGCGCCAAGATCGAGCCGGATCCCGAGCGGCCGGAAATCATCCTCACGGTTCGCGGCGTGGGCTACAAGGCGGGGACCGGATAGCCTGGTCGCACTGTGGTCACCTCCCCGGTCCAGGACTCCCCGTCACCAGCTCCCCGCCGCCGCGGCGCCGCGTGGGAGCTGTGGCGCGGGCTCGCCGCCCGCGGTGCCCGGCTGCTCGCCGGCCTGCACCAGACCTGGCGGCGCTCGTTGCAGCTGCGGGTGGTGACCATCACCCTGGTGGCCTCCAGCCTGCTGGTGGGCGGGTTCGCGTACGTGATCGCCAACAAGATCACCGACATCCTGCTGGAGAACGCGGTCACCGACACCCGGCTGCGGCTGACCAGCGGGGCGGACTACACCGCCAAGCAGGTCTCGCTCTTCAGCCAGCCGCAGGAGGCCCAGCTCCAGGACACCATCGAGGGCACCGTCAACTACCTGGCCGGCGGTGACCCGCAGCAGACCAGCGGCGTGGTGGTGGCGATCACCGCCGACGACCACCCCGGCATCCTGCAGACCCGCAGCTCGCCCGCGATCGACGTCCGGCCGCTGATCAGCCGGGAGCTGCGGGCCGCGGTCGCCGACGGCAACGTGGCCAAGCAGATCCGCACCGGCCGGCTCACCGGCGAGCGCACGAAGTACCTGGTGTACGGCTCCCCGGTGCCGACCGAGTTCGGCCAGATCGAGATCTACTACTTCGTACCGCTGGCCCGGCAGGACGCCGCCGCGGCCGACGCCCGGACCACCGTGGCGGCCACCGGTGTCGCCCTGGTGCTGCTGCTCGGCCTGCTGGCCGCGCTGGTCACCCGGCTGGTGGTGACCCCGGTACGGGTGGCCGCCCGGACGGCGCAGCGGCTCTCCGCCGGGCTGCTCGACCAGCGGATGGCGGTCAACGGCGAGGACGACCTGGCACTGCTCGCCGCCTCCTTCAACCAGATGGCCACCAACCTGCAACGGCAGATCCTCCGCCTGGAGGAGATGTCCCGGTTGCAGCGCCGCTTCACCTCGGACGTGTCGCACGAGCTGCGGACGCCGTTGACCACGGTCCGGATGGCGGCCGACCTGATCTTCGCCGAGCGCGACGAGTTCGACCCGGCGGTCGCCCGCAGCGCCGAACTGCTCCAGGCCGAGCTGGACCGGTTCGAGGAACTGCTCACCGACCTGCTGGAGATCAGCCGCTTCGACGCCGGCTTCGCCATGCTCGACGCCGAGCCGACCGACCTGGTGCCGGTGGTGCACCGGGTCGCCGACCGGCTGGCCGGGCTGGCGGAGCGGGTCGGGGTGGCCATCGAGCTGGACGTGCCGACCGCCCCGGTGATCGCCGAGGTGGATCCGCGCCGGGTCGAGCGGGTGCTGCGCAACCTGGTCGGCAACGCGGTCGAGCACGGCGAGGGCAAGCCGGTGCTGATCACCCTGGGCGCGGACGAGACAGCGGTGGCGATCACCGTCCGCGACCGCGGGGTGGGGCTCAAGCCGGGCGAGGAGAAGCTGGTCTTCAACCGGTTCTGGCGGGCCGACCCGTCCCGTGCCCGGCAGACCGGTGGCACCGGGCTCGGGTTGTCGATCAGCCTGGAGGACGCCCGCCTGCACGGCGGCTGGCTGGAGGCGTGGGGGGCGCCGGGGCAGGGTGCCCAGTTCCGGCTCACCCTGCCGGCCCGCGCCGGCGACCGGCTCACCACCTCCCCGCTGCGCCTGGTGCCGGCCGACGCGGCGCTGCCGTTCGGCGGCCCGCGCGACGGTGGGCTGCTGGCCATCGGGCCGGGCGCCGGTGGCGCGCTGGCCGTCACGCCGGCGCCCGCCGGTGACGGGACGGCCGGGGAGCGGGCGGAGGCGCGGTCGTGAGGCGCCCGCTGCTGACCGGCGTCGCGGGCGTCGCACTGCTCGCCCTCGGGCTGACCGGCTGCGGCATCCCGGCCAGCACCGATGTCGAGGTGGAGCGCCGGGTCTCCACGGCCGGGGCCGGGTCCGTCAGCGGCGGCAGCCTCCAGCCGCCGGCCCGGACGGCCGCCGGGAGCAACGCCCAGACGTTCGTCAACAACTTCCTGGCCGCCGCCGCCGGCGAGCCGGACCGCGCCTACGACCGGGTCAAGGATTTCATCGACCCGCGGCACCACGACCGGCTCCAGGAGAAGCAGGGCAGCGAGGTCGCCCTCACCGTGGTACGGCTGACCGACGACCCGGTGATCACGCCCGACGTCGACAGCACGAAGGTGACCATCAACGTGCAGCAGGTCGGCCTGCTGCGGGCGAACGGCACCCTGCTGCCCCCGGTGGCCACCGAGCGCAGCTACGAGTTCAAGCTGGTCAGCGCGGCCGTCCCCGGCCAGGGCGACGTCGAGCAGGCCGGCCTGTACGTGCAGGACCCGCCGAACGCGCTGCTGCTCAGCGACGTGGCGCTGGCCCAGTACTACAAGGAGTCCTCGGTCTACTTCTGGAGTTCCGACCGCGCCCGGCTGGTGCCCGACCTGCGCTACCTGCCCGAGGCGGTGCCGGAGGAGCGGCAGGTCACCGAGGTGGTCCGCTGGCTGATCGGCGGCCCGTCCGACTGGCTGCGCACGGCGGTCGTCCCGCTCCCCGACCGCACCGAGCTGATCAACAACGCCACCGGCAGCGCCGACCGGTGGGAGGTCAACCTGGCGCTGCCCGCCAACGACGAGGAGCGGCTGGACCAGTTCGCGACCCAACTCGCCTGGTCGCTGCCCAACCTCGACGGGCAGGTGGAACTGAAGGTGCAGAACCAGTCCCGCCGGGTGGTCGACCTGGCCGGCCAGCGGCGGGCCAACCCGGTCTACGAGCTGGCGCAGAACCCGCACCGGTTCTGCGTCTACGACGGCGCCGTGCACCCGCTCGCCGTGGTGGGGGAGCCCGGAACGGTGCCGCTGGCCGAGGGCGACAACCGCAACGTGGTGTCGGCCAACTTCGACCGGATCAACGACCGGACGCTGGCCGCGCTGGTGGTCACCGGGCCGGACAAGCGGCAGCGGCTGGCCGTCGGCAGCGGCGCCGCCCCGCTGGCCGGCCTGCGCAAGGGGCCCGTACACACGACGGTGGGCCGGCCGGTCTGGCTGCGTACCCTCGACCCGCTGCAGCCGCGCGGGCTGGTGGTGGCCGACGGGAGCCTCTACCTCTTCGACCGCGACGCGCGGATGAGCAGGGTGCAGCTCAACGGCGTGACCGGGGCGGTCACCGCCGTGGCGGCGTCGCTGGACGGCCAGCGGATCGCGCTCATCGTCGGCGGCGGGCTCTACGTGGCCGCCGTGGACATGGACGGCGACAGCGTCACCGTCGGGCCGGCGCGGCGGGTGTTCACCTCGCTGACCGCGCTCTCGGCGGTCGACTGGGCCGGCGAGGACCGGCTGGTGGTGGGCGGTTCGACCGACCGCCCGGCGGTCTACGACGTCAGCGTCGACGGCGCCCGGCAGACCGCGCTGCAGGAGAACGTGGGCGCCCGGGTGACCCACCTGGTGGCGTACCCGGTCAACCCGGTGGCACCGCAGCCCAGCGCGGTGATGTACGAGGCCAACGGGGTCTCCTACAGCGGGTCGACGCGGATCCAGTCGGACCAGGTGCTCGACGTCAACCCGGACCCGACCGGGGACCGCTCCGGCAACCCGACCGCCCCCTTCTTCCTCTACTGATCCCGGTGCGGGACGTCGGCGCGCTCTGGGCGGACCTCGCCGACCTGGTGCTGCCCGCCGACTGCGCGGGCTGCCGGGAACGCCGGCCCGGCCTGCGGCACGGCGTGTGCCCGGCGTGCGCCGGGCTGTTGCAGGCGCTGCGGCCCCGTCCGGCGCGACCCACACCCGCCCCGCCCGGCCTGCCGCCCTGCGTCGCCCTCGGCCCGTACGCCGGGCCGCTGCGGGAGACGCTGCTGGCCTACAAGGAACACGGCCGGCACGGCCTGGCCCGGCCACTGGGCGGACTGCTCGCCGAGGTGGTGGCGACCGCGCTCGGCGGGCCGCGCCCGGTGACCCTGGTGCCGGTGCCGGACACGGCGGCGGCGGCCCGGGCCCGCTACGGCGACCACCTCGGCCGGCTGGCCCGGCACTGCGCGTACCGGCTGCGGCGGGCCGGCTGGCCGGTGCGGGTCTCGCGCCCGCTGCGCGCCCTGCCCCGCCCGGACTCGGTGACGCTGGACAGCGCGGGCCGGGCCGCGGCGGCCGAGTCGGCGTTCCGGTCGCGCGGCCGGGTGCCGCCGGCGCCGCCGGGGACCGCCGTGGTGGTGCTGGACGACATCGTCACCACCGGCGCCACGATCGCCGCCGTCAGCCGCGCGCTGGTTGCGACCGGACTGTCACCCACGGTGGCCGCGGTGCTCGCGGCGACCGAGAAACGGCAACAGTCGTAACCGTTCGTGTTTCCGTTTCACCCGATGGTGTACGAGCTGTGAAAATTCCTGAGCCGTCTCGGCAACCAGGGGTGACTGTGCCTGGAACAGGAGTTAGCGTTTTGCTGTCGGGGGTAGGAGGTCTTTCCCACCCGCCCCCGGCGGTGAAAGGAGGCGTAGCCGTATCGACCGGTCGACGCCGAGTGGGACCTCCCCGGGGCGTGCGACCGGATGCCGGATCGAACGACCATCCGAGCAAGGAGGTCACGTGGACATCGTGGTCAAGGGCCGGAACGTCGAAGTTCCCGACCATTACCGGGTGCACGTCGCGGAGAAACTCGCGAAGATCGAACGCTACGATCACAAACTCATTCGGGTCGATGTGGAGCTGTTCCACGAGCGCAACCCGCGCCAGGCGGACCACTGCCAGCGAGTGGAGATAACCTGCGTGTCCCGTGGCCCGGTGATCCGGGCCGAGGCGTGCACGAACGACTTCTACAGCGCGCTCGACGCGGCGATCGCCAAGCTCGACACCCGGTTGCGCCGAGCGGCCGACCGCCGTCGGGTCCACCGGGGTCGGCACGCGCCGCTCTCCGTGGCCGCCGCCACCGCCGGCCTGCCCGTGGCGGATCTCGACGCCCCGCCGCTGTCCGCCCCGGTGAACGGCGCCAGCGCGGCCACCGCCACCGCGGTCGCCGAACGGGTCGACACCGAGGACGAGTACGACGACCAGCCCTGGCACATCGCGCGGGAGAAGGTGCACCCCGCCGAGCCGATGACCGTCGACGACGCGCTGTTCCAGATGGAACTCGTCGGCCACGACTTCTACCTGTTCCAGGACAAGGAGTCCGGCCGGCCGAGCGTCGTCTACCGCCGGCACGCCTACGACTACGGGATCATCTCGCTGGCGATCTGAGCAGTCGAGCGCCGTCGTGGTGGGGGCCCCCCCCCGCCCCCACCCCCCGCCGCGCGGCCGGGGCGCACCCCGCGGCGGTGCGCGGGCGGCGGGGGGGGGCCCCCCCCCCCCCCCCCCCCCCCCCGGCCGCGCGGCCGTTCCGCACCGCACGACGGTCCGCGGTCGCCGGCGGCGGCACCGCCCCCGCCGACCGCGCGGGTCAGCGCAGCTCCTCCGGCAGCAGGCCGAAGACCAGGTCGTCGATCCGCGTTCCGGCCAGGCCGGGCAGCCGCCCGCGCAGCAGCCCCTCGCGGCGGAACCCGACCTTCTCCAGCACCCGGTGCGAGGCGATGTTGTCGGGCATGGTGCCGGCGGTCAGCCGGGCGATGCCGGCCGGACCGAACGCCCAGCCGGCGAGCAGCCGGACGGCCCGGGTGGCGAGGCCGCGACCCCGCGCGGCCGGCAGCAGCGCGTAGCCGAGGCTCGCCTCACCCGCCGGCAGGTCGGTGTACGACAATCCGCAGCTGCCCAGCGGTTCGCCGGTGGTCGCGTCGACGATCAGCAGCCGCGCGATGACGCCGGTGAGCCAGGCGCTCTCCGAGAGTCGGCAACGCCGCTCGATCGCGTCCCGGGTGGGCGGCACGGGTGGTGCCTGGTTCGCCACCACCTCGGGCAGCGTGTGCAGCCGGAACATCAGGTCCGCGTCGTCCGGGGCGAGCCGGCGCAGGGTCACCGCGCCGTCGGTGAGCCGGCCGTCGGCCAGGTCGGGCAGCGGGCGCGGGGCCGGTCCGGGCGGGTCGCCGGCGAGGCGTACCCAGGCGAGCAGGTCGTGCCGACCGCCGTCACGGTTCGGGCTGGCGGCGCGGCGTACGCCCTCGTAGCGGAAGCCGGCGGCGAGCGCGACCCGCTGGCTGGCGGTGTTCTCCTCGTGGGTGAACAGTTCCAGCCGGGCGGTCCCGGTGGCGAACGCGTACTCCGCCAGCGCCCGGGTCGCCGCGCTGGCCACGCCCCGCCCGCGCGCCCACGGCGCCACCCAGTAGCCGATCTCGGCCTGGCTCCGGTAGGGCACCGGGTGGCTCAGCCCGACCGCGCCGAGCAGCCGGTCGGTGTCCGGGTCGGCCACCACGTAGGCGGCCCCGCCGCTGGCCCAGGCCGCGGGCGCCCCCTCGGTGACCCACCAGCGGGCGTCCGCCTCGGTGTACGGCGACGGCAGGCCGGAGATGAAGCGCTGGGTCAACGGGTCGGCGCAGGCGGCGGCGGTGTCGGCGACGTCGTCCGCCCGGTTCTCCCGCAACCGCACCCCGTACGCCTCGATGACCTTCGGCGTCACGTCAGGTCCTCGGCGAGCAGCCCGGCGACCCAGACGTCCAGCCGCTGGCCGCGGTGGTTGACCCCGCCCCGGGCGGTGCCCTCGACGGTGAAGCCGGCCTTCTCGGCGACCCGGCGGGAGGCGGTGTTGCCCACGTCGGCCCGCCACTCGACGCGGGCCAGGCCGAGCGTGGCGAAGCCCCAGGCGCAGAGCGCGGCGAGCGCGGCCGGCTGGTAGCCCCGGCCCCGGGCGTGCGGGGCGGTCATGAAGCCGACGTCGGCCACCAGCGGGTCGGCCGGGGAGACGCGCAGGTCGATCGAGCCGGCGTACCGGTCATCGGCGTCGGCGATCGCGTACGTCGCCCCGGTGCCTCCCGCCCAGCCCGCCTCCGCGACGTCCCGGCGGAACCCCTCGGCGTGCTCGCGCTGGTACGGGTCGGGCACCGTGGTCCAGCGGACCGTCTCCGGGTCTCGGCAGGTGGCCACGATGGCGTCCAGGTCGCGTTCCTCCACCGGGCGCAGCCGTAGCTCGGTGGCGCCGGCGGTGGCGAAGAGGACCGGCTGCGGGCGGCCGAAGACGGCGGCCCGCCGGGCCTCCAGGGTGCCGGGGCCGGCGGGACCGGTGCTGCCGGGGGCCGGCACCTCGCCGGGCAGCAGCGAGCCGATCCAGCCCTGGTTGCCGCCCTCCGGGGTCGGGTCCGCCAGCCGCAGCCGCCCCTCGATCCGGAACCCGGTGCGGAGCGCCACCAGCCGGGACGCGTGGTTGCCGACCTCGGCCTGCCAGATCAGCCGGCGCAGCTCGAGGCTGTCGAAGGCCCAGCGGGCGACCGCCCGGGCGGCCCGGACGGTGACCCCGCGCCCGCGGGCCCAGGGGGCGACCCAGTAACCGATCTCGCCGGAGCGCAGGACGGGGTCGATGGAGACCAGCCCGCACGACCCCAGCAGCTCACCGGTGACCGCGTCGCAGACCGCGAACGGCGCACCCCGGCCGGCCGCCCAGTCGCCCGGCGCCACCTCGGTGACGAACGCGCTGGCGTGTTCGGGCCGGTACGGGCGAGGTACGGTGGTCCAGCGCTGGATGTCCGGATCCTGGCACGCCCGGTGCACGGCGTCGGCGTCGGTGGCCTGCCACGGGCGCAGCAACAGGCCGTCCTCGGTGATCTCCACGGGGTCCACCGGGCCATCGTGCCGGATCGTTCGCGGACGGCGTAACGGATAATCCCGGCGCTGGCGGATCGGCTGCGCGTTATGTCGTTTTCGCCGGGCCGGACCGCCGCCACCAGTGACCATCGCCCCGATGGAGCGCCTACGATGGTTCGAGACTGTCTAGGGGAGCGTTGATCCGTGTCGATTCTGGAAAAGGTCCTCCGCGCGGGCGAGGGCCGTATGGTGCGCCGGCTCAAGGCCATCGCCGCCGCCGTCAACTCGATCGAGGACGACTACGTCAACCTCACCGACGAGGAACTGCGCGACATGACCGTGCAGTTCAAGGAGCGGCTGGCCGACGGCGAGACCCTCGACGACCTGCTGCCCGAGGCCTTCGCGGTGTGCCGGGAGGCGGCCGCCCGGGTGCTCGGCCAGCGCCCGTACGACGTCCAGGTGATGGGCGGCGCGGCGCTGCACTTCGGCAACATCGCCGAGATGAAGACCGGTGAGGGCAAGACCCTGACCTCGGTCATGCCGGTCTACCTCAACGCGCTCTCCGGCAAGGGCGTGCACGTGGTCACGGTCAACGACTACCTGGCCCAGCGCGACGCCGCCTGGATGGGCCGGGTGCACGAGTTCCTCGGCCTCACCGTCGGCGTGGTGCTGCCCAACCGGCCGGCCAGCGAGCACCGGGCCGCGTACGAGTGCGACATCACCTACGGCACCAACAACGAGTTCGGCTTCGACTACCTGCGCGACAACATGGCCTGGTCCCGGGAGGAACTGGTCCAGCGCGGGCACAACTTCGCCGTGGTCGACGAGGTCGACTCGATCCTGATCGACGAGGCCCGGACCCCGCTGATCATCTCCGGCCCGGCCGAGCACTCCGCCCGCTGGTACGGCGAGTTCGCCGCGGTGGTGGCCCGGCTCCAGCCCGGCAAGGACGGCGAGGGCGACTACGAGGTCGACTACGCCAAGCGGACCATCGCGGTCACCGAGCGCGGCGTGGCCAAGGTCGAGGACCGGCTCGGCATCGACAACCTGTACGAGTCGGTGAACACCCCGCTGGTCGGCTACCTGAACAACGCGATCAAGGCCAAGGAGCTCTACAAGCGCGACAAGGACTACATCGTCAGCGACGGCGAGGTCCTCATCGTCGACGAGTTCACCGGCCGCATCCTGCACGGCCGCCGCTACAACGAGGGCATGCACCAGGCGATCGAGGCCAAGGAGGGGGTGGAGATCAAGCAGGAGAACCAGACCCTGGCCACCATCACCCTCCAGAACTACTTCCGCCTCTACGAGAAGCTCTCCGGCATGACCGGTACCGCCCAGACCGAGGCGGGCGAGTTCAACAAGGTCTACAAGGTCGGCGTGGTGACCATCCCGACCCACCGGCCGATGATCCGGCAGGACCGCCCGGACGTCATCTACAAGACCGAGAAGGCCAAGTTCAACGCCGTGGTGGAGGACATCGCCGAGCGGCACGAGGCCGGGCAGCCGGTGCTGGTGGGCACCGTCTCGGTGGAGAACTCCGAGATCCTCTCCCAGCTGCTGCGCCGCCGGGGCATCCCGCACTCGGTGCTGAACGCCAAGTTCCACGCCCGGGAGGCCGAGATCGTCGCCCAGGCCGGGCGCAAGGGCGCGGTCACGGTGGCCACCAACATGGCCGGCCGGGGCACCGACATCCTGCTCGGCGGCAACCCCGAGTTCCTCGCCGCGAGCGAGCTGCGCCAGCGCGGCCTCGACCCGATCGAGCACGAGGAGGAGTACGCCAAGGCGATGGAGGAGGTCCTGCCCAAGTGGAAGCAGGCCTGCGACGCCGAGGCGGAGGAGGTGGCCGCCGCCGGCGGCCTCTACGTGCTGGGCACCGAGCGGCACGAGTCCCGGCGGATCGACAACCAGCTGCGCGGTCGTTCCGGCCGGCAGGGTGACCCGGGCGAGTCCCGGTTCTACCTGTCCCTGCAGGACGAGCTGATGAAGCGGTTCCGCTCCGGCGCGGTCGAGGCGGTCATGGACCGCTTCAACATCCCGGAGGACGTGCCCATCGAGTCGAAGATGGTCACCCGGCAGATCAAGAACGCGCAGGCCCAGATCGAGGGCCAGAACGCCGAGATCCGCAAGAACGTCCTGAAGTACGACGAGGTGCTGAACAAGCAGCGCACGGTGATCTACGCCGAGCGTCTCCGGGTGCTCAACGGCGAGGACCTCTCCGACCAGGTCCGCAACATGATCGACGACGTCGTCGAGGCGTACGTGCAGGGGGCCACCGCCGAGGGCTACGGCGAGGACTGGGACCTCGAGCAGCTCTGGTCCAGCCTCAAGCAGCTCTACCCGGTCGGCGTCACGATCGAGGAGCTGGAGGAGGAGGCCGGCGGTTCCCGGGCCGGCATGGACGCCGATTTCCTGATGTCCCGCCTCAAGGAGGACGCGCACGCCGCGTACGACCGGCGGGAGGAGCAGCTCGGCGAGGAGGCGGTACGCCAGCTGGAGCGGATGGTGCTGCTCCAGGTGATCGACCGCAAGTGGCGTGAGCACCTCTACGAGATGGACTACCTGCAGGAGGGCATCAACCTGCGGGCGTACGCCCAGCGCGACCCGGTGATCGAGTACCAGCGCGAGGGCTTCGACATGTTCGCCACCATGATGGACGGCATCAAGGAGGAGACGGTCGGCTTCCTGTTCAACCTGGAGGTCCAGGTCGCCGAGCCGGAGCCGGAGGCCGAAGAGGTCAAGCTGCTCGACAAGCCGGTGGAGATCCGGGCCAAGGGCCTGAACCGGGCGCCCCAGCAGCAGGGCCTGCAGTACTCCGCGCCGACCATCGACGGCGAGGCCGGCCGCGGCTCGGTGGCCGTCGAGCAGGCCGACGAGCAGGCGCCGGCGCTGGGCATCGGGCGTGGCGCGAAGGCCGCCCCGGCCGGGCCGGGCACCACCGCGCCGAGCGCCCCGCAGCGTCCGACGAGCGGGCTGCGCGGCCCGGCCGTGGCGTCGAACTCGGCCCGGCGGGCCGCCCCGGGGCAGGCGGAGGCGAGCAACGGCCCGTCCCGCAACGCGCCCTGCCCGTGCGGTTCCGGCCGCAAGTACAAGCGCTGCCACGGTGCCCCCAACGGCGGCGCCTGATCCGACAGTCGCCCCGACGGGCCCCGGCCGACCTGGCCGGGGCCCGTCGGCGTTCCCGGGTCCATCCGCACCCGGCCGGCCGTGCGGAGAGCTGGAGACCCGGGACGTCCACCGACCGAGCCAGGTGGACGCCCCGGGCGGTCCAGCGGCCGCCGAGCCGGCGGGACCGACGACCGGTTACGGCGACACCGGGTGACCCACGCGGCGTGCGGCATCTGGTGGTCTTCCATCGCGGGGAAGCCCCGGCGTGCCGCATCCGGAGCGGATCAACAGGTGGCCGCCCGCGGCCGGGGTGGGGGCCCGGGTCAGAGAACCTGGAGGGCGGTGCAGAGCCAGGCGCCGCGGCGGTGTTCCAGGCGCAGCGCCATTGCCCAGGTGTGGCCGTTGCCGCCGGCCAGCACCGCGGCCACCTCGACGGCGGCGGCCCGGGGTTCGCAGACCCGCAGCCGGCGCAGCCGCACCGCGGGCCGGGTGGACCGGCGGCGTACCGGGCCCGTCCGCGTGCCGGCCCGGGCCAGCTCGGGCAGCAGCTCGGCGGCCCGGCCCGGATCGAGCAGCGGCCGGAGTTGGCCGGGTGGGCGGTAGCCGTTGAGCACTTCGAGGCAGGTACCGACGAACCGGTGGGCGGCCCGGGTCGCCTCCGGGGTGGCGGTCACCAGGGCGCCGGGGGGCAGCGGGCCGGGGGCGTGCCGACCGGGGCGGGCGGGGGTCGGCCCGGCCCGCAGTCGCCGGTCCGGCGGGCGGCCGGGCTCGCGGCGGGCCGCCTCGAACAGGTCGAGGGCGAGCTGGCCCGGCCCGGGCGACGGCCAGTGGCTGCCGTCCTCGTCGGCGTAGGGCGGCTCGAAGGAGGGCGCGGGCCGCAGCCGCACCGGCGGTCGCGACGGGCCGGGTCGGCGGGAGTCCGTCATCGCGCTACCCCCTTGTTATTGCGTTTGCCTTCGTTTGCCTCCGAACGAGTCTCATTGTTGGGCATGGCGAGGCCTGTGGTCAATGGCTCCGCGCACTGGTCGGGTCACTCATGGTCGCGGTCGGCGAGCGGGTTGCTGCGTACCCACTCGGCGGTCTCCGCGTACTTGCGCTGGATGTACTCCTCCAGTTGGGCGCGCTCCACGCGCCACTGGCCGCGCCCACCGATCTTGATCGCCGGCAGTTCGCCGCTGCGCACCATGTGGTAGACCTGCGAATCCGACACGTTCAGCTCGGCGGCCACGTCGGAGAGGAGCAGGAACCTCGGCTCCACGGAAACTCCCGGGGTTGGCGTCGTTTGGCTCAGTTTGCCATCGCCCGCCCGCGCCGCCCAGCGTCCGACCGGCCGCCCGGGCGACGTCCGGGCGGGACACACCGGGGCGGAACTTCCACCAGCGCGGTGCGGGGTGTATGACGGTCACGGCGTACGGCATGATCGGCGCCCGGGCCGGTGGACGCCGGCGGAGGATCTCAGCAGGGAGACACCGGTGACCGACGACCTTGTCCGGGTGTACGTGCCGGCGACCGTCCCGATCCTGGCCCGGCTGCGCGAGCAGGGGCTCAGCGCGGAGCGGGCGCACGCGGTGACCCCGGCCCTGCGGGAGTGGTACGCCGAGGGCGACGAGGAGGAGCTGGAGTACGTCGCCTTCACCCGTGCCGCCCAGGACGCGTTGCAGCTGCTCCGGGCCGACCCGGACGCGCCCCGCCGCCGGGTGGTGGTCTCGGCCGACCTGCCGGCCGCCGCGGTCGGGCGGGGCGACGGCGAGCTGGGGTCGAGCGCGGTCGAGCTGACCCGGCCGGTGCCGATCGACGCCGTCGCGGCGATCCACGTGGACGGGTCGGAGGCGACCGAGGACGTGGCCGCCGCCGCGGAGGTGGTCGCCGAGGCGCTCGCCGGTGACCCGGACGCGCAGTTCACCGTCGACGGCGCCGAGGACCACGAGCTGGAGTGGTACGACGTCACCGAGCTGGAGTTGTTGCTGCGTACCGCCGGCTGACGGCGGGCGGAGTCAGCGCTCGGTGACCTCCACCGGCTCGTCGTCGCCGGCGGCCGGGCCGAGCGTGCGGCCGAACGCGATCAGCGCGGTCAGCGCGCCCACGAAGAGCACCCAGATGCCGTTGTCCACCCGCGAGGTGCCCAGCGACGTCTGGGCCACCGCGTCCGCCTCGCTCAGCGCGGCGGCCAGGTCGAGCAGGGAGCGCCCGCCGACCCGGATGATCACCTCGGCGACGAGCAGCAGCAGGCCCGGGCCGGCCCCGGCCGCCAGGTACGCCGGCCAGCGCAGCGCCGGGGCGTCCGGGTCCCGCCGGGCGGCCCGGCGGCGCGCCCAGGCCAGGTAGCCGAAGGCGAGCAGGCCGGCGACCACCCCGGCGAGCAGCGACTCGGTACGCGACACCCACTTGGCCGCGTTCACCAGGGACTCCTGGGTGTCCCCGGCCCCGAAGAGGTCGAACAGCGGGTCGCGGGCCCGGCTGAACGCCACCACGAAGACCAGCGTGCCGAGCGCGGCGGCCACCACCGCGCCGACGGTCGGGGCGCTGCGCGCGCCGGCGGCGGCCCCGCCGATGATCGCCGCGGCGGCGCTGGTGCCGGCGATCACGTTGGTGGTCGCGTTGTCGGCGTAGGTCAGGTTGATCGCGAACGCGGTGGCCAGCCCGATCAACAGGCCGGCGCCGATCGCCGCGAGGAAGCGCAGGGTGGCCCGGTCGCCGACCCGGTGACCGAGCAGGTCGACGCCGAAGAGGGCGAAGGCGGCCCCGGCGACCAGCGCGGCGGAGATCACCCCGGGCAGCGCGAACGCGGAGAGGCTGATCGCGGTGACCCCGGCCGCCGCCGAGGTGATCGCCTCACGGGTCGACCAGAGCATGGCGGCCAGCCAGCCCAGGGCGAGCAGCGCGAGCAGCGCCGCCCCCGGCACGGGCGCCGGCCCGCGCACCGCGGCGGGCTCGTCGTCGGTGGCCGCGTCCCGGTCGGCGTCGGCCGTGTCGGGGTCGCCGGCCTCGCCCGCCCGGTCCGCTCCGGTCGCCCGCTGGACGGCGGCGGCGGTCGCGCCGGTCGTGGAGGCGCCGGATCCAGCAGCCGTGGTGGGGTCGTCGGCCACCGGCTGGTCCGACTCCGCGGCCGCGGAGCCGCCGGGCTGCTTGGTCATCGTCTCCCCTTCGAGGCGGGCCGGCATCCGGGCGGTCGGCCGGGCCGGGGCAGGCAGGTCACCGGCACCCCAGCGTACGCGCTCACCCACCCCACCCGTCCCGCCGCCGTCCCCCGGCCGCCGCGGTGATCGATGGGTCGGGGTCGGGACCGGCGCGCATCCCGAGCCCCCACCCCGCGAGCAACGGGCAGGGGTCCGGGGGAGGGTGGTGGGGAGGGGGTCGCGTGGGAAGATTGGGCTCGGTCCCGCCGCCGCGACCGGCTACCGCCGCGCGGCGTTCCGGCGCAGGTCACCCGGCCGCGCGCCAGCGGGTCCGGTTTCGCCACCGCTGTCGAGATCGCCAGGAGCCTTGATGGACGCCGTGTTCTCCGTACCCGAGCCCCGCAACGAGCCGGTACGCAACTACGAGCCGGGCAGCGCCGACCGGGAACGGCTCCAACGGCGGCTGGCCGAGCTGGCGGCCGAGCGCATCGACCTGCCGATGACCATCGCCGGCGAGCAGCGGATGGCGGGCGGCGAGTCGATCGACGTGGTCCAGCCGCACAAGCACGCGCACGTGCTGGGGGTCACCGCGCACGCCACCCACGACGACGCGCGCGCGGCGGTCAAGGCCGCCAAGGACGCCGCCCCGATGTGGCGGGCGTTGCCGTTCGAGGAGCGCGCGGCGATCTTCCTGCGCGCCGCCGAGCTGCTGGCCGGCCCCTGGCGGGACACCCTGAACGCGGCCACCATGCTGGGCCAGTCCAAGACCGCCATCCAGGCCGAGATCGACTCGGCTTGCGAGTTCATCGACTTCCTCCGGTTCAACGTGCACTTCGCGCGCCGGCTCCTCGCCGAGCAGCCGCTCTCCTCGCCGGGCACCTGGAACCGGTTCGACCACCGGCCGCTGGAGGGGTTCGTCTACGCGATCACCCCGTTCAACTTCACGGCGATCGCCGGCAACCTGCCCTCGGCGCCGGCCCTGCTCGGCAACACGGTGGTCTGGAAGCCGGGCCCGACCCAGCAGTTCGCCGCGCACTTCACCATGCGGCTGTTCGAGGCGGCCGGCCTGCCGCCCGGTGTGATCAACATGGTCACCGGGCGGGGCGAGGAGGTCTCCGACGTGGTGCTGGCCGACCCCGACCTGGCCGGCATCCACTTCACCGGCTCCACCAAGGTCTTCCAGCACCTGTGGAAGACCGTCGGCGACAACATCTCCCGCTACCGGGGCTACCCCCGGCTGGTCGGCGAGACCGGCGGCAAGGACTTCGTCGTCGCGCACTCCAGCGCCGACGTGGACGCCCTGCACACCGCCCTGATCCGGGGCGCCTACGAGTACCAGGGCCAGAAGTGCTCGGCGGCGTCGCGGGCGTACGTGCCGCGGTCGATCTGGGAGGGTGGGCTGCGCGACCGGCTGGCCGCCACCGCCGACGCCCTCACCTACGGTGACGTCACCGACTTCAGCAACTTCGGTGGCGCGGTGATCGACGCCAAGGCGTTCGACCGGCACACCGCCGCGCTGGAGCTGATCAGCGGGGACGACACCTGCCGGATCATCGCCGGCGGCACCGCCGACGACTCGGTCGGCTACTTCGTCCGGCCCACCCTGTTCGAGTGCACCGACCCGGCCCACGAGACCTTCACCACCGAGTACTTCGGCCCGATCCTCGGCGTGCACGTCTTCGACGACGCCCGGTTCGACGAGGTGGTCGCGCAGGCCGAGTCGATCGCCCCGTACGCGCTGACCGGCTCGATCTTCGCGACCGACCGCCAGGTGGTCGACGCGGTGGCGGAGAAGATGCGGTACGCGGCGGGCAACTTCTACATCAACGACAAGCCGACCGGGGCCGTGGTCGGGCAGCAGCCGTTCGGCGGCGCCCGGGCCAGCGGCACCAACGACAAGGCCGGCTCCTGGCACAACCTGGTGCGCTGGATGTCGCCGCGGACGATCAAGGAGACCTTCGTCCCGCCGACCGACCACACGTACCCCCACATGGGCTGAACCGGCGGCAGCCCGCCGGCGGCACGTGTTGCGCGCCGCCGGCGGGCTCCGGTCCGGCCGCTCGGTCGGCGGTCGGCGGGAGTCCGGACGCGGCGGTAGCGTGGCGCGATGAGCCACCCCACCCCCGCGTACGACCCCCGGTTCGGTGAGCAGGGTGGCCTGCTCACCTACAGCGACTACCTCCGACTGACCGACCTGCTCGCCGCGCAGGTGCCGGAGTCCGACCCGGCCTCCCACGACGAGCTGCTCTTCATCACCATCCACCAGGTCTACGAGCTCTGGTTCAAGCTGCTGCTGTCCGAGCTGACCGACGCCCGGGACCGGCTGCTGGCCGGCGAGACCTACCTGCCCCGGATCCGGCTGGAGCGCTGCCACGTGGTGGAGCGGGTGCTGATCGGCCAGGTCGACGTGATCGACACGATGACCCCGCAGGACTTCCTGGTCTTCCGCACCAAGCTCGCCCCGGCGTCCGGCTTCCAGTCGGTGCAGTTCCGGGAGATCGAGTTCCTCTCCGGCCTGAAGGACCCGGACTTCCTGCGCCGGTTCCGGGGGCTGGCCGCCCCGGAGCGGGAGCGGCTGGAGCGCCGGTTGGCCGAGCCGAGCCTCTGGGACGGTTTCCTGGCCGTGCTCGACCGGGCCGGCTTCGACGTGGCTACGGCGGAGGCGCGCTTCGCCGCGTACGCCGCCATCGCGGCGGACCGGGAGCGGTTCGGCGCACTGTGGGACCTCGCCGAGGCGCTGGTCGCCCACGACCAGGCGTTCTCGCTGTGGCGGGCCCGGCACGTGCTGATGGCCGAACGGCAGATCGGCACCAAACCGGGCACCGGCGGCTCGGCCGGCGGCGCGTACCTGCGCTCCCGGGTGGAGACCCGGTTCTACCCGGAGCTGTGGGAGTTGCGCAGCCGGCTGTAAGACATCGACAACTCCGGCAGGGACTGTCTCGCGCCGACAGTGCACATAGGAACCCCTACCGGGTGGCGAAACCGTGAAATCCTGGACGGAGGGTCGGCAAAGTGGCAGCGTGAGGGGCATGGCGGATTCCGGAGTCAACCCCACGGCGGCGGCCCTGCTCGGGCTGCTCCACGAGGGCCCCATGACAGGTGGCCAGTTGATGGCCGCCGCCGAGCGCCGGCTGGCGCCGTACTGGTCGATGACCCGCAGCCAGGTCTACCGCGAGTTGCCGGTGCTGGCCGAGCGCGGGCTCGTCCGGATGGGCAAGCCCGGCCCGCGCATGAGCCAGCCGTACGCGATCACGGCAGCCGGAAAACGGACGTTCTCCCGCTGGCTCGCGGAGGATCCCGGCCGGGACACCATCCGCAACCCGATAGCGCTGCGTATCGCCTTCGGCGACCTGCACTCGCCCAGCCAGCTCAAGAACCTCCAGGCGGCGGCGAACGAGTACCACACCGAGGCCCTCGCCCGGGTCCGGGAGCAGGTCAAGAACGCCAAGAAGGAGGGCGAGACGTACGACGCCAGCGCGCTGGAGTTCGCCGTGGCGTACCACAAGGCCGCCCTGTCGTGGCTCAAGAGCGCCCCCGTCGGGTGACCGCCGGCCGACCCGCCCGCCCCCAACCGCGGGGCCCGCACGCCGATCCCGCCCCCGCGCGGTGCCGAATTGGCGCGCGACTGCGGGGCTCGCAAGCTCACTCCTCGCTCGCGCGGTGCCGAATTGGCGCGCGACTGCGGGGCTCGCAAGCTCACTCCTCGCTCGCGCAGTACGCTTGTCAGTCGTGACCGCTGCCGATTACGCCGAACAGCTCAAGGAACTCGACGCCACCCTGCGCAACATCGAGTCGGTGCTCGACATCGACCGGCTCCGCGCGGACAAGGCCCGCCTGGAGCAGGAGGCGTCCGCCCCCGACCTCTGGGACGACCAGGCCCGGGCCCAGCAGGTCACCTCGCAGCTGTCGTACGTCAACGGCGAGATCGGCAAGCTCTCCAGCCTCCGCTCCCGGCTCGACGACGCCGGGGTGCTGCTGGAGCTGTCCGAGGCGGAGTCCGACCCGAGCGTGCTGACTGAGGTCGAGTCCGAGATCACCGGGCTGACCAAGGCCATCCAGGAGATGGAGGTCCGCACCCTGCTCTCCGGCGAGTACGACTCCCGGGAGGCGCTGGTCGCCATCCGGGCCGGCGCCGGTGGCGTGGACGCCGCGGACTTCGCCGAGATGCTGCTGCGGATGTACCTGCGCTGGGCGGAGCGGCACGGCTACCCGACCGAGGTCTACGAGACCTCGTACGCCGAGGAGGCGGGCCTGAAGTCGGCCACCTTCGCGGTCAAGGTCCCCTACGCCTACGGCACGCTCAGCGTCGAGTCGGGCACCCACCGGCTGGTCCGGATCAGCCCGTTCGACAACCAGGGCCGGCGGCAGACCAGCTTCGCCGGCGTCGAGGTGCTGCCGGTGGTGGAGCAGACCGACCACATCGACATCCCCGAGAACGAGATGCGGATCGACGTCTACCGCTCCTCCGGCCCGGGCGGGCAGAGCGTGAACACCACCGACTCGGCGGTGCGGATCACCCACATCCCGACCGGCATCGTGGTCACCTGCCAGAACGAGAAGTCCCAGTTGCAGAACAAGGCCTCCGCGCTGCGGGTGCTCCAGGCCCGGCTGCTGGAGCGCAAGCGGCAGGAGGAGCAGGCCAAGCTCCAGGGCCTGAAGACGGACGCGGCCGGCTCGTGGGGCGACCAGATGCGGTCGTACGTCCTGCACCCGTATCAGATGGTGAAGGATCTCCGAACCGAGCAGGAGACCGGCAATCCGTCGTCGGTCTTCGACGGCGATCTGGACGACTTCATCGAGGCCGGTATCCGGTGGCGTAAGCAGCAGCAGCTCGCCGGCGACAGTGCGTGATCGGTCGCGGGCGGAGCGCTTCGTCGATCTTCCCGATACGCCCTAGATTGATGACTCGCCTCGCAACCGCGGGGCGTGGGGCTTGGCTCTCTGGTTACACCGCGTAGACTCACCACCCGTGATTCAGCTTGAGCAAGTGACGAAGACGTACCCGAAGGCGTCCCGGCCTTCGCTCGACAACGTGTCCGTCTCGATCGAGAAGGGCGAGTTCGTCTTCTTCATCGGTCCATCCGGCTCCGGCAAGTCCACCATCATCAAGTTGCTGCTGCACGAGGTCACCCCGAACAAGGGCCGGGTCATCGTGAACAGCAAGGACGTCACCTCGATGCGGTCCTGGAAGCGACCCCACTTCCGCCGCTCGATCGGCTGCGTCTTCCAGGACTTCCGGCTGCTGCCGAACCGCACCGCCTACGAGAACGTGGCGTTCGCTCTCGAGGTGATCGGCAAGACCAAGGCGGTCGCCCGCCGGGTGGTGCCGGAGGTGCTGGAGCTGGTCGGGCTCGGTGGCAAGGAGCACCGCTACCCGCACGAGCTCTCCGGTGGTGAGCAGCAGCGGGTCGCCGTCGCCCGGGCGTTCGTGAACCGGCCGCTGATCCTGCTGGCGGACGAGCCCACCGGAAACCTGGACCCGGACACCTCGATCGAGATCATGCGCCTGCTGGACCGGATCAACCGCACCGGCACGACCGTCGTGATGGTCACGCACGACTCCAACATCGTGAACCAGATGCGCCGCCGGGTCATCGAGATCGAGAGCGGCCGCATCGTGCGCGACCAGGCCCGCGGCGTCTACGGGTGAGCCGACCGACCACCCTCAGCCGTACGACCTGACGACGAACACCTCACGCCGGAGAGCCGGAGGAATTCCCGATGCGGATGAAGTACGTCCTGTCCGAGGTACTGGTCGGACTGTGGCGCAACGTCACCATGACGATCGCCATGATCATCACCATGGCGGTGTCGCTGTTCATGCTCGGCGCCAGCGGCCTGCTGTACCAGAAGGTCGGCGACATGAAGGACCTCTACTACGAGAACGTCGAGGTCTCGATCTTCCTGGACCAGGAGGTCACCCCGGAGCAGCGGGACGCGCTGGACGCGAAGCTGAAGAGCGACCCCCTGGTGAAGGAGGCGTTCTACGTCAACAAGGAAGAGGCGTACAAGAGCTTCCAGGAGATGTTCCAGGACGCTCCCGACCTGCTCAGCGCCGTCAAGGCCGACAGCCTTCCCGAGTCGTTCCGGCTCAAGCTGAACAACCCGGAGCAGTACAAGAACATCTACGACCAGTACAAGGACGCCGAGGGGGTCGACGAGATCGTCGACCAGAGCCGCCTGCTGGACAAGGTCTTCGGGGTACTCACCGGGATCCAGAACTTCGCGCTGGCGATCGCTGTCGTGATGGCCGTCGCCGCGCTGCTCCTGGTCGCCAACACCATCCAGGTGGCCGCCTACAGCAAGCGGCGTGAGGTCGCGGTCATGAAGCTGGTCGGCGCCTCCAACTGGTTCATCCAGGCACCGTTCGTGCTGGAGGCCGTGGTCGCCGGCCTGATCGGCTCGATCTTCGGCCTGGTCGCGCTGGCCGCGCTGAAGTTCGCCGCCGGCGGCGGCTCGCTGGCCGCGCTGGAGGGCCTGATCACCCCGATCTCGTGGGGCGACATCGCCCTGATGTTCCCGCTGATGGCCGGCGTCGGCGGCGTCGTCAGCGCGGTCACCGCCTGGGTCACGCTCCGCTTCTACCTGCGGGTCTAGTTACCGTACGGCTCTCCGAGGGCCCTCCCGCGCCGGAATAAACGGCGCGGGAGGGCCCTTGTGGTTCGGGTAGCATGATCTCCGCCCCGCGGCCGGCCGGACCGGTCACGGGTCACCTGGAAAGGGGGTGGCGCCGATGCCACGGGAAAAGGGACGCAAGGTCGTCGCCTCCAACAAGAAGGCCCGGCACGACTACTCGATCCTCGACACCTACGAGGCGGGCATGGCGCTGACCGGCACCGAGGTCAAGTCGCTGCGGGCCGGGCGGGCGTCGCTGGTCGACGCGTTCGCCCAGGAGCGCAACGGCGAGCTCTACCTGCACGGGATGCACATCCCGGAGTACACCCAGGGCACCTGGACCAACCACGAGCCCCGGCGTACCCGCAAGCTGCTGCTCAACCGGCTGGAGATCGACCGGCTGATCGGCAAGACCCGCGAGGGCGGCCTGACCATGGTGCCGTTGCAGGTCTACTTCTCCGACGGCTGGGCCAAGGTGGAGATCGCTCTGGCCAAGGGCAAGAAGTCGTACGACAAGCGGCAGGACCTCGCCAAGCGGGACGCGGACCGGGAGATCGCCCGGGCCGTCGGCCGGCGCGGCAAGGGCATGGGTGAGTGATCTGTACCCGTTCGTCCGGGTCGGCGTGCCGGCCCGGCCTCGGGATGAATCCGGTTGTGGCAGGCGTTAGTCTTGATGGTGCCGCCGACAGGGGCGGCCCTTCGAGGGGGTGACTGGTTTCGACTTCGTACGTTGCGGCAGGGGAAGCGAGCCGAGGAAGCCGACGTCGTCTCGTGAATCGTTCGTCGGAAAACAATAAGCGCCAAGCAGAATCGCGCTGACTTCGCTCTCGCCGCCTGAGGCGAGTAGCAAGTCTGTCGGCCTGGGAGTGCCTTCGACCCAGTTAGCCGGCATCAGCTAGGAGGCTGGCCAATCGGACCCGGTCGCGGGGTCCGTGCGGCGAGATCAATCAGCGACTGGGCCCGTCACACCGACTCGCTCGCGTGATCGGAGGGGCCGAGTAGAGGCACAGCGAGCTGCGCTCGGAGAAGCCCTGACAAGGCGGCGAAGGACCCGGGTTCGATTCCCGGCACCTCCACCACCTGACCTGTGCGCCCCGGTCCACCGGACCGGGGCGCACAGTCGTCTCCGGCTCTGTCCTCGGGTGTTCCCGCTGGGGCCGCTGTGACCTGCGGGAACAGCGGGGCAGCAGGGACGGATGAGGCGACCCCGCACCCTGGACACCGGCCCCCGCCGGGTCCACCATCGCTGTACGCGGTCAGACGCAGCGCGGGGAGGTGCCCCATGGTCACCGGTCCGATCCAGCAACCGTCAACCGTCTTCGAGGCGGTCCGCCCGCACGTCGCCCACCGGGCCAGTCTGGCCGCCGACGTCCACGCCCTGGCCTGTGCGCTGGCCGGCCCGCCCGCGGAGCCCCGGTTCCGGGAACTCGTGGCGCTGCGGCTGGCTCCGGTACGGCAGGGCTTCGCCGAGCACGTCCAGCTCACCGAGGGGCCGAGCGGCCTGTACGCCGAACTGCTCGCGCACGCTCCGCGGCTGTACCGGGGCGTCCGCCTGCTGACCCGCGAGCACGACCTCATCGCGGCCGCCCTCGCCGGCCTCCAGGAGGCCGCCGAGCTGCCCGGGATGCCGGTCGACGCCCTGCTGGACCGGGCCGCGCTCCTGCTGCGGGCGCTGGCCCGGCACCGGCGACGCGGCGCCGACCTGCTCTGGCAGGCGTACCAGACCGATCTCGGCGGGGAGACCTGACCGGCGCCGGCGGCCGGCTGGGCCGGGCCGGCCGGGGGGATGGCGGGAACCGGGCCGGGCGGGGCCGCGTCGAACCGGTATGCGTCGATCAGTCGCCCTGCTGGGGCTGCCCCTGATGGTGATGCTCGCCGGCTGCGCCGCGACCGAACCCGGCGGGCCGGCCGCGCCGGACCACCGGCGGGAGGCCTTCGCGCAGCGGGCCACCGAGGTCGCCGAGGCGTGGCGACCCGGCCCGGCGTGGCGCACCGGATACCTGCCGCTGCAGGAGCCGACCGTGCTGCTCGGCGATCCCGGTTTCACCCCGGACACCGAGGCGGCCTTCCGGGCGGGCTGGTACCGGGACCAGCTCGACCTGCCGACCACCCGTCCGGCGGACGGCACCATCCGGTTCCCGGACGGCACGCTCACCGTCCCGCTGATCGGCGCGGCGGAGGCGTACCGGCAGCTCGACCAGGGGGACCCGCCGCCGTGTCCGGGGCGGCCGACCGGGCCGGCGCGGCCGAAGTCCGGGCCGACCGTCGAACCCGGCCCGGACGGCCCGGTCAGCAGCAGCCCGCAGACCGCGTGCGTCCCGCTGACCGTCACCGAGGTGAAGCTCGGCACCGCCCCGGTGCGGACCAGCCGGGGCGAGGCGCAGGTGCCGGCCTGGGTGTTCACCGTGGCGGAGCTGACCGCGCCGGTGGCCCGGGTGGCCGTCGCCGCGGACGCGACCGGCGCGCTGCCGGAGCCGACCGCCCCGGCCCGGCCCGCGGCGGAGGGGATGGTCGGCGCGCAGGACATCCAGTCGGTCGACGGCGCCACTGTCACCTACCGGCTCGGCGTGGGTGCGTGCGACACCGGCATCACCCCACTCGTGCAGGAGCGCGACGACGTGGTGGTGGTCGGCGGCAGCGTGGTCCCCGCCGAGGGGGTCTGCACCGCCATGCTCAAGCTCGAACCGGTCACCGTGACGCTGGCCGCGCCGCTGGGCGCCCGCCCGGTGCTCGACGTGCTCTCCGGCGCTCCGCTGCGACTCACCGCGAACTGACGCGTCAGATGATCGCCGGCACGTCGGTGCTGATCGGCACCGGCAGCACGGTCGGCCCGTCCGACCGCAGCCCGGCGGCGAGCGCCTCGCCGAGCTCGTCGGGCGTCCCGACCACCCGCGCGGCACAGCCGTAGCCGCGGGCCAGCGCGGTGACGTCCACCCCGGGCAGGTCCAGCCCGGGCACCCCGGGCGTGTGCTTGAACTCGGCGAACGCCTTGAGGATGGCGTACTGCTGGTTGACCGGGACGACCACCACCAGCGGCAGCCGCAGCCGCGCGGCGGTCCAGAGCGCCTGCACCGAGTAGTGGAACGAGCCGTCGCCGATCACCGCCACCACCGGCCGGTGCCGCCCGGTGTCCCGTTCGGCCAGCGCGACCCCGACCGCCGCCGGCAGGCCGTAGCCGAGGCCGCCGCTGGCCATGGTGAAGTACGACGCCGGCCTGGTGATCCGCAGCCGGCGGCGCAGCGCCGGCAGGTTGGACGGGCTCTCCTGGACCAGGACCCCGTCCGCCGGCCAGTGCCGGGCCAGCGCGGCGAAGAGCGCGTCGGCGCTCGGCGGCTGCTCGTCCGGGGGCGGCGCCGGCTCGGCGCGCGGCGGCGGAGCCGGCCGGTCGGTCGCGGGCAGCAGGTCGAGCAGGGCGGCCAGGGTCAGTCCGGCGTCGCCGAGCAGGCTGTCGCCGACCGGGGCCCGGGCCGCCTCGTCCGGGTCGTCGGTGACGTGCAGCAGCCGGGTGCCCTCGGGCAGGTGGTCGCCCGGCACGTGCGGGTAGTAGCGGAACACCGGGGCGCCGACGACGAGCACGGTGTCCCGCCCACGCAGCTTCTCGGCCAGCGGCCCGATCGCGAACGGGAGCACCCCCTGGTAGTGCGGGTGGTCCTCGGGGAAGCCGGCCCGCTCCGGCGCGGGCGCGGACCAGACCGGCGCGGCCAGCCGCTCGGCCAGCGCCACGGCGGCGGGCCAGCCGCCGGCCCGGTCCACCGCCGCGCCGAGCACCAGACCGGGCGCCCGGCTGTCGGCCAGCACGGCGGCGAACTCCCGCAGCCGCTGCGGATCCGGGGCGTACCGGGTGGCCACCGTGCGCACCGGCGGCGGCGGGCCGGCGGGCTGCGACCAGTCGTCGAGGGGGAGCGAGAGGTAGACCGGCCCGGAGGGTGGTTGCACGGCGGTCGCGTACGCCCGCATCAGCGCCGCCGGGATGTCCTGCGCCCGGACCGGCTCGTGGCTCCACTTCACGTACGGCTGGGGCAGCTCGGTCGCGCGGCGACTGGTCAGCCGCGGCTCGGCCAGCAGCATCTCCCGGTTCTGCTGGCCGGCGGTGACGATCAGCGGGGTGCGGTTGTGCCAGGCGGTGACCAGGTTGCCCATGCCGTTGCCGGTGCCCGGCGCGGTGTGCAGGTTGACGTGCGCCGGCCGGCCGGTGGCCTGGGCGTACCCGTCGGCCATCCCGACCGCGGACGCCTCGTGCAGGGCGAGCACGTAGTGGAAGTCGTCCGGGAAGTCGGTCAGGAACGGCTCCTCGGTGGAGCCGGGATTGCCGAAGACGGTGGTCAGGCCGAGGGCGCGCAGCAGGTCGTACGTGGTGTCGCGGACCGTTGCCATCGCCACCCAATCTATCGGCGCAGACCGGGTGTGTCGGGCGATTCGCCCGCCCGCCGGATCAGGGCAGCGCGAAGGGCAGCTTGATCCCATCCAGGGCCCGGCCGCAGTCGCAGTCCCGCTCGGTGGGCAGCTCGGCGAGGGCCGCCAGCAGCAGTCCGCGCAGCCGGTCGGTGTTCTCCCCGAAGACCCGGAAGACCTCCTCCTGGGTCACCGCGCCGCCGCCCTCGACGCCCGCGTCCAGGTCGGTGACCAGGGCGATCGACGAGTAGCACAGGGCCAGTTCGCGGGCCAGCACCGCCTCCGGGTGGCCGGTCATGTTGACCACCGTGCCGCCGATCGAGGCGAACCAGCGGGACTCCGCGCGGGTGGAGAAGCGCGGCCCCTCCACCACCACGACCGTCCCGCCGTCCGCCGCCGGGACGTCCCGGCCGGCCGCCGCGGCGAGCAGCGTGCGCCGGCCGTTCGGGCAGTACGGGTCGGCGAAGGAGACGTGCACCGCGCCCCGGTCGTAGTAGGTCTGCGTCCGGCCGCTGGTCCGGTCGATGAGCTGGTCCGGCACCACGAAGGTGCCCGGCCCGAGATCCGGCCGGAGCCCGCCGACGGCACACGGGGCGAGCACCTGCCGCACCCCGAGCGACCGCAGCGCCCAGAGGTTCGCCCGGTACGGGATCAGGTGCGGCGGATGCCGGTGGTCCCGGCCGTGCCGGGGCAGGAACGCCACCCGGCGGCCGGCCACCTCGGCGATGGTGACCACGTCCGACGGCGGCCCGTACGGCGTCTCCACCTCGTGTTCGGTGGCGCCGTCGAGCAGGGCGTAGAGACCTGATCCGCCGATCACCGCCAGTTCCGCCGTCGGGCCCATCGGTCCTCCCCAATTCCCGTCGATCACGCGCCGGTCAGACCTTAACCAGCGCCCCGGGCGCAGGCTATGGTGCCAGGCATGGCGTTGACAGCGGGGACGGTCCCGGAGTGCCTCGCCCACCCGGCGGGTGACGGGCACCACGTCCGGCCGCACGGCTGACGGGTGTACGGCATGCAGGGAGAGGGACAGGCGATCGGCGGGCGAGCGATGGAGTCGATGACCGGGCGGCTGCTGGTCGCGACTCCGGCGCTCAAGGACCCGAACTTCGACCGTACGGTGGTGCTGCTGGTCGCCCACGAGCCGGGCGGGGCGCTCGGCGTGGTGCTGAACCGGGCCACCGAGGTGCCGGTCGCCGACGTGCTCGGCGACTGGAGCGACCTGGCGCGCCACCCGGCGGTGCTCTTCGAGGGCGGCCCGGTGCAGCCCGACTCGGCGATCTGCCTGGCCCGGATGCGCAACCCGGTACGCCGGCTCAAGGGGTTCCACCAGGTCTCCGGCGCGGTCGGCACGCTGGACCTGTCGGTCGATCCGGAGCGGCTGCGGGAGAGCGTCACCGGCATCCGGGTCTTCGCCGGCTACTCCGGCTGGGGCTCGGGCCAGCTGGAGCAGGAGATCGAGGAGGGCTCCTGGTTCGTGCTGGACGCGCTGCCCGGCGACGCCTTCGTCGACCGCCCGGACGACCTCTGGCCGATGGTGCTGCGCCGGCAGGGCGGCATGATGGCGGCGGTGGCCCACTTCCCGCCGGACGTGGCGCTCAACTGACCGAGCCGGGCCGGTCCGGCGGTGCGGGGGAGGGGACCCCCGCGAGATGACCATGCCGGCGGGCGTGTGTATAGTTCTCCCAGTGCCCGGGCGACCGGGACGCAGCAAGGGGCCGTGGCGCAGCTGGTAGCGCACCACACTGGCAGTGTGGGGGTCAGGGGTTCGAGTCCCCTCGGCTCCACCCGAGCGAAACGCCCTGGTCGGGACAGATCTACCGGGCCAGGGCGTTTGTCGTTTCCGATCTCTCCGGGGCGCCAGTCGCCACCACGGCCCGGCAGCTCAGAGGTCGGTTTCAGGTCGCGCCTGCCGGGAACGACGGCTGCCATGTCAGAGCCCGCGGAGGAGCGTGCCAAGGAGGCGGTGCGCGACGTCCATCGGGCCGCCACCCGGCATCGGGACGAGGGTCTGCACCGGGCGGCGCTGGAGATCAGCCGCATGGCTCGGGAACTGGGACACGATCCGGGCCCGATCGAGGATTGGCGGCCCTGCCCGGTGTGCGGGGCAGAGCCGGGAGCGAGCTGCATCCAGGTGCCGGGGCACGACATGGTCGGTGGTGCACACCCGGAGCGCACCAGGGAGTAGGGCGCGGGAGTAGGGCTTCCGCCTCAGGCGAGCCGCGGCTCGTCCGAGCCCGGCAGCGCAGCCGCCGCCTTGGCCGCGCCGCCACCTATGATTGCGCGATGTCGATCACAGCGGGTTCGACCCGGCTGCTGATGGTGGTGTCGGCAGCCGCTTTCGCGGGCGCGGCCTACGCGATCCGGGCCGCGATGGACGGGCCCGTCGAACAGTACTCGGGCGCCGCCTTCTCCGGTGCCATCGTCTACCTGATAGTGATCTTCATCCGGCCGCTGATCTCCCCACTGCGCGCCGCCGGCGCCGCGGTCGCGTACTGCTGGTTCATCGAGTTCGCACAGCTCACCCCCATACCCGCGGCACTCTCCCAACGCGCCTGGCTCGTCCGCCAGCTGCTGGGCGCGCAGTTCGACCTCGTCGATGTCGCCTGGTACCCCGTCGGCGTCGTCCCGCTGGTCGCCGTGCACTGGTTTCTCCGCGCCGGCACACGTTCCCGACCGACCCCGACACCCGCTGGCCCTAGCCCTCTCCCGCAACCGCGGAGGTGAACCCCCGGTTGCGCTCAACCGGATGTTCCCGGCAAGGCGACTAGCCGGCGCGCGGCGCGTACATGATGACGGCGACGCCGAGCAGGCAGATCGCCGCGCCGACGACGTCGTAGCGGTCGGGGCGGAACCTGTCGACGACCATGCCCCAGGCGAGGGAACCGGCGACGAAGACGCCGCCGTAGGCGGCCAGGATGCGGCCGAAGTTGGGGTCGGGTTGGAACGTCGCGACGAAGCCGTACCCGCCGAGCGCGATGACTCCGGCCGCGATCCACAGCAGTCCCCGGTTTTCCCGCCAGCCCTGCCACACCAGCCAGGCCCCGCCGATTTCGGCGAGCGCGGCGATCACGAACAGCAGGATCGACCGGGCAACCGTCATGCGTCGACGGTACGTCCCCGAGGATTCCCGGCGAACGGCGCCGGCGGCACCCGGCAGGCGGCGGGTTCGGCGGATCCCGCCGCCGGGCGATCCGGCCCGCCCCGCCCGTTAATGGGTGGCGGGAGTCCCGGGCGTCGATCACGCTTCACGGATCATGACGAGCAGTGACCTGTGGGACGAGGACACCGCCGAGCGGTACGACGCCCTCTCGGCCGAGATGTTCGCACCCGACGTGCTGGACCCCGCCGTGGACTTCCTGGCGCGGCTCGCCGGTGACGGCCCCGCCCTGGAGTTCGCCGTCGGTACGGGGCGGGTGGCGATCCCGCTCGCGGCCCGGGGCATCCCGGTGACCGGGATCGAGCTGTCACCGCCGATGGTCGACCGGCTGCGGCGCAAGGTGCCCGAACGGGAGCTGCCGGTCATCGTCGGGGACATGGCCACCACCGCCGTGCCCGGCCGGTTCTCGCTGGTGTACGTGGTGTGGAACAGCATCGGCAACCTGCGCACCCAGGACGAGCAGGTGGAGTGCTTCCGCAACGCCGCCCGGCACCTGGCGCCGGGCGGCCGGTTCGTCGTGGAGCTGTGGGTGCCGGGCATCCGGCGCTTCCCGCCGGGGCAGTCGGCGGTGCCGTTCGAGGTGACCGACCGGCACGTCGGTTTCGACACCTACGACATGGTCACCCAGCAGGGGACCTCGCACCACTACCGGCGGCTGGACGACGGGAGCGTCCGCTACGGCTACAGCAACTTCCGCTACATCTGGCCGTCCGAGTGCGACCTGATGGCCCGGCTGGCCGGGCTGACGCTGGAGCGGCGGGTGGCGGACTGGACCGGAGCGCCGTTCACCTCGGACAGCGAGAGCCACGTCTCGGTCTGGCGCAAGCCGCTCGACGATCAGGGCTAGCTGGCCGACCCTCCGCTCGGGCCACCCGAGGCGGCAGCTGGTCGATCAAGGGCCGGCCCACGGCCAGCCCTTGATCGTTCGCGTGGTCCGAGTTCTGGTGTCACGAGCCGGTCGGCCGCACCCGCCTGGCGTTCGTCCGGTCACGCGGTGGCCGGGCTGATCTCCGCGCGGTTCGTGGCGAGGCGCCGGCGGCGGGTCGGCAGCAGCAACGTCGGGTGGGCGACCCCCCACGCCGCGCCCTTGCAGACCACCTCCTTGTAGCGGGCGGCCAGCTTCCCGCTCAGCAGCGACGGCTTGGCCCGGTCGTCGGCGGTCACGAACTGGATGAGGCCGTCGCGGCGGCCGAGGCTGATGCACTGGTTGACGTAGCGGATCGGGGTCCGTGGGATCTTCCGGCCGGTCAGCCGCGCGGCGATGGCGTCGGCGGCCTGCCAGGCCATCGGGATCCCCGAGGCGCAGGACATCCGCAGCGGCTTGCCACCGGGCCCCTCGGCGAGTGCGGCGTCGCCGACGGCGTACACGTCGGGGTGCGAGACCGAGCGCATCGTGGCGTCCACGACGATCTGTCCGGTCTCGGCCACCTCCAGGGTGCTGGCGGCGGCGATGGGGTGGACGGCGAATCCGGTCGCCCAGACGGTCACCTGGGCCGGGAGCACGCGGGCGTCGCCGGTGACCGCGCCGCCGGCCTCGACCCGCGCGACGTCGGTGTGCTCGTGCACGGCGATGCCGAGCCGGTCGAAGACCCCGCGCAGGTACCGCTGGGCCTTCTCGTCGAGCCAGTCGCCGAGGCCGCCGCTGGTCGCCATGGCGACGTCGAGGTCCGGCCGGGCCTCGGCGATCTCGGTGGCCGCCTCGACGCCGGTGAGGCCCCCGCCGACGACCAGCACCGTGCCGCCCGCGGCGAGGCCGGCCAGGCGCTCGCGCAGCCGCTGCGCGGACCGCTTGCCGGCGATGTCGTACGCGTGCTCGGCGACGCCGGGGACGCCGTGGTCGGCGGCGCCGCTGCCCAGGGCGTAGACAAGGGTGTCGTAGGCGATCTCGCCCGCGCCGTGCTCGTCGACCAGCGCGACCGTCCGGCGGTCGGCGTCGACGGCGGTGACCCGGGCCAGCCGCAGCTTGACGCCGGTGCCCGCGTACATGTCGCTCAGCCGGCGGCGCTTGAGGTCCTGCCCGGTCGCGAGCTGGTGCATCCGGACCCGCTCGACGAAGTCGTCGTCGGCGTTGACGACGGTGATCTCGGTGTCGTCGGGGTGCAGCCGACGGGCGAGGCGGCCGGCGGCGCTGGCTCCGGTGTATCCGGCGCCGAGGACGACGATGCGGTGCTTCATGGTCCTACTCCTGTCTCGGGAGGTTCGCTACCTGAACCGGGCAGCGACGCGATTCCTGACAGGAGCGGGCTATGACCTGGGTCACCAGCCGACGACGGGCTCCCCGTGCTCGGACGCGGACCACTGCCGCGTGGCGCGTTCCAGCTTGTCGGGGTTGACCTGGTTGCGGATGGCGACGATGCCCGCGGCGGTCACCTCCGGCGACATGATCGCGGCGACCCGGCCGTCGACCACGGCCACCACCGCGGGCACACCGTTGACGACCTCGACGTAGAGGGCGGGGTTGCCGCCCACCATGGTCCGCTTGGCGTCGGTGGGCTTGAACAGGCCGCGCAGGAATCTCGCCACGGCCAGCGCGCCGACGACCGGCGCGGTGCCGGCCGGGACCTTGCCGCCGCCGTCGCCCACGCTCACCGCGTCGTCGGTCAGCAGCTCGACCAGCCGCTCGATCTCGCCGCTGGCGGCCGCGGCGAGGAACTCCTCGACGACCCCGCGCGCGGCGGCCACGTCGATCTCCGCGCGGGCCCGGTTCGTCGCGACGTGCTGCTTGGCGCGCCGGTAGATCTGCTGGCAGTTCGACTCGGTGAGGTCGAGGATCCCGGCGATCTCGCCGTGCGGGTAGCCGAAGGCCTCGCGCAGCACGTACACCGCACGCTCGTTGGGCGAGAGCCGCTCCAGGAGGGTGAGCACCGCCATCGAGACCGACTCGCGCTGCTCCGCGGTGTCGACCGGGCCGAGCATCCGGTCCCCGGCGAGCACCGGCTCGGGTAGCCAGGTGCCCACGTAGGTCTCCCGCCGGGCCCGGGCCGAGGTGAGCTGGTTGAGGCACAGGTTGGTGAGCACCTTCGTCAGCCACGCCTCGGGCGTCTCGACGCGCTCCCGGTCGGCGGCCTGCCAGCGCAGGAACGTGTCCTGGACGGCGTCCTCGGCGTCGCTCGCCGAGCCCAGCAGGCGATAGGCGATCGCCTCCAGGCGGGCCCTGGAGTCCTCGAACTGGGCGACCTCGTGAGGACTGAGCGGCATGGCTCCATAGTCAACCACGCGCCGCCCGGGCCGCCCGCCCGCGCGCCTCGAAACCCGAGGGGGGTTCGTCGGACGGGCAACCGGGCGCCGGCGACGGCGCCCGGTCGGTGGTTCAGCCCTGGCGGCTCTTCCACTGCGGGTTGGCGCGGTTCACGACGACCACCCGGCCACGGCGGCGGACCACCACCGAACCCGGCTTCTGCTTCAGCGCCCGCAGCGAGCTGCGTACCTTCATGTCTGCCTCTTCTCGGTGTCGTCGGGGGTTCCGGTGGTGGGAACGCCCCGGCCGGCACCGGGATTCCCGGCCGGCCCGCGCCGACGACCCAACCGGCGGGGCGGGAGGGCGGGCCGTCGAACCTTTGCCGTCCGGCGCTCGTACCAGTGCGCGGGAGGTCGAAGCCATGACCGTACGTCGCGCCGCCGTCGCCGTGCTGGTCGCCGTCGCGACCGTGCCGGTCACCGCCGCACCCGCCGCCGGGCACGGCGCGCCGACCGACCCGCTCAGCCGTGCGGCGGCCTGCGCCCCCGGGAGCCGGTACGCGGCCACCGCGCCCTGCCGGGCGGCGGTCGAGGCGGGCGCCGCCGTGCGCGAGTGGGACAACGTCCGGGTGGCCGCGGTGAACGGGCGGGACCGGGAGCGGATCCCCGACGGGGAGTTGTGCAGCGGCGGGCTCTCCGCGTACCGGGGGCTGGACCTGGCGCGTGCCGACTGGCCGGCGACCGAGCTGACCGCGGGCGCCACGGTCACCTTCCGCTACCGGACCACCATCCCCCACCGGGGCACCTTCCGGCTCTACCTGACCCGCCCCGACTACGCCCCCACCACCCCGCTGACCTGGGACGACCTGGAGAGGGTGCCGTTCCTGCGGGTGACCGACCCGCCGGTGCGCGACGGGGCGTACCAGCTGCGGGGGCGGCTGCCGGCGGACCGGACCGGTCGCCAGCTGATCTACACGATCTGGCAGAACTCCGACACGCCGGACACCTACTACTCCTGCTCCGACGTCGAGTTCCGCCCGCCGGCCGGCACCGCCGGATTCGGCGGAGCCGCCCCGGACCCCGGCAGAGCCGCCCCGGGCCCCGCCAGCCCGGCCGCGCCGCGTACCGCCGGGGCGGCACCGGCCGGGGCGGAGCCGGCGGCGACCGGGACCGGCGTGGCGGTGGCCTCGGTGCGGGACGGCCACGGCGGCGGCCGGCCGCTGCTGGCCGGCGCCGCCGTGGCGCTCGCGGTGCTGCTGCTCAGCATGGCCGGGACGCGGTGGCGCCGCGCCGACCGGGCCCCGGTCGGCCGGCCCTGCGCGGTACGCAGCCACCGGGCCGACCGGCCCCGCACCTGGTGACGCTCAGCCGAGGTGCCGGTCGATCTCGGCCAGCTCCTCGGCGGTGAAGTCGAGGTTGCCCAGCGCGGCGACGTTCGCCTCCAGCTGCGGCACGCTGCTCGCTCCGATGATCAGGCTGGTCATCCGCGGGTCGCGCAGCGCCCAGGCGAGCGCGAGCTGGGCCAGCGACTGGCCGCGCCGCTCGGCGACCGCGGCGAGCGCCCGGATGGTCGCCATCCGCTGCTCGTCCAGGTCGCTCTCGTTGAGGAAGACGCTGGTGCGTACCCGGGAGTCCGCCGGGATCCCGCCGAGGTAGCGGTCGGTGAGCAGGCCCTGCGCCAGCGGGCTGTACGCGATGCAGCCCGCGCCCACCCGCTCCAGGGTGTCCAGCAGGCCGTCGGACTCGGTCCACCGGTTGAGCATCGAGTAGGCCGGCTGGTTGATCAGCAGCGGCGTGCCCAGGTCGCGCAGGATGGCGGCGGCCCGCTCGGTCTGCTCCGAGGTGTAGTTCGAGACGCCGACGTAGAGCGCCCTGCCGGAGCGGACGATGGCGTCGAGCGCGCCCATCGTCTCCTCCAGCGGGGTGTCCGGGTCGAAGCGGTGCGAGTAGAAGACGTCGACGTAGTCCAGGCCCATCCGGCGCAGCGACTGGTCGAGCGAGGCGATCAGGTACTTGCGGGAGCCCCACTCGCCGTACGGGCCGGGCCACATCAGATAGCCGGCCTTGCTGGAGATGACCAGCTCGTCCCGGTAGGGCGCCAGGTCGGTGGCGAGCAGCCGGCCGAAGTTCTCCTCGGCCGCGCCGGGCGGCGGGCCGTAGTTGTTGGCCAGGTCGAAGTGGGTGATCCCGAGGTCGAAGGCGCGCCGGACGATGTCCCGCTGCCGCTCCAAGGGCCGGTCGGGCCCGAAGTTGTGCCACAGGCCGAGGGAGATGGCGGGCAACCGCAGGCCGCTGCGCCCGCTGCGCCGGTAGGTCATGGAGTCGTAGCGGTCGTCCGCGGCGAGGTAGGTCACGATCATGAGCCTAGTCGCCCGGGTGCGACGCGCCCGGCCGGCGCGGCGCGGAGCGCGTCACCCGGCCGGGAGCCGGGGAGTTGACCAGCACGGGCCGGGCCCTCGACGCCGAGGCCGTCGCCGACATCCGAACGGGGGAATGACCAGATGGACGACATCACCGCGCTGATCCTCGACGACCACGCCGCGTTCCGGCGCGGCTTCGCCCGCCTCGACGACGCCCGCGACGAGCAGGAGCTGCTGGCGATCTGGGAGGCGCTCGCGCTGCATCTGGACATCCACGCCGAGGCCGAGGAGGCGATCCTCTATCCCCACCTGGTCCGGCACGGCGACGACGGCGAGGCCGAGACGGTGGACGCGGTCGGCGACCACAACAAGATCCGCGACGCGATCGCCGAGTCGAAGCTGCACCCGGTCGGCTCGCAGCAGTGGTGGGCGGCGGTCTGGCAGGCCCGGCGGGAGAACAGCGAACACCTCGCCGAGGAGGAGGACGAGGCGCTGCCGGACTTCCGCCGGCACGCCGGCACCGAACTGCGCGCGGAGCTGGGCCGGCGCTGGCTGACCTTCTACGGCGAGCACAAGAACGGCCGCGACCTGCCGTTCCGGGACAAGGACCCGGAGCGCTACGTGCGGGAACACCGCTGACGATCTCCCCGGCACGGGGGAGTCGCCCGGCCGGTTGACGCCGGCAGAATGGGCGGATGACCCCCCGGGCGGCCCTGGCCCCGCTGGTCGCCGGCAGCACCTGGCGACGCGGCGTGTTCCTCCTGCTGGGCGGGGTGCTCGTGCTGCCGTACGTGCTCCTCGCCGTCGTCTTCGCGCAACTGCTCGGCCAGGCCGAGGTGCCCCGGCCGCTGGCGCTCGGGTTGCTGGTGGTGGCGGCGGCGATCGCCGTGGTGCCGGTCTTCCTCGACGGCAGCCGGGCGCTGGAGATCGCCGCGGCCCGGGCGCTGCTCGGCGTCGCGTTGCCGGACCCGACCCCCGGGCACCGGGCCGACCGGGAGACCCGGCTGCGCTCCGCGCTCTGGATCGCCACCCACCTGACCATCGGCGGACTGGTGATGTTCGCGCTGATCAGCGCGCTGCCGATGGCGCTGGCGTTCATCGCCCAGCAGTTCGGGCTGGGCGCCGAGCAGCTCAGCCGGGAGCGGTACGGGCCGCTGGACGGGCGGGACACCGGCTGGCTGACCCTGGCCGGGGTGGTGATGCTGGTGGCGCTCGGCTACGCGGTCGCCGGGCTGGGGGCGCTGGCCGCGTCGATGGCGCCGGTGCTGCTCGGCCCCGCCCCGGCGGAACGGATCGCCGCCCTGGAGGCCCGGGCCACCCAGCTCGCCGAACGCAACCGGCTGGCCCGGGAACTGCACGACTCGGTCGGCCACGCGCTGACCGTGGCCACCCTCCAGGCCGGCGCGGCCCGCGAGGTGCTGGACCGGGATCCGGAGTTCGTCCGGCGGGCGCTCACCGCGATCGAGGAGACCGCCCGGGCCGCGACGGAGGACCTGGACCACGTGCTCGGCCTGCTCCGGGACAGCGAGGCCGGCCGGGCCGGGCCGGCGCCGCAGCGGACGCTCGCCGACCTGGACCGGCTGGTGGCGGACACCCGGGCGGCCGGGCTGGCGGTCGCCGTGCGGTGCGCCGGGGATCCGGCCGAGCTGCCGGCGGTGGTGTCCCGGGAGGGTTACCGGATCGTGCAGGAGGGGCTCACCAACGCCGCCCGGTACGGTCGGGGGCCGGTGACGCTCCGGCTCGACGTCGGCCCCGAGGCGTTGGAGCTGGAGCTGGTGAACGAGCTGGCCGGTGTGGTGCCGGCCGACCCGCGGCGCGGCGGGCGCGGCCTGGACGGGATGCGGGAGCGGGTGCTGCTGCTCGGCGGCCGGCTGACCGCCGGGCCGGACGGGGACCGCTGGCGGATCCGGGTGCGACTGCCGCTGGAGGGAACGCGATGACCGGGGGAACCACCGACGACGCGGTGACCGGGGTGCTGATCGTCGACGACGACGAGCTGGTCCGGATCGGCCTGCGGGCGATCCTGGACGCCCAGCCCGACCTGCGGGTGCTCGCCGAGGCCACCGACGGTGCCGAGGTGCTGCCGCTGGTCGCCCGGCACCGGCCCCGGGTGGTGCTGATGGACGTGCGGATGCCGGGCATCGACGGCATCCAGGCCACCCGGTCGCTGCTCGCCGCGTCCGCCGACCCGCCCCGGGTGCTGGTGGTGACCACCTTCGAGAACGACCAGTACGTCTACGACGCGCTGCGCGCCGGGGCGAGCGGCTTCCTGCTCAAGCGGGCCCGGCCGGCCGAGGTGGTGGAGGCGGTCCGGGTGGTCGCCCGGGGCGACTCGCTGCTCTTCCCGGCCGCGATCCGTCGGCTGGTCGGGGCGTACGGGGGGCGCGGCGGGGACCGGCTGGCGGCGGCCCGGCTCACCGACCGGGAGGCCGAGGTGCTCCGGCTGATGGCGACCGGCCGGTCCAACCCGGAGATCGCCGAGCACCTGGTGGTCGGGGTGGAGACGGTGAAGACCCACGTCGGCAACGTGCTGGCCAAGCTCGGGGTGCGCGACCGCACCCAGGCGGTGATCGCCGCGTACGAGTCGGGGTTCGTCACGCCCACCGGCTGACCGGCTCCCCCCGGCGGGGGAGCGGGTTCACCGGCGTACGGGAGGGATCGCGGGGGCCGCCGGCCGAGGCTGGAGTCATGACGACGATCACCGATTCCCGCCACCGAACCGTCTCCCGCTGGCCCGACCGATTCGCCCCGCTGGCCGCCGGCTGGCTCGGCCTCTGGGGCGTGCTCGCCCTGGTCGCCACCGTCACCGGGGCCGGCTACCCGTTCGGCCCGGACGACCCGGACACCGGCACCAGCCTGCTCCGGCTGGTCCCGGCGAACGTCGGGCCGCCGCTGTTCGCCGCGCTGCTGCTCGGCGCGGCGGTCGCCGCCCTGGCCATGACCGGGCCCGCCGCCCGGGCCTCCCGGCCGCTGCGCACGCTGCTCGCCGGGTACGCCTGGGCGGTCGCCGCGCTGCTGGCCGTGGTGGTGCCCGACGCCCAGGTGCTGATCATGCTCGGATACGCGCCGATGCTGATCCTCGGGGCGCCGTTCGGCTGGCCGCCGGTGGACTACGCGGACATCTTCACCTGGCCGCTGGCCGCCCGGTTCGCCGCCGTCGTCGGTGGGGTGCTGCTGGCCGGCGCGGTGCTCACCTGGCAGCGGCGGACCGCCGGCGCCTGCGCGGGCTGCGGCCGGGGCGGCGCCGGCCGGGACTGGACCACCCCGGCCGCCGCCGCCCGCTGGGGCCGGTGGGCCGCCGGCATCGCCGCCGCGATCCCCTTCGCCTACGCGCTGACCCGGTTCGCCTGGGCCGCCGGCATCCCGCTCGGCATCTCCCGCGAGTTCCTCACCGAGATGCAGGGCAACGGCATGGTCTGGGCCGGGTTCGGGCTGGGCGCCTTCGCCACCGTCGGCGCGGTGCTCACCCTCGGACTGGTGCAACGCTGGGGCGAGCGGTTCCCCGGCTGGGTGCCGGTGCTGGGCGGGCGCCCGGTGCCGGTGAAGCTGGCGGTGGTGCCGGCCACCCTGGTCGCGGTGGCGGTCACCGCGGCCACCCTGGGCCTGGTCGCCAACCCGGACTTCTGGGCGCTGACCGGTGACGGGTTCAACCTGGCCAGCGCGCCGATGCTGCTCTGGCCGGCGTGGGGGCCGGCGCTCGGCGCGGCCGCGTACGCGTACCACCTGCGCCGCCGCGGCGGCTGCCCGCGCTGCGGCCGGGACTGAGGGTGGGAGCGGGGGTACCCGGCAAGGAACGGGCACCCCCGCCCGACCCGAGCTAGCGTGGGCGGGTGACTGCGCCCAACCCGGTAATCCCGGCCCCACCGGCCGACCTGCCCGGCACGCTCGGCGCGCTGCGCGCCGCCGGCCACCGCCACCGCCACCGCAGCGTCAAGCAGGAACTCCGCGACAACCTCCTGGCCCGGATGCGGGCCGGCGCCGACCGCTTCCCGGGCATCGTCGGCTACGACGACACAGTGCTGCCCGAGGTCGAGCGGGCCCTGCTCGCCGGGCACGACATGGTGCTGCTCGGCGAGCGTGGCCAGGGCAAGACCCGGCTGATCCGCTCGCTGGTGGGCCTGCTCGACGAGTGGACCCCGGTGATCGCCGGCTCGGTGCTCAACGAGCATCCGCTGCACCCGATCACCCCGGCCTCCCGGGCGTTGGTCGCCGAGGCCGGCGACGACCTGCCGGTCGGCTGGCTGCACCGCTCGATGCGTTACGGCGAGAAGCTGGCCACCCCGGACACCAGCGTCGGTGACCTGATCGGCGACGTGGACCCGATCCGGCTGGCCCAGGGGCGCAGCCTCGGTGACCCGGAGACGATCCACTTCGGCCTGGTGCCGCGTACCAACCGGGGCATCTTCGCGGTCAACGAACTGCCCGACCTGGCCGAGCGGATCCAGGTGGCGTTGCTCAACGTGCTGGAGGAGCGGGACATCCAGGTCCGTGGCTACCAGATGCGGCTGCCGCTGGACCTGTTCCTGGTGGCCAGCGCCAACCCGGAGGACTACACCAACCGGGGCCGGATCATCACCCCGCTCAAGGACCGGTTCGGCGCCGAGGTGCGTACCCACTATCCGGTCGACCTGGAGCTGGAGCTGGCCCTGATCCGGCAGGAGGCCGACCTGGTCGCCGAGGTGCCGGAGCACGTGCTGGAGGTGCTCGCCCGGTTCGCCCGGGCGGTGCGCGAGTCGCCGTCGGTGGACCCGCGCTCCGGGGTCTCGGCCCGGTTCGCCATCGCCGCCGCCGAGACGGTCGCCGCGGCCGCGCTGCGCCGCGCCGGCCTGCTGGCCGCCGCCGACACCCCCGAGGGGGTACGCCCCGAAGCGCCGGTGGCCCGGGTCGGCGACGCGGTGTCGGTGACCTCGACGCTGCGCGGCAAGGTGGAGTTCGAGAGCGGCGAGGAGGGGCGGGAGGTGGAGATCCTCGGCCACCTGCTGCGGACCGCCACCGCCGAGACGTTCCGGGCCCGGTTGGCCGGGCTGGACCTGTCCGGGTTCACCGGGCTGGTCGCGGAGGGCACCGTGATCGAGACCGGTGAGCTGGTCAGCTCGGCCGAGCTGCTGCGCCAGGTGGGCACCGTGCCGGGGCTGGCCAAGGCGCTGGACCGGCTCGGCATGGGCGACGCGCCCACTCCGGAGGAGGCCGCCGCCGGCGTCGAGTTCGTGCTGGAGAGCCTGCACCTGACCCGCCGGCTCGGCAAGGACGTCACCGACTCCGGCCGCACCCGCTACGGCGGCCGGGGCTGAGCGTGGCCGGCAACCGGTTCCGGTACGGGCAGTGGCGCGGCGGGCCCGACCCGCTGGCGCCCCCGTACGACGTGCGGGCGGCGGTCGACGCGGTGGGCGCGCAGGTGCTGGCCGGCGGCAGCCTGCGGGAGGCGCTGCGCGAGCTGCTGCGCCGGGGCCCGCAGGGCCGCGGCGGCCTGGACGACCTGGCGGCGCGGGCCCGGCGGCTGCGCCGCGAGGCGCTGCGCCGCGGTGACCTGGACGGGGCGGTGACCCGGTCCCGGGCGCTGCTCGACCAGGCGCTCGCGGCCGAGCGGGACGAGCTGCGCGGCCGGGACGACGACGCGGCGCGCTTCGCCGAGGCGGTGCTGGACAACCTGCCCCGCTCCACCGCCCGGGCGGTGGAGGAGCTGGCCGGCTACGAGTGGGCCAGCGACGAGGCGCGCCGGTCGTACCAGCAGATCCTCGACGGGTTGCGCGACGACGTGCTGGGACAGCGGTTCGCCGGGCTGCGCGACGCGGTACGGGCGTCGGCGGATCCGGCGGCCCAGCAGCGGCTGGCCGAGATGATGCGCGACCTGAACGACCTGCTGGCGCGGCACGCCCGCGCGGATGACACCACCGACGCGTTCGCCGAGTTCATACGCCGGCACGGCGACTTCTTCCCGGAACAGCCGAAGGACGTCGACGAGCTGGTGGACGTGCTGGCCCGGCGGGCGGCGGCGGGTGAGCGGCTGATGCGGTCGCTGTCGGACCGGCAGCGCGAGGAGCTGGCCGGGCTGATGCGCCAGTCGCTCGGCGACCGGTTGGCCGGGGAACTGTCCGCGCTGGACGCCCACCTGCGCGCGCTCCGCCCCGACCTGGCCTGGGGGCGCGGCGAGCGGGTCCGCGGCGAGCGACCGCTGGGCTACGGCGAGGCGGCCGGCGCGCTCGGCGAGATCGCCGAGCTGGACGAGCTGCTGGATTCCCTGGACCAGGACTATCCGGGGGCGACCCTGGACGACGTCGACGTCGACGCGGTGGCCCGGACGCTGGGCCGGGACGCGGCCGACGACGTACGCCGGTTGCGGGAGCTGGAGCGGGAGCTGCGCCGGCAGGGCTGGGTGAGCCGCGACGCGGACGGGCTGACCCTGAGCCCGAAGGCGCTGCGGCGGCTCGGCGGCACCGCGCTGCGGCGGGTCTTCGCCGACCTGACCGCCGGGCCCCGCGGCCAGCACGACCTGCGCTCGGCGGGCGCCGCCGGCGAGGTCAGCGGCGGCTCCCGGCCCTGGGAGTACGGCGACGAGCAGCCGCTGGACGTGGTGCGGACGCTGACCCGGGCGGTCCGCCGGGCCGGGCCGGGCGTGCCGGTGCAGCTGGCGGTCGAGGACTTCGAGGTGGTGGAGACCGAGCGGCGGGCCTCGGCGGCGGTGGCGCTCTGCGTCGACCTGTCCTACTCGATGATCTCGCAGGGACGCTGGGGGCCGATGAAGCAGACAGCGCTGGCCCTGGCGCACCTGATGGCGACCCGGTTCCCGCAGGACGCGCTCCAGATCATCGGGTTCGGCCGGCAGGCGCTGCCGCTGAGCCAGCACGAGCTGGCCGCCGTCGAGCCGGACATGGAGCAGGGCACCAACCTCCAGCACGCGCTGCGGCTGGCCGGCCGGCACCTGCGCCGGCACCCGGACGCCGAGCCGGTGGTGCTGGTGGTCACCGACGGGGAGCCGACCGCGCACCTGGACCCGGACGACGGGGAGGCGCTGTTCCACTGGCCGCCGCTGCCGGAGACCATCGAGGCGACGATCGGCGAGGTCGACCGGCTCACCCGCTACGGCGCCACGCTCAACCTGTTCATGCTCGGCGACGACGACGGGCTGCGGCGCTTCGTCGACGCGGTGGCCCGCCGCTCGCGCGGGCGGATGTTCACCCCGGACCTGGACGACCTGGGCGAGTACGTCGTCTCCGACTATCTGCGCGCCCGCCACGGCCGCCGCTGACCCGCCGCCCGCATCCGTGCGCGTGCGGCGCTGGTCGCGGCCGGCGCGGCGCGGTGGCCGGCGTGGCGGGCAGCCCGGCGCGGTGGCCGGTGTGGCGGGCAGCCCGGCGCGGTGGCCGGTGTGGCGGGCAGCCCGGCGCGGTGGCCGGCGTGGCGGGCAGCCCGGCGCGGTTCCGGGGGTTCGGGCCCTGTGGAGCTGCCCCATCTGTGAGGGCGCCCGGCCATGGCGCCGGCCCGTCGGGGTGCCGGTCGTTCGGGCAGCCACCGCCCGTCGGAGTGCTGCTCGATCAAGCAGCCCTCGCCGGTCGGAGTGCCGCTCGGTCGGGCAGCCCTCGCCGGGCGGGCACCTGCCGCCTCTGATGCCGGCGGGCCCGGTTGTCCCGGGTCGCCGGCCGCCCGGCTGTCGCAGTCGCTGCCCCTGGTCCTACCGGTGGGGCAGCTCGACAGCGTCCCGTCAGTCGTTCCACCGGCCGATCCCGGATCCGGCTGACGGCGCGGGGACCCCGCCTGGCGGTGCCGGGATGCCGGCCGCGCCCACCGCCGACGGCGGCGGCGCCGGGTCCCGTCCGGGTGAACCGACCACCGGAACGCCGGACCGGCCGGCGCGGGCCGGGCTTCACTGAGCGTATGGACAGTGGGGCGTTACGGGACGCGTACGCGCAGGTGCTGGCCGAGGTCGACGCCGGCGGATTCGGACCGCCGCCGGAGGGGCAGCTCAGCGCCGAGCAGATCGTCGCCCACCTGGCCGCCAACGACGAGCTGATGGTCGAGGCGACCGAGGCGGTGCTGGCCGGGGCGCCGTTCGCCTACTACGACCTGGAGACCATCCACCGCCCGCAGGTCGACGCGCTGGTCGCCGAGTGCGGCGGGCTGGACGCCCTGGCCACCCTGCTGCGCGCCACCAGCCAGAAGCTCTGCGCGCTCACCGAGCGGCTCGGCCCGGCGGCGCAGACCCCGGTCGACACCCACCTGCGCGAGGGCTACGACCTCAACGTGGACGAGCCGCTGCCCTGGGGCCGCACCCTCGACCTGCACACCCGGGTGCACCTGCCCAAGCACCTGGCCCAGCTGCGGATGCTCCGCGCCGGCTGACGGAGGCGGCCCCCGCTCGCCGGCCGGGGGCGGGGCGTCGGCCGGTCCGCCGGTCGGCCGGCGTCGGTCAGGCCGGCTCGGGCTGGCGGCGGAAGGCGCGGCGGTACGCCGACGGGGCCACCCCGATCCGCAGGTGCAACTGCTGGCGCAGGGCCGCCGCGGTGCCGAAGCCGCAGCGGCGGGCCACCTGGTCGACGGTGAGGTCGGTGGTCTCCAGCAGTAGCCGGGCGTGGTCGGTGCGCTGCTGGAGCAGCCACTGGGCCGGGCTGAGGCCGGTCTCCGAGCGGAACCGGCGGGTGAAGGTGCGCACGCTCATCCGGGCCTGCTCGGCCAGGTCGCGCAGGGTCACCGGCTCGTGCAGCCGCTGCCGGGCCCACTCCCGGGCGGCGGCGGTGCTGGCGTCGGCGGCCCGGGGCACCGGCCGCTCGATGTACTGGGCCTGACCGCCGTCCCGCCACGGTGGCACCACACAGCGCCGGGCCGCCCGGTTGGCCACCTCGCTGCCGTGGTCGGTGCGGATCACGTGCAGGCACAGGTCGAGCCCGGCGGCCACCCCGGCCGAGGTGAGCAGCCGGTCGTCGGGGATGAAGAGCACGTCGGGGTCGAGGTCCACCGCCGGGTGCAGCCGGCGGAACCGCTCGGCGTACGCCCAGTGGGTGGTGGCCCGGCGCCCGTCCAGCAGGCCGGCGGCGGCCAGCACGAAGGCCCCGGTGCAGATCGACATGACCCGGGCGCCCCGCTCGTACGCGGCGCGCAGCGCCTCGGCCACCTCCGCGTCGAGGGTGCCGTCGGTCAGCGGCGTCCCGCCGTGAATCCCCGGCACGACCACCGTGTCGGCGGTGGCCAGCAGTTCCAGCCCGTGGTCGGGAAGCACCCGGTAGCCGCCGCTGCTGCGGATCGTCCGGGCGCCCGGGGTGCACACCTGCACCGTGTAGAGCGGCGTCAGGTCGGCGTCGCGGGCGGTGCCGAAGACCTGGGCGGGGGTGCCGAGGTCGAGGCCGACGACGTCGTCGAGGGCGAGCACCGCGATCCGGTGCCGGTGCAGAGTCATGGCCCGATTATTGCGCATGATGGCTTTCCGGCCACTCGTCGGTGCGGGCGTGGATCCCGAGACTCGACACGTGACCCGATCCCGTCGCCTGCACCCGGCCTGGACCGTCGCCGCGGTCGCCTTCGTCGCGCTGGTCGGCGCGGCCGGCTTCCGGGCCGCCCCGTCGGTGCTGCTGCACCCGCTGCACGCCGAGTTCCGCTGGCCGCTGGCCACCATCTCCGCCGCGGTCTCGGTCAACCTGCTGCTCTACGGGCTCACCGCGCCGTTCGCCGCCGCCCTGATGGACCGGTTCGGCATCCGGCGGGTGGTCACCACCGCGCTGCTGCTGGTCGCGGCCGGCAGCGGGCTGACCGTCTTCATGACGGCGAGCTGGCAGCTCATCCTCTGCTGGGGCGTGCTGGTCGGGCTGGGCACCGGGTCGATGGCGCTGGCCTTCGTGGCGACCGTCACCGGACGCTGGTTCGTGCACCGCCGCGGGCTGGTCACCGGGGTGCTCACCGCCGGCGGCGCGACCGGCCAACTGGTCTTCCTCCCGCTGGTCGCCCTCCTCGTCGGCGAGTACGGGTGGCGGTCGGCGGCGCTCGTCGTGGCCGGGGCCGCGCTGGCGGTCGTACCGCTGGTGGTCTGGCTGCTGCGCGAGCACCCGGCGGACCTGGGGCTGCCGGCCTACGGCGCGGCCGAGGTGACGCCCCCGGCGCCGCCGGCCGGCGGCGCCGCAGCGCGGGCTCTCGGCGCGCTGGCCCAGGCGGCCCGCACCCGGCCGTTCTGGCTGCTGGCCGGCGGCTTCGCGATCTGCGGTGCGACCACCAACGGGCTGGTCGGCACCCACTTCGTGCCGGCCGCGCACGACCACGGCATGCCGCAGACCACGGCGGCCGGGCTGTTGGCGCTGGTCGGGCTCTTCGACATCGTCGGCACCATCGCCTCCGGCTGGCTGACCGACCGGGTGGACCCCCGGCTGCTGCTCGGCGCCTACTACGCGCTGCGCGGCGGCTCGCTGCTGGTGCTGCCCGGGCTCTTCGCGGCCACCGCCGAGCCGAGCATGCTGGTGTTCATCGTCTTCTACGGGCTGGACTGGGTGGCCACGGTGCCACCGACGGTGGCGCTGTGCCGGGAGTACTTCGGCGCCTCCGCGGCGGTCGTCTTCGGCTGGGTGTTCGCCGCGCACCAGGTGGGCGCCGCGCTCGCCGCGACCGGCGCCGGGCTGGTCCGCGACCAGCTCGGTGACTACGCGCTGGCCTGGTTCGCCGCCGGGGCGCTGTCGATCGGCGCGGCCGGGCTGTCGCTGCTGCTGCGGCGCCGCCCGGGCGCCCCGGTCGCGCCGCTGGCCGTGCCGGTCGCGGCGACCGGCCGGCGGGCGTGGAGCTACCGGGGCTGACCGGTCAGGCCACTGTCCACTGCTGCTCGACCGTGCCGGTGCAGGCGGCCTGTTCGACGTCGTCGCCGACCTCGGTGCCGCCGTCGTCCACCTGCCCGCAGCGGCCGCTGTGCACCGCGACCAGCAGCACCGGGCCGGTGCCGGTCGGGGTCAGCCGCCACTGCTGGTTGGCCTGGCCGTGGCAGGGGAACTGGAGCAGCTTGGTGCCGTCGTCGGTGCCGGCCCCCTCGACGTCGAGGCACTGCCCGGTGGCGGCGTTGGTCAGCGTCACCACGTCCGGGCCGGCCGGGTTGACCACCCACTGCTGCTCCGGTCCGCCCGTGCAGACCGCGAGCTGCGCCGGCGCCCGCTCGCCGGTGCCGTCCAGGCCGAGGCAGAGCCCGGACGCGGCGGCCCGGAACACCCGGGGGCCGGCCGTCGGCGCCGCCGGGGTGGTCGGGGCGGCCGTCGGCGAGGCGGCGGGGCTGCTCGGCGCCGGTTCGCTCGCCGCCGGGGCGCTCTCCGGCGCCGCGGACGGCGTGCCGGCCGACGCCGGCACCACCGGCTCGGCATCGCCGCCGAGCACGCCGGTGGCGAAGAAGACCCCGAGCAGGACGCCGGCCAGCCCGACGCCGAGCGCCGTGCGCATCAGCGGATCGCGGGGCAGCCCCGGGCGCGACGCGCGCCGGCCGCCGTAGACCGTGCCGGCCGGGTCGTTGCGCTCTTCGGTCATACCGGCATCCTGGCCCACTCCGGCCGCCGGCGGCCAGCCGGCCCCCGCGGGGGTGACCCCGCGGCGCTCAGTCGACGACCCGGACGTCCTTCCAGAAGGCGACCCGGTCGCGGACCAGCTCCGCCTCGGGCTTCGGGTCGGGGTAGTACCAGACGGCGTCGGCGCTTCGCCGGCCGTCGTGCTCAAGGGTGTAGTAGGACGCGGTGCCCTTCCACGGGCAGACGGTGTGGGTCGGCGACTCGCGGATCAGGTCGTCGCGCAGCGCGGACCGGGGGAAGTAGTGGTTGCCCTCCACCAGCACGGTGTCGTCGCTCTCGGCCACGACCAGGTCGTTCCAGACGGCTTTCGGCATGGCTCCCACGCTATGCCGGCGGCCGGCCCGCGGCCACCGCGCGATCCGGCCCTCGGCGCTGAGCGCAATGGCCGGCCGGCGGTCGGCGCGCCGGACCGCCGGCCCCGCGTCAGCGGGCGGGTTCCGGGTCGGTGACGTCGGCGACCGTGGCCGCCAGCAGGTCGAGTGCCCGGTCCGCGTCCACCGCCACGGCCGCCCCGTGCTCGCCGGCGCCGAGGGTGATCTGCCGGCCGCGCAGCCGCTCGTCGGCGACCGCCGGCCAGGCGGTGCTGGCGCCGAACGGGGTGATGGTGCCCCGCTCGTAGCCGGTCACCGCCTTCGCCGTGGCCGCGTCGGGCAGGGAGAGCCGGTTGACGTGGAGCAGCGCGCGCAGCTTCGGCCAGGAGATCACCCGGTCGCCGGGGGTGAGCACGAAGAGGTGGTCGTCCGGGCCGCGCCGGACGACGATGGTCTTCACCACGTCCGGTACGGCCACCCCGCGCGCCTGAGCGGCCTCGGCCAGGCTGCGTACCGGCCCGTGCCGGATCACCCGGTAGGGCAGGCCGGTGGCGTCCAGGGCGGCGTACGCGGGAGAGGGCATGCCGGCCACGGTAACCCGGCCGATCCTTCCGAGATGCGAAATGGCCACCGTGGACATCCCACGCCGAAGGCGTCTCGGCGCGTAAAGTGATCTCATGTGCGCGGTCCGTGTGGATCATCATCCGGTCGACCACGAGAGTGCGGTGGCCCAGTTGCGGCGCTCCTACGCCGCGGTGCCCGCCGGTGCGCCGGTCCGGCTCGCCAAACGCACCTCCAACCTGTTCCGCCCGCGATCCGCGCCCCGCATCCCGGGCCTGGACGTCAGCGGCCTGACCGGGGTGCTGGCCGTCGACCCGGCCGCCCGCACCGCCGACGTGCAGGGCATGTGCACGTACGAGGACCTGGTCGACGCGACCCTGCCGCACGGGCTGATGCCACTGGTGGTGCCGCAGCTGCGCACCATCACCCTCGGCGGCGCGGTGACCGGGCTGGGCATCGAGTCCACCTCGTTCCGCAACGGCCTGCCGCACGAGTCGGTGCTCGAACTCGACGTGCTCACCGGCGCCGGCGAGATCGTCACCGCCCGGCCCGAGGGCGAGCACGCCGACCTGTTCGCCGCGTTCCCCAACTCGCTGGGCAGCCTCGGCTACGCCACCCGGCTGCGCATCGAACTCCAGCCGGTCCGCCGGCACGTGGCGCTGCGCAACGTGCGGTTCACCCGGTTGGAGGAACTGGTCGACGCGATCGCCGAGGTGAGCGCCACCCGTTCCTTCGGCGGCGTCGAGGTGGACGCGATGGACGGGGTGATGTTCAGCCCGGGCGAGGCGTACCTGGTGCTGGGCACGTTCACCGCCGACGCGGGCGAGGTCAGCGACTACACCGGGCAGGACATCTACTACCGCTCGCTGCGCCGGCGCACCCGGGACGCGCTGACCGCGTACGACTATCTGTGGCGCTGGGACACCGACTGGTTCTGGTGTTCGGCGGCCTTCGGGGTGCAGCACCCGGTGGTCCGCCGGATCTGGCCGGCGCGGTGGCGGCGCAGCGACGTCTACCACCGGCTGGTGCGGCTGGAGCACCGGCACGGGGTGGCCGCCCGGATCGACCGGCTGCGGGGCCTGCCCGCCCGCGAGCGGGTGGTGCAGGACGTGGAGATCCCGCTGGATCGGACGGCGGAGTTCCTGCGCTGGTTCGCCCGCACCGTCGGGATGAGCCCGGTCTGGCTCTGCCCGCTGCGGCTGCGCGAGCCGACCGGCCCGGGATCGGCCCGGGCCTGGCCGCTGTATCCCCTGCGGCCCGGGCAGGACTACGTCAACATCGGATTCTGGGGGAGCGTGCCGATCGCGGAGGGCGCCGCCGACGGCGACGTCAACCGGTCGATCGAGCGCGAGGTGTCGGAGCTGGGCGGGCACAAGTCGCTCTACTCCGACGCGTACTACGACCGGGCGTCCTTCGACCGGCTCTACGGGGGCGAGACCTGGCGCGCGGTGAAGGACCGTTACGACCCGGATCACCGGCTGACCGGACTGTACGAGAAGGCGGTTGCACGACAATGAGCCTGACCGATCGAGACCAGGGAGCGGCGAGCACTCCCGCCACCCCGCCGGCGGGGGGCCGGCGGATCGGCCCGACAGTGGCCGACGTGATCCGCGCGGTGACCACCGGCCCGCTGCCGGTGCGGGTCACCGCTTACGACGGCAGCGCGCTCGGCCCGACCGACGCCGGGATCACCCTGGCCGTCCGCTCCGAGCGAGGGCTGTCCTACCTGCTCACCGCCCCGGGTGACCTGGGCATGGCGCGCGCCTACGTCAGCGGGGACCTGGCGTTGGAGGGGGTGCACCCGGGCGACCCGTACGAGGCGCTGCGGGTGCTCAAGGACGAGATGCGCCTGCGGGTGCCGTCGCTGACCGAGGGGCTGAGCCTGGTCCGCCGGCTGGGCTGGGAACGGCTGCTGCCGCCACCCCCGCCGCCGCAGGAGGCGCTGCCGCGGTGGAAGCGGGTGGTGAACGGGCTGCGCCACTCCCGGACCCGGGACAGCAACGCGATCTCCCACCACTACGACGTGTCGAACGCCTTCTACGAGAAGGTGCTCGGCCCCTCGATGACGTACACCTGCGCGCTGTTCCGCAGCCCGGACGACACCCTGGAGCAGGCCCAGGCGGCCAAGTACGACCTGGTCGCCGGCAAGCTGGCGCTCAAGCCGGGGATGCGGCTGCTCGACGTGGGGTGCGGCTGGGGCGGCATGGTCCGGCACGCGGCCCGCGAGTACGGCGTGAAGGCGCTCGGTGTGACGCTGTCCCGGGCCCAGGCGCAGTGGGCCCAGGCGGCGATCGAGCGGGAGGGGCTGACCGAGCTGGCCGAGGTGCGCCACCTCGACTACCGGGACGTGCCGCCGCAGCAGTTCGACGCCGTCTCCTCGATCGGGCTGACCGAACACATCGGGGTGCGCAACTACCCGGCCTACTTCGGCTTCCTGCGCGACCGGCTGCGGCCGGGCGCGCGCCTGCTGAACCACTGCATCACCCGGGCGGACAACCACGCCCCGCACCGGTCGGGCGCGTTCATCGACCGGTACGTCTTCCCCGACGGTGAGCTGGCCGGCCCCGGCCGGCTGATCAGCGAGCTGCACGACGTGGGGCTGGAGGTGCACCACGAGGAGAACCTGCGCCAGCACTACGCGCTGACGCTGGCCGGCTGGTGCCGCAACCTGGTGGCGCACTGGGACTTCTGCGTGGGCGAGGTGGGGGTGGGCACGGCCCGGGTCTGGGGGCTCTACATGGCCGGTTCCCGCCTGGCGTTCGAGCGCAACGGCATCCAGCTGCACCAGGTGCTGGCCACCCGCAACGGGCCGGACGGGTCGAACAGCTACCCGTTGCGCCCGGACTGGCTGCCCTGAGCACCCACACCGCCTCCGGCGGGTGGCGCAGGTCGCGGACGAAGACCAAGGTCCTGCCCGCCCGCTGACGAAGGCCGCGCGGATCGCGCGGCCTTTCGTCGAACCCATTGACAAAGAAGTTTTGTACGTACAAACTGATTTTGCCATGAGAGAAGTCCTGTACCTGGAGCAGATCGAGCAGGCCGAAGCCCTGCTCAAGCCGCAGCGCGTCGAGGTGCTGCGGCAGTTGGCCGAGCCTCGCACCTGCACCGAGGTCGCGACCCGGCTGGAGCAGACGCCGCAGCGCGTCTACTACCACGTCAAGCAACTGGTGGCGGCCGGCCTGGTCGAGCGGGTCAGCGAGCGCCGGGTCCGCGGCATCACCGAGGGCATCTACCAGGCGGCCGCCCGGTCGTACTGGCTCTCGCCCCGGCTGGTCGGCCGGATCGGTCTGCGCCGGGCGCGGGACGAGCTGAGCCTGGGCTACCTGCTCGACCTGATGGAGGAGGTCCAGGCCGACATCGCCGGGCTCGACCGCGCCGCCCCCGAACTCCCCTCGGTCGGGGTGTCCGGCGAGATCCGGGTGCCGGCGGCGCAACGACAGCAGTTCCTGCACGACCTGCAGACCGCCCTGCAGGGCCTTTTCACCCGCTACGGGGGCGCCGAGGGAGACGCCTTCAAGCTCGCCGTGGCCTGCTACCCGAAGGGGAACGACCGTGAGTGAACCGATGAAGCTGCACGCCCGCCTGGCCGCGCCGGTGGAGACCGTCCGCCGCGCCCTGACCGACCCCGCCGAGCTGCGCGTCTGGCTGGCCGAGCACGCCGAGGTCGACGTCCCGGGCCGGTACGAGTTCTGGGGCCGGTTCACCCCGGAGGGCGACGCCCCGCACCAGCGGCTGCTGCACGTCGACGACGACACCCTCCGCTTCGCCTGGCTGCTCGACGGGGTGGAGACCACCACCGAGTTCGCGCTGCGTGCCGAGGGCGCGGAGACGACGGTCCTCACGCTGACCCAGAGCCACTTCGACGTCAACGAGATGATGAGCGGCAGCAGCATCCGGGGCGTGCTGCAGACGTTCTGGAGCCTGTCCATCGCCAACCTGGCCGCCCACGTGGAGGGTGCGCCGCTGGTGCCCAAGGTCGACTTCACCTCCGCGGAACTGCGCGGCGAGTTGCTCATCGACGCGCCGATGGCCAGGGTGTACGAGTCGCTGACCGACTCCGAGCAGGCCAGCGCCTGGTTCGGCTATCCGATCGGCATCGAGCCCTGGGTCGGCGGCCGCTACGCGATGGGCGGCTTCGACGCCGGCTACGCGGCCAAGGTGATCGACCTGGAGCCCGGCCGGAAGATGTCGGTGGACTGGGGCCCGACCGGCGTGACTACCTGGGAGCTGGCCGAGTCGGCCGGGAAGACCAAGTTGACCTTCGTGCAGAGCGGCTTCGACGAGACCAACCCGCCGTACGCGGCCTGGGCGGGGTCGCTGTCGGGCCTGGCCGAGCTGCGCCGCTTCCACGAGGTGGCGGGCTGGCAGCCGATCTGGCTGCCGGCGGAGATCCCCGGCATGGAGCCCCAGCCGGCCGACGCCGGCTGAGCCGCCGCCATCGCACCAGAAGTGCCCGACCGCTGGACCGGCGGTCGGGCACTTTTGGTGTTGTCGGTACCCAACCCACCCCTGGTCGCCGTAGACCTCCCGACCTGCGGCATAGCACTCGAAGATCGCTGACGGTCGGATCAGTGAAGATGGCTCCGGTTTCCCCCGAACATGGGACAATTTCACCATAGGGTGCCAATCGATCCCGAGTGCCGGAGGTTCCGACACCACGTCGCTCCGGCACGCGGTGCCTTCGCGTGCCCGCGTCCCGTGACGGACGCGCATTCTGTGTCGTCGGTCGCGGGCTGGGATCCCCGTCTAGGAGGAAACAGCAATGATCATGCGACGTACTCGACTGTGGACGGTGGCGGTGGCGGCCAGCGCGGCCGTCGCCGCCACCGCCCTGGGTACCGCGGCCATGGGCGACGGCCGGGACGACTCCGGCGACAAGCGTGAGTCGCACGACCAGCGGGACTCCCGCGACTCGTGGGACTGGAGCGACTCACGCGGCAAGGAGGTGGTCCGGGCGAAGCTCAGCGGCTACGAGGAAGACCCGCTGACCATCTCCACGCCCGGCTTCGGCCGGTTCGTGGCGCACATCGACGAACGCAACAAGGAAATCAAGTACCAGCTGACCTACGACGAGCTCAACGACGTCCAGCAGGCGCACATCCACTTCGGGGGCCGGCACCAGAGCGGCGGGATCGCCGCCTTCCTCTGCTCCAACCTGAAGGACGCCAAGGGCGGGGCGGCGAAGCACGTCCCGGACTGCCCCAAGTCCCCGGCCAAGGTCGAGGGGACCATCAAGCCCGAGGACGTCGTCGGCCCCGCCGAGCAGGGCATCGAGCCGGGCGAGTTCGACGAGCTCGTCGACGCGATCGAGGCCGGCGTGACCTACGTCAACGTGCACACCAAGAAGTACCCGAACGGTGAGATCCGGGGCCAGATCAAGAGCGACGAGGACCGGAAGAAGGACGACGACCGGAAGAAGGACCACGAGTCCTGGGGCTGGGACGCCAGCGACGAGGGCCGGGACCGGGACCACAAGGACTCGGACTGGAGCCGGGACGAGCGGGACGAGGACCGGGACCACGGCAAGGGCGACGAGTCGGGCCGCGACGAGCACGACGAGAAGCGGGACCACGACAAGGGTGGCGAGTCGGGCCGCGACGAGCACGACGAGAAGCGGGACCACGACAAGGGTGGCGACCACTGGGACGGGTGGATGAACTCCGAGGGGTGACCCTGCCGACCCGCGAACCCTGAACGCCCGTCCCGGCATCCCGGGGCGGGCGTTCGGCCGCGCGGATTGGTGATCGTCCGCTGCCCGGCGGGTCACCGAGGACCGGATCGGCCTGCCGCGCAACAGACGATCATGGTCGTGGGGGTGTGTCGGGTGCCTCGGGGTGGGTAGTGGCGGGGGATGTTCCTCATCTTCGGGCTGCGCACCAAGGTCACCCGATCGGGCGTCGTGCAGCAGGTCTGCCGCAACTGCGGGAACCACGCGGCACAGGTGATCACCCGCCGGTCGACGAAGTTCAGCCTGTTCTTCATCCCGATCATCCCGATCCGCACCCGCTACCTCCAGCAGTGCTCGTACTGCGGGGCCCAGTACGAGGTCCCCAAGGCCGAGGCCCGGCGCCTTCCGGTCGGCTGAGCGTCGGCGATGGTCCGGTTCCTCTGCTGGCTGATCGGCCGGTGCCCGGAGGCCCCCGCGCACTCCCTCTCCCGGCCGCCCTGCACCCCCGGCCGTCGGCGGCGCCGGCGTGAGCGCCGTCCGCTGGCCGGCACCGCGCTGCCCCGTTCCCCCTGGAACCGCTCGGCCGGCCGGTGACCGGCCGCGTGTGATCTTCGACCCGGCGCGGATCTCGCCCCCGGCCACGGCAACTAGGCTGAGACGGCCGTCCGAACGGGGGAATCGTGCGCAACCATCCGGCCGTCGTGCTGGTCGCCGTCCTGCTGTCCACGCTCTCGTTGCCGGTGTCGCTGACCGGCGCCTCGGTCGCCCTGCCGGACATCGGTCGCGACCTCGACGCCGGGCTGGCCGGGGTGCAGTGGGTGGTGAACGGCTACAACGCCACCTTCGCCAGCTTCATGCTCGCCAGCGGCGCGCTCGCCGACCTGCTCGGCCGGCGTCGGGTCTTCGCCACCGGCGTCGGGATCTTCGCCGGCGCGGGGCTGCTCGCCGCGGTCGCCGACGACATCGTGCTGCTCGACGGCCTCCGCGCGCTCGCCGGCATCGGCGCGGCGGCCGCCGCCACCAGCGCGTCGGCGATCCTCGCCGGCACCTTCCACGGCCGGGCCCGGGCCCGCGCGTTCAGCGTCTTCGGCACGGCGATCGGCGTCGGCCTGGCGTTCGGCCCGTCCATCGCCGGGTTGCTCATCGACGCGTTCGGCTGGCGGTCGGTCTTCGCCGCGCCGGCGCTGGCCGGTCTGGTGGTGCTGGCCCTGGTGCCGCTGCTGCCCGAGTCCCGGCAGCCGGAGGGCGGGCGGATCGACTGGCCGGGCACCGGGTCGTTCACCGCCGCGTTGCTGCTGCTCATCTTCGGCTTCGTGCAGGGTCCGGAGCACGGCTGGGGCGATCCCGTCATCGTCGCCGCGTTCGCCGCCGCGCTGGCGCTGCTGGTGGTCTTCGTCCGGGTCGAGCGGGGCCGTGCCGAGCCGATGTTCGACCTGGCGCTGCTGGCCAGCCCCCGGTTCCTCGGCATCTGCCTGGCGGCGGCCACCATCGTCGCCGTGCTGGTGCCGCTGCTGGTCTACCTGCCGTCGTACCTGACCGCGGTGGTCGGGCTCAGCCCCGCCGCGGCCGGCGCGACGCTGATCCTGCTCACCGCGCCGACGCTGGTCCTGCCGCTGCTCAGCGGGGTGCTGACCCGACTGGTGCCGGCCCCGGCGGTGATCGTCGCGTCGGTCGCGGTGGTGGCCGTCGGCGCGGCCTGGGCCACTGTGCTCGGCCCGGACAGCGATCCCGGCGCGCTGGCCGGGCCGCTGCTCACCATCGGCGTCGGGGTGGGGCTCTCCATGGGGCTGCTCGACGCGCTGGCGATCGGCAGCGTGGCGCCGGCCCGGGCGGCCACCGGCGCCGGAATGATCAACACCGCCCGGCTGGCCAGCGAGACGGTCGCCATCGCGGTGGTCGGGGCGGTGGTCGCCAGCACCACGGCCGGCCGGCTCGCGGACCCGGGGTTCACCGGCGGGCTGCGCGTCGTGCTCTGGTCGATGGCCGGGGTCGCGCTGGTGGCGGCCGCGCTCGTCGCCGTGCTGGTGCGGCGGGGCGTGCCGGCGCCGGTGCCGGTCACCGCCGACAGCCGCTGACCCCGGTCGCGGCGCGCGTGGCGCGGAGCCGGTCCGGGCCTATCCTGGGCGGATCATGACGAGCAGCGAGCAGCGACTGGCGGCGATCCGTGGCGGGGTGCCGGCCCGGCGGCACAACGCCCGCACCATCGCCGCGCTGACCGGCAACCCGGGTTGCACCCGGCGGGCCGTCCTCGACGGCGCCGGGGTGGACAAGCCGAAGCTGGCCGAGCGGATCGGCTTCCCGGCCCGGTTCGGGCAGTCCCGGTTCGCCATCACCCGGGGCAACGCGTTCGAGGCGCAGCTCAAGGCGGACGGCGGCGTGGAGCTGCTGCGGCTGGTGGCGGAGCGGCTGGGCGTGCCGCCCGGCGACCGGGCCGACTGGACCGACCTCGGCGCCGACGACCTGGCGGACCGGCAGCGGCGCTCCCGGGAGGTGCTCGCCGCCGCCGTACCGGCCGGGCCGGACGAGCCGGCCGCGCTCTTCGACCACCCGCTGCTCGGCCTGGACGTCGCCGGCCGGCGGGTGTACCTGGAGCCGGACCTGGTCGCGGCCCGGCTCGCCGGCCGGTTCCACGTCGTGGAGATCAAGTCGTTCCCGGTGATCGACGGGCAGGCCGACCCGGGCAAGGTGGCCGCCGCGGCGATCCAGTCCGCCGTCTACGTGCTGGCGCTGCGCGAGCTGCTCACCGCCGAGGGGCACGACCCGGAGCTGGTGTCGCACGACGTGGTGCTGGTCTGCCCGCGCGACTTCGCCAACCAGCCGGTGGCGAGCCTGCTCGACGTGCGCAAGCAGCTGCTGGTGCTGCGCCGTCAACTGGACCGGATGGCCCGGATCGACGCGCTGCTGGCGGCCGTGCCCGAGGACTTCACCGCCGACCTGACCGCCGAGCCGGCGACGCTGGCCGCCGCGCTGTCCACCGTGGAGGCCCGTTACGCGCCGGACTGCCTGGCCGCCTGCGAGCTGGCGTACTTCTGCCGGCACGAGGCCCGGGAGCAGACCGCCGCGCTGGGCCGGCCGGTGCGCGAGGCGCTCGGCGGCGTGCCGACGGTGCCGGAGGTGCTGGCGCTCGCCACCGGCGAGCGGACCCCCGAGCCGGAGCAGGCGGAGGCCGCCGCGCTGTTGCGCGCCGCCGCCCGGTTGCGCGCCGAGGCCCTCGGGCTGCCGGCATGAGTACGCTGCGCGCGCTGGCCCGGGCGCAGGCGCTCGCCGCCGGGGTGGCGCAGCCGGTGGCCACCGTACGGCACCTGCACCTGTCGCCACGGCCGCTGGTGCTGGTGCCGCTGGCGATGGCCGGCGAGGCGAACGCCCCGCTGGCGATGCTGGTCGGCGCGGCGCCGGACGAGGCGCGGCTGCTGATCGTGCCGCAGCCCCGCAACCGCGACCAGCGCTTCGCGTTCGCCGCCGAGCTGGCGGCGGTGCTGCTGCCGTACCTGGACGGGCACCGGGGGGCCACCGAGGCGGTGGCGGTGGACCGGGGCCGGGACGTCCGCCACCGCTACGTCGACGCGCCGCAGCTGCTGGTGCCGAACCCGGCCGGGATCACCTTCCTGCGGCTGCTCGGCCGCGCCACCCGGTTCCGCCGGACCGACGGCGAGCATCCGGTGCACCCGTCGGTGCCGCTGCTGGGTCGCTGGCTGACCTTCTTCGCCGAGCGCGCCGAGCATCCGGGCTCGTCGGCGCTGGTGGCGATGACCGACGCGCTGACCCTGCACTGGGCGACCGGGCAGAGCGCGGTGGAGGACCTGCACCTGCCGGCGCTGCTCGGCTGGATCGACCCGCCGGCCGGGCACACCGGCGCCGAGGCGGCGGCCCTGGCCGAGGACCCGGCGCGCTGCCCGCCGGCCGGGCCGGCCACCGATCCCGAGTTCGACAACCGGTGGCTCGCCCCGGCGATCGCCGCGTACGCCGCCGCCGAGGCGGATCCGGCGGCCCGCGCGGCCGCGTACGCCGAGCTGGAACGGCTGCTGCGCGACCAGCTCGCGCCCACCTGGGAGCTGATGTGGCGCGGCGTGGGGTTGCTGCGCGCGCTGCCGCCCGGCGCCCGGGTCGAGGGCCGGTGGGCCGGCGACCGGGACGCGTTCACCGGCTACGCGGAGCACCTCGACGCGGGCGGCGGCCCGCAGCCCCGGCGCGACGGCGCGGTGGCGGCGGCCCAGCGGCTGCACCGGCTGGAGCGGGCGCTGACCTCCTACGCCGTGCAGCGCGCCTACGACGACCCGCTGGTGATGGCCGAGCACCGGCTGGCCGGTGAGGCGTTCGTCGGCGAGGTGACGCTGGCCGACCCGAAGCGGGTGGACGACAGCGGCAAGCGGCCGGTGCTGCGGCCCCGGATCCAGCTGGTCACCACCGAGCCGGTGCTGGTGCCGGTCGGCGCGGTGCTGTACTCGCCGACCCGGCCGGCGCAGAAGGCCCGGGTGGTGTTCGTGACCCCGGCCGCCGACGGCAAGACCGAGGTGGTGCTGGAGCTCTCCGGCGGGATGGGCCGCGGCCTGGCGGCGGCGCCCGGCAGCGTGCCGGAGGCGGGGGAGCGGCTCTGCTACACCACCCTCTCGGAGGCCTTCCTGCCGCCCGCCACCTTCCCCACCGCCGAGGAAACCCCCTGGACCCACGGCGGCCCACCCACCCCCACCCCCGACCCCGGTTGATCATGAGGTTGGCGGCGGTCTCGATCTCCGTTGCTGCCGCCAACCTCATGATCACCGAGCGATGGCGGGGGTGGGGGTGGGGGGTGTGGGGTGGGTGGGGGGTGGGTGGTGGATTCAGGGTGCGTTTGCGGTGACGGGCGCCGCTACCAGCCACTCGAGGACGGCCGGTGTCGCGTCGAAGTGACCGGCGTGGCCGGCATCCGGCTGGACCTCGAGCTCGGCGCCGGGGATGCGCGCCGCGAGCCACCGGCCGTGCGCGGCGGGCACGGCCTGGTCGAGCGCGCCGTGCCACACCCGCACCGGTCGCGACACGGTCGCCGGGTCGAAACCCCACGGCAGCCCGAAGAGGGCGTGCACGTCGTCGACCCAGCCGTCGAGGCCCGGCCGGACGGCCTCGGCGAACGCGGCCCTGACCATGGCGTTGATCTCCGGCCTAGCGAGCACGGCCTGGTCGTTGGCGGGCAACAGCGCCGGCCCGCCCTGGTCCACAGCAGCGAGGTGCGCCTCGACGGCTGCCCGGCCCCGCAAGGCCGCTGCCGCGCTGCGGCGATTGCCGTCGGCCATGCCGGCCGTCCACTCGAGGCCCGCGGCGTCGCGGGGCGCCAGGCTCGCCAGCACCGCCACCCGGACGACCCGCTCCGGGTACCGGGCGGCGAACGCCAGCGCGTGTGGCCCGCCGCCAGATACCCCGACGACCGAAAGCCGGTCCAGATCGAGCGCGTCGACGATAGCCGCGATGTCGTCGGCACCGTCAACGACCCGACGGCCCGGTCTCGGTGTCGAGCGACCGAACCCTGGCCGGTCGTAGGTGACGAGCCGTACGCCGAGCCGCTCGAAAAGCGCCGGATCGGGATACCGCGCCAGGCGGCTCATCGGACTACCGCACACCGACAGCACCGGTGCTCCGTCGGGAACGCCCCACTCCTCGACCGCCAGGATCCGTCCGTCCCCCGTGTGAACCTCATGCACGACCACCACGGTAGGCCGCCGACCTGCTGATGATCAATCTGCTGTCAGCTAACACGACGAGACCGACGTCAAGGCTGCCGTTGTCACCGGGTTCGTTGCCGACCGCCCGGTGCCGTCAGCCCACCGGCCGAGTGCCCGCACCACCGCGTCGAGTTCGTACCCCCGACTGGTGTGCTATGGACCGTCGCGCCGGCGGGCAGCGGGCGCCGGCGCTGGTGCGGGACGCCGAAGCCTCCAACTCGCTGGGACGCCGGGCGAGCACGTCCGTTCCGGTTCCGGGCAGATCCACGCGACGCGTGCCGGTGGCCGTCCGGCTCTGGCGGGGCGGCTGAGCGCGTGGCTACGCTTTCCGGGTTTGCCGGGCCGGTCCTCGCCGTCGAGGGTGCGCACGAGAGAGAGCCGGAGCGATCGGATCGCGACAGCACGTCGAGCAGGCCGCCGGGGGCGTCCCCGCGCCGGCCGCCGCGGTCCGCCCCGCGGACTCCGGCCCGCCGGCCGACGCCGCACCGCCGACGCTGTGGGGACGCCCGGCCCGCCCGATGTCGGCACGTACCGCTCGGATCGGCCTGCTCGGCGCGGGCGCGGTGCTGGTCGGCGAGGCGCTCTGGCTGTTCGCCGCGCTGCCCGCCGCGGCCGTGGTCAGCGACGCCGGCGCGCTGCTGGTCGCCGGCTGGGCGGCGGTGGCCTGCCGCGAGGCGGCCCGCCGGCACCCGGCGCCGCTGCGCCGGTTCTGGACGCTGCTGGCGGTCACCATGGCGCTCGCGGCGCTCGGCCGCGCGGTGTGGACGGTCGACCGGCTGCTCGGCGGCGACCTGCCGCACACCCCCCTGGTCGGGGCGATCTTCACCGCGGGCATCCTCACCGGCACCGGCGCGCTGCTCTGCTCGCTCGCCGCCCCGCGGACCGCCGTGGGGCGGGCCCGGACGGTGCTGGACGGGGTGATCGTCGGGCTCGCCCTGGTGCCGATCGGCTGGGTCGTGGTGGTCCGCGACGTGGCCGCCGCCGACCTGGCCGATCCGCTGCGTACGCTCGGGCTGCTCTTCCCGATGCTCGACCTGATGCAGCTGACCATCCTGGTCGCGGTGGCCCGGCCGGCGTGGCGGCCGATGACGGTGATCGGGGCCAGCCTCACCCTGCGGGCGGTGGCGGACACCGTCTACGTCTCGCTCGCCGTGCGCGGCGACTACTTCTCCGGCCACCCGATCGACCTCTGCTGGCCGTTGAGCTACCTGCTGGTCGGCGTGGCCACCCGGTATCCGCCGCCGCCGGAGTGCGACCACGCGGACGAGGCCGAGTCGCCGCTGCCGCCGTGGTGGCGGGTGGCGCTGCCGTACCTGCCGGTGGGTGGGGCGATCGTCGCGGTGGTGCTGGCCCGCCAACCCACCGGGCAGACCCCGCACCTGGTCTTCTACGGCATGATGGCGCTGCTCGCCGCGCTGGCGCTGCGGCAGGGGCTGGCCGCCAACGAGAACCTGCGGCTGGTGGTCCGGCTGCGCCGGCTGGCGTACGCCGACCAGCTCACCGGCCTGCCCAACCGGCTGATGTTCAACCGGAAGCTGCGCGGCGCGCTGCGCGACGGCCGGCCGGTCGCCGTGCTGCTCCTCGACCTCGACGGGTTCAAGCAGGTCAACGACCGGTTCGGACATGCCACCGGGGACAGCCTGCTGACCGGGGTCGCCGAGCGGATGCGGGCGGCGGTCGACGGCGACGGCACGATCGCCCGGCTCGGCGGCGACGAGTTCGCGGTGCTGGTCGACGGTGAGGGGCGGGTGCCGCCGGAGCGGCTGGCCGAGCGGCTGCTGGCCGCGCTGGAGCCGGCCGAGGACGACGACGGCGACCTGGGGCTGCACCCGTCGGCCAGCATCGGCATCGCCGAGTACGGCCCACAGCACGCCTCGCACACCGACCTGCTGCGCGACGCCGACATCGCCATGTACGCGGCGAAGGCCGCCGGCAAGTCCGCGTACCGGACCTGCACGCCCGCGCTGCGGGAGTCGGCGGTGACCCGGGCGGAGCTGATCGCCGACCTGCGCCGCGCGGTCGACGAGGGCCAGTTGCACCTGGAGTTCCAGCCGATCGTCGACCTGGCCACCGGGGCGGTACGCAGCGCCGAGGCGCTGGTGCGCTGGCGGCATCCCCGGCTGGGGCTGCTCAGCCCGGCCCGGTTCCTGCCGCTGGCGGAGGAGACCGGGTTGATCGTGCCGATCGACCGGTGGGTGATCCACGAGGCGTGCCGGGCCGCGGCCACCTGGCGGGGCCGGCGGACCGAGGCGACGGTGGCGGTGAACATCGCCGCCGCGCACCTGCGCCGGCCGGACCTGATCGCCACGGTGACCGCGGCGACCGCGAGCGCCGGCCTGGCGCCCCGGGCGCTCACCCTCGAGCTGACCGAGTCGGCGCTGATCGACGGCAGTGAGGCGGTGCTGGACCGGCTGCGCCAGCTGCGCGAGCTGGGCATCCGGATCTCCATCGACGACTTCGGCACCGGGTACTCGGCGCTGAGCTACCTGCACCGGATCCCGGCCACCGAGCTGAAGATCGACCGGTCCTTCGTGGCCCGGCTCGACACCGACGCCCGGGCGTACGCGACGGTGGAGATGGTGACCCGGCTCGCCGGCGCGTTCGAGCTGTCGGTGGTCGCCGAGGGGGTGGAGACCGAGCGGCAGCACGCCGCGGTGGCGGCGATCGGCTGCGTGCACGGCCAGGGCTACCGCTACGGCCGCCCCACGGGGCTGGCCCAGCTGCGCACGGCGCTCGCCCGGACCTGAGCGGCCGGCCGCGCTGGATGCCGGTGGTCGAGGCGCTCAAGCCGGCGGCGGAGATCGCGCCCGCAGGAGCTGGCCGGCCGCCCGACAGGCCGGGTGGGCCGGCTCGGCTCGGGCGAGCCGCGGCGGTCGGGGTGACCGGCGTCGCAGAATCGGACTTGACCCTCACGTAACGGCAGGCCGGAGCCTGGTTTCCGGAAGGGAGGGAAACCATGGCGTACACGGTGGGACAGGTGGCCGGTCTGGCCGGGGTGACCGTGCGGACGCTGCACCACTACGACGAGATCGGGCTGCTCTCGCCGAGTGGTCGCAGCAGCACCGGCTACCGCCGCTACGACGACGCGGACCTGGAGCGGTTGCAGCACATCCGCTACTACCGGGAGCTGGGGTTCCCGCTGGAGGAGATCGCCGCGATCCTGGACGACCCGGCGAGCGACCCGACGGCGCACCTGCGCCGCCAGCACGAGCTGCTGACCGTACGGATCAAGCGGTTGCAGGAGATGGTCACGGCGATCGAGTTCGCGATGGAGGCGAGCAAGTTGAACATCCAACTGACCCCGGAGGAGCGGTTCGAGGTCTTCGGCGACTTCGACCCGGAGGCGCACGCCGAGGAGGCGGAGCGGCGGTGGGGCGGCAGCGAGGCGTACCGGGAGTCGAGCCGGCGGGTGTCCCGCTACACCAAAGAGGACTGGCTGCGGATCAAGGCGGAGAACGAGGACTGGGGCCGCCGGATCGTGGCGCTGATGTCCTCCGGCGCGCCGGCCGACAGCCCGGCGGCGATGGAACTGGCCGAGGAGCACCGCCAGCTCATCAGCCGGTCGTTCTACGAGTGCTCGTACGAGATCCACACCGGGCTGGCCGACATGTACCTGGCCGACGAGCGGTTCACCGCGCACTACGAGGCCATCGCGCCGGGCCTGACGGCGTACCTCAGCGAGGCGATCCACGCCAACGCGATCAGCCGGGCGTGAGCACGCCGGTGCGGTCCCGGCTACGCTGGCCGGGCCGCACTGTCGTGAGCGTCGATCGGTGATCCGCCGGCGGGCTTGCACACCCCCGAGGAGCCGCCGTGAACCGTCGCAAGCTGGTCGCCGCCGGTGCCGTCCTGGCCGTCGCCGCGGTCGTCGGCGGCTGGGCCGCCTTCGGCCGGTCCGAGCCGTCCACCGACCGGCCGGCGGCGGGCGCCGATCCGGCCGCCGTGCTGGTCGACGCCGCCGCGGCGGTCGACCGGGAGTCCTACCGGTTGACCGTCGGCTCCGGCACCGCGGGGGACGGCACCGTGCTGGTCTGGGATCCGCGCGCCCGGCGGGGCCTGGAGACCACCTCGCTGAAGGTGCCCGCCGGTGAGGTGAAGGTCGAGCGGCTGGTCACCGGGACGGACGCCTACGTGCGGGTGAGCGCTCCCGACCGGCGGGTGCCGGAGTGGGACGGCCGAACCTGGTGGCAGGTGCCGGTCGACGGCGGCCGGGGCCTGGACAACACCCGGCTGGCCAGCACGCTGCGAGCCCCGAGCGGGGTACGGCAGACCGGTGACCGCGAGTACGCCGGCACCCTCGACCTGCGGGGCAGCGCAGACGTGCTCGGCGAGGGGGTCGGCGCCGTGCTCGGTGACCGGGCCGGGGCGGTGCCGTTCACCGCCGCCCTGGACGAGCGGGGCCGGCTGGTCCGCTACCGGATCGAGCTGGCCGCCGAGCCGGGGCGGGCGGCGGCGCTGGAGCTGACGTACGCGGACTTCGGCCTGCCCGTCGCGGTGGAGAAGCCGGCCGCCGAGATGGTGCGCGACGACCCGCCGGCCAACATCCCGGGCGTCTGAGCTACTCCTCGTACGCCCCGTCGCCGGGCGGCACCAGGTAGTCGTAGACGGTACGGGCGAGTCGGCGGACCGTCTCGTCGCCGGTGGCCATCGGGCCGCCGGTGAGGAAGGCGACAGCCGTCTGCGAGCCGGGGATCAGGTAGTAGCCGACGTCGTGCGACGCGTCGGGCAGGTCCCCGGTCTTGTGCGCCACCGGCACGCCGGGCGGCAGCGCGGCGGGGATCTTGGTTAGGGTCTGCGCCCGCAGGAAACCGATCATCAGGCCGCGGGACGCCGGGGTGAGGATCTCGGCGTCCCACACCGCGCCGAGCAGCGAGACCACGTCGTCCGGGCTGGTGTAGTTCTCCTCGCCGCGCCGGGCCGCCTCGGTGTCGAGCATCTTGCGGGCCAGTACGGTCTCGCGCTGGTTCATCGCGTCGATCAGCGCGTTGACCGGGCCGAATCCGCCCAGGTGGTCGATCAGCACGTTCGCCGCCGTGTTGTCGCTGTAGATCACCATGTACTCGGCGAGCCGGTGCAGCGTGACCACCTGGGGGAACGTCTCGTACTGCAACTCGCCGGTGCCGTCGACCACGTCGGCCGGGGTGACCAGCACCCCGTCGGCCAGGGACTCCTGCCCGCAGTCCACCCGGCGCAGCAGCTCGACCAGGATCCACAGCTTGATCACGCTGGCCGCCTTGGGGCGGAACGTGCCGTTGACCGCGACCTGCTGGTGGCCGTACCGGCCGGAGAGGTCGCGGACGGCGACGCCGGCCGGGTTGGCGGTGGACGCTTCGACCGCCCGGGCCAGTTGCCCGGTGAGCGGGAGCAGCCGCCGCCCGGCGGCCGGGTCGGTGGGCGGCTGCGGGTCGGTGACCACCGCGCCGACCAGCGCCGCCGGCCGGGCGCCGGGGCGGAACACCTCCACCACCCCGGGCACGCGCCCGACCAGCGGGATGTCGTACGCGTAGGTCGTCGCGCCGACGGTGACCTCACCGCTGGCCACCCGGCGGGCGACCTGCATGCCGGGGTCGGGGATCCGGCCGGTGTCGCCGGCGCAGCCGCGGTAGCGCACCGTGCGCGCCGCCGTGTCCACCGAGAACACCCCGCCCGGGACGGCGAGCCAGGCCAGCGTGGCCGCCGGGGGTGGCGGTGCGGTGGGCGGCACCGCCGGCCCACCGTCGGCCGCCGCCGGCCCCACCGGCCCGAGCAGAGTCAGCGCCACCAGGGCGGACAGCGCTCGCCGTGCCCATCGGGAAGATGAAGCCTTTTTGTCGGTTTTGCTCACGTTTGCACGATAAGGAGCGGTCAAGCCGGCCGGCGCCGGTGCCGGTGGCGTCACCCGTCCGGGTGCGGCGGCGGCGCGGTGGGGTCGGACCGGGGGACCATCACCGGGGTCGTCACCCGTTCCGAGGAGGTCCACGATGGTCATCGTCGCCGGCAGCCTGTACGTCGACCCGGCCGAGCGGGGCGCCTACCTGGCGTCCTGCGTCGAGACGATCCGGCAGGCGCGCTCCGCGCCGGGCTGTGTCGACTTCGCGATCAGCGGCGACCCGGTCGAGCCGGGGCGGATCAACGTCTACGAGCGTTGGGACTCCGACGAGCTGCTGCTCGCCTTCCGTGGTTCCGGTCCGGCCGAGGCGCAGGTGGCGGCGATCCTCGGCGCCGAGGTGCACAAGTACCGGATCGCCGCCGTCGAGGCCCCCTGACCGGCCCCGGCCGGGCCAGCGCCCGGTCGGGGCCGGCCGAGGGCCGGCAGGTCAGTGCCGCGACGGCGGGTAGCCGTAGCCGGGCAGCAGTCGCCCGGCGAGCAGGGCCGCGCCGAGCACGATCAGCACCGCCGGCAGCATGGTGTGCAGCGGGTAGCCGACGCCGGGGCCGGTCAGGCCGATGAAGGCGGCACAGACGGCGGCCGGCGCGTGCGGCGCCCGCAGCAGCAGCATGGTGACGACCGACGCCACCGCCGCCGCGCTGGCCGTCCACACCGACGGGCCCGCGACCGCGGTGACCGCCACCGCGACGAGGGCGCACGGCGGATAGCTGAGCAGCACCGCCGCCGGCCGGGCCAGCGGCGCGCCGGGCGCCAGTGCGAGCACCGCCGCCGAGGCGACGAAGGGCAGCGCGAAGACGTCCAGCCCGGTCACTGCCTCCACGGTGGCCAGCAGAACCGTCGCCCCGAGCAGCATGGCGCCCGCGCTCAGCGCGGCGCCCCAGGCCGCCCGCCGACCGGTGACCGGCGGGCGCAGGGTGGTGGCGGACATCCGGCTACCGGGCCCGGCGCAGGAAGCCGCGGATCAGGCCGGCGATCTCGTCGCCGTGGGTCTCCAGCGCGAAGTGGCCGGTGTCGAGCAGGTGGACCTCGGCGTCGGGCAGGTCCCGGGCGTACGCCTCGGCCCCGGCGGCGCCGAAGATCTCGTCGTGGCGGCCCCAGGCGACCAGCGTGGGCGGCCGGTGCTCGCGGAAGTAGCGCTGGAAGTCGGGGTAGGCGTCCAGGTTGAACTGGTAGTCCCAGAAGAGCTGGAGCTGGATCTCCTTGTTGCCCGGCCGGTCCAGGCCGGCCTGGTCGAGGGTCCAGGTCTCCGGGGCGATCCGGTCCAGCCGGTCGGCCGGCACGCCGTGGGTGTACTGCCATTCGGTGGCCTGCGCCGTGAGCAGGTCGCGGACCGCCGGCTCGTGGGTCGCCCGGTCCTTGGCGTGCGCGAAGAGCACCTCCCAGAAGGGGGTGAACCCGTCGGTGTAGGCGTTGCCGCTCTGCACGACCAGCCCGGTGACCCGGTCCGGGTTCCGGCTGGCGATCCGCAGGCCGATCGGGGCGCCGTAGTCGTGCAGGTAGAGGGCGAAGCGCTCGATGCCGAGGGTGTCGAGCAGCGCCAGGGTGATCTCGGTGAGCCGTTCGAAGCTGTACTCGAACCGGTCCACCGGCGGGGCCGAGGACCGGCCGAATCCGATGTGGTCGGGAGCGACGAGGTGGTACTCGTCGGCCAGCGCGGGGATCAGGTTCCGGAACATGTGCGAGCTGGTGGGGAAGCCGTGCAGCAGCACCAGCGTGGGCCGTGACGGGTCGCCGGCCTCCCGGTAGAAGACCTGCTGGCCGGCGAGGGTGACGGTGCGGTGACGGGTGACGAAGGGGGACACGGAGGCTCCTCGGAATCTGTGAGAACGATCGTTCTCCGGTTGCCTGCTACCGTAGGAGAACGACGGTTCTCCGCGCAAGGGGCTTTGACATGGACCACACGACGGCCGAGGCGCGCCTGCTCGACGCGGCCGACGCGCTCTTCTACGAGCGCGGCATCCAGGCGGTCGGCATGGACGCCATCCGGCAGGCGTCCGGGGTCTCGCTCAAGCGCACCTACCAGCTCTTCCCGTCCAAGGAGCACCTCGTCGAGGCGGTGCTGCGCCGGCGGGACCGGGCGATCCGGGAGCAGATCTCGGCGTACACCTCGGCTCGGGCGACGCCGGCGGAGCGCGTCCTGGCGGTCTTCGACTACCTGTACGACTGGTTCGGCCAGCCCGACTTCCGCGGCTGCGCGTTCATCAACTCGTTCGCCGAACTCGGCCCGGCGTCGGCGAACGTGGTCGACATCGTCCGCGCCCACAAGCAGGCGGTCGCCGACCACCTCGCCGCCCTCGTCGCCGCGGCCGGCCGGTCCCCGGCGCTCGCCGCGCAACTGCTGGTGCTGGCCAACGGCGCGATGGTCACCGCTGCCATCGTCGGCAGTCCGGAACCGGCGCGCGACGCCCGCGCGGCCGCGCAGCGGCTGCTCGACGCCGACCCGGCGACCTGACGCCCGGCCATCGCGCCCGTCGGCCGCTCACAGCGGTGGCGGGGTGGGTGCCGGCTCGGGCGGCAGGCCCGGCGCCAGCCGGCGCAGCGAGGTGAACGTCGGCACCAGCGCGTCGTAGAGCTCGGAGAAGAGCGGCAGCAGCGTCGCGTAGGTGGCGGCCGCCGCCGGGTCGGGCTGCACGGTCTGCTCGATCCGGACCAGGTCGGCGGCCACGTCGATCGAGGCGATCTGGCCCAGCGCCTGCATGCCCAGCAGCGCCGCGCCGAGGCTGGACCCCTCGTGCCCGGCCGGGAACCGCACCGGCATGCCGAGCACGTCGGCGAGGATCTGCCGCCACAGGCCGCTGCGGGCGAAGCCGCCGCTGGCCCGGACCTCGTGCACCTCGTTGCCGGCCGCCCGCACCGACGCCAGCACCAGCGCCAGCTGCTGGCAGACCCCCTCGATCGCGGCCCGCACCAGGTGCGACCGGCGGTGGCCGTGGGTCAGCCCCACGTACGCGCCGCGCGGCAGCGCGCTCCAGTGCGGGGCCCGCTCGCTGAGCAGGTACGGCAGCATGATCAGCCCGCCCGAGCCGACCGGGGCGCGGGCGGCCAGCGCCAGCAGCTCGTCCTCGGCGTCCTCGCCCAGCTCGGGGGCGAGCGCGTCACCGGCCCAGTCGAGCACCACCCCGCCGTTGTTGATCGCCCCGCCGACCACCCAGCGCCGCTCGGTCAGCGCGTAGCAGTACACCCCGCCGAGCGGGTCCACACCCGGGTGCTCCACCACCACCCGCATCGCGCCGCTGGTGCCGATCGAGCAGGCCACCACCCCGGGGGACACCGCGCCGAGGCCCAGGTTGGCCAGCGGTCCGTCGCCGGCGCCGACCACCACCGGCGTACGCCGGGGCAGCCCGGTCGCCTCGGCCGCCTCGGGGGTCAGGCCGGGCAGCACGGCGGTGGTGGAGACCAGCCGGGGAAGCTGGGTGTCGGTGATGCCGGCGATGCCGAGCGCCTCGGCGTCCCAGGCCAGCCGGTGGATGTCCATCAGCCCGGTGCCGGAGGCGACCGAGTGGTCGGTGACCAGTTCGTCGCAGAGCCGCAGCAGGACCCAGTCCTTGATCCCCACCCAGTACGCCGACCGCCCGAACAGCTGCGGCTCCTGCTCGGCCAGCCAGAGCAGCTTGGGCAGCGGCGCCATCGGGTGCACCGGGGTGCCGGTACGCCGGTGCAGGGCCAGCCCGGACGGGACCGCGCGCAGCCGCTCGGCCTGTCGGCTGGCCCGGGCGTCGGCCCAGGTGATCGACGGGGTGATCGGCTCGCCGTCGGCGTCCAACCCGATCAGACTGTGCATCGCGGTGCTGAACGCCAGCCCGGCCACCGGCCGCCCCAGGTCGGCCACCACCGCCCCGATCGCCTCCAGCACCGCCGCGTGGATCCGCAGCGGGTCCTGTTCGGCCCAGCCGGGTTGCGGCTCGTCCAGCGGATACGGCGAGCCGTACTGGGTGAGCTGGCGGCCCTGGGTGTCGTAGGCGACCGCCTTGGCGCTGGCGGTGCCGATGTCGACGGCGATCACGGCGTCGCGACGGCCACCCGTCTCGGTCACCGGCGCTCACCCCTTCCGCCCGCGCCGGCGTCACCGGCTGTGGCTGACGTTACCGAGCGCCGGGCCGCCCCGTGCCGGGAAAGCGAACGGCGGCCGCGGGCACGGTCAATCGGCGACGGGGCTCCCGATCGGGGGTGTACGCGAGGGCCCGACCGGGGTGAGAATGCCGAGCAACGTGAATGTTTCTGGACGATGACGTCCGGCGGGGGAGGATGGCGTGACCGGTCCAGCTCTTCGCCTCGGTGCGGCGGTGGCCGCCCTGGGCATGGTCGTGTCCGGGTTGGTCGCCGGGTCGGCGCCGGCCGCCGGCAAGCAGCGCGACGGGCGGGGCTACTCCGCCGAGATCCGCCGGGCGTCCTACGGCGTCCCGCACATCACCGCGCACACCTTCGGCAGCCTCGGCTTCGGCGTCGGCTACGTCCAGGCCGAGGACAACCTCTGCGTGATCGCCGAGAAGGTGGTCACGGTCAGCGGCGAGCGGTCCCGCTGGTTCGGCGCGAGCGGCCCGACCGACGCCAACGTGCGCAGTGACCTGTTCTTCCGCAAGGCGATCGAGGACCGCGCGGTCGAGCGGCTGCTCGACGGCCGCCGCGACGGCGTGCACTCGCCGTCCGACGACGTCCGGGACCAGATCCGGGGCTTCGTCGCCGGCTACAACCACTACCTGCGCCGGGTCGGCGGCGCGGCGAACCTCACCGACCCGGCCTGCCGGGCCAAGCCGTGGGTACGCCCGCTGACCGAACTGGACCTGTGGCGGACCACCTGGGCCAGCATGATCCGCGCCGGCTCGCGCGCGCTGCTCGACGGCATCGTCGCCGCCGCCCCGCCGACCGCCACCGGCCCGGCCGCCGCCCAGGACGCGCCGGGCGCCGCCGCCGTGCTCGCTTCGGTCGACGGCGCGCCGGCCGGGGTCGGCAGCAACGCCTACGGGCTCGGCGCCGGGGCCACCACGCACGGCGGCGGGATGGTGCTGGCCAACCCGCACTTCCCCTGGGACGGGGCGGAGCGGTTCTACCGGATGCACCTCAAGGTGCCCGGCCGCTACGACGTGGAGGGCGCCGCGCTGATCGGCGACCCGATCGTGGAGATCGGGCACAACCGCACCATCGCCTGGAGCCACACCGTCTCCACCGCCCGCCGCTTCGTCTGGCACCGCCTCGCCCTGGTGCCCGGCGACCCGACCTCCTACTACGTCGACGGCCGGCCGCGGAAGATGACCACCCGCACGGTCACCGTGCAGGTGCCGAACCCGGCCGGCGGCACGGTCCCGGTCAGCCGCACCTTCCACGACACCCACTACGGGCCGGTGGTCGTGGTGCCCGGCAGCTTCGACTGGACGACCGAGGCCGCGTACGCCGTGACCGACGTGAACGCCACCAACAACCGGGCCTTCGACGGCTGGTTGCAGATGGGCCGGGCGAAGACGGTCCGTGAGTTGAAGCGGGTGCTGGACCGTTACCAGTTCCTGCCCTGGGTGAACGTGATCGCCGCCGACGCCCGCGGCGAGGCGCTCTACGCCGACCACTCGGTGGTGCCCCGGGTCACCGACGACCTCGCCGCCGCCTGCATCCCGGCGCCGTTCCAGCCGCTCTACGCCAGCAGCGGGCAGGCCGTCCTGGACGGGTCCCGGTCGGCGTGCGCGCTGGGCGCCGACCCGGACGCGGCGGTGCCCGGCATCCTCGGCCCGGCGAACCTGCCGATCCGGTTCCGCACCGACTACGTGACCAACTCCAACGACAGCCACTGGCTGGCCAACCCGGAGGCGCCGCTGGTGGGCTACCCCCGGATCATCGGCCGCGAGGGCAGCCAGCGCAGCCTGCGTACCCGGCTCGGGCTCGACCAGGTGCAGCGGCGCCTGGCCGGCACCGACGACCTGCCGGGCACCCGGTTCACCACCGGCCGGCTCTGGCAGACGGTGTTCGGCAACCGCGTGTACGGCGGCGAACTGGTCCGCGACGACCTGGTGGCGCTCTGCACCGCCCAGCCGACCGCGACCGCCTCCGACGGCACCACCGTCGACCTGCGCGACGCCTGTGCCGCGCTGCGGGGCTGGGACCTGCGGGCTGACACCGGCAGCCGGGGCGCCCACCTGTTCACCGAGTTCGCCCTGGCCGGCGGCATCCGGTTCGCCGACGCCTTCGACCCCGCCGATCCGGTGCACACCCCGGCCCGGCTGGCCACCGCCGACGCGGGGGTGCTGCGGGCGCTCGCCGACGCCGTCCGCCGGCTCGCCGGCATCCCGCTGGACGCCCGGCTCGGCGACGTCCAGACCGAGCCGCGCGGCGACCAGCGCATCCCGATCCACGGTGGACCGGCCGAGGCCGGCATCTTCAACATGATCATCAACCCGTTGCGCCCCGGCGTCGGCTTCCCGAAGGTGGTGCACGGCTCCTCCTTCGTGATGGCCGTCGAGCTGGGCCCGGACGGGCCGTCCGGCCGGCAGATCCTCACCTACTCGCAGTCGACCAACCCGAACTCGCCCTGGTACGCCGACCAGACCCGGCTCTACTCGGGCAAGGGCTGGGACACCGTCAAGTACACCGAGGCGCAGCTGCGGGCCGACCCGAACCTGCGCACCTACCGGATCTCGGAGGGCCGCCGGCACTGAGCCGGCCACCCACCCGTCGTCGCGTCCGTCGGTCGCTGCACCGGCGGACGCGACGCGTTACCCGGCTTGCCGTTCCGGTCCACTCCGACCGTACGTGTGCCAGCAGCCCGGAGCTCCGGGCGTCGCGGACCGCGTGCGCCGTTGAGCCCGAGCTGATCGGCGCGCATGCCACGGCGTCGATCCCGCCTCGTACGACGACCGCCGCGCCGGGCACACCGAGCCGTGCGGACCGGAACACGCATGCTCGTGCTCGCTCCGGCTCCGGCAGAACAACAGGCAGAAGTTGCTGCGGAAGCTTCGCACAGCGCTGCGACGTACGTCACAGCCCCTTCTCCGGGTCCTCGCGCTGAGCTGGGCGAACGTCGCCGACCCCGGTGGCCGCCACCGTCCGCGCAACCGTTGTGGCACGACGTTGCCGCCGCTACGAAACGTGCGGATGAACTCATCCCGAACACCCAGGCACCTGGATCCAGCGATCACGCCGATCGACGCACCGAAGTGGAGAGGACCCCCATGCGACAACGCCGTCTTCTGGCGTACGGCACACTGGGCGCCACGCTGGCGACCCTGTTCATCGGAGTCGCGCCCGCCACCGCGGACCCCGCGGCAGCATCGGCTCCGGTGGTTCCCGTGGCCCAAGATCCGGAGCCCGCGCGGAAGCTGACCCTGTTCACCGGCGACCAGGTCACGGTCCGCGGCAGGGAGGTGAGCGTCGCCCCGCGTGCGGGCGTCCACTTCGTACGCCTCCAGCGGGACAAGGCCGACTACGTCATCCCGTCCGACGCCATCCCACTGCTGAAGGCCGACCGGCTGGACGAGCGACTGTTCAACGTCACCGCTCTGCTCGAGTTCGACTTCGACAAGCTCACGCACCTGCCGCTGGTGGTCTCCGACGCGACCGCCGTGCGGGGCCTGTCCACCGGGCCGGAACTGGAAGCGGTCGACGGCTTCGCCACCAAGGTGCCGACCACCGAGCTGGCCAGGACCTGGCAGAGCACCCGGACCTCGCTGTCCCGCGGCAAGATCTGGCTCGACGGCATCCGCAAGGCCAAGCTGGACACCAGCGTGCCGATGATCGGCGCGCCGACCGGCTGGGCGGCCGGATTCGACGGCACCGGCGTGAAGGTCGCGGTGCTGGACAGCGGCATCGACGACGCCCACCCCGACCTCGCCGGCAAGGTGGTGGGACGGCACAACTTCGTCCCCGAGCGCGAGACCGGCGTGGACCTCAACGGGCACGGCACCCACGTGTCGTCGACGATCGCCGGCAGCGGCGCCGCTTCGGGCGGCAAGTACAAGGGCGTGGCGCCGGGCGCGACCCTGCTGGACGGCAAGGTGTGCTGGAACGTGGAAGGCCAGGGCAGCTGCTCCGACTCGGCCATCCTGGCCGGCATGCAGTGGGCGGCCGAATCCGGCGCCGACATCGTCAACATGAGCCTCGGCACCGCCGACGCGATCGGCGTCGACCCGCTGGAGGCGGCCGTCAACGACCTGACCGCCGAGTACGGCACCTTGTTCGTCATCGCCGCGGGCAACTACAACGGCTGGCAGTTCCGGGTCGGCTCTCCGTCGACGGCCGACGCGGCGCTGTCGGTGGCGAACTTCGACAAGGCCGGCGAGCTGAACTGGTCGTCGCTGCGCGGCCCCCGGATCGGCGACTTCGGTGTCAAGCCGGACATCGCGGGGCCCGGCACCGAGATCACCGCTGCCCGGTCGCCGAGCGCCCTCAGCCACCTGCCGGCGGCGCAGTACTTCGCCGCCACCGGCACCTCGATGGCGGCACCGCACGTGGCGGGCGCCGCCGCCCTGCTGGCTCAGGCCCACCCCGACTGGAAGGCCACCCAGGTCAAGGAAGCGCTGATGGCGACGGCGTCGCCGAATCCGGCGTACGACGTCTTCGGGCAGGGTGCCGGCTTCGTCAACGTGGCCAAGGCGTTGGGGCAGCCGATCACCGTCACGCCGGCTTCGCTGAGCCTCGGCGTGCTCGAGTGGCCGCACACCGAGGACCCGACCGCCCGGACCATGACCTACCACAACCGCGGTGACCAGCCGGTGACGCTCGACCTGGCCCTGGATGGCGACGCGCCGGCGGGGCTGTTGACGCTGAGCGCGACCAGCCTGACCGTTCCGGCCCACGGCGACGCGACCGTCGAGGTCACCGTGGCCGAGCGGGCCAGTGCCTCGTACGGCCTCTACAGCGGGCGCCTGGTGGCCACCGGCGGTGACGTCAAGGTGCAGACGCCGTTCAGCGTCTACCACGAGGAGCCGGCGGCGGGCGTGACGATCTCCGCCATCGGGAAGGACGGCGACGCACCCGGCACCGTGCTGATCGAGATGGTCAATCCCGACCCCGAGAACTACGCCAGCTACACGTTCTACTCGGCAACCCAGTCGGTGCGGGTGCCGCTGAACAGCTCCTGGAACGTCTCGGCGTACCTCGAGAACTCCGACGGCACTGTCGCGTTGCTGACCAACAACAAGATCGTCGCCGACGGGGACCAGCAGGTCGTGCTCGACGGGCGCAGGGCCCGACCGCTCGACATCACCGTCCCGGACCGCCAAGCCCGCCCGTACGACGCCTCGGTGCTGGTGCAGCGCACGGCCGATCCGATCCTGACGTACGCCGCCGTCTCCGGTGAGCTGGACACGATCCTCACCGCGGATGTCGGTCCGACGGATCTGCCGGGCGTGACCACCCAGGTGCACGCGGTCTTCCAGGGCCCCGCCGAGAAGAGCCGGGCACCGGACGTCTACCAGTTGGGCTGGCGGATGCGGGGCTCCTTCATCACCGGCCTGGTCGAGCACGTCTCGCGGCGCGAGTTGGCCGCGGTCCGCGCCGAGTACGCGCAGAACGCGACCGGCGTGGTGGCCTGGCGCAGCAACAGCACCCCCGACCCGGACGTGTCCTCCGGGTACATGCTGACCAGCGAACTGCCGCCGGTGGCGACGCCCGGCCGGCGTACCGAGTTCTACAACGGCGACGTGTCGTGGCGCTCGCACATTCTGGAGAAGACCGCGACCGACGACCTGTGGATCCTCGACCTGGCACAGACCCAGGACGCCGGTTACCGGGCCGGCCGCGACTACACCGAGCGCTGGAACGGCGCGGCCCTCAACACCACCCTGATCCCGGTGTACCCCGGCTCGCCGGTCGCGGTACGGCAGGGCAACACCGTGCAGACCGCCTTCAACGGCTACACCGACGGGTCCGGCCACGTGGGCCTGCCGTACATGATGACCAACCACCAGCTCACCCTGCACCGGGGCGACACGCTGGTGGGCAGCTTCGACTACCTGTACGGCAACTGGGAGGTGGCCGCCGAGCCGACCACCTACCGGATGCGGTACGCGTTCGACCTGCCGGAGCCGTACCGGCTGGCCCGCCACATGGACACGGAGTGGACCTTCACCACCTCCGCCGACCAGGCGGGTCCGCTGCCGCTGACCTCGATCGGGTTCCGGCCGGCGTTGGCGCTGGACAACAGCGCCCAGAGGGGCAGCAGGTTGGACATCCCGCTGACGTTCGCCCAGCAGGAGACCGCGGGCCGGGTGACGTCGGCGAGGGTGTCGGTGTCGTACGACGACGGCCGCACCTGGGTGGCGGTTCCGACCACGGAGAAGAGTGGGCGGTACACCGCTGCGGTCTCCCACCCGAAGGCCACGTCGGGCTTCGTGTCGCTGCGCGCCACCGCTGAGGACAGCAAGGGGAACACGGTCACCACCACCGTCTACCGGGCCTACCAGCTCCGGTAACGGTGCGGGTATGCGGGGCCGGGCGGCGACCGCCCGGCCCCGCTGCTCAGGAGACTCGACGGCCCGCTGTCGAGTCGAGTTCTGCGAGCCGGCCGAGGGCCTGGTCCACCAGGTCCACCGGCCCGACCCGCCGGGCGATCCGCAGGACCCGTCGCAGTTGCCCCCGGGCCTCCTCCGCCCGACCCAACCGCATGAGGGCGGTGCCCAGCCCGAGCCGACAGCGGGCCTCGCTCTGCCGCACCCCCGAACGCTGCAACACCGGCAGCGCCACCCGGAAGCTGGCCGCGGCCGGTGCCCACCGTCGCAGGGCCAGCAGACTCAGGCCGACGTTCAGGTGAAGGTGCCCGGCGGTCACCCCGCTGACCGTCGGGGACGGTGCCCGACCCGGATCCGCCAGGGTCAGCTCCAGCCGCCGGTACTGCTCGATGGCGTCCCGATGCCGGCCCGCCTGGGCGAGGCTGCCGGCCAGCAGCGACAGTGCCTGCGCGTATCCGTCCCAGTCCGCCGCGACGTCGAACAACGGCAGCGACTGCCGGGCCGCCGCCTGCGCCTCGGTGGCATCGCCGCGGCGCCGGGCCGCGAATCCCAGGTAGAGCCAGGCCCACCCCTGCTGGCTGAGGTCACCCGCCAGGCCGGCGAGCCGCAGCGCTTCCCGCGCCGGCGCCTCGGCCAGGTCGGGGCGCAGGGCGCAGGTGGTGTACGCCCAGGAGACGTAGTTCAGGTGGACCGCCTGGCCGCGGGGGTCGCCGAGCACCTCAGCCGAGGCCGCCGACAGCTGGAACACCTCCAGCCAGTGCTCCCAGTGCGTCCACCGGTCGGAGAACCAGTGCATGGCGTCGGCGACCGCCATCACCTCGGCGTGCCGGCCCGCGGCGGAGGCGGCCCGCAGCGCGCCGAGCCAGTTCAGGCTCTCCTGCTCGATCCAGCGGCTGGCCTCCTCGGGCGAGGCTGGTGCGCTCCGCCGCTCGCCGGCGTGCTCCGGCTCGAACCACCGTCCCGCGGCGACCGCGGTGGCGAGCAACCAGGTGACCAGCCGGTCCGCGGCGTGCCGCCGCTCCTCCGTGGTCTCCTCCGCGGCCAACCGGGCCCGGGCGAACAACCTGATGAGGTCGTGGAAGCGGTAGCGACCGTCAGTGGCCGGCTGAAGCAGCCCGAGCTCGGCCAACTCCTCCAGGGCGACCTCGGTCTCCCGGACACCCAGGCCGGCCGCCTGGGCGGCCAGGTCCAGGCCGGCGTCCGGGCCGGGCAGCAGCGACAGCCGGCGGAACGTACGGGCGGCGGCGGCGGACAGTTGCCGGTAGGAGAGCATGAACGGCGCCGCGATCTGAAGATCTCCGGCAACCAGCAGGTCGAGCCGGTCGTCCTGGCCGGCCAGCCGGCGCACCAGGTACTCGATACTCCAGTCCGGGCGGCTGAGCAGGCGGTTGCCGGCGATCCGTAGCGCCAGCGGCAGGTTTCCGCAGGCGTGGGCGAGACCGGACAGCATGGTGTCCGGCTCGGCGGCGGACCGTTCCGGTCCGATGATCCGTTGCAGCAGCGCGACCGCCTCGCCGCTGGGCAGCGCCGCAAGGGCGAGCCGGTCGACCGCCTCCAGGCCGGCCAGGCCGCGCCGGCTGGTGACGATCGTCATCGTGCTCCCGGTTCCCGGCAGTAGCGGGCGCACCTGCGTCTCGTCGGCGGCGTTGTCGAGCAGCAGCAGGCAGCGCCGCTCGCCCAGCACGGCCCGGTACTGGGCGCTTCGGGCGTGCTCGTCGCCGGGCACCCGGGTCTCCTCCACGCCGAGCGCGGTCAGCAGGCGCAGCAGCAGGTCGGCCGGACGTGGTGGATCATCGTCCAGGCCGCGCAGGTCGAGGAAGTGCACACCGTCCGGAAAGGACCTGGCGTACCGGGCCGCGGCCTGCAGCATGAGTGCGGTCTTGCCGAGGCCGGCCGGCCCGGACACGACCGCGACCACCGGCGGGCCGTGCTGGTCGGCCGGTTCGGCGCTGAGCGCGACGAGGTCGCCCAACCAGCGCAGCTCGCGATCCCGGCCGGTGAAGTCGGCGACGATCCGCGGCGGCGCCAACGCCGGCGCCGGCCACGTGGCCTGGCGGCCGGTGCGTGCGCTCTCCCGCAGCGCGGTGGCCGCACCGTCCGGCAGGCGCAGCGCCTGTACCAGCGCCTCGACGGTGCGCCGCTGCGGTACCCGGCTCCGCCCGCGTTCCATGTCGCTGATCGCCCGGACGCTCACCCGCGAGGCCGCGGACAACTCCTCGATCGTCAGTCCAACCTCGCCGCGGTGCCGCCGCAGCAGCCGGCCGAATCGATTCGGCTCGGTCATCGGACGGTTAGGCCGGACCGGCGGCGCCGCCGGGCGCGACGCCTGGGTGTCGGCGGGTCAGCGGCCACGGGTGAGCCGATCGGAGCAGGTCGCGGTGGACCTCGGCAGAGCCGAGCGGGAGTGGGAGCGCTTCCACACCGCTGGCGGAAGCGAAGCCGGAGGCTCCGTCTGCATGCCGGTGATCGTACCCGTCCGGTGCTGCGGGGACGCATCCCGCCGACGCCGCTGACCCGCCCCGGCGGGGGAGTGTGGGCGGGTCGGCCGGGAAATGTGAAATCGCGGCGCAGAACCTCCCAATGGTTCGGTTTGCTCAGCCGATCGGGTGATTCGCCCGAAGTGGCGTGTCCGGGCCGGACGCCGCCGGAGTTAACACGTGTGACACCCCGGTTGGTTGTCTGCGCGGCGAAGGAGTCGGCGTGGCGAGGACTGATTCGACGGGTTCCACATGGCGGTACCGGTGGGCGCACCGGCAGAACGAACGGCGGCTGCGGTCGTACCGCGGCGCCGAGACCGCATGGCGGCGACGCGACGACGAACTGCGCCGGCTGCGGAGCCTCGCCGAGGAGTTCCACGGATCGGCCGCCGCCGGCGCCGGGCTGCCGCTGGAACTCGGCCCCGGCGAGGTGGTCCTCTGGGCGCTGCCCGCCGCCCAACTGGTCGAGGTCCGGCACACCAGCGTGCTCCCGGCCCCCGACCTGACGGTCGCCGCCGACGCCGCGCCGCTGCGGCCCCGCCGGCCCGACGGGATCCGGGTCGCCGACGCCGGCATGGCGGTGATCACCAACCGGCGGCTGGTGCTGCTCGGCGGGCGCGGCCGGCGCGACTGGGCGTACGGCCGGATGACCGGCCTGGCCCACGACCCGGCGGCCCCGGTGACGCTGATCCAGGTGCTGGACCGCCGGCGCACCTCCGGGCTGATGCTGCCCGCTGACGCCGCCGCGGACTTCCGGTTCAAGCTGACCCTGGCCTTCGCCGACGCCATCGAGCAGCGCGACGCCGTCATCGCCCAGCTCGACGAGCTGATCGCCGAGCACGCGCAGCTCAAACCGATCCGGCCGGGCATCGCCACGCCGGCGCAGGCCCGGCTCAGCGCGATGCTGCCCGGCGGCCGCCGCACCGTGGCGGTCGCGGCGGCCATCGCCGTGCTGGTGCCCGCCGCGCTCATCGAGTCGGACCCGTCGGACCCGACCCGCCCCGAGGTGGCGGCCGCGGCCACCCCCGCGCCGACCGCCGCGCCGCGGCTCGGCCCGTCGGTGCCGCCGGTCGCCGCGGCCGGCCCGACGGCGAAGCCGAAGCCGAAGCGCACCACGGCACCCGCGCCGGCACCGTCGAGGACGACCTCCGGGGAGCGGCTCTGCGGCGCGCCGGCGAACCCGATGGGGTACGACTTCTGCGGCGGCTACCGGATCCGCAAGCCGGACGCCGAGGTCTGCGACTGGTTCGACTGCGTGCCGCAGTTCTGGGCCGGGCGGGGCTACCTGGTGCAGTGCCGGGACGGGGCGGTCAGCCTGGCCGGCGGGCAGCGCGACGCCTGCGCCGGGCACCGGGGCGTGCGCCGTACCGTCTGGACCTGAACGGCCGCCGGCCGGCTCCCGCCGGTCGGGTCACCGGCCACCTGTCGCCGCCCGTGAGACCCTGAGGCATCGCCATGACTCTCAGGTATCACGCTCGGCAGGGCGCGGCTCGGCGAGCCGCTGCAGCGGAAGCAGGCCGACGAGGATGAGGGCCGCGCCGAGCGGCAGCAGGTCGAGGTTGACCGCGATCGGCAGGAAACCGAGCAGCACCAGCACCGGGCTCCAGCCGGGCAGCAGACGCGGCCGGACGCTCGCCGCCTGCACCAGCAGGGTGAGGATGCCGACCTGGAACAGCAGCGGCCCGAGCAGCATCGCCGGGTCCGGCAGCGGCGCGGCGTCGGAGAGCCGGGGGAACAGGTCGCCGAGGATCACCCAGAGGAACCCGGCGGCACCGGCCAGCCCGAGCGCCGTCGCGACCTCGGTGAGCGGTCGCTGCCGTGGCGCGGCCCGGCGCAGTAGCCGCCGCAGCCCGACCAGGAGTACGGCGAAGAGCACGAACGCCACCAGGAAGAGGGTGTGCCCGACGTTCCACGCCCAGCCCGGTCCATGGTGGCCGTCCAGCCCGTCGACCAGGCGCAGCAGGCCGTAGAGGAGCAGGAGCGCCGGCGCCCCGAGGGCGGCGGCCGGGACGAGCTTCGCGGAGGTCCGGGAATGGACGGTCGTCATGTCCACCAGCGTTGCCGGGCGACGGCGTGGCGGCATCGGGGTCTTCCCGTACCGGCCCCGGACCCGGCGTTCCTCAGGGGTGGTCGGCCAGAGTATTTCGCTCCGATTCCGCCCTGATGTCCGGAATGATGGGCGGATGGAGATCCGCTCCGACGACGGCGCCCGGGTGAGGATCCGCCCGGTCGGCTACCAGCCGGGTGTGGCGCCGCCGGTCCACCCCGACGAGGGCTGGGACGACTGGCTCCTCGTCGAGACGGACGCCCGCACCGCCGACGGGCAGGCGTGGTCGCACCTGGAGCCGTGCCTGACCGTGGCCGAGGCGGCGGCGCTGAGCGGCTGGCTGCGGTGGCGTGCCGAGTCCGCGGCCGACCCGGCGGCGCCGCCGGCGGTGGTCCGGTTCACCGAGCCGAACCTGACCTTCCGGAGCCGGGTGATCCGGCGCCGGCGGGTGGAACTGGTCGTCGAGTTCTCCTACGAGTCGCTGCCCCCGTGGATGCCGCGGCGGCCTCTCGGCGCGGTGTATCCGCTGCCGCTGACGGTCTCGGCCGACGCGCTGGCCGCGGCCGCCGAGCAGTGGGCGCGGGAGGCCGAGGCGTACCCCCGGCGCGTCGTCTCGTAGCCGGGACGCCCGGGTTCCGCGGTCGCCGGGGGCCAATTCTCTCCTTTCCGGAACAACGCGGATATATCGATCGTCATGCGTGTCCTGTCGACGGGACGAGCGGTTGTACCAGACGTGACGGCGACATCACCGGCCACCATCCGGGACGCGGCGCCGGCGGAAGCCCGCTGGCGCACCACCTGGTCGGAGCGCGAGAACGACCGGCGGCGGCGCGCGTACGACGCCGAGACCGCTGCCTGGCTCCGGCGGCACGACCAACTGGTGCGGCTCCAGATAGAGGCGGCCAGCTTCCTCGGCTGCACCCAGCCGCGTACCGGCCTGCCGGTGGACCTCGCCGACGACGAGGTCGTCTACCGGGTGCTGCCCACCGCCGAACTGGTCGAGGCCGAGGCCCGGCACGTCGCCGGCCTGCCCACGCCCGGCCTGGCCGGTGCCGCGACCGGCCCCGACGGCGCCGACCGGGCTCTGCCCAGGGGTGTGCGGTCGGTCGACGCCGGCATGGCGGTGGTGACCAACCACCGGGTCGCCTTCGCCGGGCGGGCGCACCGGCGCGAGTGGACGTACCCGGACCTGGTGGGACCGGCGCACCACCCGGACGCCCCGCTCACCCTGCTGCACCGCACCGACGGCGGGCGGCTCGCCGGGCTGCTGGTGCCGGCCACCGCGGCGGTGAACTTCCGCTTCTACCTCACCCTGGCCTTCGCCACCGCCGGCGGGCGGCGTGCCACCCTTGCCGCCGAGGTCGACGACCTGCTCGACGCCCACCGGCGGGCGCGGCCGGTGCCGCCGCCGGTGGCCGAGCCGGCCCACGCCCCGCTGACCGCGCGGCGTCCCGACCGCCGGGTGGCCGCCGCCACCGTCCTGGCCACGTTGGCGTTCGGCACGCTGACCGCCGGTGGCTTCGACGCCGAGCAGCCCGGCCCGACGTACCGGGCGCAGGTGGGCGGCTCCGCCGCCGCGGACGCGGCGTCGACGCCGCTCGAACTCGTCGCTCCGCCGATCCCCGGCGAGCCGGCGGACGGCGGCGCGGCCGCGCCGGTGACCGGCGAGCCCGCGCCCCGGGCCACCGGCGGCGCCGGACGGCACCGGTCGACCCGGCCCACGGCCCCGGCGAGCCGGCGGCCGTCCGTCCCGCCGGCGATCGCCGCGCCCGCCCCGGCGCCGCCCACGGTCGCGCCGCCGCCGACGAGCGCGCCCGCCCCGACCACCGCCCCGCCGGTGGCCCCGACCACGCGCCCGAGCACGCCGCCGACCACCGCCCCGGCGTCGTCGGATCCCGGCTCGCTGCTCACGCTCTGCCTGGACCCGCTCCAACTGCCGCTGCTGGATCCGCTGCTCTGCCCGTCGCCCAGATCCTGACCCGTGGGTCAGGCGCCGAAGTCGGGGACGGTGATGGTGCCGTCCGTGCCGAGCGGGAAGCCGGGATTCCAGGCGATCTCCCAGACGTGGCCGTCCGGGTCGGCGAAGCAGCCGGCGTAGCCACCGTAGAAGGTCTCCCGGGCCGGGCGGGTCACCTCGGCACCGGCGGCCGCCGCCGCGGCGATCAGGTCGTCGACCTCGGCGCGGGAGCGGACGTTCTGCGCCAGCGTCATCCCGCCGAACCCGCCGCCGCCCGGGTCGTCGACGCCCGCGTCGTCGGCCAGCTTCGCCCGGCCCCACAGCACCAGCGCCAGCCCGCCGGCCTGGAAGAAGACCGTCTCCTCGACCTCCTGGCCGCGCCAGCCGAGCCGCTCGTAGAAGGCCCGGGCCCGGGCCACGTCGGCGACCCCGAGGGTGACCAGGCTGATCCGCTGCTCCATGCCGCCAACCTAACCGGGATCACTGCGCCGCGTGGCAGACCGCCTCGACGTTGTTGCCGTCCGGATCGCGGACGAACGCGCCGTAGTAGGTGGGGTGGTATTCCGGCCACACCCGGGGCGCGTGCAGCACCTCGGCGCCGGCCGCGACGGCGGCGTCGTGGAACGCCCGCACGGTGGCGCGGTCGGGCGCGGTGAACGCCAGGTGCACCTCCCGGGCGGCGCCGGCGGTGGTCGTCGGGCCGAGCCAGAACTCGGGCCGCTCGACGCCGTAGCCGATGACGTTGGGGAACTCCAGCAGCCGCCGGCCACCCAGCGGGGCGAGCACCGCGTCGTAGAAGGCCGCGCTGGCGGCCACGTCGCGGACCTGGACGGACAGATGGTCGATCATCACAGCTCCTTCGCAGCCGGCGTCGCTGGCACGCTAGCGCCGGGGTGCGACACGGACCAGGTCACCGCACCGTCCACAGCGGGCGGGGTCCGGTTCGTGCCGCCGCCAGGCTTCCGAACCGTCGAGCGACCCGTCCGCGGAGGCCCCCACGGCCGGCGACCGCTGACTAGGGTGGGGCGATGCCCCGCTTCGCTGTCGGTCTACCCAACGTCGGGCCCTTCGCCGACGCCGCGACCCTGGTCGAGCTGGCCGTCGCGGCCGAGGAGCGGGGCTGGGACGGCGTCTTCCTCTGGGACCACGTGCTCTACCACGAGCCGGACTGGCCGGTGGTGAACCCGGTCGTGGTGACGTCCGCGATCGCCGCCCGCACGACCCGGATCAGGCTCGGGGTGCTGGTGACCGCGCTGCCCCGGCGGCGGGTGCAGATCGTGGCGCGGGAGACCGCCACGCTGGACACGCTCTCCGCCGGCCGGCTCGTCTTCGGGGCCGGCATCGGGTCGATGGACCTCGAGTACGCGGCCTTCGGCGAGGATCCCGACCTGCGGGGCCGCGGCAGGCGGCTCGACGAGTCACTGGAGCAGCTCGCGGCGCTCTGGTCGGGTCAGGAGGTGCCGCTGCCGTCGGGCGAGCGGGTGCGGATGCTGCCGACCCCGGTGCAGCGCCCCCGCATCCCCGTCTGGTGCGCCGGCCGCTGGCCCAACCGTCCCGGCTTCCGCCGCTCAGCACGGTGGGACGGGTTCATGGCGACCTTCCGCGACGCCGGCCGGGACGTCCCGGTGCCGGTTGAGGACTTCGCCGACGCGGTACGGTTCGTCGCCGCCGAGCGGGGATCGCTGGACGGGTTCGACGTCGTCCTCGAAGGCTGGACCACGCCGCAGAACGCCGAACGGGTCGTCGCGCCGTACGTCGACGCCGGGCTGACCTGGTGGGTCGAGGCGATGGGGTGGTGGCGCGGCGGCGTGGACGCCGCCCGGGAACGCATCCTGGCCGGCCCGCCCCGCTGACCCGCGACCGCTGCCGACGGACGCCGGCCCGGTCCCGGGCGGCCGACGGACGCCCGCCGCCGGCTCAGTGCTGGCCGGCCATCCGGTCGGCGAGCCGGTCCAGCGCCGGTACGGCGGCGAGCACCGCCGCCCGGTCCGCCTCGTCCAGCTCGGACAGTGCGGCGGCGAGCAGCTCCCGCCGGTGCCGCCCGTACGCGGCGATCCGCTCCCGGGCCGCGTCGGTCAGCTCCAGCCGGACGCTGCGCCGGTCGGCCGGGTCCCGTTCCCGGTGCAGCAGGCCGGCCCCGGTCAGCTCGCCGACCAGCGTGCTGACCGTGTTCGGCGCGGTGCCCAGCCGCTCGGCGGCCTCCCGGACGCTGACCCCGGGTTGGCGCTGCACCAGCCGGAGCACCTCCACCTGGGCGTCCGGCAGGGCCACCCGACCGGCCCGCTGGATGGCCCGCCGGCGCAGCGCCCGGTGCAGCTCGCCGACGGCCCCGCCGAGGCGATCGACCATCTCGTCGGTCACAGTCCGCCCTCTCCACGCTGCGATAGCTCTGGAATCAGAGCTATCGTAGCCGGGCTGAGCCACCGGGGAGAGGACAGTCATGTCGCAGACCACCGCGCCGCCCGTACGCCCGGACGAGCGCGTCGCCGCGCCGACCGGCCGGGCCGCCGCCGTGCTGGTGGTGCTGCTCGGCACGCTCACCGCGTTCGGGCCGCTCTCCCTGGACACCTACCTGCCGGCGTTCCCCGAGATGACCCGCGACCTGGCCGCCAACCAGGCCCGGATCCAGCTCTCGCTGACCACCTGCCTGGTCGGCATGGCCCTCGGCCAACTGGTCACCGGCCCGCTCAGCGACCGCTGGGGGCGCCGCCGCCCGGTGCTCGCCGGCGTCGGCGCGTACGCCCTGCTCTCGCTGGCCTGCGCGGCCGCGCCGACCGCGGAGATCCTGGCCGCGACGCGGTTCGCGCAGGGCTTCGCCGGTGGGATGGGGGTGGTGGTCGCCCGCGCCGTCGTCCGGGACCTCTACGCCGGCCGGGACGCCGCGAAGTACTTCTCCCGGCTCACCCTGATCTTCGGCATCGCCCCGATGGCCGCCCCCGCCTTCGGCAGCCTGGTGCTGCGCTTCGGCGACTGGCGTACGGTCTTCGTCGCGCTCGCGGTGATCGGCGCGCTGCTCGCCGCCGCCGTCGCCTGGCGGCTGCCCGAGACGCTGCCCGCCGCGCGGCGCAGCACCGGCGGTCTTGCCGCCACGGCCGCCGCCGGCCGCGCCCTCTTCACCGACCGGATCTTCCTCGGGTACGCGCTGACCCAGGGACTCGCCTTCGCCGGGCTGTTCGCCTACATCTCCGGGTCGTCCTTCGTCTTCCAGGACGTCTTCGGCGTCTCCGCCGCCGGGTTCAGCGCGATCTTCGGCCTGAACGCGCTCGCCCTGGTCGCGGTCGGCCAGCTCAACGCCCGGCTGCTCGACCGCTTCGAACTCCGCCCGCTGCTGATGCGCGCGCTGGGCGTGAGCGTGCTGGCCGCCGCCGCGGTGCTCGCCGGCGCGCTGCTGGACAGCCTGCCGCTGGTGGCGGTGGCGCTGTTCGCCTTCGTCGGGTCGCTCGGCATGGTCACGCCGAACGGCACCGCGCTCGCCCTGGACCGGCACGCCGCCCACGCCGGCACGGCCGCCGCGCTGCTCGGCGCGATCCAGTCGGTGGTCGGGGCGCTGGCCGCGCCGCTGGTCGGGCTGGGTGGCGAGGGCAGCGCGCTGCCGATGGCCGTGGTGATCGCCGGCGCGGCGGTCGCCTCCCTCACCACCGTCCTCACCCTGGCCCGCTCGCGCTCCCGACGCTGACGACCGTCGCAGGAGAACTTTCCGACGGGACCGGCCGCAAGGGCTGATAAGTGTTATCCCAAGAGGGCGGATAACCCTTATATCGGTGCCCTGCCCGCAGCGATCGGCGACCGCCGCCTGCCGCCGCCGTCCGTGACCGCGGTTACCCTCCGGGAGGCTGCCAACCGATTCAGCCGCGACCACACGAACGCTCGCGAGCAGCGCTGGCACCGCGGCCGCAGCCCGCCACGCTGTTTGCACGCTGTTTCCACGGTGCTTCCACGCGGCGCTGCAATCGTGGATGTCGATCCGGAAGGGGCGCGTCGCAACCCCAGCTGCGGCGCGACCCTCCCGGCAGACGAGGGGAGTGGGCCACCGGGGCGTTCGGGTGCAGTTGTTGTCGTCCCAGCGACAACAACTGCACCCAGAGCGCACGAAGCCCTCGCGGACCTGGCGGCCTGCCGGCGCCCCACCTCGCCTCGTCGACATCAATCCGGGACGGGTGCACCGCAACGCACCGGTCCCGGCCATCGACCAGCGGCTGGATCGTGGGGCCGAACAGCTCGTGCCGACCTTCGGGGCGCCGGCACCGACGGGGGCCAGCCGCTGGCCAACGGAGAGGCATCGGAATGCAGATCGAACCGCTGGTGAACCCCGATCGGGGAGGTGTGCGCCGGGCGACCCGACGAATGGGCCGGCGCGGCCTCGCCCTGGCGCTGGTCGCGACGACGGCGCTGTCCCTGCCGATCACCCCGGCCAGCGCGGCCGAACCCGCCGCGGAGACGCCGGCCGCCGCCGCGGCGGCGGTGCCGATCGCCGCGTCGGAGGTACGCAACTACGCCTGGTTCAACCAGAAGACCGAGAGCGACATGCACGCCGGAGTCGCCGCGCACGTCACCCGGCTGATCAACGCCGCCGCGCCCGGGGCGACGCTCTCGCTCACCCTCTACTTCTTCAACCGCCAGGAGATCGTCGACGCGCTGCGCTCGGCGGCCGCCCGGGGCGTACGGGTGCGGATCGTCATCAACGGCAGCCAGGTCGGCAGCGCCCACTACAACGCGCTGAAGGCGATCCCGACCGCCCGGGTGGTCGCCTGCGGGCAGCGGCGATCCGACGGGCAGTCCACCCGCGGCTGCGTCACCCGCCGGACCGGGGCGTCGCCGCTGCACAACCCGCCGCTGCTGCACGACAAGTTCATGACCATCTCCCGGGTGCAACTGGCCGGCGGCGGCACGGCGAGCAACGTCCTCTACGTCTCCTCGGCGAACCTCGACCACTACCGGGCGTACGAGAACGCCATCACCATCAGCCACGCCGGCCTGTACAACGCCTACCTGAGCTACTTCAACGACCTGATGAGCTACGGCGCCTCCGGGCGGAACAACCCGAACTACGGCCGGACGACCACCGTCGGCGCGCACCGGCTCTACACCTTCCCGCGCCGCGAGGCCGCCGGGCGTACGCCGGGCAGCGCGAGCAACGACCCGATCGCCAGCCTGCTGCGCTCCACCGACTGCTCCGGCGGGACGCGCATCGACCTGGCCAACTTCCGCATCCAGCGAAGCGCCGTGGTACGGGAGCTGAAGGCGGCGCGCAACCGCGGTTGCCAGGTGCGGATCGTCACCGGCGCCAAATCCGGCCGGCCGCACGACGCGGGCGCCCCGATGAAGGCCCTGGTCGACCTGGCCCGCGCGATGCCGGTGCACCTGTGCGGCTACACCGCGGCCGGGGGCGTCCCGATGCACGAGAAGTTCATGATCATCCGTCGGGGCAGCCAGTCGACCCTCTACACCGGCAGCCACAACCTCACCTACCGGGCGCTGCGGCAGAACGACGAGAACATCCTGGCGCTGCGCAACCACCCGCTCGCCGCGCCGTTCCAGCAGCGCTTCGAGCAGCACCACAGCACCTGCCTGCGGTGGACACCGCCGGCCGGCACCACCGGCACCGCCTCGGCCGAGGACGCCGGCTGAGTAGTCCGCTACCGGAGGGCCGGCCCGGCTGCGGCCGGCCCTCCGGGCGCTCAGCAGGTGGTCGCCCGGCCGTAGCGAGGCGAGTCGACCCATTCGGTCCGGTGCTCAGGCCGTGGTCGCCCGGGCCGGCAGCGAGCCCGATCCGCTCGGTCCGGTGCTCAGGCTGCGGTCGCACCGGCCAGCAGGGCGCGGACCCGGTCGGCGTCCGGATGGTCGAGGTCGGTGAGGATGTCCAGCGCCTGCCGCCAGGACTCCCGGGCGGCGGCGCTGTCCCCGCCGGCGTGCTGGGTCTCGCCCAACTGGCGCAGGGTGACCGCCTCGTTCATCCGGTCGCCGAGCTGCCGGTAGAGCCCCAGCGCCTGCCGGTAGCAGGCCAGCGCCTCGCCCGGGTCGACCTGCCGGTAGGCGTACCCGAGGCTGTCCCAGGCGCCGGCCATGCCCACCGGGTCGCCGAGCCGCTCCAGCAGCGCCAGCGAGCGGCGGCAGTGCGCGACCGCCGCCGCGTGGTCACCCAGCAGCGCGTGGCACCAGCCCACCGAGTTGTGTGTGTTGGCCACCCCGCGCTCGTGCCCGGCGCGCTCGAACAGCTCCAGCGCCGCCAGGTCGTGCCCCAGCGCCGCACGGACGTCACCCTGCTGCTCGCACAACCAGCCCAGGCTGCGCCGGGTGAACCCCTGCCCGACCAGGTCACCCAGCCCGCCGAACAGCTCCAGCGCCCACCCGTAGTGCTCCCGCGCGGCGGCGAAGTCGCGCAGCCGCACATGCGCGCCGCCCAGGATCCGGTGCGCCTCGGCCTCGGCCGCCCGGTCGTCCTGCCGGCGCGCCGCGGCCACCGCCGCCTGCCCCACCCGCACCCAGTCCCGCCAGTGCCCACGCCGGGCGAGGAAGTTCGCCGCGGCCCAGGCCAGCCGCCACACGTGCCCGTCCAGGCCGGCCCGCTCGGCCCGGTCCAGCGCGGCGAGCAGCACCGGGTGCTCGGCGGTGAACCAGGCCAGTGCGGCGTCGCGGTCCGCGAACACCTCCGGCCGCACCCCGGGCGCGGTCGCGGCGGGCGCCAGCGGGTCCCGGTGCGGCCAGAGCAGCCGGTCCGCGGCGAGCGCGGTGTGCAGGTAGTGGTCGAGCACCCGGCGCAGCGCCGCCCGTCGCCCGCCGTCGTCCGCCAACTCACCGGCGTACGCGCGCAGCAGGTCGTGCAGCGCGTACCGGCCGGGCAGGTGCTCGACGAGCAGATGCGCCGCCGCCAGCTCGCGCACCGCGGCGCGTACCTCCTCGGGGGGCGCGGCGGCGAGGCTCGCCGCCGCCGCGACCGTGACCTCCGGGCCCGGGTGGGCCGCCAGCAGCCGGAACAACCCCGCCGCCGGCGGCGTCAGCCCGTGGTACGACCAGGAGAAGACCGCCCGGACGTCGGCGCCGCCAACCGCGAACGCGTCGAGCCCGCCACCGCCGCCGCGCAGCTCCCGGGCGAGCGCGTCGAGGGTGAACTCGGGATGGCTCGCCGCCCGGGCCGCCACGATGGCCAGCGCCAGCGGCAGTCGCCCGCACGCGTGGACGATCTGCCGGACCGCGTCCGGTTCGCCGGCCAGCCGGGCGGCCCCCAGCCGGCGGCCGACCAGCTCCCGCGACTCGCCGTCGGTGAGCAGGTCGAGCCGCAGCGGCCGGGCGCCCTCGGCGACCACCAGGCCGGGCAGCTGGTTGCGGCTGACCACCACCGTGGCGCAGCCCGCCGCGCCCGGCAGCAGCGGGCGGACCTGGTCGGCGTCGCGGACGTTGTCCACCACCACCAGCACCCGCCGGTCGGCGAGCAGGCTCCGGTAGAGCCCGGTCTGCGCCTCCAGGGTCCCCGGCACCCGGTCGGGCGGCACGGCCAGCGCGTCCAGGAAGCCGCGCACCGCCGTACCCGCGCCGAGCGGGGTGCCGTCCGGGTCGTAGCCGCGCATGTCCACGTACAACTGGCCGTCCGGGAAGTCGCCGCGCAGCGCGTGGGCCAGGCGTACCGCGAAGAGCGTCTTGCCGACCCCGGCCAAGCCGCTGACCAGCACGGTGGGGGAGCCGTCGGCGGGGGAGAGCAGCAGCCGGCGGGCGGCGGCGAGATCCTCGGCGCGGCCCACGAACTGCGGCGGATCGGGCGGCAGCAGGCAGGGCCGCGCCAGCTTCACCGAGTCGGCGGCCTCGCGTGGCGACGGTACGAGCCGGCGGAGGATGTCCCGCTGGAGTTCCTGGAGTTCCGGGGCGTCCAGCCCGCGTTCGCCGAGCAGGACGACGCCCTCCCGGCACACCTCGGCCGCCTCGTCCACCCGCTGCTCGGCGTAGAGCGACAGCGCGAGCAGCCGTCGTACCGCCTCGTCGTAGGGGTCGTCGGCGAGGGCGGTGGAGAGTTGGGCGACCGCCTCGGCGTGCCGGGCCAGCGCGGCCAGCCCTTCGGCGTAGCCGCGCCGGGCCGCCCGGCGTCCCGCCTCCAGCCGCGCGGCCCGTGGCCGGACGAACGGGCGGTCGGCCAGGTCGGCGAAGGCCGGACCACGCCACAACGCCAGCGCGTCGTGCAGCAGCGCCACCCCGCGCTCGACCAGCGCGGGCTCGCCGGCGGTGACCAGCCGACGGCCGTCCGCGGACCAGCGCTCGAAGCGGTCCGCGTCGAGCGTGTCGGGTGGAAGGTCGAGGCAGTAGGCGGAGCCTGCCCCGGAGCCGACGGTCCTGATGATCGGCGTACCCGCTGCCGGACCCGACGCAGGTGCCACGCCAGATCCGGTCTTCAACGCGCGGCGCGCCCTCCGGTCCGCTTCTGTCAGGCGCGGACCACGGTCCGCCTTCCGCGCAGATCGCTCGCCGAGCGCCGCTTCCGGCGCGGAGGGCTCGCGGAGTGCCGCTCTCGGCTCGGAGGGTTCGTCGAGCGCCGTTTCCTGGGCGGAGGGCTCGCCGGGTTTCGCTTTCGGCGGGTGGTGCTCGCCGCTCTCCGCTCTTAGCGCGGGGTGCGGATCCCGTTTCGCTTGCGGCGGGTGGTGCTCGGCGGGGTTCGCTTCGAGGGCTCGGCGGAGGTGGGAGATGTGGCTGCGGAGCGTGGCCCGGGCGCCGGCCGGCGGCGCCGCGTCCCACAGCAGCTGGACGACCCGGGACGCCGGTACCGCCGAGCCCGCCTCGACCAGGAGGATCGCCAGCAGTTCCACCAGCTTCGGCCCCAGCCGGACGGGCCGGCCGCCGTGCGTCACCTGCACCGGGCCGAGCACGCTGATCCGCAACACCCAGGACCCACCCTCCCTTGTGGCGTATCGACTACCGTAGTGGCCCGTCGGGTGACGATGCGTACACCGCGACGGGTGTCCCGGATGCCGGTCGGTGAGCCGGCGACGCGTAACGCGCGGGCGGCTGGTGGCGGATTATGCGCTCGCGGCGGCGGTGGCCCGGCGGTAGCGTCCCGGCGTGAGCCGCACCGTGACCCTCGTCCTGCTCGACGCCGCCGGCGCGCCGCTGGGCGCCCTGCCGCCGTTCGACGTGCCCACGCCCTGGTGGCAGGACATCGCCCCGGTCGTCGAGGCGGCCCGTGAGCGCTACGCGGTCGACGTGCAGGTGCTCCGCCTGCTCGGCGGGGACGACACCGGCACCATCGGCGGCGCGGTGACGTACCTCGGACAGGTGAGTGACCCGCCGACCACGCCGCTGCGGCCGGCGGCGGTGGAGCTGACGGCGGACCCGCTGCGCGCCGCCTACGCCGAGCCCGGCGGCCCGGCCCGCAGCCTGGCGTGGGCGACGGCGCAACTGCGACGGCTCGGCCGGCCGGTGCGGACCGTCACCCAGCAGCGCACCTGGAACCTGTCGGCGATCTGGCGGCTCGACGGCGCGGGCGGGACGGCGTGGCTGAAGCAGGTGCCGGTGTTCTTCCGGCACGAGGCAGCGGTACTGCGCTGGCTCGGCCGGGCCGTGCCGGGACGCACCTCGACGCTGCTCGCCGACGACGGCGACGGGCGGATGCTGCTGGAACACGTGCCCGGCGAGGACCGGTACGGGGCGCCGATCGAGGAGCGGCTGGCGATGGCCGCCGACTACCACCAGGTGCAGGTGCGGTCGGTGCCGGACGTGGCGGAGCTGGTGGCGGCGGGGGTGCCGGATCTGCGCGGGACCGGCCTGGCTGCCTGGATCCGTGGTCACCTTGCCGGTCACGACACCTCGTCGGTGGATTCCCTGCTGGCCGGCTTGGAGGGGCGACTGGACGAGGTGCGGCGGTGCGGGCTGCCGGAGACGCTGGTGCACGGGGACCTGCACCCGGGCAACGTTCGGGTGTGCGGCGACCAGCGGGTGGTGATCGACTGGGGGGACGCGTTCGTCGGGCACCCGGCGTTCGACGTGCTGCGGTTGTCCGAAGGGCTTCCCGAGGCCGCCGCGGCTTCGGTTCTCTCCGAGTGGTGCGCGCGGTGGCGGGCCGATGTGCCGGGGTGTGCGCCGGAGCGGGCCGTGGAGCTGTTGCGGCCGGTGGCGGCGCTGCGGCTGGCGGCGGTGTACGCGCTGTTCCTGGCCGGGATCGAGGCGAGCGAGCGGGTTTACCACGCGACGGACGTCGACACCTGCCTGAAGCAGGCGGCCGAGCAGGCGTCAACGGTGGCTGGTTTCGACGCGGCCTCCGGGTGACGACTGCACCCCGATGAGCGATGCGTGGCGGAACGACACACGGTGCACGAGGGGGTAGAGCGATGAGCGATCGCGTCGACTGGAATGACCTACGCGACCGCCGGTTGGCCGAGCCAGGGGCAGCCGAAGCGTATGAGGCCACCCGTATCGCCTTCGAGCTGGGTCAGCAGGTGCGTCATCTGCGGGAGAACAACGGCTGGAGCCAGAGTCAGCTAGCCCAAGCTGCCGGCATGACGCAATCCGCGGTGGCCCGCTTCGAGGCCGGTGGAACGGTGCCGACGCTGCCGGTGCTGGAGCGCCTCGCGCGAGCCCTCACCATGAAGTTGGAAGTCAGGTTCGCGCCAAGAGCGGACGCGGCCTGAATCGGCTGGTCCACTCAAGCGGCGATGGCGCGGGCCGCGGCGTACATGTCGGCGGGGAGCGGGTGGCGCAGTTGCCAGATGATCCGCATGGGCCGGTCCCCGGTGTGCTCGCGGTAGGTCATCGTGCCGGCATAAAGGTAGGCGGGAGCGCCGAGGTCCCGGTCGGGCAGCTTCGTCTCCCGTACGAACAGGTGCACGGTTGAGCCGCGCTTCTCGTGGTGGATGTAGCGCTGACCGGTGGCCGAGGCCGCCGAGGTGGTGCTCTGGGACTCCCACTGGAACAACTCGTCGGTGATGGCCCGGTCGGCGTACATGGTGGTGGGGGAGTAGTGCTCCTCCGACTTGACCAGGGTGACGAAGAAGAGGTCGGCCTGGGCGTCCGGTAGCCACTTCACGCCTTCGCGCAGCGACCCCGGGTTCGGCATCCCGAAGGCCGCGCACGCCTCGTTGCGGCTGTAGCGGGCGTGCACCCGCAACGGCAGCCCGCCCTCGGCTTGAGGGGTCACCCGGTGGATCCGGTCGCGGAGCACGTCGGTCACCTGGCGCAGCTCCGCGCAGCGCGCCGGCTCGGCCCAGAGCCGCGCCAACCGCTCGTCGCGCTCGGCGAGCGGCGCGTTCGGCCCCCACAGGTCGAAGTGCAGCATGTCCCACAGCAGCCCGGCATCCGGCCGCTCGCCGGCCGCCACCCGGGCCAGCAGGTCGAGCCGATCCGGGTCGTCGATGTGCAGCATCCGCCCGATGGCCCGCCCCAGTTCCCGGTCGTCCGGCCCCGGCTCCGACGTTTCCAGCCCGGCTAGCCGGCGTAGCCCAGTCCAGCCGCCGACGCTCGCCGACCGGTACACGTCCTCGACCTCCAAGCCGCTCTCCCGTAGGAACTCGGTCAGGCTCACCTCGCCGAGCTGCCGCAGCTCCGCCATCAGGCCGGTCTTCGACGTGGGCAGCGCGGACTTCAGGTTGCGAAGCACGATCTCCTTCGCCACCCGGTCCAGCTCGATGTGGCACCCGCTCGGCAAGGTGGGGAAGTCCTGCTCGACCGCCTCGTACACGGCCCGCCGGCTGACCCCGGTCAGCGCCCGCCAGCGCAGGTCGAAGCGGAAGTTGGCGTGCTGCGCGCCGATGAAGTCGAGGACCGTCAGGCAGGGCTTGTCGTCGTCGAGCCGGAGCCCGCGGCCGAGCTGCTGGAGGAAGATCGTCGCGCTCTCGGTGGGCCGCAACATCAGGATCGTGTCGACCATCGGCAGGTCGACGCCCTCGTTGAACAGGTCCACCGTGAAGAGCACGCGCAGCTTGCCGGCCTTGAAGTCCCGCAGCAGGGCGTGCTGCGCCGGGCGGTCGACCTTCGAGGTCACGGCAGCCGACGGCACGCCGTGCTGGGTGAACCAGTCGGCCATGAACTCGGCGTGCCCGATGCTCACGCAGAACCCCAGCGCCCGCATCCGCCCCGCGTCGACCGTGTCCCGCACCGCCCGCAGCACCGCCCGCGCCCGGGCATGGTTGCCGGTGTAGACCCCGTCCAACTCGGTCGGGTCGTACCCCTGCCCGCGCTTCCAGCGCAGCTGCGACAGGTCCACGTCGTCGTGCAGCCCGAAGTACTGGAACGGCGCCAGCAACTGCCGCTCCAACGCCTCCCACAAGTGCAGCTCCACCGCCGCGCGGCCGTCGAACCACCGACGCACGTCGCCGCCATCGGCCCGGTCGGGGGTCGCGGTCAGCCCCAGCAGTACGCGCGGCCGCAGCCGCTCCAACAACCGGGCGTACGTCGGCGCCTCCGCGTGATGGAACTCGTCGACGATGACCATGTCGTACGCCTCGGGGTTGATCTCCCGGCGGTGCAGCGACTGGATGGAGGCAAAGACGTGCCGCCAGTGCTGCGGCTCCTTTCCCCCGACGAGCGTCTCGCCGAAGCTGCCGTCGCCTACGACCTGGCGGAACGTCGACAGGCTCTGCCGCAGGATCTGCTCCTGATGGGCGACGAAAAGCAGCGAGTCGACAGCTCCCGCCTTGCGCAGCCGGCGATAGTCGAGCGCGGCGACAATCGTCTTGCCGGTGCCGGTGGCCATCACGACGAGGTTGCGCCAGCGCCCGTGCACCTGCCGCTCCGCCTCCAGGTCGGCCAGGATCTCCGCCTGGTACGGGTACGGCCGCACGTCCAGGTTGGCGATCTCGGTGGGCGCCTCGTCGCGGCGCTCCCCGCTGAGTGCCGCCCGGAGCCGCTGCGCGTCCTTGGCCGGGTCGTACTCCTCGAAGGCCGGATCGTTCCAGTAGTCCTCGAAGGTGGCGGTGAAGGTGTCGATGACGTGCGGCTGCTCCAGGTTGGAGATGCGCACGTTCCACTCCACGCCGTCGACCAGCGCGGTCTTCGACAGGTTGGACGAGCCGACGTACGCGGTGCTGGTGCCGTTGTGGCGGCGGAACAGCCACGCCTTGGCGTGTAGCCGGGTGGTCCTGGTCTCGTAGGACACCTTGATCTCGGCGCCCAGCTCGGCCAGGCGGTCGAGGGCTCGTTGGTCGGTGGCGCCGAGGTAGGTGGTGGTGATGACGCGGATCCGGCCGCCGCGGGCGATCAGGTCGCGGATGGCCGGCTCGACGATGCGTAGGCCGTACCACTTGATGAAGGCGCAGAGCAGGTCGACGGAGTCGGTGGAGGCCATCTCGTGGGTGACCTCGTGGCCGATCCGCGGCTGGTGGCGGCCGTTGACCAGCAGGGCGCCGGTGGAGAGTGGGGTGGTCGGGCGCTGCGGGAAGACGGGCTGCGCGGGTGGGGCTGGCGGGGCGGCGATGGCGTGCAGGAGGTGCCTCGCGTCGCTCACCTGGTCCTGTTCGGTCGACGCGTGTGGGCTGAGGTTTGCGATGGCGTCGGCGATGCGGTTGGCGAGGTCGACCTGGCGGGTGAGCTTGTCGTCCCCACCTGAAACGGCGCGCAGGGCACGGTGAGCCAGGGTGGCGATGTGACGGACAAGGAGGTCTGGTGCGTCAGCGGGGTCGAGCTTGTCGCGCTGGATCAGGGCGGGGTCGACATGGTGTAGGCGGCTGGCCAGCTCGTGCGTGATCAGGTGCTCATAGATGCCCCGCCCAAGATCCGTCACCCTGGCAAGGTAGCTGCCCCCCAGTCGCAGTGTTAGTCCGCCACTCGTGTCGGGTCTATGACAGTTGGGCATATGCGCCGGCCGACTGATGCCGTGCGTCCTTCGTCGGGAACTCGATCTTGAAACGCGGGAGAGAAACGGCCGACGTTCGGAGGACGGCGGGGCGATACGGCGGCCGGTAGCGTCCGGGGATGACCGACATCCCCCACGATGATCTGCTCGTCGGTCTCAGCCCCGCCCAGCCCTACACCAGGGAAGTTGCCGCCAGCGCACCCCGAGGGCTCGGCGTGCACGTCGTGTTCGACGGTGACGAGGTCATCTATGTCGGCAACACCACCAAGCAGCCGCTGCGCGACCGGTTGCGCCAGCACCTGACCGGCAATCGGGGCTCGTCGGCGCTGCACAAGCACGTCGGTCGGTGGCTCGACGAGCGGCTCGGTCGGAAGGCGACGACCGCCGAGATCGCCGACTGGCTGGGCGCGTGCGAGGTCCGGTGGCGGGAGACCGACGACCCTGAAGGGCTGAAGGACGCCCTGCTCCAGCGGCTGCGACCCCGATTCAACCGGCAGCTCTCCGGGCAGGCCGGATCCTACGGCACCGCGCCACGCGGCACGGGCCACTGGATCTACCCGGTCAACGAGCGCGGCCCGCAGTGGGGCGAAGACCGCAGTGTCTGGGAGTACTTCACCACGACGGAGGGGGTGGTCGACTGGCGGCTCGCCTCCGGGTACCACCAGATCGCGGCCGGCGACCGGATCTGGGCGTACGCCACCGAACCCATCGCCCGGCTTGTCGCCGGCGGGGTGATCTGGGACGCGCCCTACCACCAGGCCGGCGGGGACAAGCCGCAGTGGCGGGTGCCCATCCGTTGGGACCACGAGCTGACCCGGTTCCTCCTGGCCGACGAGCAGGCCGTGCCCGGTGTGCCGGCGACCTCCGTCCGCCGGGTGCGCGGCATGCGGGAGGAGGAAGTCGAGCGCCTCACCGACGCGCTGGGCGGCCGCCGCGGACCGAAGCTGCAAGGGCTGCCGGAGGGCCGCCGTCGGCGGCTTGCGGAGATCACCGCCCGCCAGGGCCAGCCCGACTTCCGGCGCCGGCTCCTTGAGGCTTACGGCGGTCGCTGCGCGATCACCGGTTGCGACACCGAGGCCGCCCTCCAGGCCGCCCACATCTCGCCGTACGACGGACCGGCCACGAACAGGGTGACCAACGGTCTGCTGCTCCGGGCCGACCTGCACAACCTCTTCGACCGCGGCCTGATCTGGGTCGACGAGCAGTTCCGCGTCCGAGTGAAGGCGGAGGCCGCGCACTACGCCCGATGGCATGGTGAAGAACTGCGTCTGCCAACCCGTACGGCGGACCGTCCGGATGCTGTCGCGTTGCTGGCTCACCGCCGCGAAGTGGCCGGAATGCGCTGACCTCGGCCCGTCCGGGTCGCCTGTCGGGGTGGGGCCGGCTCACGTGCGCTACGCCGGGCCGGAGAACCGGGGCGTCACTGGCCCGGCGCCTGGTAGGTGACCGGCATTCTGGCTGCCGCGTCGATCTCCATCGGGGTCAGTAGCGGGACGACGCGGGCTTCCACCCCGCCCGCCGCCCGGACGGCGATGCCTAGCGCGGCGGCGGTCACATTGTCCGGCACTTCACCAACCACGTACAGGTCGTGCTCGCCCAACGCGAAGTACAGCGACTCCACCCGACCACCGGAGTTCTCGATCAGCGCCCGGACCACCTCGGCGCGAGCGGTGCCGCCCTCCTTGCCCAGCCCGGCGATCCCCTTGGCGGTGTAGGTCGCCCGGATCATGAACCTCGCCACGTTGGCACCTGCCTTCCTCACGCTCGCGCAGCCCACCGCGGGTACCCGCTTGCCGCCCGGCCACGCCTGCCGGGCTCGCCCGCTCCCGACGGTCGACCGGAGCGCCCAGTGATGTCCGGCACGCCGAGTGGCGACCCCATGATCGGCGTGATGGCCAACGCGCGCGGCGGCGGCACGCGCCTCCGCCCAACGTTCACTGCTGCCTGTTGCCGCAGGTCAGCGTGGGGTTCCCGCATTCTGCCCAGCCCGGACGTCCCTGGTCCTCGCCTGCCACCCGTCCCTGTGGCGTAGGGTCCCGTAGACCTCGTCGGGAAGGTGGGATCGATGCGCGCCGGGTTGGAGCTGCCGCCGGCCGTCGAAGCGGAGCGGGTCATCACGGCCGTGTTGGCCGACCTGCGATCCGGCGACCATCGTGGCGTGGTGGTCGACTCGCCGCCCGGAGCCGGCAAGTCGACCCTGGTGGTCCGCGCCGCCGTCGAACTGGCCGCCGCCGGCGAACCGCTGATCATCATCGCGCAGACCAACGAACAGGTCGACGACCTCATCGACCGTCTGGCGCGGAAGGCGCCCGAGCTGCGCATCGGCCGGCTCTCCGCCGCCGACTACAAGCCGTCGGAGCGGGTCCGGGGCCACGCTACGGTCCGCGTCGCGGCCAAGGTCGCCGACCTGGGTGGTCAGGGCGTCATCATCGGTACGGCCGCCAAGTGGGCGACGGTCACCGAGGGCTCCTGGCCGTGGGCGATCGTGGACGAGGCGTACCAGATGCGCTCGGACGCCCTGCTGCGCGTGGCTGGCCGGTTCGAGCGGGCGCTGTTCGTGGGTGACCCTGGTCAGCTGGACCCGTTCTCGACGGTCGAGACCGGGCGCTGGACGGGGCTGACCTGGGACCCGATGCAGTCGGCGGTGGCCGTGCTGCTGCGGCACAACCCGGAGTTGCCGGTGCACCGGCTGCCGGTTTCCTGGCGGCTGCCGGCGTCGGCGGCGCCGGTGGTGGCGGCGGCGTTCTACCCGTTCACCGGGTTCCGTGCCGGTACGTCGGCGTCTGACCGGGCGCTGTCGCTCAGCGATCCGGGACGCGGAGACGCGTTGGATCAGGTGGTGGACATCGCCGCGTCCAGTGGCTGGGCGCTGTATGAGCTGCCGGCTCGGCAGACCATCCGTACCGATGGCGAGGCGGCCGCGGCCTGCGCGGACCTGGCGCTGCGCGTGTTGCAGCGGGGAGCGGTCGCCGTCTCCGAGCACGCGCCAGCGGGCGCGCCGGTCACGGCGGACCGGATCGCCATCGGGGCCGCGCACCGCGACCAGGCCGCGGCCATACGCGCGCACCTGGGCACGGCGGGCGCCGGGATCACCGTCGACACCGCCAACCGGCTCCAGGGGCGGGAGTACGACGTGACGATCGTGCTGCATCCGCTGTCCGGGCGGCGGGACGCGACCGCGTTCCACCTGGAGTCGGGGCGGCTGTGCGTACTGACGTCGCGGCATCGCCACGCGTGCATCGTGGTGGCCCGGGCGGGGATCGGTGAGCTGCTCGACGCGCATCCGTCGACCGAGTCCGTGCACCTCGACGTACCGGTGAAGTTTCCGGACGGCTGGGAGGCGAACCAGACGATTCTGGCGATGCTCGCCGGCTCGGCCAGATCTGCGAGCTTGCTGCACCAAGCCAGATGATTGTCAACGCCGTGATGTAGCCGGGTTGCGAGATCGGTGCGTAACGGGGTCGGCCTACCTGCCAATGGGTCTTGTCAGAACCAGGTACGTCGGCGCGCCCTCCCACCGCGGCCTGAGCCGTGCAACGTCTCCCCATCCCCAGGAGGCGTAGGCACGCCGAGCAACGGTGTTGTCGGGACGGACGAGCAGCGTGGCCCGTTCCTCGGTACGGCTCTTTACCAGCTCGTCATGCAAGGCCCGCGCTATGCCGCGTCGCTGCCAGGCGCGGCATACCAGCAACTCGCTGATGGCGAAGGTGCGCCGGCCGTTCTCCTCCGTGAAGCCGGCCGCGACGGGCTCCTGGATGCCGTCCCACCAGCGAGTATCCGCTGCTAATGGGAATCCATAGATGTATCCCACCAATTCGCCGTCGACCATCGCTGTCACCAGTTCCCACCCGCGTCGTGGCATGTGCGCGGCGAGTTGCTGCCGGTACCGATCGGCGTTGTACAGCGGTCCGTCACCGGCGTGAGCATCGAGGTAGACGTCAACGAGTTGGCCGACTAGCGCTCGAGCTTCCTCGGCCGTATGGCGCCGCAGGCGCCAGTCTTCCTGCATCACGCAAACGTTCCGTCGTAGGCGTCCGCGAACTCGCGGACCTGCGGAAGCGAGGTGGGGGCGCCCTCAAGGCTGGACCGCACCCCAGCCAGCAGCGCGCTCACCCGTCCAGATCGCACTGGCCCTATGTCCGGCAACGCCTTCAGGCCAGCCTGGGCTGTACCCACGAAGTCGCCCTGCAGTCTTGCTGCTCGCGCGAGCTGGACGGTGTAGTAGACCTTGTTCCGCCGAAACCTCCCACCCGGCACAGCCGTAATGGATCGGAAGCAGGCGGCGGCGCGGCTGGCGCGGCCGAGGGCGAGATAGGAAAGCCCTTGAATGCCTGTCACTTCCTGATGCGTCACAAAGGAGATGAACGGAAGGTCGTCCTCGTGGTCGCCGCTGTCGAAGGACCGCCGTGCTCGGGTCATCTCGTGTTCGAAGCTGAGGCTGTCCTGAAGCGTGGCATGCGCGTATGCGGAACGTAGGTGCAGTAACGCCCTCAACCTGGGCGTTGCCCAGCCAGCAGATGCGCGCAGTGCCGCCTCTGCACAGTGCACCGCTTCACTCGGCCGGTCCTGCCGAAAGAGCAAGGACATGCAGGCCAATACTCGTACCTCGACGCGTGAGTCGTCGGCGATCCGCGCACGGGCGATGGCCTCATGGAGGTACGGACGAGCTTCTGTTCGGCGGTTCGCATCGATGGCGAGCCAGGCTGCCTGGATTGCCAGATCAGCCAGTGCACTCTGAAAAGCGTCGCCGACGGACCGACTGTAGGACGCTTTCGCAGCCCATGCCGACAACTGGTTGTGCACGTGGATCGCTAGATCGCACAGCGCATCGGCGCCCACATGCGCGTCTGCTCTGCGGAACTCCTCGACGAGCGTCGCGGCGTGGCGCACCTGCTCCATGCCGATGCTGCTGGGCACGGCGGACCGTGGCATGAGCAGGTCGATACAGCCGCTCGCCTCAAGACCAGCAAGGGCGGCGAGGGCATGGAATTGCCGGCGGCTCGTAGTGGCACCTTCTTCGGGAGCCCCTCGTGCTGGCTCGATCGTCCCGTCAACCGCCTGGGTGTGACTGCCTGGGAGAGCGAACCAGAGTGCTGACGGTGGGATGTGCAGGAGCTGCGCCCAGTGGACGAGCCGGTCGAGATGCACCATGGGCGGCCCGTTCTCCACACGACTGAGCTGTGCCTGTGTGATGCCCAGCCAGCCCGCTACGACGGCCTGCGGCAACGCCGCTCGCCCGTGGTACGGGTGGTGTCGGTACGCCCGGATCACCCGCCCGAGATGCCGTTCTGCCAGTGCACGCCGTATCGGCTCGTGCGCCCAGAACGACGTCGGAACCTCCGGCGGAGCGCTCAGCCGGTCGCGTTCGGCGGCCTGGCAGGGTGTGCAGCGTCCGCTGTCGTTGTCGCGGGCCAGGCGTCCTCCGCAGCGGGGGCAGTTCGCAGGTGTCACCGGCAACCTCGCCGTTCGCGGGTGGCTGTGTCCATTGCGCTCTGTCGAGCGTAACCATTCAAACCGCTTCGCGGGCTCGCGGTATACGCGCCACGTATATCGACGATTCTCGTGGCGTCATGTCAGAAGATGTCGGCCCGCTAGAGCCTGCATTCGAGGCAACCCACGCCGACGGAAGGAGCAGGATGCTCACCATCGACCGGGTCAGCACCGGCCGAGCGCTCGTCTCCAATGAGCTGTTCGCCCAGCTGACCGCCCGCATCGCCCATGACCACCCCGAGCTGGACTCTCGCCTGCCGGCCCGGATCATGGATCAGGCGCTCGCCTTCCTCGCCGCCTGCGCCACCGCCACCGATCCGCTCGGCCCGAGCGACCTGGTCGACATCGGCTGGCACACCTTCATCCTGCACACCCGCGAGTACGCCGGCTTCTGTCAGCGCATCGCCGGTCGGTTCATCCACCACCAGCCCGAGCCCACACCCGACGACCCGCCGTCCCGACCCGAGCCGATTGGCGCTCCAATCTCCCGGGCGACTGCCGCCATCACCGCCGCTGGCTTCGCGCTCGACCAGGAGCTGTGGAGCGGCCGGGCCGCCGACTGCAACTCGAAGTGCACCCAGTGCCACGCCGGTTGCACCGACAGCCCCACGCGATAGCGGGCCCGTCGGCGGTCCCGGGCATACACTGCCCGGGACCGCTCGCCGTCGGGGAGACCACCGCATGCCGCGTCGCCGCCACTGGCACGAGCTTCCCGACGAGGTACGCCGCCACGTCGAACACCACACCGGGGCTGTCCACGCGGCGTGCTCGGTACCGACCGGCGCCTCCTGCGCCCTGGCCGCTGTCCTCGACACCGACACTGGCCGCATTTTCTGCAAGGGCGGGGAGATCGACGGCCCAACCGCCTGGCTCTACCGGAACGAGGCTCGTGTCAATCCCTACCTGCCCGAGGCCGCCCCTCGCCTCCGATGGACCATGGAGGAACAGGGCTGGCTACTCCTCGGGTTCGAGTACGCAGCGGGGCGCCACCCCGATCTGAGCCCGGAATCACCCGACCTGCTCCCGGTGGTGCAACTGCTGAGCTCACTGAACCATCAGCTGACCCCGGCACCGCCCATTCCGATGCAGCGATTCGCCGACCGTTGGCGGGACCTCATCGCACCCGAGCTGGTCGCCGGCGAGACTCTCCTGCACACCGACATGACGCCGCGGAACTTCCTGCTCGGCGACCAGCTGCGGCTCGTCGACTGGTCCAGCCCGGCGTGCGGCGCCGCGTGGGTCGACACCGCCTTCATGCTGGTACGCCTCATCCGCGCCGGCCACGAACCGGCCGCCGCCGAGGCATGGGCCCGACAGGTCCCGGCGTGGGCGCGGGCGTCCGATGAGGCGCTGCAGGCCTTCGCCGACGGCCTGGTGCGGCTCTGGGAACGCAAGCAGCAGGCCGCGCCCGGTCCCCACCACGGGCCACTGCTCGATGCCGCGCGTCAGTGGCGGGCCCATCGGGAGCGCACCAACAGTCGGTAGAGCTGCCGCATACGAGCTGTGCATATCGGCTACCTCGCGCACGTCATACGGCCCGCCGCACTGATTTACAACCCTGCCATGGAGGCCCGGGGCGGGTGCTGGGCTCCGGCGGCGTCGACCCGAACGACGAGCGCCACCCCGCCCGCCCCGGTGCCCCACCAGAGCCAGGGAGAGACATGGACTCGATCGACGAGGTGCTCGGCGAGCTGCCGTTGCCGCCGTACGTCACCGCCGAGGACGTCGGCTTCGCCGTCAGGGCACTGACCGTGCACGCCGCCGAGCAGTGGCCCGACGGCCCGCGTTGCCGCAATGACCGCGCCCCGCACCCCTGCCGGCTGCACCGCTGGGGCCAACGGGTGCTCGACCAGCGCGGCCTCACCGACCGGCAGATCCAGACGCTGGTCGCCGAACAGGAGGCACCGCACCGATGATCTACCTGACCGGCGAGCGACTGCTGCCGCACCACGTCCGCGCCGCCGCCTTCGACACCCGCTGGCGCGGCCTCGACCCTGACCAGGTCCACGCCTACCTGGATCAACTCGCCGACGAACTCGACCAACTGCACCGCGACCTGGCCACCGCCAACACCGAGGCCGAGCGCATCCGTCAGGCGCTGCGGCAATGGCAGTCCCGCCACCACACCATGAGCAGGTGGCCAACGTGACCCCGCCCCGCTGGGTCATCCACCTGCCCACCACCCTGACCAGCCTCGATGCCGCCGTCGAGCTGGCCGTCGCGCTGCGCGACTCGCTCGGCCACGTCACCGCCGTCGACTTCGGCGAGACCACGCTCAGCCAGGAGGACCGGCAGTTCCTGCGTACCCGGATCTGGTGTGACGCCAGGCTCGACGGGCCCGGCCGCTGCCGGCGGCGCGACGCCCACGACGGACCCTGCGCAACCAACGAGGACGCCGTCGATTCGGAGCCGCCGCGCTGATCGTTGAACCAGTGCCCGATCTTCAGCGCAGGAGGACACGTGCCGGGTTATCCGCAGGCGAACGTTCCGGTCGACCATGTCGAGCCGGTGCCGCGCCGGATCCGCGCCTTCGCCGCGGGGCAGAAGGTGCTGGACACCACGCTGGCCCGGTACGTGTGGGAGTGGCCGCTCTACCCCCAGTACTACATCCCGACCGCCGACGTGGATCGCAGCCTGCTGGTCGACGAGCAGCGCACGGAGCAGTCGTCGCGCGGCACGGCGCGGCTGCGCGGGCTGCGGGTGGGCGAGACGATCCGCCGTTCGTGCGCGCGCTGGTACGGCGACGACGCGCCGCCGGTGCTCGCCGACACTATCCGGTTCGACTGGGCCGCGATGGACAGCTGGTTCGAGGAGGACGAGGAGGTCTTCGTCCACCCCCGCAACCCGTACGCCCGGGTGGACGCGCTGCGCTCCACCCGCCGCGTACGGGTGGAACTGGACGGGGTGGTGCTGGCCGAGTCGGCCTCGCCGGTGTTGGTCTTCGAGACCGGCCTGCCGACCCGCTACTACCTCAACCGCACCGACGTGGACTTCAGCCCCCTCGTGCCGTCGGCGACGACGACCGCCTGCCCGTACAAGGGTCGGACCAGCGACTACTGGTCCGTCCGCGTCGGCGGTACCGTCCACCCGGACCTGGCCTGGTCGTACACCTTCCCCACCGGCGCGCTCCTGCCGATCGCCGGCCTGGTCGCCTTCTACAACGAGAAGGTCGACCTGATCGTGGACGGCGAGCGGCTCAGCCGGCCGAAGACGCACTTCTCCTGACCCCCGCCTCGCCGTCGCGGTTCCGGCCACCCGCGCGGGAGCCGCAGCACTCAGTCGACTACTTGACGTAGTCAGCTTGGAGATAATGCCTGGTCGGGCGACTACCTAGCGTGAGCGCGTCATCGACGAAGCTCCGCGGTGGTCGGCCCGACACAGGGCACCGCCGCGGGGCGTGACAGACAGGAGAGTCCCATGTCCGCTCAGCGAGCCTCCCGCCGGTTCGGCCCCCGTGCCCTCAGCCTCACCGTCGGCCTCGCCGTCGCCACCGCGGTCCTCCCGGCCGCCCCGGCCTCCGCCGCGGTCCCCGGCCTGGTCCGGATCTCCGCGACCAGTGCCAGCAACTCCACCGACTTCCGCAGCGTCACCGCCACCTGTCCGGCCGGCAAGGTGCTCACCGGCGCGGGCTACGAGATCAACGGGGCGACCGGCGAAGCGGTCGTCGACGACTTCCGACCAAACGGCGGCGCGGCCACCGCGCCGACGGCCGTCACGGTCGGGGCGTACGAGGCGGAGGCGTTCGCCGGCAACTGGTCGGTGACCGCGTACGCCATCTGCGCCAACCCGGTCGCCGGCCTGGTGCGGGTGTCGGCGACCAGCGCCAGCAACTCCACCGACTTCCGCAGCGTCACCGCGACCTGCCCGGTCGGCAAGGTGCTCACCGGCACCGGCTACGAACTGACCGGCGTCACCGGCGAGGGAGTGGTGGACGACTTCCGGCCCAACGGCGGCACGGTCACCGCGCCGACGTCGGTCACCGTGGGGGCGTACGAGGCGGAGGCGTTCGCCGGCAACTGGTCCGCGACGGCGTACGCGATCTGCGCCAACCCGCTCGCCGGCCTGGTGCGCAACTCGGCGGTCGGCGCCAGCAACTCGACCGACTTCCACAGCGTCACCGCCACCTGCCCGGCCGGCAAGGTGCTCACCGGCGCCGGCTACGAGTTGAACGGCGTCACCGGCGAGGCGGTGGTGGACGACTTCCGCCCCGGCGGCGGCCCGGCCGCCGCGCCGGCCTCCGTCTTCTCCGGCGCGTACGAGGAGGACGCGTTCGCCGGCAACTGGACGAACACCGCGTACGCCATCTGCGCGACGGCGTAACCGCGCGGGTCCGTGGAGCCGCCCCGCCGGACGGGGCGGCTCCACCGGGTGCCGCCCTCTACAGTCGACAGAGCTGTCGACCGGAGGCGAGCGGGCGGGAATGCGGATCGGAATCAACACGTGGGCATGGGTGGCGCCGCTGACCGACGACGCGCTCGCCCGGCTGGCCCCACGGATCAGGTCGTGGGGCTTCGACGCCGTCGAACTCCCCATCCAGGCGCCGGGCGACTGGGATCCCGACCGGGCCGCGGACCTGCTCGGCGGGCTCGGCCTGGCTCCCGCCGTCTGCGCCGGCCTGCTGCCCGATCACGACCTGCTGGCCGAGGAAAGCGAGATCGTGCGCCGTACGGCCGATTTCGTGCGCTACTGCCTGCGGGCAGCGAGCCGGCTGGGGGCCGCCGTCGTGGCCGGCCCGCTCTACGCTCCGGCCGGCCGCACCTGGCTGCTCGATCCGGAGGCTCGCCGAGCCACCACCGCCCGCCTGGTGCGCCGGCTCCGCCCGCTCGCGGAAGAGGCCGCCGAGTCGGGCCTGACCATCGCGCTCGAACCGCTCAACCGGTTCGAGACCAGCCTGGTCAACACCGTCGAGCAGGCGTTGGAGGTGGTCGACGGGATGGCCGGCGCGGGTATCGCGCTGGACACCTTCCACATGAACATCGAGGAACGCGACCTGCCGGCCGCCATCCGGCTGGCCGGCGACCGACTCGTCCACTTCCAGGTGTGCGGCAACGACCGCGGCGTCCCCGGTGGCGACCACCTGGACTGGCCGGGAATCGCCGACGCCCTGGCGGCCGTCGGCTACTCCGGTCAGGTGAGCATCGAGTCGTTCACCGCGCCGGCCCTGGCGGTGCCGATGTCCGTGTGGCGGCCGCTCGCCACCAGCCCGGACGCCCTCGCCGTCGACGGGTTGGCCTTCCTCCGCGAGCGGCTGGCCGGGCACCGCGTCCCGCGCGCCCGGACCGCTGCCGGGAACTCCTGAGCCAGCCAGCAGACCCCGTTGCGGTGACCCGCACCGGCCCGGGCGCCGACGACGCTGAGCAGCGGCGACGCCGCTACGGCGTACGACCGGATCGAGCTGGGCCGGTCACCGGCCCGGGGGCCGGTATTCGAGCCGTTCCCGGGTCGCCTCGTCGATCTCGTCGGCGGTCAGGATCGGGGTGACCCGGGTGTCCACGCCGCCCGCCGCACGGATGTCGATGGCCAGCGCGGCGGCGGTCTTGTGGTCCGGCAGGTCGCACACCACATAGGTGTCGTCCGCGCCGAACCCGAAGTACATCGACTCCATGCGCCCGCCGACGCCTTCGATCATCTTCCGGACGACCTCGACACGTTTGGTGCCACCGTCGACGGTCAGCCCTTTGATCCCCTCGACCGTGTAGGTCGACCTCAGTAGGAACATCGCCACGCCGCCATCACCTCCCCGCGCATCGATCGCCCGGGGCTCAGCCCGTGCCCTGGCGCTGGACCCGGTCCGGGCCCTCGACCTTGGCGCGCCCCTGGTCGCGTTCGCTGCCGGCCGACCCGGTGGCGGTGCGCAGGTGCCGCGCCTTCGGGGAGTGCTCCACCGGTGAACCCTGGTGGCCCCGCGCGCCGCTGCCCGGATGCCGCCGCCCGCGCGCCGACTCGCCGCCCGGATCGTGCTTGTTCTCCTTGTGGCTACCCATGGGCGGCGCGTACCCGGTACGCCGCCCGCTACGCATCCGCCGGCGCGGCGCGCCGACGGCGAGCGACAGCTCCGACACGGACTGCCGCCGCCGCTCCGCACGGGGCCACGCGATCCGTCGTGTTTCACTACTGTCTGTGCCGTGACGGGGATCAGTGTGCGCCGTGCCGGTCGGCTGGGTCTGGTGCTGTTCGCCCTCGTGGCGTTCGGGATGTTCCTGCTGCCGTGGTTCCGTGGCGACCGTGGCGAGGTGGTCATCGGCCTCGACCTGACCTACGTCGGGCCCGAGGTGCCCGGCACGCCGAATCCGTTGACCCAGTACTTCCTCGAACTGGCGCCGCTGCCGGCGTACGTCGGGCTGCTGCTCGCGTTCACCGTGGCGGTGCGGCGGCGGTGGGCGCGGATCGTCGCGGTGGTAATCGTCGTCCTGGCCGCCGCGCTGACCGCGGCGTCGGCGGCCGCGCTGCTCGCCGGTGTGGCGGACCACTGGGAGCCGGCCGAGGTGCGCCGCTACCGGCTGTTCGCGCTGGTGACCGTCGCACTGGCGGTGCTGCTGCTGGCCGCCGCCGGCACGCTGGCGCTCGGGCTGCGCCAGGTCTACCACGGCTTCGTGGTGGCGCTGCTGCTCGCCTTCACGGCGTTCCACCTGGTCAACGTCGCGATCCTGGCCGGGCAGGCGGTGGGCGAGCGGATGACGCCGGCGGCGTGGCTGCCGGCACCGGCGTACCTGCTGGCGGCCGGCTGCGCGGTCCTCGCCGCGATCGGCGCCGCGCTGGCCGAGCGCTCGGAGCCGGCCGCCGCCCCCGCACCGCCCGGTCAGCCGGCGGTACGCGCGTAGCCGAGCCGCGGTGGCGCCGGTGCCGGTCGACCGGCTGCCGGTCAGCGGGGAGCGCGGGTCGGGGAGCGGCGGGATGTCCGACGGTTCGGCTACCGTCGGGGCGTCATGGAGCCGCGGTTCGGCGAGGTCGTCATCGGGCGGGAGCACCCCGCGGGTCTGTTGCGCGTCGAGGTCGACCGGGCGGCTGCCAGCCACGGCGGTCTGGTGCTGGTCGCCGGCGAGCCGGGCATCGGCAAGACGACCCTGGTCACCGCGACGGCGAAGGAGGCGCGCCAGCGCGGCGCGCTGGTGCTCGGCGCCGCCTGCTGGGATTCCGACAGCGCGCCCGGCTACTGGCCCTGGGTGCAGGTGCTGCGCGGACTGCGCCGCTCGCCCGACGACTGGGCGGCGGCCCGCGAGGCGGCCGAGCGGGGGCTGGCCCCGCTGCTCGGCGAGACGACCGACCGGGCGATCCGCGAGGCGATCGAGCGCGCCGGCGGCAGCGCGCTGGCCGAGGTGGCCGGCGACGGGCGCGGCGACCGGGACGAGTTCGACCTGCACGACGCGGTCACCACCGCGCTGGTCGCGGTCTCCCAGCGCCGGCCCGTGGTGGTCGTCCTCGACGACCTGCACTGGGCCGACCCGGCCTCGATGCGGCTGCTCCAGTTCGCCGCCCAGCACACCTGGTTCGAACGGCTGCTGCTGATCGGCACCTACCGCGACGCCGAGGTGGAGGCCGCCGACCATCCGCTGCGCCCGCTGCTGATGCCGCTGGTGGCGAAGGCCACCACTGTCACCCTCACCGGCCTGTCTCGCGACGAGGTCAGCGCGCTGATGACCCGCACCGCGGGCCGCGAGCCGGACGCCGCCCTGGTCGACGAGGTGCACCGGCGCACCGGCGGCAACCCGTTCTTCGTCGAGCAGACCGCCCGGCTCTGGCGCGCCGACGGCCAGGTGAGCACCATCGCCCCGGGCGTACGGGAGGCGGTGCGGCGGCGGCTGGCCCAACTGCCCGCCCCGGTGGTCGAGGTGCTCACCGTCGCCGCCGTGCTGGGCCGCGAGTTCCACCGGCAGGTGCTGGCCGCCAGCGGCGCCACCCCGGCCGCCCAGGTCGACCGGCTGCTCGACCGGGCGGTGACCGCCCGGCTGGTGCTGGCCCGGAGCGGGGGCCGGTTCGCCTTCGCCCACGACCTGGTCCGGGAGACCCTCTACGACGGCCTCGCCGACGACGACCGGCGGGCCCGGCACGCCGCCGTGGTCCGGGCGGTCGACGGGTCGGCGGCGCTCGCCGAGCGGCTGATCCCGGCCGACCTGGCCCGGCACGCCCACCTCGCCGGTGACCGGCTCGACCCGTTCCGGGCCGCCGAGTTGCTGGTTGCCGCGGCCCGGGACGCCGGCCGCCGGCTGGCCGTGGACGAGGCGCTCATCCACTTCCGCCGGGCGCTGGACGTCGCCACCGACCCGGCGCAGCGGGTGAAGACCATGATCGAGCTGGGGGAGTTGCAGCACCACGGCGGTGACGGCGTCGAGGCCCTGCGCCTCTTCGCCGAGGCCGCCGAGCTGGCCCTGGCGGTCGACGACCCGGTGGTGCTGGCCCGCGTCGCCCTCACCGTCCACCGCGCCTGCCTGGCCGGCACCAAGCGGGTGCCCGACCCGGAGGCGCTGCTGCGGGAGGCGTACCGGCGGCTGATCGGCGAGTCCGGGGACGGCCTCCCGGTCGGCACGCTGGTGACCGATCTGATCACCGCCACCGAGTCACGCGCCCGGCTCGGCCACGACGACGAGGCGCTCACCTTCAGCCTCTGGGCCCGGCACGACACCAGCTGGGGGCCGGGCACGGCCGCCGCCCGGGCGCCGATCACCGCCGAGATCCGCGAGGTGGCCCGCCGCACCGGCGACCGGGAGACCGAACTCTGGGCGACGTCGCTGCGCTGGGTCGCCCTGCTGGAACTCGGCGACCCGCGCTACCACACCGAACTCACCGCCTTCGTCACCGGAGCCCGCGAGGGCGACGCCCGGCACCGGTTCGCCGCCAACATCGACGGCGGCATCGTCGCCGCGTTCCGGGGCGACTTCGCCCGGGCCGGTGAACACTTCGCCGAGCTGGGCGACCTCAGCGAGTGGGAGCACGCCGACTTCGCGTTCATGGGCGAGCACATCCGCTGGTCGTGGCTGCTGTTGCAGGGGCGGTTCGACGAGGCCGACGCCCTGCTCGACGGGCTGGACCCGGGCGGCCACCCCTACCTGCGACTGGTGCGGGCCATCACCGCGGCCGAGCGCGGCGACCCGGCGACCGCGCTCCGGCTGACCGCCGCCATCGAGGAGGCCGGTACCACCTACCCCCGGGCGGTGTCGCCGCTGTGGCTGCGGCTGCGCGCGCAGGTCGCGGCCGCGACCTGCGACCCGCGCCGCTGCGCCGAGGCGCGCGAGGCGCTGGCGCCGCACCGTGGGCAGTGGCTGGCCGCCCTGTTCGGTTGCGACCTCAGCGGCCCGGTGGACCACTGGCTGGCCCTGCTCGACGCCGCGCAGCAGCGGTGGGACGACGCCGTCGCCGGGTTCGCCGCGGCCCGCGACGCCGCCGACCGGATGGGCGCCCGACCGTGGTCCGTGCTGGCCCGCGCCGCGCTGGCCGACGCGCTGGCCGGGCGCGACCGCCCCGGCGACGCGGCGGCCGCCCGCGAGCTGCGCGCCGCGGCCGCCCACGACGCCGCCGCGCTCGGCATGCACCAGGTGGCCGAGCCGATCGGCGCACCGGTCACGGGGGCGACCGGTGCCTCGCTCGCGCCGGCCGCGCCGTCGGCCCGCGCGTCGTCTCCGCCGGGCGGCCCGCTGTTCGGCGCGCCCTCCACCTCGCCCGGCGCCTCCACCCCGGCTCCGGGTCCAGATCCGGCCGGGTCCGCGGTCGGGCCGCCGGCGGTCGAGGCGTATGAGTTCCGCCGCGACGGCCCGGTCTGGCAGCTCGGCTACGCCGGCACCGTGGTGCACCTGCCCGACGCCAAGGGCCTGCACGACCTGCACCTGCTGCTGAGCCGGCCCGGCGTCGACGTGCCCGCGGTGGAACTGCTGGACCCGGCCGCCGGGCCGGAACTGGTCGCCGCCCGCCGGATGGGCGGCGACCCGGTCCTCGACGACGAGGCGAAGGCCCGCTACCGGCGGCACCTGGCCCGGCTCGACGACGAGATCGACCGGGCCGCCGAGCGGGGTGACGAGCCGAAGGTAGCCGCCCTCGACGCCGAGCGGTCGGCGCTGCTCGCCGAGTTGCGGGCCGCCGCCGGGCTGGCCGGGCGCAGCCGCCGCCTGGGCGACGAGGCCGAGCGGGCCCGCAAGACGGTGACCGCCCGGATCCGGGACGTGCTGCGCAAGCTCGACGACCGGCACCCGGCGCTCGCCGCCCACCTGCGCGACACCGTCTCCACCGGCGGCACCTGCCGCTACCTGCCACCCGAACCGGTGCCCTGGCGCCTCTGACCCAGCCGGCGGGATCCGCGGCTGCCCCGGCGGCAGGATCCGCGGCAGCCTGGGGCGGGCAGGAGGTGCGGCTGCCCGAGGGAGCCGGATCTCCGGCAGCCAGGCGCAGGACCGGGTCGCCGGCGTCCGCTCGATCGCCGATCCGGCGGACGGGTAAACCTCGCGGACCCGCGCGGTGTCTTGCTGACTGACGAGACCAGGAGGTCAGATGCGAGACGCGCGGGGCGCGGAGTTCGACGACTTCGTCCGTAGCCGGTCGGTGGCGCTGTTGCGGGTCGCTCACCTGCTGAGCGGCGACCGGCCTCTTTCCCGACGGGCAGGACAGGCCGCAACCGCCGCAGCTCACCCACACGTTGCCCGGCGCGGACCGGGCGTGGGGCCCCGACCCCGCCGGGCAGGCCGACACGGTGCACGAGGGGGACCCGCTCGCCGCGTACATCGACGCCGGCGGCACTCACCGAGGCGGGAGTTCGCCCGTGCTGACCGTGTACGGGGCCACCCCCGACGGCCGGCGGCTGCTGCTGCGGACCATCCAGTACGACGACGACAGCTCGGGTCATCGCCCTGCTCGCCCGCGGCGACGCACCCTTCCAAGCGGCGGCCAGCGGGTTCGCCGACTGGACCGCGCCGCTGCCGGTGCGGCTGCGGCTGCCCGACGGGCAGGGGATCCTCGTCGCCGCCGAGGGCGCGGCGCTGAGCTACCGGGTCGGCGCCGGGCGGTGGCAGGACGCCGGGCGGAACGCGGCGCTGCTCCGCGCCGGTGCCACCGAGGTACGCGTCACCGCCCCCGACGGCGAGACCGCCACCGTCCCGGTCGGTTCGTAGCCGTCCGCCGACGGGCCCCGCCACGGTGGTGGCGGGGCCCGTCGGCGACGCGCTGCTCAGCGGCGGTTGTACCGGTACATGGTCAGGGTGCCGAAGACGACCACGAACGCGGCGCTCCACACCAGCGTCCACATCGTGCTCGACGGGTCCGACGCCCCCGACATCACGGCGCGCACCGAGGCGACCAGCTGGGTGATCGGGTTGACCTTCACGAACGCCTGCAACCAGCCGGGCATGGTGGCCGGCTCGACGAAGACGTTGCTCAGGAAGGTCAGCGGGAACAGCACCATCATGCTGACCCCCATCACCGACTTCTCGCTGCGCAGGACCAGCCCGAAGAACGTCCACACCCAGGAGAACGCGAACGAGAAGACCACCAGCAGGCCGATGCCGCCCAGCACGCCGAGCAGCCCGCCGTCGGGGCGGAAGCCCAGCACCAGCCCGACGCCGAGGATCACCACGGCGGCCAGCACGTAGCGCAGCACATCACCGAAGATCATGCCGACCAGCGCGGCCGGCCGCCAGACCGGCAGCGTCCGGAACCGGTCGAAGACGCCCTTCTCGATGTCGGTGTTCAGTCCGATCCCGGTGTACATGGTGATCATCACGACGCTGGTCACCATGATGCCGGGCAGGAAGAACTGGAGGTAGTCCCGCGGGCTGTCGGCGAGCGCGCCGCCGAACAGGTAGGTGAACATCAGCACCATGATGATCGGGAACGCCGTCACGTCGAACAGCTGCTCCGGCACGTGCTTGATCTTCAGCATCGCCCGCCAGCCGAACGTCAGGGACGCCGACAGCGGGCTCGGTCGCGGTGGCCGCGCGCCGGGCGCGAGGACTGTCGACAGCGCCTCCGCCGACGGTACGTAGACCGTCGGGGCCGGCCCGGTCGTGGTGGTGGCGTTGCTGCTCATCGGGCTGCCTCCAGCTGCTCGTCCCGCTCGTCGGCCGGCACGGCGGGGTGGTCGGTCAGGGCCAGGAAGACCTCGTCCAGGCTCGGCTGGCCGAGGGAGAAGTTGTCCACCACGATGCCGGCGCGAGCCAGGTCGCCGAGGACCCGCGCGGCCTGCTCACTGGCGTCGAGGTCGCTGCCGTCGCCACCGACCCGGGCGGTCAGCGCCACCGGGTCCGGTTCGAGCTGCACCGGCACGTCGAGCGCCGTCCGCAGCAGCCGCTCGGCCTCGGGCCGCTGGTGCGCGTCGCGCAGTCGCAGGTGGACGGTGCCGGAACCGACCGACGCCTTCAGCTCGCCCGGGGTGCCCTCCGCGATCACCCGGCCGTGGTCGACCACCGCGATCCGGCCGGCCAGCTGGTCGGCCTCGTCGAGGTACTGCGTCGTCAGCAGCACGGTGGTGCCGTGCGCCACCACCGCCCGGACGATCTCCCACACCTGGTTGCGGCTGCGCGGGTCCAGCCCGGTGGTCGGCTCGTCGAGGAAGAGCAGATCCGGGGTGTTGAGGATGCTGGCGGCGATGTCGATGCGCCGCCGCATGCCGCCGGAGTACTTCTTCACCTGCCGGTCGGCCGCCTCGGTCAGCCCGAACGCGGCGAGCAGGCTCTCCGCCCGCTGCCGGGCGGCCGGCTTCCGGTGGCCGAGCAGCCGGCCGAGCAGGATCAGGTTCTCCAGCCCGGTCAGGTCCTCGTCCACCGAGGCGTACTGGCCGGTCAGGCTGACCCGGGCCCGGACCGCGTCGGCCTCGGCGATGACGTCGTGACCGAACACCCGCGCCCGCCCGCCGTCCGGGCGGAGCAGCGTCGCCAGCACCCGTACCGCGGTGGTCTTGCCGGCGCCGTTCGGGCCGAGCACCCCGTAGACGGTGCCGGCGGGCACTGTCAGGTCGAGCCCGTCCAGCGCCCGGGTGTCCCCGAACGACTTGGCCAGCCCTTCGGCCTCGATGGCCGGGCCGGTGCTGCGTCTACTCATGATCCCTACCTTCCTTCGCGAACTCTTCAGGAGACGTACGGGCGCGCGGCGCGGCCGTCGCGCAGTGCCAGGCCCCACCAGCAGAGCTGGTCGAGCAGGACCCGGGCGGTGCGGCGCAGCTCGTCGGTGGCCAGCGGCGGCGGCTCGCCGCAGAGCAGGTCGACGCCGACGACGTCGCGCACCGTGACCGCGTGCAGGGCGGTGAAGACCGTCCGGAGCTGGTCGACCGCGTGCAGGCCGACGGAACCACAGCCGTACGACACGAAACCGACCGGCTTGGCCTGCCACTCGTCGTACGCGTAGTCGATCGCCTGTTTCAACGAGGCCGGGAAGCTGTGGTTGTACTCCGGGGTGACCACGACGAACGCCTCCGCCCGGCCGACCTGCTCGGCGAACGCCCGCATCGCCGGGGTCGGCTCGGCCGGGTAGCCGGCGGGAAAGTCGAAGTCGGCGAGGTCGACCACGGTGACCGCCAGCCCGTCGTGCCGGTCCGCCTGGTCGACGAACCAGCGGGCGATCCGGTCGCCCGCCCGCCCCTCGCGGGTGCTGCCGATGATCACGGCGAGTCGCAGTGGGCTCATGGTTCCTCCTCCCGGCCGCTCCGGTCCCACCCGTCAGGCGCGAGAGGGCGACCGACGCCCGCTAGATCCGATCTAGCGGCCCGCGCGGCCGCCGCGTTCCGGCGCCGCGGTGTCGGTGGTGGCTGTTTGAATGCTCCCCGAAGGAACGGGGGGACACCATGACCGATGTCCGCATCGAGCCGTGGCGCGAGGACGACCTCGACCTGCTGCGGCGGCTCAACGCGCCGGAGGTCCGGGCGCACACCGGCGGCCCGGAGACCGACGAGCAGGTCCTCGCCCGGCACGAGCGCTACGTGCGCTTCGGCGACACCGGCAAGGGCTGCATGTACACGGTGGGGCTGCCCGACGGCGCCAAGGTGGGCAGCGTCGGCTACTGGGAACGCGAATGGCACGGCCAGCAGGTCTACGAGCTGGGCTGGGCGATCCTGCCCGGGCACCAGGGGCGCGGGCTGGCGACCGCGGCGGTACGCGCGGCGGTGGCGGTGGCCCGCGACCGCCGCACCCACCGCTGGGCGCACGCCTATCCGTCGGTCGACAACGCCCCGTCGAACGCGGTCTGCCGCAAGGCCGGCTTCACCCTGCTCGGCGAGACCGAGTTCGAGTACCCGCCCGGGCACCTGATGCGCTCCAACGACTGGCGGCTCGACCTGGCCGCCTGACCCGCGCCAGCGCCCGTCGGGCGGGGAGAGCGCGCGCGGACCGGTCCAGGCCCCCGCGCCGGAAGGCATCGCCTCAGGCCGCCGCCCGGCCCGACGGGTCGGGGCGGGCGGCCACCAGGTGGGCGGTGGCCGCCTCGACCAGCGCCTCCGGGTCGTCGGCGTGGAAGCGCAGTTCGGTGACCCGCTCGCCGCGCGCCTTGCGGGTCGGCACCGTGATCGGCTCGCGCAGCAGCAGGTCGACGCTGGTCTGGTTGGCCATCCCGAGGCTCACCGTGACGTCGTCGCCGCTGCGCTCCACCTGGACGCTGCCCTCCGGTGGCAGCGAGCGCCGGTTGACCCGTAGCCGCTCGATGGCCGACCAGGGCACTGTCAGGTCGAGGGTGATCCCGTTGCGGATCCGGATGCCCGCCGCGCCGACCACGTGCGGGTGCACCTTGAGGCTGGCCAGCAGGCCGAACATCCAGAACAGGCCGTAGATGCCGAGGCCGAGCACGATGTTGCTGACGAGTTCCCAGGGCAGGATCATCTCGAAGATGGGGATCTCCACCGCGGAGAGGATGATGAAGATCCACATCAGCGTCATCACCGCGCCGCTGTAGCCGAACGTCCGGTCGCCGGGACGCAGCCGCTCCGGCCGCCGGAAGATCCACCGGTAGAGGCTGCGCCACATGCCGATCTCGTAGCGGACGGCGAAGCGCAGCAGCTTCCACGTCGTGGCGATCACTGGTCCTCCTCGCGGATCTCGGGGGAGAGGCCCTGCTCGCGCAGCCGCCCGAGGACGTCGTCCAGCCCGGCGACGAAGCAGTCCAGCCGCTCGGCGGGCATCCCGCCGAAGAGCAGGTCGGCGAAGCCCCGCTGGTCACGCTCCATCGCCTCGATGGTGCGGGCGCCGTGCTCGGTGAAGGTGACCAGGAACGCGCGCCGGTCGGTGGGATGCGGCTCGCGGGTGACGAAGCCGGTGCTGACCAGGCCGTCGACCAACCCGGTGACGGTACGGGGGCTGACCCCGAGCGCGTCGGCCAGGTCGCGCTGGGTGACCGGGCCGCTGCGGCGCAACTGCCACAGCAGGGTGGCCCGGGAGGTGGTCAACCCCTCCCGGGCCAGCCCCCGGCTCATGTCGTCGCTGAGCACCACGACCAGTTCGAGCACCCGGTCCAGCGCGGTGATCAACCGGCCCCCGTCCGACACCGTTACCTGCCTTCATAGTGAGTATGCCTCACTATGATGCCACATCACCAAACGGGCTGGCACTCGGGGGCGGCTACCGGGCCGCGTCCAGGCGGGCCCGCTGCTCGGCGCTCAGCGCCAGGTCCACCGCGGCCAGCGACTCGTCCAGCTGGGCCACCGAGGACGCCCCGACCAGCGGGATCGCCGGCACCTCGGCGTCGATCAGCCAGGCCAGCACCACCTGGTTCACCGTCGCACCGGTCTCCTTCGCCACCGCCTCCAGCGCCGCCAGCCGGTCGGGAACGCTCGGCAGGTCGTACCCGGCGCCGAGTGGCTTGTCCGGGCGGGTGTAGGCGCCCCGCACCAGCGGCGAGTACGCCACCAGGGCCAGCCCCGGCTCGGCCCGCAGGTAGGAGAGCAGGTCCGGACCGACCGCGCCCACGTCGCCGTCCCGGTCCAGCTCGCTCGGCAGATCGGCGCGCCGCTGCAGGTAGGTGTGGTGGTACTGGAGCACCTCGTAGCCGGGCAGCCCCGCGGCGGCGGCCAGGTTACGGGCCCGCTCCACCCGCCACGCCCGGTGGTTGCTCACCCCGAGCAGGCCGACCGTGCCCTCGGCGACCAGCTCGGCGAAGGCCGCCACGGTCTCGCGCAGCGGCACCCGGTGGTCCTCGATGTGCGCGTACAGCAGGTCCAGCTTCGCCATGCCGAGCCGCTCCCGGCTGCGCTCCGCGGCCTCCCGGATCACCGCGGCCGACAGCCCCTCCGGGTTGTCGACGTAGCTGGTGCCGGGGGCGAGTGGCCGGGCACCGAGCTTGGTGGCGACGACGATCTCGTCGCCGACCCCGCGGCTGCGCCGCCACCTGCCGAGCAGCTCCTCGCTCTCCCCGCCCTGCCCGCCGTTCATCCAGAAGGCGTAGTTGTTCGAGGTGTCGATGAAGGTGCCGCCGGCCTCGACGTACCGGTCCAGGATGGCGAACGACGTCGCCTCGTCGGTGGCGGTGCCGAACAGCATGGCGCCGAGGCTCAGCACGCTCACCTCGCGGCGGGTGTTCGGGTCGGTGCCGATGGTGCGGTACCTCACGGGTGTCCCCTCTCACGCGGCCCGTCCTCCGGGCGCTCGGGGACGAGCCTGGCTGCTGGAGCGCACTCGAAGTCAACCCCTCACCAGGGCAGGACGCCGTACCCGCCGCCGCCGTCGGCGAGGTGCCCCCAGAGCTGGCCGGACGGGCCGTCCGCCGGCAGCGTCGCCAGGTGCACGCTCACCTCCGCGCCCTGCTCGGCGCTGCGGAAGCCGGTGTGCCCGTTGAAGTCGGTGGCGCAGTAGCCGGGGTTGGCCGCGTTCACCTTGACCGGGGTGTCCCGCAGCTCCTTGGCGTACATCGCGGTGACCATGTTCAGCGCCGCCTTCGACGACGGGTACGGCACCGAGGTCAACCGCCAGATGAAGCTCTCCGGGTCGGTGATGGTGCCGATCGAGCCGACCTCGCTGGAGACGTTGACGATCCGCGCCGCGGGAGCCCGCAGCAGCAGCGGCAGCAGCGCGTTGGTGACCGCCACCACGCCGAAGACGTTCGTCTCGTACACCCGGCGCAGCGTCGCCAGGGTGGTCTCGCTGGGCAGCGCCCGCTCGCCGTCGCCGAGCACGATGCCGGCGTTGTTGACCAGCACGTCGAGCTTGCCGTACTCCTCGGCCACCAGCTTCGCGGCGGTCGCCACGGACTCCTCGTCGGTCACGTCCAGCGAGAGGAAGCGGGCCTGCGCGCCGCCGTCGCGCAGCCGCCGCTCCGCGGCCCGGCCCCGCTCTGCGTCCCGCGCGCCCACCAGCACTGTCATCCCGCGCGCACCGAGCTGCCGGGCGGTCTCGAAGCCGATTCCCTTGTTGGCCCCGGTGACCAGGGCGATCATGTTCGTCATGTCCTCGACGGTGCCGGCCCGGCCCGCCCGGCGGGAGAGACCGGCCGAGGCTGGGACCGGCGGTACCACCCTCGGCGGCGCCGGCCGAGGCAAGCTTGACGGCATGACCAGAAACTGCCTGCGCCGGGAGGAACTGGCGGCGTTCCTGCGTAGCCGCCGGGAGCGGCTGCGCCCCGCCGAGGTCGGTCTCCCCGACGGGGTACGCCGCCGCACCCCGGGGCTGCGCCGGCAGGAGGTGGCCCAGCTGGCCGGCATGTCGGTCGACTACTACATCCGGCTGGAGCAGGGCCGCGGCCCGCACCCGTCCCGGCAGGTGCTGTCCGCGCTGGCCCGGGCGCTGCTGCTCACCCGGGACGAGCGCGAGTACCTGTTCCGGGTGGCCGGCGTGGCTCCGCCCCCGGCCGCCGGGCCGAGCCGGGAGGTTCCCGCCGGCCTGCGGCACCTGATGGACGCGATGACCGAGACCCCGGCGTACCTGGTCGACGCCAGCTACCAGATCCTGGCCTGGAACCGGCTGGCCACGTACTTCGTCGGGGATCTCGCGGCGGTGCCCGCCGCCGACCGCAACATGGTCCGCTGGATGTTCCGGATGTCCGACGACGCGCACTGGGCCGACCCGGAGGTGGTGCACTTCGCCCGCACCACGATCGCCGACCTGCGCGCCGCCTACGGCCGCTACCCCCGCGACCGGGGCCTCGCCGAGCTGGTCACCGAGCTGCTCGGCACCTCACCCCGGTTCGCGCGGCTCTGGGCCGAGCACGACGTGGCGGAGCGCCGCCTGATCGTCAAGCGGGTGCCGCACCCCGACCTGGGGTTGCTGGAGTTCGAGTGCCGGGTGCTGCACGTGCCGGAGACCGACCAGCGGTTGATCGTCTACGTGCCCGAACCGGGCTCGCCCACCGCGGCCGTCTTCCGCCGGCTCGCCGAGCGGGTCACCAGCTGACCCGCTCGGCCGTCCACCGCACCCTCCGTGGAGCGAGCCCGCTGGCTCAGGTGGCCCGCTCCAGGGCGGCGGTGGCCAGCGGCGCCAGCTTGGCCAGCAGGTCCCTGCCGGCGGCCAGGTCGCCCTCGTCCGCCGAGGCGTCCACCTGGAGCACGAAGTTGCCCCGGACCAGCATCAGGGTGCACTGGTGCCGGGTGGCCTCGCCGATCAGCTTCTCGCAGAAGGTGATGGTGTCCGGGCCCTCGGCCACCGGCGGGGGCGTCGGCCGGACGATCTCCGAGGTGCGCCCGTCGTTGGGCACCTCGTACTTCTTGCAGGTCTTGAGCACGGACCGCAGTTCGTCGGCGAGCTTGCGCCCGGGCACCTTCAGGTAGCCGACCACGTACTGCCGGATCCAGACCGTCTCGCCGTCCCAGACCCGCTCCCGGTAGGCGGTGCGCTTGCGGTCGGAGGGCAGGCTGTCCCGGCACAGCGAGATCAGCTTCCACGCCTCGCTGTTCTCCTCGGTGAACTCCGCCGTCTCCGGGTGGAACGTGCTGTCCAGGTCCAACATCGCCGCCTTCACCCGGCTGCGGACCTCGGCGGTGGAGGTCGGCGCGGGACGCGGCGCCGGCGCGCTCGGCGAGGCCGACTCCGCCGGTGCGGACCAGCGGGGTGTCTCGGCTTCGGCCGGCCCGCACGCGGTCGGGGCGAGCAGGGCCAGCATCGACAGGAGCAGCAGCGGGGTACGGCGGCGCATCATCGCGGGGGCGCGATCCTTTCGGTTGCTGGGCGCAGACTCGCCGGCGTTCCTCGACCGCGCGGGTCGCCCAGGGATTGAAAGCGACAAAGGGGGGCCCGTCCGGGCCCCCCTGCCATCAGCGCCGCCGTGATCCGCCCCGTTACGCGGGGAGGTAGTCGAAGGTGTCCGGATCCGGCCCCTGCCGTCCCGCCGGGCCCTTGTCCAGCGCGGTGATCCGCTCCATCGCCACGTCGTCCAGCTCGAAGTCGAAGATCCGGAAGTTCTCCTCGATCCGGGCCGGCGTGGTCGACTTCGGGAAGACGACGTCGCCGCGCTGCACGTGCCAGCGGAGCACCACCTGGGCCGGGGTCCGGCCGACCTCCTGGGCGATGTCGACCACCGTCGGGTCGTCCAGCACCTTGCCCTGCGCGATCGGCGACCACGCCTCGGTGATGACGTTGTGCGTCCGGTCGTACTCGCGCACCTGCTCGTTGCCGAAGTACGGGTGCACCTCGATCTGGTTCACCGCCGGCACCACCCGGGCCTCGGCGGCCAGCCGCTCCAGGTGCGGCACCTGGAAGTTCGACACCCCGATCGAGCGGGCCCGCCCGTCGCGCTGGAACTCCTCCAGCGTCCGCCAGGTCGAGACGAAGTCGCCGTCGTAGCGGGTGGGCAGCGGCCAGTGGATCAGGAACAGGTCGATGTAGTCCGTCTTCAGCGCGGCCAGCGTCGACTCGAACGCCCTGCGGGCGTCGTCCGGGCGGTGGAAGGCGTTGCTCAGCTTGCTGGTCACGAAGACCTCGCCCCGGTCCAGCCCGCTCTCCCGGATCGCCTGCCCCACCTCGGCCTCGTTGCCGTACATCTCGGCGGTGTCGATGTGCCGGTAGCCGACCTCGAGGGCGGTGCGGACCGCCGCCACGGTGTCCTTCGGCTCGATCTGGAACACGCCGAAGCCGAACTGGGGGATGGTGTTGCCGTCGTTCAGGGTGATGTCGGGGATGGTGTTCGCCATTGCGGCTCCTTCGCCGGTCGTCGCCGGGTAGCGGATGCGCCTCCACGTACCGTCTGCCGCCTGTCCGCGTACCCGGGGACCGGCGTTTCTCACCGGTGATCCGCGCCTCAGCCGGCGGCGTCGAAGAGCACCCGCCAGGGCCGTGGCGCCGGTGCCGCCGGTGGGGCAGGCGGGTCGGCGGCGGCCAGCACCTCGGCCGCGAGCTGCCCGACCATCGGCGCGGCCGGGTGCGCGGCCCGCCGCGGCCACGCCGCCGAGGTCCGCTTGACCAGCGGGGCGCCGGCCACCGGCCGCCAGGCGATCCGCGGCTCCCGGCGGCCCAGCGCGGCCGGCTCCACGGCCACCCCGCCGCCGGCCAGCACCAGCCCGAAGAGGAACTCCGGGTTACGGGCCGGGCGCACCCGCGCCGGCGCGAACCCGTGCCGGCGGCAGACGTCGAGCAGGTGGTCGTGCCAGCCGGGCGCGGTGGCCCGGGGCGCGGCCACCAGGTCCAGGCCGGCCAGCGCGGCCAGCTCCACCTCCCGGGCGCGGGCCAGCGGCGAGGTCCGCGGCAGCAGGACCCCCAGCGGTACGTCCACCGCCGCGCCGAAGCGCAGCCCGTCGGCGGCGACCGGGTGGTGCAGCAACCCCACGTCCAGCCGCCCCTCGGCGAGCATCCGCTCCTGTTCGCCGCTGGTCAGCTCGTGCAGCTCGACGTCCAGCCCGGGCGCCCGGCCGACCAGCCGGTCCAGCAGCGCCCGCAGGCTGACCGCCGGGGTCTCCGGCGGCACGCCGGCCCGCAGCACGCCCAGTACGCCGTCGCGCGCCTGGCGCAGCACGTTGCGCAGCCGGCGCTCGCCGGCCAGCAGCTCCTCGGCCTCGGCGAGCAGCAGCTCGCCCGCGGTGGTCAGCCGCACCTGCCGGCGGGACCGGTCGAACAGCTCGACCCCCAGCTCCCGTTCCAGCCGCTGGATCGACTGGCTCAGCGGCGGCTGTGCCATGCCCAGCAGCTCGGCCGCGCGCCCGAAGTGCAGCTCCTCGGCGACCACCACGAAGTGCCGCAGGTGTCGGAGCAGGTCCACCGCCGCAGGCTACGCCAGGGGCGGCAGCGCACCCGCCGCCCCGTCCCGGCCCGGACGGCCACTACCGTGCCAGGGGTGACGGTGCGGGAGCGGATAGACGGGATCTTCGACCGGCTCGGCATCACCGCCAACCTGCACGTGGTGGAGCTGGCCGGGGGCCGGCCGGGCGGGTCCGCCCGGGTCGACGGCGGCCGGGAGGTGGCGGTCCGGGCCGACGAGCAGGTGGTGATCGCCTCGATCTTCAAGATCCTGCTGGTGCTGGAGTTCGCCCGGCAGGTGGTCGCCGGTCAGCTCGACCCGCGCGAGCGGGTGCTGGTGACCGCCGAGGACCGGCTCGGTGGCTGGGGGATCGCCGGCTGTGCCGACGACGCCGAGGTCTCGCTGCGCGACCTGGCCTACTTCGCCATGTCGGTGAGCGACAACACCGCCGCCGACCTGCTGCTGCGCCGGGTCGGCCCGGACCTGCTGCCGATGCTCGCCGCCGAGCTGGGGCTGTCCCGCACCCGGATCGTCGGCGGCCCCCGGCAGCTCGCCGAGTCGATGCTGGCCGACGTCGGTGCGCGGACCGAGGCGGAGTTCGCCCGGATCTTTCCGACCCTGCCGGTCGAGCGGGTCCGGGCGATGCGGGTCTTCGATCCCGCGCAGACCACCGCCAGCACGGCGCGGGAGATCACCCGGCTGCTGGGCCTGATCTGGCGGGACGAGGCCGGCCCGGCCCAGGCGTGCGCGATGGTCCGGGAGTGGATGTCGCGGCAGCTGTTCTGGACCCGGCTGGCCTCGGGCTTTCCGCCGGGCGTCCGGGTCGCCGGCAAGACCGGCACCCTGCCCGGGCTGCACCTGGAGGCGGGCGTCGCCGAGTACCCCGACGGCGGCCGGTACGCGATCGCCGTCTTCGCCCGGATGGCCGATCTCGCCACCCGCCGGATCGACGTGGACCTGGCCATGGGGGAGGCCGCCCGGACGGCGGTCGAGGCGCTGCGCGGGGAGTGATTTTCCGGCCCGCAGCGCCTTGCTGCCCCGGCGCTGACCTGGGCTGATATCCGGACGGATATCGAGCCTTTCGGCCGTCGATCTTGGACCTGGCCCGGGTGGCGCTGGTTGGCTCGGGGCCGACCGATCAGCACCACGACGGGGAGAGTTCCGCATGCCCAACCTGGACCGCCGCCGCTTCCTGCGCGACGCCGCCGCCGGCACCGCCCTGGTCACCACCGCCGGGCTCGCCGGCGCCACCCTGGCCGCACCGGCGCAGGCCGCACCGCCGGCCGCCGCGCCGGTCGGGGCCGCCCCGGCCGGCCGGCGCCGCGGCCCGGTCAGCTTCCGCTGGTGGGGTACGTCGGGCTGGCGGGTCGACATCGGCGACCGGACCGTCCTGATCGACCCCTACCTGAGCCGCCTCGACACCGGGCTGTTCACGGGCGCCTTCAACCAGTCGAAGTCGCTGGAGGTCAACACCTCGGCGGTCGACGCGCTGGTGGACCGGGCCGCGACGGTGTTCGTCACGCACACCCACTGGGACCACTACATGGACGTCCCGTACATCGCCGGCCGCACCGGGGCGCAGGTGTTCGGCACGCTGACCGCGTACCACCTCGGGTTGGCGTACGGGGTGCCGTCCGGGCAGCTCAGCCCGGTCAAGGGTGGGGAGGTGCTGGACTTCGGCGACCACACGGTGGAGGTGGTCGGTTCGCTGCACAGCCGCAACGTGTCGTACTCGATGGCCTTCCCGGGCGTACGGGTCAGCCCGCCGCCGAAGCCGGCGACCATCGCCGACCTGCCCGAGGGCGACACCCTCGCCTACCAGCTGCGGGTCGACGGCGGGCCGGCGGTGTTCTTCATGGGCGCGAGCGACTTCGTCGAACGGAACCTGACCGGCCTCGCCCCGGACGTGGCCATGGTGGCGCTGCCGAGCAGCACCGCCACCGCCGACTACGCGGAGCGGCTGCTCACCGCGCTGGACCACCCGAAGGTCGTGGTGCCGGTGCACTTCGACAACTTCGAGGTCGAGCTGCGCAACCCGGTGCCGGTGGCGCCGAACGACCGCAAGCGCCTCGACGAGTTCATTGCCACCATCCGGCGGGTGTCGCCGCGCAGCCGGGTGCTGGTGCCCGAGTACGGCACCGCCTACCACTTCTGATCCGGCCGCGGGGGGGGGGGGCCGGGGGCGCCCCCCCCCCCCCCCCCCGGGGCCGGTCAGCTCGCCGGGATCTCGTCGGCGAGGGTCAGCCACGCCTCCTCGGTCCGCTCCCGCTCGCCCCGCAGCTCCTTGAGCTGGGCGTCGAG
>NZ_JAXCFQ010000007.1:0-43884 GCF_056150265.1 Micromonospora desertarenae
TCACCATCGCCGACTCGGCCAACCCGGACACCGCCAGCTACCGGATGAGCATCGACAACCTCGCCGACTGGATCGCCACCCGCGGCTACACCGCCTGACGAACACCGGCGACAACCCAAGAACACCAAACGCCGAAGGGCCGACCCCCAACCCGGGGGTCGGCCCTTCGGCGTCTGCGCGTTTTCCGGCACCGGGAGCGGGAACCCGGCCGCCGGGAGGAACCGACCGACCGTACGCCGAGGGGAGTGGTCCGGTGGGGTACCAGAGCGTGGGTACGGTCGCCGCGGTGCGCCGTACGCCCGTGGCCGGCGCGCCGCTGTACTGCGACGCCCGGGAGTACGGTCTGCGGGGCGACGGCGTGACCAACGACCAGCCGGCGCTGGCCGCGCTGGTGGACCGCCTCGGCGAGGGCTACGCGGCCGACGGGCGGGCCCGGGTCATCTACTGCCCGCCGGGCATCTACTCGATCCGCGACGCCGGCACGGTCTGGCGCAGCGGGGTGTCGTTGATCGGCGCCGGGCCCGGGGCGACCCGCTTCCTGCTGAGCAACGAGGGGAACCGGGCCGACCCGACGCCCCTGGCGTTCTGGACCACCGTGCAGCACGGCGCGGACCGGGACCGGCACATCGCCGACTGCACCTTCGCCGACTTCGAGATCGACGGCTCGGGGGTGGCCCTGGCGCAGTACGACTACCTCGCCAAGGGGCTCGGCCTGCAGTACGTGGTGCGCGGTGTCTTCCGCAACCTCTACATCCACCACACCGGCGCGACCGGGCTCGGCTGCGACTTCCTCCAGGACAGCCTGATCGACGGGGTGGTGGTGGTCGGCTGCGGCCGGCTGGACAACGGCGAGGAGATGGGCGGCGCCGGCATCGGCGTGGGCATCGGCGGCTGGGGCCCGGTGGAGCGGCTCACCATCGCCAACTCCACCGCCCTCGGCAACGGCACCAACGGCATCTTCCTGGAGTTGCAGAAGGACTACTGGACGCCCCCGCGCGGCTACCGCATCGTCGGCTGTCACAGCGAGGCCAACCGGTTCGGCATCTCCGACTGGGGCGCGGACGGCCTGATCGTCTCGGCCTGCACCATCACCGGCAACCTGGAGGCCGGCTTCGACGTCTCGGCCAACGGCACGGCCGGGATCGCCGGTCGCGGTGGCCTGCTCACCGACTGCGTCGTCGACGGCAACATCGGCGACGGGGTGAGCATGGGCAACACCCCCGGCCCGTACACCGTCCGGGGCAACCGGATCAGCCGCAACGGCGGCCACGGCTACCGCGAACACGTGCTTGGCCACGGCTACCAGGGCCCGGCGCTGGACGTCGTGATCGACAGCAACGAGATCTGGGAGAACGGCTGCGACGGGATCCGGATCGACCGACCGATGACCGACCCGACGATCGTCGGCAACCGGATCCGCAACAACGGCCGGCGGTGCGCCCCGGCGACCTCCGGCGGTGGCGAGTCGGTGTGGTACGGCGCCCGGTCGATGACCGACCGCCGCGCCCACTGGGCGCCCGACGGGCATCGCGGCAAGGTGCTGCGGGTCGGGTCGCGGGCGGCGGTGGTGGCCGGCAACACCGACACCGAGCTTGCCCTGTCCGAGATCCGCCCGGACACCGTGACCGCGTGGAACGAGGACACCCCGGCGCCCGGCACCCGGTACGAGCTACCCGACGCCCCGCCGGTGCGGGCCGGGATCACCGTCAACGCCACAGTGGACTCGGCGATCGTGCGCGGCAACCGGATCTGGGACCGGCGGGAGGAGCAGACCCAGACGTACGGCGTGTGGATCACCGAGCGGGGCCGCTGCGTGGCCTGTCGGATCGAGGACAACGACTTCGCCGGCAACGCCGCCGGCCCGGTGCGCCGGGACACGCCGCTGGCCGGCGGCAGCTGGGACCGCAACCACGACGACACGCCCTGACCGCGCCCTGACCGCGCCGCGGCCGCGCCGCTCAGGCCGCGTCGTCGGCCGGCTTCGCCGCGCTGGCCTGCGCGTGCCGGTCCCGCAACCGGGCCCGGATCTCCTCCGGGGTGTACGCGCGCCGCCGCCGCTCCGCGCGGGCGATCACCACGCCGGACGCCGCCACCCCGGCCAGACCGGCGAGTCCGAGCACCTTCCACCACCGCAACCGTCGCCGCATCGGCCTAGGGTAGACGGCCATGAGGGTGCGAATCAGCGGTCCGGCCCGCGGTGGCGTGTCGCCGGCGGGCGACGGTGGAGCGCCGGCATGAGCGGGCGCCGGCGAGCGAATCGTCGGGGCGGTGCGACCGCGCCTCGTGGCGGCACGGAGCGAAGCGGAGTGCCGGCATGAGCGTGAGCCTGGACGAGGCGGTCGAGCTGACCCGCACCGGCGATCTGTGGGTGTTCCGTGGCCGCAGCGTGCCGGACCGGGCCATCCAGTTGACCACCAACAGCCCGGTCAACCACGTCGGCATGGCGGTGGTGCTGGACGACATGCCGCCGCTGATGTGGCACGCCGAGCTGGGCCGGTCGCTGCCGGACCTGTGGGCGGGCACCCACCAGCGTGGCGTGCAGCTGCACGACCTGCGGGACGCGGTCTGCGTCTGGGCGAACCGGTACGGCCAGCGGGCCTGGCTGCGCCAGCTCGACCCGCCCGCCGACGCCGGGATGGAGGACGCGGTGCTGCGGACCATCGCCCGTCTGGACGGCACGCCCTTCCCGTCCACCGCCCAACTGGCCTGGCGCTGGCTGCGCGGCCGGGTGCCGGCGGTCCGGCTGCCGGCACCCGGGCTCCGGGGCGGGGGCGGTGGCGGCACGCCCGTGCGCGACCGCGCGCTGGAGACGGCGTACTGCGCGGAGGTCGTCGCGGTGACCTACGAGGCGATGGGGCTGCTCCCCGCCGGGCGGCGGCCCAACTGGTACGACCCGGGCCGGTTCTGGAGCGGCGACGACCTCGGCCTGACCGGGGGCGCGCAACTCGGGGCCGAGATCGAGGTGCGGGTACCGGCGCGTTGAGGTTTGGCCGGCCGGTTGATCGGCAATTGTCAGCCGGGTGAGAGCCTCCACCGACCTGGACACGCTGACCGACTTCTTCGACCGGTACGGCGTGGCGCTGACCGCCGGCGACGTCCCCGCCATCGCCGGCTGCTACGCCCTGCCCGGGCTGGTGGTCGCCGACACGTACAGCTTCTCGTTCACCTCGCCGGCGGCGGTCGCACTGTCCTTCGTGGGCGCCGCGCCGGACTACCAGGAGCGGGAACTGGTCGCCGCACACGCCGCCATCGAGGACGTGCAGCCGGTCTCCGCCCTGCTGACCATGGTGGCGGTGGAGTGGGAGTTCCTGGACAGCAAGGGGCGCAGGGTGCCCGGCGAGCGGTACCGCTACCTGCTGCGGACCACCGACCAGGGCCCGGTCATCTGCACAGTGGTGCGGACCGCCTGACCCGCCGCCGGACGGACCGGGTGGGTAGCGGCTCAGGACTGCCCGGTGGGCACCCAGAAGCGCAGCTTGCCGGCGCGTTCGTCGGCGAGGACCCCGCCGTTGCGCTCGATCACCCGACGCGAGGCGACGTTGTCCACGTCGCAGGTGACCAGCGCCGGATCGATGGCGAGCCGGTGGGCCACCGGCAGCGCCGCGCGCAGCATGGCGGTGGCGTGCCCGCGACGGCGGGCGGTGGGCCGTACGTCGTAGCCGATGTGGCCGCCGACCTCCCGCAGTTGCGCGGTGAGCAGGTGCCGGACGGAGATCCGGCCGAGGTACTCGTCGCCGTCGACCCACCACAGCGTGGTGTCCGGGGCCCAGCCCGCCGGTCGCGGCGTGTCCGGCAGCGCCTGGGCGCGCAGGTCGGCCACGTACCGGGCGAACGCCTCCGGGCGGTGCCAGGTCGCCGCGTACCGGCGGATCTCGGCGCCGACCATGGTGAGGTCCCGCCGGTCGCCCCGGCCCTCGGCCTGGAACTCGGCCATCGCGGCCAGGAAACTGGCGTGTACCCGTTCGGTGGGCGGCGTCAGGGCGGGCATGTGCCGATCAGATCCGAACCGCCGCCGGTCGGCCAACCGTTTTCGGCGGCGTGCCGGCCGGTCGGTCGGATCGCGGACGGCTCCGTTCCGGCCGACCCGACCGCTGGCTACGCTGGCGAGTCGGCGCCGACGAGGGGGGAACGGATGTCTGTGCGGCCCGTCGGCGATCCGGAACGGCACGCCGCGCCGCGGGTGCTGGCGTCGGTGCCCTGGGTGATCGTCCTGCTCGGTGTCGCCCTGCTGGCCGCCATGCTCGTGGTCGCGCTGGTGGCGTTCCGCGCTCCCGAGCGCCGTCCGGCGGCCGCACCGCCGCCGGTGCAGCCGCTGGCTCTGCCGTCCCTACCCGTGCTGCCGGGATTGTCGGCGTCCCCGCTGTCGGCGGCGCCGACCCCGACGCCGGTCACGCCGTCGGCCGGGGTCACCTCGCGACCGCCGGTGCCGGCCAGCGACCGCTCGCCGCGAACCGCCGACCGGGCCGACGGCGCGGTGACCGCCAGCTACCGGGTGACCGAGAGCGGCCGGGACTCGTTCACCGCCCGGCTGGTGGTCGGCAACGGCACCGGCGACGCTCGTGAGTGGCGGGTGGAGCTGGTGTTCGGGGGCAACGTGAAGAGCATCGAGGTCTCCTCCGGGAGCGCCGGGGTGGCGGTGTCGGCCCGGGACGGCGGCAGGTTCGTGGTGCGCGGCACCGGAGCGCTGGGTGCCGGGCAGAGCCGGACGATCGGGCTGCGGTTCACCCGCCACGGCACCGGTGACCGCCCGGGAAGCTGCACGGTGAACGGCGCCGCCTGCGTCATCGGCTGAGCGGTCGGACCCGGTCGGTGAGGGGCCGGGCCGAGGTCACCCGCGCGCCATCGACCGTTACGCTTCCGACGACCGCTGGAGGGAAGAGATGTCCGGTTCGGGCCGAGCACCGCGCAAGTCGTACGGCACGACCGCCGTCGCCTCCTCGCCCTGGATCGTGGTGTCGATCGGCGTGGCCGTGATGGTGGTGCTGCTGGTCGTCGCGCTCGGGGCGTACCGGGGACGCAGCCCCGACTTCGACGCGCAGCCGGGTCCGCCGCCGCCCACGGTGGCCCTGCCCGAGTTGCCCCTGCCGCCGACCGGCTCCGCCTCGCCGACGCCGTCCCAGCGGGCGACGCGTACCCCGGCCGAGCGCAGCTCCAGCCCGTCCACCCGGCCCACGCCGAGTCGGAGCAGCCGCGCTCCCGCACCCACCACCGGCGGCGACGACGCGCCGCTGGCCGTGCCGCCGTCGCCGATGAGCGGCCGCTACCGGGTGGTGAACTCGTTCCACGACGGGTTCATCGGCGAGGTGTTGATCCGCAACTCCTCCACCACGGACCGGGACTGGACGGCCCGGCTGGCCTTCCCGGGCGGGCGGGTGGACAGCGCCTGGGTCGAAGGGGCTCCACAGGGGACGATGAGCCGCACCGGCGACGGCTTCAGCTACCGCAGCGGACGGGACCTGGCCGGCGGCGCCTCGGTGGCGCTGCGGTTCTACGTCGAGCGGGCGGACAGCCGGCCGGCGAGCTGCACGGTCGACGACGTCGCCTGCACCGGCCTCTAGTGCCGTATCAGCCAACGTTCGCCCTGTAGTGCCTCAGATCGTGGATGGCACATCTCTCGGCGATCGCGACGTCTGAAATCCGCCAGCATGCTCGCGGTCGGTCGGGCGAGAATCCGCTCATGATCGCTGAAGCGCAGGGAGTCCGCATCCGGCACCGCGGGCGTGAACCGCAAGTCCATCCCACCGCCTACGTCGCCCCGACGGCCACGCTGGTCGGTGATGTCCGCGTGGGGCCGAGGGCGCGGGTGATGTACGGTGCGGTGCTCGATGCCGAGGGGTCTCGCATCGAGGTCGGGGAGGCGGCGGTGATCTGCGAGAACGCGGTGTTGCGCGGGTCCGCGGTCGCCGGCGACCAGCCGGTGCTTGTCGGCGATCACGTCTTCGTGGGGCCGCATGCCACGCTGCTGGGTTGCGAGGTCGGCAGGTGCGTCTATGTGGCGACCGCGGCGACGGTCCTGCAGTGCGCACGGTTGGGGGCCGGCTCGGTTGTCGCTGTCGGCGCGCTCGTCCATGCCCGCACCGTTCTGCCGGACGAGTACTTCGTGCCGCCGTACACCGTGGCGCTTGACTCGCCGGTGCGGCTGCTGGCGCCTGGCGATCCGGGCCTGGCCGAGGCCGTCAGGCGGGTGGGCTTCGCGCAGGTGGCGTTCGGCGTGGACGCGGAGTGGACCGACCGGATCCGCCGGTACGAGCACATCGCGGAGGTGCGCGTCGCCGAGTTCGGCACGCACGCGGACGATGAGGTTCTGAATCTCGGCTAGCGCACCATCGCCGACGGCGAGGTCATACCCGAGGAGGGCGAGCCGGAGATGGTGTTCTGTCTGGACGAGTTCGGCCCGCTGAACCTGCAACCGCACCCGGGCCGGCAGTGGGCCGAACTCGGCGGCAGGCACGAAGACCCCGACCGTGGAGCACGCCGCAGGCGGCGGGCACCTACAACCGCCCACCCGGAGTGCGGCACCTGTTCGCCGCCTACGACCTGGCCAAGGACAAGCTCTACGGCCACCTCAAGAAGACCAAGAACCGATCGAAGTTCTGGAACTCCGCCGCTACCTGCGCACCCTCTACCCGCCGACAGTCCGCCTGGCGATCGTGTGTGACAACTCCGCCTGCGCCGGTCGTCGTCCTCCCGGCCCACCGCCATTCGGTCGCCAGCGGAACGGTGCGGTCAGGACGGGCCTTGCTCGGCCAGCACCGCCGTCACCGTCCCTATCCCGGGGAAGTCCGCCGTGACGGTGTCGCCCGGCGCGATCGTGATGGCCCTGGTGATGGAGCCGGACAGCACGATCTGGCCCGGCTCCAGCGACACCCCCTGCGCACCGACGGCGTTCGCCAGCCAGGCCAGAGCATTGATCGGGGTGCCCAGGACCGCGGCTCCCATACCGGTCTCCGTGACCGTGCCGTTCCTGAGCAGCGCGCAGTTCACGGATGGCAGGTCGACGTCGGCTGGATCGATCGGGGTGCTGCCAAGGACCACCGCCCCGGATGACGCGTTGTCGGCGATCGTGTCGACGATCGAGACTTTCCAGTCCCGGATTCGGGAGTCGACGATCTCGAGTGCCGGCAACAGGCAACGCACTGCTCTCCTGGCGTCGTCGACCGTCACTCCGGGCCCTCGGAGAGGGGCGCCGAGGACGAAGGCGATCTCCGGCTCGATCCGGGGTTGAAGGAAGGTGCCGGCGGGGATGGGCCGGTGCTGCGGGTGGAACATGCTCGCGGTCAGATGGCCGTAGTCCGGCTCGTGGACGCCCATCTGCCGCTGGATCGCCGCCGAGACCAAGCCGATCTTGTGGCCGCACACCCGGTCGCCGCCCTCGGTCCAGACGCGCACCTGCTCCTGCTGGATCTGGTAGGCGTCGTCGATCGTCGCGCCGGGGTAGGTCGTGCTCAGGGGCGGAATCGGTGTGCCGGACCGGTAGGCACCGAGCAACGCGGCGGCCGCCTCGCGGACCTCGGAAGACCTCACCTACGCCCTCCGTGCCCGGCTCGAAAGCTCCGCCGCGACATCGATGATCATGTCCTCCTGGCCGCCGATGACCTCGCGCCGCCCCAACTCGAGGAGGAGCTCGCGAATGGGCACGCCGTACTTGACCGCGGCGCGCTTCGCCGGGTGGAAGAAGGTGGAGTAGAGACCGGCGTAACCGAGCAGGAGTGCGGTCTCGTCGACGATCTGGGGCTCGGTCATCAGCGGTGCCATGACGCGTTCGGCGACCTCGATGAGCGCGAACACGTCGACCCCCGGGTCGTGACCGGCACGTTCCAGCGCTGCCGCGAGCACCTCCGTCTGGGCGTTGCCCGCGCTGGCCCCCAAACCTCGGAGTGACCCGTCGATGTAGGTCGCGCCGTTCTCGACCGCGGCGAGGGCGTTGCCGATGCCCACCCCCAGGTTGTTGTGGGCGTGGAACCCGATGTCGGCGCTGACCGCGTCGCGCAGCGCGGCGACGCGAGCCCCGGCGGACCCGGGCACGAGCGCCCCGGCGGAGTCGACCACGTAGATCACCTGCGCGCCGTAGGACTCCAGGGCGGCAGCCTGCTCGGCGAGTGCTGCGGGTTCGAGCTTGTGGCTCATCATCAGGAAGCTCATCACGCGCATACCTCGCTCGCGGGCGTGCCGGATCGGCTGCTCGGCGCAGTCGGCCTCGGTGCAGTGCGTGGCGACCCGCACCGTGGTCGCCCCCGCCTGGTGGACGGCGTCCAGGGCCGCGAGCGTCGAGATTCCCGGCACGTACAGCACGGCGATGTCGGCGGTGTCGACCGCGGCGACGGCGGCCTGTACGTACTCGACATCCGTCGCGGCGGCGATGCCGTACTGGATCGAGGAGGCGCCGATGCCGATGCCGTGGGCGACCTCGATGACCCGGACACGTGCCCGGTCGAGACCTCCCGCCACCGCGGCGACCTGTTCCGGCGTGAACTGGTGCGACACGCTACTCATGCCGTCGCGCAGGCTCGTGTCAACAAGAGTGATCATCGTGCGACCCCAAATCTCTTTTCCGCGATCCGCTCGGCGACGGCGACTGCGGCGGCGGTGATGATGTCGAGATTGCCGGCATAGGTGGGCAGGAAGTCGCCGGCGCCCTCCACCTGCACCATGACGGTGACGAGGTCGCCGTTGACCTCGACGAGCCGCAGCCGGTAACCCGGCACGTAGCGCCGGACCTTCTCCACCATGTCGCGCACGGCCTGCTCGATCCGGCCGGCGTCGCTGCGGCGAACCCTCGCGTACACGGTGTCGCGCATGACCATGGGCGGTTCGGCCGGATTGATCAGCGAGAACGCCTTGGCCTCGTCCACTCCCGCGACCGCGACCAGAGCCTGTCCGGTCTTCTCACTGAACTCGCTGAGATTCCACCGCGTGCCCGGCCCGGCGCTGGCGCTCGCGATGGTGGCGACTATCTCGCCGTACGAGGCGTCGGCGACCTGGTTGATCGCGTGTAGTAGGGGGATGGTGGCCTGTCCGGCGCAGCTGACCATGTTGACGTTCGGTGCCTGCAGATGATCGTCGAGGTTGACGGCGGGTACGACCCAGGGGCCGACCGACGCGGGTGTCAGGTCGATCGCGGTGATCCCCGCGGCCGCGTAGCGCGGCGCGGCTGCGGCATGTACCTTCGCCGAGGTCGCCTCGAAAACCAGCGGGGGCCGGTCCGGCCGGTCGAGCAGCCAGTCGATGCCCTCCGCGGACACCTCGACGCCGAGGTCCTTCGCCCGCCGCAGACCCTCGCTGCCAGGGGCAATGCCGATCATGAAGCGCGGATCGACGAGCTCGGACCGGCGTAGTTTGTAGAGCAGATCCGTACCGATGTTGCCTGAACCGACGATCGCCGCCGGCAGTTTTTCGGGCATACGGGCCTCCTTGTGATCGAGGGGTGTCGCCCCTCCCTTGGGGCGGGGCTCCGGAGATTCGCGGACTCAGCCGCGGGCCGGCCGGTGAAGCTCGACCAGGAGTTCCAGTTCGACGGGTGCGTTCAGCGGCAGCGACGTCACCCCGACCGCCGAGCGGGCATGCCGCCCGGCGTCGCCGAAAATTTCGCAGAGCAGGTCCGACGCCCCGTCGCCTACCTCTGGGTGCCGGGTGAAATCGGCCGTCGACGCGACGAATACCAGGGCTTTGACCACGCGGGCCACCGCCGTCAGGTCACCGGCCTCCGCCTTCAGCGCCGCCAGCGAGTTGAGCGCGCACTGGCGTGCGCACGCGTACCCGAGTTCTACGCTGACCGTGTCGCCGAGCCGGCCGGCCGCGATCAGCCGTCCCTCGCGCAGTGGCACCTGGCCCGACACGTAGACGTGGCCACCGCTGCGTACGGCTGGCACATAGGTCGCGACCGGTGGGACGACCTGCGGCAACGTCAGCCCCAGTGCGTTGAGGCGCCGTTCGGGGTGCGGCATGGCGGGATCCGGCTCGTAGCGTCCTGGGCTCATCGAGGGCCGCCGCGCCAGTCTGGCATTGGCCGCTCGCCCACGGCGACCTCATAGGCCGCCCGGGCCAGCAGCCGAGTCGAATCCAACGTCGGCAGGCAGGACACATCAGGCGTGATCAGCATCGGGATCTCGGTGCAGACAAGGGCGACCGCGTCGCAGCCCCGATCGGCCAGCCGTTCGATGACGCGCAGGTATTCCTGGCGCGAACCGTCGCTGATCACGCCGTTCACCAGTTCCGTGAAGATGACTTCGTTGACGAGGTCGCGGTCGTCCGCGTCGGGCAGCTCCGCGGCGATCCCGCGAGCGGCGAGCGCTCGCGGGTACAGCTCGCTGTCCATCGTGTATCGGGTGCCGAGCACGCCGACACGGGTGCGCCCCTCGGCGGCGGCCTGCTCCGCGACGACCTCGGCGATGTGCAGGCCCGACAGCGGAAGCTCAGCTCCCGGCACTTCCAGGGCCAGGTGTGCGGTGTTGTCCGGACAGACGAAGAAATCTGCGCCGGCTCGGGCGAGCCGGTGCGCGCTGGTGGCCAGGGTGTCCCGGACCGCAGCGTGATCTCCCGCGTCCCAGGCGGGCATGCTGTATCCGAAGGCGATGTAGTCCAGGGTGACGTCGGGATGCTCGTTGCGGCCGGTCCTGCGGAAACCCTCCTCACAGAAGGTGAGGAAGCACAGGGCGGCCCCTCCCGTGCTGTGGGCGAGAACTCCAAGGTGTTTCACGACGCCCTCCGGCGTTTCGGGGAATCGAGGTGGCTTCATTCTTTACCGACTGATCCCCGACGCCTACTCTGCAGCATGGATTGATATACGCACCATGCCTCGGAGGTATGGATGGAGCTACGTCTGCTGGGCTATGTGGCGGCGATCGCCGAGGAAGGATCCATCAGCGGGGCCGCGCGCCGGCTGCATCTGACCCAGCCGACTTTGAGTCGGCAGCTGGGTGAGCTGGAGCGACGCCTGGGGGCCGAACTGTTCGCCCGCACCGGCCGCGGACTCGTTCCCACCGCGGCCGGCGAAGCGCTGCTTCGGCGGGCGGTGCGCATGCTGGCCGACGCCGAAGCCGCTCTGGACGACGTAAGGCTGGCTGCCGCGGGTAAGACTGGCCGCTTGACGGTGGGGTTCGCCGGATCAGGCATCAACGGCGTGCTGGGGGACGCCCTCGGACGACTACGAGTGGAACTCCCGGACGTCGACCTGTGCCTGGTGGAGCTGTTCGACGACGCCGAGATGTCGGCCGGCATCCTGGGCGGCAGCCTCGACGTGACGGTGCAGCGACTGCCGGCCCGCGACGCCCGTCTGGCCACCCGCGTCTGGGCGCGCGAGCCGCTGGCCCTCTTCCTGCCGGCCGGGCACCCTCTCGCCAGGACCCCCGAGCCGGCGCCGGTGTCCGTACTCGATGAGATTCCCTTGGTGCTGTGGCCGCGGGAGTCCGCGCCCCATGCGCACGACGAGATCATCTCGTTGTGCCACCACGCCGGGATCGTGCCGCGCGTCGCCGCACGGGGCCGGACCGTGCAGACGATCCTCGCGCTGGTCGCAGCCGGCTTCGGCGCGGCCGTGATGGCCGACTCCTATCGCGTGCTGCATCGGGAGGGCGTGACGCCTCGACCCCTCGCGGGCACCGCCACCACCTTGCACCTGGTCTGGCGAGCCGAGGACACCAGCCCGCTCCTCACACGTTTCATCACCGCCCTGAACGCCGTCGATGGTCGGCACCGCGCCGCAGATCCGATATTTCCGCGCAACTGAACCGCCCCGTCAGGACCGGGCAACCGGGCCGAAAGGGCCGCCGGGTCGTGGGCGTCGAGCCCGGCGAGTCCCTGTTGGAGCCGTTGTCAGGCCTAGCCAAGTGGGCCATCGAACATCAACCACCAATCGCGGCGAGCGGACGCGCCACAACCTCCTGCCCCGCAACATCCAGTCACTGCCAGCGAACCGTCGACGGCCCGGCGCGGGACAGCACCGGGCCGTCCTTCTTGCAAGCGAACTGCTTTGTTGCGACTTGGTTTGCAAGGTATTGCAGAATGTTTCGGCAAGGGCTAGCGTGCGGGCCAATCAGCGACCAGAGGAAGGCCGTCGATGAAACCCCCGCCGATACCGCGCAAGGCCCTGCTCGCCCTCGTCTGCATGCTCGCCGTCGCCCTCGTCGCGGTACCGGTCGCGGTACGCCAGTTCGACGGCGCCGCCACCGGCCAGGCGGGCACCGACCCGCTCGCGGCCGCCGGCGCGGTGCAGTGGCGCGCCGAGCCCTCCGCCGAGGCACTGCTCCGCGCGGGCACCGACGACGCCCGGGCCGAACAGTTCTACTTCGTCCTGCCGGACCGGTTCGCCAACGGCGACCGGCGCAACGACCGGGGCGGGCTGGCCGGAGACCGGCTCAGCACCGGCCTCGACCCCGCCGACAAGGGCTTCTACCACGGCGGTGACCTCAAGGGCGTGATGGACCGGCTCGACTACATCCAGGGGCTCGGGACGACGGCCATCTGGCTCGCCCCGATCTTCAAGAACCGGCCGGTGCAGGCCCGGGGCGACGACGTCTCCGCCGGGTACCACGGATACTGGATCACCGACTTCACCCAGGTCGACCCGCACTTCGGCACCAACGAGGACCTCAAGCGGCTGGTCCGGCTCGCCCACCAGCGCGGCATCAAGGTCTACCTGGACGTCATCGTCAACCACACCGCCGACGTCATCCGGTACGGCGAGTCCGCTCCCTACGTGGACAAGGCGAGCGCGCCGTACCGGGACGCGCAGGGGCGCGCGTTCGAGGACCGCAACTACGCCGACGGCAGCCGCGACTTCCCGGCGGTGAACGCGCGTTCCTTCCCGTACCCGCCGACGTTCGACACCCCGGCCGACGCGAAGGTCAAGGTGCCGGCGTGGCTGAACGACCCGACGATGTACCACAACCGGGGCGACTCCACCTTCGCCGGCGAGAACAGCGAGTACGGCGACTTCTTCGGCCTCGACGACCTGTGGACCGAGCGCCCCGAGGTGGTGCGCGGCCTCACCGAGGTCTACTCGGACTGGGTGGTGGAGACCGGCGTCGACGGCTTCCGGCTGGACACCGTCAAGCACGCCAACCTGGAGTTCTGGCCGCAGTTCAGCCAGGGCGTCGAGCGGGCCGCCGCGCGCGCCGGCAAGCCGGACTTCTTCATGTTCGGCGAGGTCTACAGCGCCGACCCGGAGATCACCTCGACGTACGTGCGGCGCGGCGGGCTGCCGGCCACCCTCGACTTCGCCTTCCAGGAGGCGGCCCGCGGCTACACCGCCGGCGACGGCTCGGCCAGGGCGCTGGCCGACGTGTACGCCCGCGACGACCTCTACAACTCCCGGGACACCGACGCCGGCCGGCTGACCACCTTCCTCGGCAACCACGACATGGGCCGGATCGGCGGGTTCATCGCCGGCGGTGGCACCGACCCGGCCAGCCACCTGCGCCGCGACCGGCTCGCCCACGAGCTGATGTTCCTCACCCGGGGCCAGCCGGTGGTCTACTCCGGCGACGAGCAGGGCTTCACCGGCCCGGGCGGCGACAAGGACGCCCGGCAGGACATGTTCGCCTCCCGTACCCCCGACTACCTCGACGACGACCTGCTCGGCACCGACCGCACCCACGCGGTCGACCAGTACGACCCGGCGCACCCGCTCTACCGGGCCATCGCCGAGCTGGGCCGGCTGCGCCAGGCGCATCCGGCGCTGCGCGACGGCGTCCAGGTCACCCGGTACGCCGCCGACGGGCCGGGCGTCTTCGCCTTCTCCCGGATCGACCCGAAGCAGCGCACCGAGTACGTGGTGGCGGTGAACAACGCGGCCACCGCGCAGACTGTCACCGTGGACACCTGGTCGGCCGGTGCCACCTTCACCGGCGTCTACGGCGGCTCGGCCGCCCCGGTCGCCGCCGCCGACGGCCGGCTCACCCTGACCGTGCCACCGCTGTCGGCCGTGGTGCACCGCGCCGGCACGCCGATCGCGCTGCCCGACGCCACGCCGTCGGTCACCATCACCAGCCCCGCCCCCGACCAGCCGGTCGCCACGAAGGCAGCGATCACCGCGCAGGTCACCGGGGATCCGCTGGCCACCGTCACGGTCGCCGCCCGGGTCGCCGGCGGCCGGTGGACCCTGCTCGGCAGCGCCGACCGGGCGCCCTACACGGTGCACCACGACCTGACCGGGCTGGCCGGCGGCACGACCGTGGAGTACAAGGCGGTGGTGCGCGACGGCAAGGGGCGCACCGCGACCGCCCGCTCCACCGCCACCGTGGGCACCCCGGGGCAGGCGTCCTCGCGGGACTGGGTGGTGGTGCACTACCAGCGCCCGGCGGGCGACTACGCGGACTGGAGCCTGTACGCCTGGGGCGACATCGATCCCGGGTACGTCACCGAGTGGCCCACCGGGCAGCCGTTCGCGGGCACCGACTCGTACGGCCGGTTCGCCTGGGTGAAGCTCAAGCCGGGGGCGAGGTCGGTCGGCTTCCTGGTGGTCGACAAGTTCGGGAACAAGGACGTCGAGCAGGACCGCACCATCGACGTGACACAGACCGGCGAGGTCTGGGTCGAGCAGGGCGACCCGACCGTCCACCCGAGCCGGGAGGCGGCCACCGGCGAGCCGGACCCGCCGGTCGCCGACGGCACAGCGGTCATCCACTACCGCCGGGCCGACGGCAACTACGACGGCTGGGGCCTGCACCTCTGGGACGGCGCGGCCAACCCGACCGACTGGGCCACCCCGATGCCGCCGACCAGCGTCGACTCGTTCGGCGCGGTGTTCCGGGTGCCGCTGGCGCCCGGCGCCACCGGGCTGAGCTACATCCTGCACTCCGGAGACGAGAAGGACCTGCCGGAGGACCAGCGACTCGACTTCGCCGACGCCGGGCGGGAGGTCTGGCTGCTCGCCGGCGTCCGGGGCCGGTTGGTGCCGTCGACCGCCACCGGCACCGGCCGGGACACCGACATCACCAAGCAGCGGGCGCACTGGATCGACCGGTCCACCGTCGCCTGGCAGACCGGGCCCACCGACGGCAGGACGTACGCCCTGGTGGCGGCGCCGGCCGGCGGGGTGAGCGTGGTCGACGGCGAGCTGGCCGGGACGTACACCTCGCTGCCGCTGCGGGCACAGCGCAACGGGCTCACCGAGGCCCAGCGCGCGGCCTTCCCCCACCTCTGGGCGTACCAGAGCTTCACCCTGGACCGGCGGGACCTGGCCAAGGTGCCGGCGGCACTGCGCGGCCAACTGCTGGTGACCGAGCGGGACGCCGAGGGCGAGCTGCTGGCCGCCACCGGCGTGCAGATCCCCGGGGTGCTCGACGACGTCTACGCCCGGGCCACCGACGCCCGGCTCGGCCCCACCTTCTCCGGCGGGGTGCCGACGCTGTCGGTCTGGGCGCCCACCGCCCGCACCGTCTCGTTGCAGCTCTTCGGCTCGCCCACCGGCGAGCCCACGTCGGTGGCGATGAGCCGGGACGACCGCACCGGCGTCTGGTCGGTGCGCGGCGCGCGCGCCTGGGCCGGGAAGTACTACCGCTACCAGGTCGAGGCGTGGCAGCCGGCGGCCCAGCGGGTGGTCACCGCCGCGGTGACCGACCCGTACTCGCTGGCCCTCGCGCCGAACTCCACGCACAGCCAGCTCGTCGACCTCACCGACCCGAAGCTCGCCCCGCCCGGCTGGGCGAAGCTGCGCAAGCCGGCGGCGGTGCCGTCGACCCGGGCGCAGGTCTCCGAGCTGTCGGTGCGGGACTTCTCCATCGCCGACAGCACCCTGCCGGCGGAGCGGCGCGGCACCTACCTGGCGTTCACCGACCCCGGCACCGCCGGCATGACGCACCTCAGGTCGCTCGGCGAGGCCGGGGTGACCCACCTGCACCTGCTGCCCGCGTTCGACTTCGCCACCATCCCCGAGCGGCGGGCCGAGCAGCGGCAGCCGGCCTGTGACCTGGCCGCGCTGCCGCCGGACTCGGACGAGCAGCAGAAGTGCGTGGCGGCCGTCGCCGACACCGACGGCTACAACTGGGGGTACGACCCCCTGCACTACACGGTGCCCGAGGGCGGCTACGCGGTCGACCCGGGCGGGGCGCGGCGGACCACCGAGTTCCGGCAGATGGTCGCCGGCATCAACGGCGCCGGCCTGCGGGTGGTGATGGACGTGGTCTACAACCACACCTCGGCCGCCGGCACCGACCCGAAGTCGGTGCTCGACCAGGTGGTGCCCGGCTACTACCACCGGCTGCTGGAGGACGGCACGGTGGCGAACTCGACCTGCTGCGCCAACACCGCGCCGGAGCACGCGATGATGGGCAAGCTGGTGGTGGACTCCCTGGTCACCTGGGCCCGGGCGTACAAGGTGGACGGGTTCCGGTTCGACCTGATGGGTCACCACCCGAAGGCGAACATCCTGGCCGTACGGGCGGCGCTGGACAGGCTGACCCTGGCCCGCGACGGCGTGGACGGCAAGTCGATCCTGCTCTACGGCGAGGGCTGGAACTTCGGCGAGGTGGCGAACGACGCCCGCTTCGTGCAGGCCACCCAGGCGAACATGGCCGGCACCGGGATCGGCACCTTCAACGACCGGCTCCGCGACGCGGTGCGCGGCGGCGGGCCGTTCGACGCCAACCCGCGCCAGCAGGGCTTCGCCTCCGGCCTGTTCACCGACCCCAACGGCGACCCGGTGAACGGCTCGGCGGCCGACCAGCGGGCCCGGCTGCTGCACCAGCACGACCTGATCAAGGTGGGGCTGACCGGCAACCTGGCCGGCTACCGGTTCACCAACTCCGCCGGCGACCGGGTCACCGGCGCCCAGGTCGACTACAACGGCTCGCCCGCCGGCTACACCGCCGCGCCGGGGGAGGCGGTCACCTACGTCGACGCGCACGACAACGAGATCCTGTACGACGCGCTGGCGTACAAGATGCCACAGGACACCTCGGCGGCGGACCGGTCCCGGATGCAGGTGCTGGCGTTGAGCACCGTGGTGATGGGGCAGGGGACCGGCTTCGTCACCACCGGCACCGAGCGGCTGCGCTCGAAGTCGCTGGACCGCAACTCGTACAACTCGGGGGACTGGTTCAACCAGATCCGGTGGGACTGCGCCCGGGGCAACGGGTTCGGCGCCGGCCTGCCGCCCGCGCAGGACAACCAGGACAAGTGGTCGTACGCCCGGCCGCTGCTGGCCGACCCGGCGCTGATCCCGGACTGCGCGGCGATCGACACCACCGCCGCCCGGTACGCCGAACTGCTGCGGATCCGGGCCTCCTCGCCGGTGTTCGGGCTGGCCACCGCCGAGCAGGTGCAGCGGCGGGTGGCGTTCCCGCTGTCCGGCGCGGGGGAGACCCCGGGCGTGCTGACCATGACGCTGGACGGCCGGGGCCTGGATCCGCGGTGGCGGTCGGTGACGGTGGTCTTCAACGCCACCCCGGAGACGGCGGCCCAGCGGGTGACCGGGCTGCGCGGCGCGGACGTGGCGCTGCACCCGGTGCTGCGCACCTCGGCCGACGAGGCGGTGCGGACGGCGTCGTTCGACCCCGGCACCGGCACGTTCACCGTGCCGGCCCGCAGCGTGGCGGTCTTCGTGCAGCGCTGACCCGTCGCGGGCCGCGCGGACCGACCGCGGCGACGACGAGGACCGGCCCCCTTCCGCGCCAGCGGAAGGGGGCCGGTCCGGGTGACGGCACCCGATCGATCAGCCGAAGCAGTTCTCGATCTTGTCGAAGCTGCCCTTGCAGTTGGTCGGGTCGTTGCCCTTGATCGCGGACTTGTCGTCCACGTTCACCTTGCCGCCGATGCTGAACACGCCGCCCGGCTCGAAGGTGGACCGGTTGTGCGACACCTTGGTGTCGTACAGGTCGACCTTGCCCAGGACGTTGAAGATCCCGCCGCCGGCGATGCCCGCGAAGTTGCCGGAGATCTCGCTGTCCCGGAAGGTCACCGCGGAGGCGAAGACGAACACCCCGCCGCCGAAGAGCCCGGCCTTGTTGTCCTTGATCTCGCTCTTCTCGACGTTGGCGATGGCGCGGAAGGCCAGGGCCATGCCGCCGCCGACACCGAACGTGTTGTTGTTGCTGATCTTGACTTCCTTCAGGTCGAGGTTGCTGTCCCCGGCCGCCGCGACGCCGCCACCGGCGAGCACCGCGAGGTTCTCGGAGATCTTCGACTTCTTGACGGTGGTGTCGCCCTCGATGTCGAGCAGGCCGCCGCCGAAGCCGAGCACCTCGTTGCTGCTGATGTCGGTCTTCTCGACCCAGACCGTGCCACCGGAGATGTCGTCCCGGAAGATGAAGGCCGCGCCGTTGGCGATACCGCCACCGCCGATGACGGCGGCGTTGTCCTTCACGTTGGACTCCGAGACCTTCAGCACGCCGGCGTTGAAGATGCCGCCGCCGTAGAAGAACGCGGTGTTGTCCGAGACCGAGGTGTGGTGGAGGCTGGTCTTGCCGAAGTTGGCGATACCGCCGCCGACCCCACCGGCCTGGTTGCGCTCGATGTGGGTCTTCTCGAACTCGGCGCTGCCGCCCTCCTGCACCAGGACGCCGGCACCGTCGTGGACGTTGCCGTCCTTGAGGACCGCCACCTCGGCCTTGCCGGCCTGCGCGGCCTTCAGTGCCGCGCCCTTCGGGTTGGCCTGGAGCAGCGGCAGGTACGGCTGGTTGGCCTGGGCGGCCTTGCCGGCCTCGACCGAGTTCGAGTACCGGGACCAGACCGCCTCGGGCGTGTCACCCAGGCGCTCGTTGTCGATGGTCTTGCCGCCCTTGATCGTCAGGTCCTTGACCTTCAGGTGACCACCCCGGCCGACGTTGAGGATCCGGAAGTGGTCGGCCGTGGCGTCCCGCTCGATCTTGGTGTCGTGACCCTTGAGCGTGATGTGCTCCTTGATCACGGGCAGACCGTTGCCGTACTTGTCGGAGCGGGTCAGCTTGTAGGTGCAGTCCTTCGCGAGCTCCAGTACGCCGCCGTGGTTGTTGTTGGCGTAGATGATCGCCTGGATCAGCTTGTCGGAGTCGCAGGGCACCTCCTTCCCGCGGTCCTTGTCCTTGTCCTTGTGGTCGCGGTCCTTGTCGGACCGGTCCCACTCCTTGTCCTTGTCCTTGTCCTTGTGGTCGCGGTTCTCCTCGGCGGCACCCCGGTCGCTGTCCTTGCTGACCTGGGCGGTGGACCACTTCAGGGCGTCCGCGCCCACTGCGCCGGCACCGGTGGCGATGCCGACCGCGGCGATGCTGACTACGCCGGTGAGCCCGGCGACGCCGCTGGCGAGCCAGAGCCTGCGGCGCCCCTTGGACGCCGCGCCCTGCCCCGAGGCGCTGTTCTTAGCTGGGTAGTTGGACATCGGAGCTCTCTGCCCTCTCTTCGTACCAGACAGGGTCGCCACGCCTCAGCGAGCGTCCCCTGCTACAAATCGGTTGTAGCTCCCAGAAGCACCGTATGAGAATCTTCCTCGCCTCGTGGCCATATCCGAAATAAGCCCGCATTTAGCGCGGCTCCCCCTAGTCCGGGCTGGACGGCGTGCTGGGGCACCATCGGCCCACAGGGCGACCGGGGAGGCGGTTAGCGCCCCGAGCCGCCCCAGACCGCCCCGATCGGCGCGCAACGGCCGGCCGGGGACGAGGGCGTACGGCGAGGGCTCCTCCGCACCGCCGTGGTGGCGCGGAGGAGCCCCCTTCTCTATGTGGTGTCGCACTCGGGTGGATCAGCCGAAGCAGTTGTCCGGGATGACCGGGCTGCCCTGGCAGTTGGTGGGCCGGTTGTCCTTGACCGCCGACTTGTCGTCGATATCCACGCGGTCGTTGTTGGTCCAGATGCCGCCCGGCGGTTGGGTGGCCACGTTGTGGGTCACCTTGGTCCGGATCAGCGTGGTCCTGCCGAAATCGTTGACGATGCCACCGCCCACCGAGAACAGGCCGACCGCACGGTTCGCCACCACCTCGGTGTCGCGCAGGGTGGTGCTGCCCAGGTCGTCGGTGTAGACGCCCCCGCCGCCGAACCCTTCGGCGACGTTCTCCTTGATCACGCTCTGCTCGATCACCGCGTGGGCATGCCGGCCGACGCCGACGCCACCACCTTCACCCGCGGTGTGGTTGTTGGCCACCAGGACGTGCTCCAGGCTCAGCTTCGTGTCGCGGAAGGCGATCACGCCGCCGACGTCCCTGGTGCCGGTGTTGTCGGTGATGCGGCTCTGGGTGATCGTCGTGTCGCCGCCGTTGTCGAAGACGCCGCCACCGAGGCCGGCGGTCCGGTTGTGGCTGATGGTGCCCTTCCACACCCAGACGGTGCCGCCCGTGGCCCGGAAGCCGTTCGGCGCGGTGCCGTTGGCGATCCCGCCGCCACCCTCGCCGGCCGTGTTGTTGTCGACCTTCGACTCCTCGACCCGCAGCAAGCCGGCGTTGAAGAGGCCGCCGCCGAACAGCCCGGCGGTGTTGTGCTCGACCGAACTCTTGCGGACGTTCGTGGTGCCGTAGTTGGCGATGCCGCCGCCGTTCCCACCGGCCTGGTTCTGCACGAACACACTGTGCTCGATGTCGGCCTGGCCGCCGCGCTGCACCAGGAGGCCCGCCCCGTCCGCGGCGTCGAGTGGCGGCTGGGTGGGGGCGAGGTCGGGCGCGGGTGTCGGGGTGCGGTCGGGCGACGCCAGCGCCGGCCCGCCGCCGGGTCCAGGGCTCGGTGTGACGGACACCTGGGGTGCGGCCGTGACCGCCGGCCGGGGCGCGACCATGGCCGGCCGGGCGGCCGGCGCCGGTGCGACCTGCGTCGAGCCGCCGAACTCCGCCGCCGACATCGGCTGCGGCACCATCTTCCGGGCCTCGGTCTGCCCGCCCTTGATCGTCACGTCCTTCAGCGTCAGATGACCGCCCCGGCCCACGTTCAGGATCCGGAACCGGTCGACCGCCGCCGCCCGGACGATCTTCGTGTCGTGGCCCCTGAGGACGATCTTCTCCTTGATCACCGGCAGGCCGTTGCCGCGCTCGCTGCGGGTCAGCTCGTACGTGCAGCCCTTGGCGAGTTCCAGCACGCCGCCGTGGTTCTCGTTGGCGTGGACGATCGCCTGGATCAGCTTGTCGGTGTGGCACGGCACGTCCTTCGCCTTGCCCCTGTCGTCCCGGCGGTCCTCCTGGCCGCTCCAGTTGGCACCGGACCAGTCGTCCTCGCCCTTGCCGGTCTCGCGCTTGCCGGCCTCGCTCTCACCCTTCCCGTCACCGGCGCCGTCGGCCTTGCCGGCGTCGCTGACGTTCTGCCGCGCGTCGGAGCGCGCGTCCGGCCGGTCGGAGCCGCCGGAGGAGTCGTCACGGGCGGCGATGCCACCCAGGGCGGCCAGACCGACGATGCCGGTCAGCCCGGCCACGCCGGCGGCGACCCAGAGTTTCCGCCGCCCCCGGTTCGGCGGGCCGGTGAGGGCCGTGCCGTCAGGAGTCGTCTCATCAGTGGACATCAGAGCCTTCCGCCCTTTCCGCTACCAGACGGGGTCGTACCAGTCGAAGACCCGCGACCAGCCACAAATCGCCTGCGGCCTCTGTTCGCCACCGTATGAGAGGTTTCCTCGTGATGAGGACGTATCCGAGAAAAGCCCGCATTCGACGCAGGCGGGCGGGGTTGCCACCAGGCGGCTCGGTGTGGGAGGAAGGGAGTTGGGCAGCACAAACGCGTGCCAGCGCCGGGCGAAGAGACCGCGCCGCGACAGCGAACAGCCCGGCCGGGACGACGTCCCGGCCGGGCTGCGGCGTGTTTCGGGTGGGCTCAGCCCGGCAGGCGCGGACCCGCCTCGCGCTGCTCGGCCAGCCAGGTCTCCACCTCGTCGGCCGTCCGGGGCAGCCCGGCGGAGAGGTTGACCGCGCCGGTGGCGGTGACCAGGACGTCGTCCTCGATCCGTACGCCGATGCCGCGCAGCTCCTCGGGGACCAGGTCGTCCTCGGGCTGGAAGTAGAGCCCCGGCTCGACGGTGAGCACGTAGCCCTCGCCCAGCGTGCCGTCCCGGTACATCTCCTTGCGGGCGTTGGCGCAGTCGTGCACGTCGATGCCGAGCATGTGCCCGAAGCCGTGCAGCGTCCAGCGCCGGTAGACCGTCGACTTCTCGTCCATCGCCTCGTCCACGCTCACCGGCAGCAGGCCCAGGTCGGCCAGGCCCTCGGCGAGCACCCGCATGCAGGTCAGGTGCACGTCGCGGAACTTCACGCCCGGCTTGATGAACTCGATGCCGGCCTGCTGCGAGGCGTGCACGATGTCGTAGACCTGCCGCTGCAACGCGGTGAACCGGCCGTTGACCGGCAGCACCCGGGTCACGTCGGCGGTGTAGAGGTGGCGGTTCTCCACGCCCATGTCCATCAGCAGCAGCTCACCCGGTCGGGTGGCGCCGTTGTTGTGCACCCAGTGCAGGATCGTGGCGTGCTCGCCGGCGCCGACGATCGAGTTGTAGCCGACCTCGTTGCCGTCGTGCCGGGCCCGCAGCGCGAAGACCCCCTCCAGCAGCCGCTCGGAGACGCTCCGGTCCGCCGGCAGCACCCGGGCCACGTCCTCGAAGCCCCGCACGGTGGCGTCGATGGCGTCCTGGAGCTGCGCGATCTCCCACTCGTCCTTGACCAGCTTCAGCTCCGAGATGGCGATCGCCAGCTCCCGGTCGCGGGCCGGCTGGCCCTCGGCGCGCGGCCCGTCGTACGGGCGCACGGCCGCGTCCACCCGGGCGTCGAACCCGCGCAGCACCCGGGTACGCCCCGGCGCCAGGTCGGCCAGCGCGGCCTCCAGCTCGGTCAGGTCGGCCGTCGGCAGGCCCAGCTCGGTCGACTTCTCGGCCAGGGTGTGCCGCCGGCCGACCCACAGCTCGCCGTGCCGGCTGCGGAAGAACTCGTCGGTCTGCCGGGACGACCGGGGCCGCATGTACAGCGTCGCGTCGTGCCCCGAGCCGTTCGGCCGCAGCACGAGCACGCTGTCCGGGTCGTGGTCGCCGGTCAGGTAGGCGAAGTCGCTGCCCGGCCGGAACGGGTGGTCGGTGTCGTTGGCCCGTACCTTCTCACCGCCGGTGGGGATGACCAGCGTCTCGCCCGGGAAGGCCGCGGAGAGCGCGGCCCGGCGCTTGGCGTAGTTCGGCACCTCCGGCCGCGGGCCGACCGGCAGCGTGGTGTCCCGCCAGCCCTGCCGCATGAACGACAGGAACGCCTCCGGAAAGTCCGGGTCGTGCGATTCGGTGCCGTCCGTCGGCTTACCACCGGTGCGTTCCTCGGTCATGCTCGCTCCCTCCTCGTTACTGGCCCCGACGGTACCGCGCGACCGGCGCCGGAGGGAGCCGGTGGTGGCCCGGCGGAGCGCCCTCCCCGGTGCCGGCGGCCCGCTCGGACCGGTACGGGGTGTGATCCGGGCGGCCCGTTACCCGCCGGCCCCGGGTACACCGCCGGAGCGCCGGTGCCGGACACTGTCCCCGCCCGGTGCCGGACGCCGTCGCCGCCCGGGCCCGGACGAGAGCCAACGGTGCCGCGACGTCCGCTCCGGTCGCGTGAAAAGATGACCCCCATGTGCGGACTCCTGGCCTTCTTCAGCGCGCGCGGTGACGCCGCGGCCCACCGCGACAACATCGCCGGAGCGTTGGAATGCCTGCACCACCGCGGGCCGGACGAGACCGGTGTCGAGGTGGTCGGCGACGCCTCCGGTCGCTACGCGGACGGTGTGTTCGCCCACAAGCGGCTGGCGATCATCGACGTGGCGCTCAGCCACGAGCCGCTGCCCTACGCCGGCGGGCGCTACCTGCTGACCTTCAACGGCGAGATCTACAACTACATCGAGCTGCGCGAGGAACTGATCCGCGACTACGGCGCCCAGTTCGCCACCAACGGCGACGGCGAGGTGATCGTCGCCGGCTACCACTACTGGGGCGAGCAGGTGCTCACCCGGCTGCGCGGCATGTTCGCCTTCGTCATCTGGGACCGGCAGGAGCGGCGCGCGTTCGGCGCCCGCGACTACTTCGGCATCAAGCCGCTGCACTACCTGGAGACCGCGGACGGGCTCTACCTCGCCTCGGAGAAGAAGGCGCTGCTGCCCTTCGCGCACTCCAACTACTCCGGCGACGCCGGCATCGACACGGCCAACCTCAGCCACTACCTGACGCTGCAGTACGTCCCGGAGCCGGGCACCCTGCACAAGGGGATCAACCGGATCGGCTCCGGGGAGTACCTGACCTGGAGCCCGGGCGGCCGGATCGACGTGCGCCGGTGGTACCGGCCGGTGTTCCGGCCGGCGCCGGTCGACGACGAGCAGAAGCTCTACCACGAGATCCGGGAGACGCTGCGGGAGAGCGTCCGGATGCACATGCGCTCGGACGTGCCGGTCGGTTCGTTCCTGTCCAGCGGCATCGACTCCACCGCCGTGGTCGCGCTGGCCCGCGAGTTCAACCCGAACATCCTCACCTTCACCGTCGGCTACGACGTGCCCGGCTACTCCGAGATCGACGTGGCCCAGGACTCGGCCCGCCACCTCGACGTGACCACGATCCCCACCAAGATCGGGCCGCAGGACATGATCGAGGCGCTGCCGAAGATCGTCTGGCACCTGGACGACCCGGTGGCCGACCCGGCGCTGGTGCCGCTCTACTTCGTGGCGAAGAAGGCCGCCGAGCACGTCACGGTGGTGCTCTCCGGTGAGGGCGCCGACGAGTTCTTCGGCGGCTACACCATCTACCGCGAGCCGCTCTCGCTGAGCACCGTCAACGGCCTGCCCGGCGGCGTGCAGAAGGGGCTGCGGGCGGTCTCCAAGGCCATCCCGCAGGGGGTCAAGGGCAAGAGCTTCCTGGAGCGCGGCACCACCCCGATCGAGCAGCGCTACTACGGCAACGCCCGGATGTTCACCGAGGAGGAGAAGCAGCACCTGCTGCGCCGCTACGACCCCTCGGTGCGCTACACCGACGTGACCGCGCCGATCTACGCCGAGTGCACCGAGCTGGACGACGTCACCAAGATGCAGTACGTCGACCTCTACACCTGGCTGCGCGGCGACATCTTGGTCAAGGCCGACCGGATCTCGATGGCCCACTCGCTGGAGGTCCGGGTGCCCTTCCTGGACCGTGAGGTGTTCGACGTGGCGGCGAAGATCCCGGTGGACCTCAAGCTGCCGCCCCGCTCCGACGCGACCAAGTACGCGATGCGCCAGGCCCTCCAGGGCGTGGTGCCGCCGGCCATCGTCAACCGCAAGAAGCTCGGCTTCCCGACCCCGACCCGGGTCTGGCTGCGCGGCGAGATGTACGAGTGGGCCCGGCACGTGCTGGCCACCTCCGGCGCCGGCGACCTGCTCGACCTGTCGTACGCGCTGCGGCTGCTGGAGGAGCACAAGCGGGAGGAGGCCGACCACTCCCGCAAGGTGTGGACGGTGCTGATCTTCTGCGTCTGGCACGCCATCTTCGTCGCCAAGACCCTGGACCCGGGCATCCAGCGCAACCAGTCCGCCCTGCTCACCAAGCCCGTCGTCGGGTCCATGGTCCGCTGACCCCGAGCGGGCCGCCCGCACCTGGATCAAGAGGTTTGCGTCGCCGGAACGTTCCCGGACGACGCAAACCTCTTGACCATTTCGGGGTGGGGGAGCGGGTCAGCGGCCGGTGCAGGTGACGGTGGGCAGGGTGTTGGTGCCGGTGCTGTTGGCCAGGAAGCCGAAGGTCGTGGTGCCCTCGGGGGCGAGCGTGCCGTTCCAGGAGAGGTTGCTCGCTGTCACCGACGTACCGGACGTGGCCTGTGCGGCGTTCCAGATCTGACTGATCGACTGGCCGCTGGGCCAGGTCCAGGTGGCCGTCCATCCGGACCAGGTCGCGTTGGTGTGGTTCATGATCGTGATCTCGCCCTGGAAACCGCCCTGCCAGGAGTTGACCACCCGGTAGACCGCCATGCAGTCACCGCTGTGCGGCGGCGGCGTGGTCGGGCTCGGCGGGGGAGTGGTCGGGTTCGGCGGCGGGGTGGTCGGGTCCGGCGGCAGGGTGCCGCCCGGGCCGACGCCGGTGACCTCACCGTTGCCGCCGTCGAAGGTGACGTCCGAGCAGCCGAAGAAGTTCTCCTGGCTGTCCGAGCGGACCCAGCGCGAGTAGATGATGTGCCGGCCGCTCTTGCCGGTCGGCAGGTTGCCGCTGAAGTAGTAGTGCCCGTCGTTGGTGCCGACCGCGCCGCGCTGCGGCGGGTTGGTCACCGTCAGGAACGGCTGCTCCTCCAGGTCGCTCCAGGCCAGCGGCCGGGTCGGGCTCCAGCTGTCCTTGGTCACGTAGAAGTAGAAGGTGCCCGGGTGGTGAGCCCAGTTGCTGTACCGGAACTCCATCCGCGCGCCGGCGGTCAGGTGGGTCAGCGGCCAGTCCGTACGGGCCAGGTCGTAGCCGCGGAAACCGGTGTTGCCGCCGCTGCACAGCTGCCCGTCGGGGATGAAGCCGACCGTCCGGCCGCCCGCGTCGGAGCGGAGCACGCTGAACCAGTTGTAGAGCGAGTTGGCGCCGCTCTGCGCGACCGCGGCGGAGCAGGCCGGGTTGTTCGGCCGGATCTCACCGGTGGCGGTGAGGCCGTCCTTCCAGCACAGGAACGTCCGGCTGCCCGGGGTCATCGCGGCGCCGTGCGCGGCGGCCGGTTCGGGGCCGCTGACCAGCGCGACGGCCCCCACGAGGAGGGTCGCGGCCGCGGTGAGCAACGCGGCCGTTCGGGAACGGTGGGACACGGGTTCTCCTGACTCGCGGGGCGTGCCGCCCGAGCCACCCCGCTGGAAGCGCGTGGGGTTGGCGGCCCCACGGCGACGAGCGGATACGACGATCGCGGCGACGGCCCCGGTGGGCGCGCGCCGCCGACGGCCCGCCCCTGCGGGCCGGTGCCCTCGCGGAAGAACCCGGCAGCCGGCGGGGCGCAGCCCACGCACCGCCCGGCATGCGTCATCCCACCACGCTCCGGAGCGGGACGCAATAGCCGTGTCTCGATGTGCCAGTCGACGGCTGGCGGCCACCCGTGCGGACGGCCGCCGAGAGCGGGGCTCGGCGGCCACCCGGGCGCGGGGACGTGGTCGCCCGGTCAGACCGCCGCGGCGGGGCCGTACCGCTCGGCCAGGTGTTCCCGCCCGGCCGGCGGCTCGTAGGGCTCCGGCCAGAACTCGGTGATGCCGGCGATCCGGCCGGCGTCGTCCAGGTCGAAGAAGCTCACCGCGGGCTGGTCGGCCCCGTCGACAGTGCAGGTGATCCACGTGGCGGCCCGCTGACCGGCGCCGGTCACCCGGGTCACCGTGACGTGCCAGTCGCCCGGGTATTCCTGGTTGAACCGGAGGAAGGCCGCCCGGCCACGGATCCGCTCCCGGGTCTGCGGCAGGTGGTAGACCACCTCGTCGGCGAGCAGCGTCGCCACCCGTGGCCAGTCCCGCGCCTCGCACGCCTCCCAGTACGCCAATACCGTGTCTTCTGCGGTCGTCATGCCGCGCACTGTGCCAGCCTGGTGCGACAAGATCTCCCCAGGCGCGTCGACGGACGGGCGGGTTTTCCGGCGGGCGGCGCGACCGGTGACGACGGAGGGACAGCGATGGGGTACGCGGTGGTGCTCGGCGAGGCACTGGTCGACCTGCTCGACGCCGAGTGCGACGGGGAACCGGTCTACCGGCAGGCGATCGGCGGCGGCCCGCTGAACGTCGCGGTCGGGGTGGCCCGGCTCGGCGGCGACGTGCAGTTCGTCGGGTCGCTCGGCGACGACGTGCTGGCCGGCCGGATCCGCGCCTTCCTCGCCGACGCCGGGGTGGGCCTGGCCGGCGCGGTCACCGTGCCCACGCCGACCGCGCTGGCGGTGGCCACCTTCGCCGGGCCCGAACCGGACTTCCGCTTCTACGGCGAACCGCCCTCGTACGGGCTGCTCACCGCCGGCGACCTGGACGCCGACCTGGTCGCCGGGGCCGGTGTGCTCTACTGCGGCTCGATAGTGCTGCTCCAACCGTCGGTGCTGGCCGCCGCGCGGCGGGCCTGGTCGCTCGCCACCGGGCTGCGCGTCTTCGACCCCAACGTGCGGCCCCGGCTGCTGGACGGCCCGGCCGCGCTGGCCGGGCTGCGCGAGGTGGTGGCCGAGTTCGCCGCGGGCGCCCACCTGGTCAAGCTCAGCACCGCCGACGCCGCGCTGCTCTATCCCGGCGAGCCGGTCGAGGGGGTGGCGGCCTACCTGCGGGAGCTCGGCGCGGCGACCGCCGTGGTCACGCTCGGCGCGGCCGGCGCGGTGGTCGCCGCCGCCGGCGCCGATCCGGTACGCGTGCCCGCGCCCAAGGTACGCGCGGTGGACGCCACCGGCGCCGGCGACTCGGTGATGGCGGCGCTCGTCGCCGACCTGCTGGCCGACGGGGAGCCGGTCGAGCCGGCCGGCTGGCACGAGCGGGTGGCGTTCGCGCTGCGGGTGGCCGGGTTGGTCTGCGAGTCGCCCGGCGGCGCCACCGCGATGCCGACCCGGGCCGAGGTGATCCGCCGCTTCGCCGGTTGACCGGCCCGGTGGCGGGTCAGCCGGTGCCGTCGAGTTCGGCGTAGCCGCGGCGGGCGGCGGCCAGCGCCGGGCGGGCCCCGAAGGGTGCCTCGGCGGCCACCCGCTCGGGCGGCGCGCCGCCGGTGTGCCCGGCCCGGATCAGCCAGGCCAGCTCGACCAGCTGGGCGTGCTGGGCGCGGACGAACTCGGCGTCGACCGGTTCGCCGTGCCCGGGGACCACCACTGTCGACGGGGTGGTCAGCCGGAGCAGCTCGGCCACCGCGTCCGGCCACTGCAACGGGTAGGACTCCTCGAACGCCGGCGGGCCGCTCTGCTCGACCAGGTCGCCGGCGACCAGCACGTCCGCGTCGGGCACGTGCACCAGCAGGTCGGCAGCGGTGTGCGCGCGACCGGGGTGGCGCAGCACCACCTCCCGCCCGCCGACGTCGAGGGTGGCCTCGGTGTGCACGGTGTGCGTGGGCGCGAGCAGTACGGTGTCGGCCAGCTCCCCGGCCAGCGCCGGGTACTCGTCGCGGATCTCCTCGTACGCCTCCCGGCGCAGCCGGTCCGGGCGCTCGCGCAGCTCCTCGGCGGCCAGCGGGTGCGCGTACACCGGGCGGGGCGGGTCGGCCGCGAGCGTGGCGTTGCCGAAGCAGTGGTCGAAGTGGTGGTGGGTGTTCACCACCGTCCACGGGTGCGGGGTGACCGCCCGCGCGGCGGCGGCCAGCTCGGCGGCCTGCCCGGCGGTGGAGAGCGTGTCGACCAGCAGGGCGGCGCCGTCGCCGACGACCAGCGTGACGTTGACCCGCAGCAGCGGCTCGCGGTAGACGTGCACCCCGTCGGCGACCTCGACGAACCGGCCGGTCATGACGCCCGGGACGCGCGTTCCACGAAGCGCTGCCGGTCGACCAGCACCCGCTCCACCCGACCCTCGGCCACCGGCTCGCCGCCGTCGGTGACGCTGACCTCGAACAGCAGCCGGCGACCGTCGACCTTGGCCAGTCGCGCCTCGGCCACCACCGTACGGCCGACCGGCGTGGCGGCCAGGTGCTCCAGCTCGACCCGGACCCCGACGGTGGTCGACCCGGGCTGGATCCGGGTCGCCGTGGCGGCGACCGTGGCCGCCTCGGCCAGCGCGAGCACCCGGGGCGTGCCGAGCACCGGCACGTCGCCGGAGCCGACCGCCTGGGCGGTGTCGGCGTCGGTGACTGTCAACTCCACCCGGCCGGTCAGCCCCGGCGTGACGGCGTGCTCCGGCTGTTCCCGCATGGACAAAGCCTAGACGAGCGGGCGTTGCCGCGTCCGTCTCCCGGGCGGCCGGGCGGCTACGCGGCGACCACGCAGAACTGGTTGCCGTCCGGGTCGGCCAGCACGGTCCAGCCGTCGAACGCCCGGACCTCGCTGGCGCCGAGCCCGCGGATCCGGGCCACCTCGGCGGCCGGGTCGGCGGTGAAGAGGTCCAGGTGCAGCCGGTTCTTGCCGGTCGCCGGCTCGGGGACCAGCTGGACCCACAGGCCGACGCCGGCCTTGGCCGGATCCTCCAGGTAGTTGCCGCTCTCGTCCGAGGAGGCGAGCTGGTAGCCGGTCACCGCCTGCCAGAACGCGGTGGCGCGGGGCAGGTCGTTGGTGTCGATGCCGACGTTGCCGATGCGGATGCTCATGATCGGATCCCTTCCTCTAACCGACGTGAGCCGTACGCTAGTTAGGTAACCGGCTACGGTCAATAGCCGGTTAGGATGTCCCCATGGCACCCGACGCCGTCCCCGCCGCCCCGCCGGACGGCGACGCGGCGCCCGCCCCGCTCGACCGGATCGAGGCGTTCGTCAACACCCGGAACGAGGGCCGCGACGACCTCGACACACCGGCCCGGCTCGTCGACTGGCTGCACGCCCGCGGCTTGGTGCCCGCCGGCAGCACGGCCACCGCGGCGCAGCTCGACCGGGCCCGCGCGGTCCGGGAGGGGATCCGGGCGCTGATCGCCGAGAACAACACCGAGCCGGTGCCCAGCCCCCGGGCGGACGGCCTGGACCCGGCCGCCCGGAGCGGACTGGCCGAGCTGACCCGCGACCTGCCGCTGGTGCTCGACGTCACGGTCGACCCGCCCCGGCTGGTGCCCGCCGCCCGGACGCCCGTCGACGCCGCGCTGGCCGGGCTGCTCGCCGTGGTCGCCGAGGCGGTGGCGCTGGGCACCTGGAGCCGGCTCAAGGCGTGCCGGGAACCGAGCTGCCGGTGGGCCTACTATGACCACTCCCGCAACCGCCGGCGTACCTGGTGCTCGATGGAGATCTGCGGCAACCGGGCCAAGGCGCGCGCCGCCCACCAGCGCCGCACCGGTTCGCGACGCTGACCCGCCCGGGGCGGTCCGCGTCGGTCGATGCCGGACCCGCCGTTAACCTTGACCGCGATGGCCGTCGTGACTGACCCCCAGCCCCCCGCCCCGACCGACCCGCCCGCGTCGTCCGACGGCGGGCGCCGCCGCGTGGTCGCGATGACCGTGTGGGGGGTGGCCTTCGTCGCCGGCTGGCTCGCCATCGGGCTGCCCACCGACCCGGCGTACGCGTTCCTGTGGATCTGGGCCGCGACCATCGCCTGGAACTCCACCCGGCCGTGGCGCAGCCACCTGCGCTTCGCCCGGGACTGGGTGCCGGTGGTGCTGCTGCTCGCGGTCTACAACCTCTCCCGCGGGTTCGCCGACAACGGCGCCACCCCGCACGCGTACGAGTTGATCGTCGCCGACCGGTTCATGTTCGGCTGGGCCACCGGCGGTGAGGTGCCCACCGTGTGGCTCCAGGAGCACCTCTACCGGCCGGCGGTGCAGTGGTGGGACGTGCTGGCCAGCTGGGTCTACTTCTCGCACTTCGTGGTGGCGCTGGCCGCCGCCGCGGTGCTCTGGCTGCGCGACCGGGGGCGCTGGGCGGCGTTCATGCGGCGCTGGGGCTTCCTCTGCGCCACCGGCCTGGTCACCTACTTCCTCTACCCGGCCGCCCCGCCCTGGTGGGCGGCGCAGAACGGCCTGCTGGAGGAGGTGGCCCGGATCTCCACCCGGGGCTGGAAGGCGTTCGGCATGCACGGCGCCGGCAACCTGCTCAACGCCGGCCAGATCGCCTCGAACCCGGTCGCCGCGATGCCGTCGCTGCACACCGCTTTCGCACTCTTCGTGGTGCTGTTCTTCATCCGGCAGACCCGGCGGCGCTGGTGGCCGCTGCTGCTGGCCTACCCGCTGGCGATGACCTTCACCCTGGTCTACTGCGGTGAGCACTACGTCATCGACGTGCTGGTCGGCTGGGCGTACGTGGGGATGACCTTCCTGGTGGTCGGCCTCGCCGAGCGCTGGTGGGCGGCCCGCCGGGCCCGCCGCCCCGCGCCGGAGCCGGACGCCGGCCCGAGCGACCCGCCGGCCGCCGCCGAGCCACCGGCGGTACCCGCGGCCCGCTGACCCCGGCCCGACCCCGCGCGGGGATGGTCCGGCCACCCGCCCTCGTGCGGTGACCGCCGGCCCCCTGGGCCCGGGGCGGTCAGCCGGCGCGGCGGGCGGCGTGCGCCCGGGCCGTCAGTTCCGCCGCCAGCGCCCACGCCTCGGTCAGGTCGCGGTCCCGGGCGGCCGCGCCCGCGCCGCCGGCGGTGTCGGCGTGCACGGTGGCCAGCCGCAACCGCCGCTGGAGCGGGCCCTGCACCACCCGCACGCTCTGGATCCGGGCGTACGGCACGATCGCCACCTGCCGGGTGAGCAGCCCGGCGCGGACCGCGAAGACCCGGTCGTGCAGGCCGGTGCCGAGCACGCCCCGGCTGAGCGGGTTGAGCCAGCGGGCCCGGGCCGGCGGCGGGCTCAGCGGCAGGGCGCCGATCCGCACCCCGGGCAGCACCTCGGCGACGATCGCCTCGCCGGTCGGCAGGTCACCGACCGGGAGCAGCCGGTCCGGCCGGTTGCGCTCGTCGGCCTCCCCGGCGGAGTAGCCGGCCACCTCCAGCCGCAGCCGGAGCCAGCCCTTGACCCGCCACAGCAGCGGCCAGGTCACCCCCACCGTCTGCACCCGGTGCAGCGGCACCGTCTGGGCGCGGGTCTCCAGCAGGCCGTTGCGCACCCGCAGCGTGCCCTCGTCCCGGGCCAGCCGGAAGTTCCAGTCGTCGAGCACCCGGCGGACCGGTTGCAGCAGCACGCCGGCCATCGCGGTGAGCGTGCTGGCCACCGCGATGAACGACCAGGACCCCTCGGAGAGGAACTGCACCGCCACGAAGGCCAGCCCGAACGGCAGGAAGAACGCCTGCGGGGTGAGCAACTGGCTGACCAGCAGATCCTCGTTGCGGACCGCGTGCAGCGGCCGGCCGGGCGGGACGGCGGCGTCCTCCGGGGCCACCGCCGCCGGGGCCGGCGCGCCCGGTGCCGCCGGGGCCGGCCCCGCCGCCCCGGGGGCGACCCGGCCGGCGAGGGCCAGCAGCCGCTGGCGCAGCGCGGCGGCGTCGGCCACGCTCAGGTACGCCAGCGGGGCCTCGGTCTTGCCCCCGCCGACCACCTCCAGCCGTAGCTCGGCCAGGCCGGTGAGCTGGGCGAGCAGCGGGCGGACCACCTCGACGGCCTGGAGCCGCTCCAGCGGGATCGCCCGGGTGCGCCGCCAGAGCAGCCCCTCGTACACCCGCAGCTCGCGGCCGACCACGTGGTAGCCGGTGTTGTACCAGCTCACCACCGACAGCACGGTGGCGCCCAGGGCGATCACCACCACCATCGCGGCGAACCAGCCGAAGCCCACCCGGGACAGCGTCGACCAGGACAGGCCGGCGATCACCACCACCAGCGACTTGGCGCCGTGCAGCGCCGGGCTCAGCGGGTGCAGCCGTTGCCGCGGCTCCACCGCGCCCGGCGGCGGCAGCCCGCCCGGCGGCGGAACGGCGCCGGACGGTGGGGCCGCGCCGGGTGGGAACGCGCCGGGTGGGAACGCGCCGGGCGGCGGGACGTCCGCCGGCGGGGTGGCGGGTCGGGTGCCGGGCATCGCCGGCCCGGGTGCGACCGGTTCGGCGCCGTGCCGCGGCTGGTCCGGGCCGGGCTGCCCCGGGCCGCTGCCGACCGGGTCGCTCACAGGCCCTCCGCCCGGTCCTCGCCGAGCGCGGTGAGCCGGTCGCGCAGTCGCGACGCCTCGGCCGGGCGCAGCCCCGGCACCCGGGCGTCACTCGCCGCCGCCGCGGTGTGCAGCTGCACGGTGGCCAGGTCGAACGCCCGCTCCAGCGGGCCGGCGCTGACGTCGACGAACTGCATCCGCGAGTACGGCACGATCGACAGCCGCCGGACCAGCAGCCCGTGCCGGACCAGCAGGTCGTCCTCCCGCTCGGCGTAACCCCAGGCCCGGACCGCCCGGACGACGGCCACCACGCGCAACGCGGTGAGCAGCAGCACCGCGCCGAGCGCCGCGCCGAACAGCCAGTGCCCGCCGAGCGCCCAGCCGATGCCCAGCCCGAGCAGGACCACCCCGACGACCGCGGCCAACCGGAGCAGCTCCACCCAGATCAGGTCCGTCGAGATGGGCTGCCAGCGGACGGTGGCCGGCCACGGTTCCAGGGGGCCGGGCGGCGGACCGGGCGGTGCGCCCGGGCCGGCCGGCGCTCCGGCGGGATCGGCGGGCACGCGGCCCTCGGGCTCGGCACCGCTCACCGTGGACATCCGTCGTGCGCGCTCACACGTCGAGCGTAGGCGATCCGGACACCGGTACGACCTCTCGCAGGAAGCCCCGGGCGTCCAGAAAATCACCGAGGGTGGCACGGTGCTCGGCGCAGGCCAGCCAGGTCTTGCGCCGCTCGGCGTCGTGCAGCCGGGGATTGCGCCACCGCAGCGCCCACCGCGCCGGGGCCCGGCAGCCGCGCGCCGAGCAGATCAGCGCCGAGTCGGCGACCCCGTCGGGCGGGGAGGGGGTGCTCATCCCGGCCAGTCTAGGCGGGACGGAAGAGTGAGCGCCGGGCGGCCACGGGGGGAGCCGCCCGGCGACGGGGTGAATCGTACACGCGCCGGGCCGGTCCCGGTAAGTCCGTGATCCGCGATTCGGTGCCCGGGGACGGCGCGGCGAAAATCGCCTTCTCCCCACCTCGGCTCTCAGCCGGGCATGCGAGTCTTGATACGCACCACCCCGCGACGACCGACCATGCTGTGGAGGACCGGTGGCCCAGCCGACCACGCCCGACGTACCGACCCCGAACGGGGCCGGCCCGGAGACCAGCGCGCCGGCGACCACGCCGGCCGAGGACGCGACCCTGCTCGAGCGGGCGCTGTTCGAGATCAAACGGGTGATCGTCGGGCAGGACCGGATGGTGGAGCGGATGTTCGTGGCGCTGCTCGCCCGCGGTCACTGCCTGCTGGAGGGGGTGCCCGGCGTGGCCAAGACGCTCGCCGTGGAGACCCTGGCCAAGGTGGTCGGCGGCTCCTTCGCCCGGGTGCAGTTCACCCCCGACCTGGTGCCGGCCGACATCATGGGCACCCGCATCTACCGGCAGTCGAGCGAGAAGTTCGACGTCGAGCTGGGGCCGGTCTTCGTGAACTTCCTGCTCGCCGACGAGATCAACCGGGCGCCGGCCAAGGTGCAGTCGGCGCTGCTGGAGGTGATGAGCGAGCGGCAGGTCTCCATCGGCGGCGAGACGCACCGGGTGCCCGACCCGTTCCTGGTGATGGCCACGCAGAACCCGATCGAGCAGGAGGGCGTCTACCCGCTGCCCGAGGCGCAGCGGGACCGCTTCCTCATGAAGATCGTGGTCGGCTACCCGACCGACGCGGAGGAGCGGGAGATCGTCTACCGGATGGGCGTCGCCCCGCCGGAGCCGACCCCGGTGTTCAGCACCCCGGATCTGCTCGCCCTGCAACGCAAGGCCGACCAGGTCTTCGTGCACAACGCCCTGGTCGACTACGCGGTCCGGTTGGTGCTGGCCACCCGGAGCCCGGCCGAGCACGGCATGCCGGACGTGGCCCAGCTCATCCAGTACGGCGCCAGCCCGCGCGCGTCGCTCGGCCTGGTCCGGGCCACCCGGGCGCTGGCCCTGCTGCGCGGCCGGGACTACGCGCTGCCGCAGGACGTGCAGGACATCGCGCCGGACATCCTGCGCCACCGGCTGGTGCTCAGCTACGACGCGCTCGCCGACGACGTGCCGGCCGACCACGTGGTGCACCGGGTGATGTCCACCATCCCGCTGCCCTCGGTCGCACCCCGGCAGCAGGCCACGCCGACGCCGGCCGCCGCCCCGCCGGGTGCCGGCTGGCCCGGGCAGCGGCCGTGACCTCACCCACCCGTCGACCCCTCGGCGCCCCCGCCGACCGCAGCGAGGCCGTGCTGTCCCGGCTCCAACTGCTGGTCACCCGCAAGCTCGACGGCCTGCTCCAGGGCGACTACGCCGGCCTGCTGCCCGGGCCCGGCAGCGAGGCGGGGGAGTCCCGCGAGTACCGCCCCGGCGACGACGTACGCCGGATGGACTGGCCGGTCACCGCGCGCACGACCACGCCGCACGTGCGGCGTACGGTGGCCGACCGGGAGCTGGAGACGTGGCTCGCGGTGGACCTGTCGGCGAGCCTGGACTTCGGCACCGGGCAGTGGCTCAAGCGCGACGTGGTGGTGGCCGCCGCGGCGGCGATCGCCCACCTCACCGTGCGCGGCGGCAACCGGATCGGCGCGGTGATCGGCAGCGGCGGCGGGGCACCGCCCACCCCGGCCGGCCGGTGGCGGGCGGCCCGGCCGGTCGCCGGTCCCGGGGTGTACACCCGGCTGCCCGCCCGGTCCGGGCGCAAGGAGGCGCAGGGCCTGCTGCGGGCGATCGCCGGCACCGAGATCCGCCCCGGGCGCGGCGACCTGGGCCGGCTGGTCGACATGCTGAACCGGCCGCCCCGGCGGCGCGGCGTCGCGGTGGTGGTCTCCGACTTCCTCGCCCCGCCGGCGCAGTGGGTCCGGCCGCTGCGCAAGCTGCGGGTCCGGCACGACGTGCTGGCCGTCGAGGTGGTCGACCCGCGCGAGCTGGAGCTGCCCGACGTCGGCGTGCTGCCGGTGGTCGACCCGGAGACCGGTGAGCTGCACGAGGTGCAGACCGCCGATCCGGCGCTGCGGCACCGCTACGCGGCCGCCGCGGCCGCCCAGCGCGCGGAGATCTCCGCCGCGCTGCGCTCCGCCGGCGCCGCCCACCTGCGACTGCGTACCGACCGAGACTGGCTGCTGGACATGGTGCGCTTCGTGGCCGCGCAGCGGCACGCCCGCACCCGGGGGACGACACGATGATCCGTTTTCTGCAACCGTGGTGGCTGCTGGCCGTGCTGCCGGTGCTCGCCCTGGCCGCCTTCTACGTCTGGCGGCAGCTGCACCGCCGGGCGTACGCCGTCCGGTTCACCAACGTCGACCTGTTGCGCACCCTCGCCCCGAAGGGGCTGGGCTGGCGGCGGCACGTGCCGGCGACCGCGTTCCTGCTCTGCCTGCTGGTGCTGGCCACCGCGCTGGCCCGGCCGGCGGTGGACACCAAGCAGCCGCTGGAGCGGGCGACCGTCATGCTCGCCATCGACGTGTCGCTGTCCATGCAGGCTGACGACGTGGCGCCGAACCGGCTGGAGGCGGCCCAGGAGGCGGCCAAGCAGTTCGTCGGCGAGCTGCCCGAGACCTACAACCTCGGGCTGGTCTCGTTCGCCAAGGCGGCGAACGTGCTGGTGCCGCCGACCAAGGACCGGGAGGCGGTGACCAGCGCGATCGACGGGCTGGTGCTGGCCGAGGCGACCGCGACCGGGGAGGCGGTCTTCACCTGCCTGGAGGCGATCCGCTCGGTGCCCGCCGACGGCGCCGCCGGGATCCCGCCGGCGCGGATCGTGCTGCTCTCCGACGGGTTCCGCACCTCGGGCCGGTCGGTGGAGGAGGCGGCGGCCGCGGCCCAGGCGGCCAACGTGCCGGTCTCCACCATCGCCTTCGGCACCGACGCCGGCCAGGTGGACATCGGCGGCCAGCTCCAGCGGGTGCCGGTGGACCGGCTGGCCCTGGCCGAGCTGGCGGAGACCACCGAGGGCTACTTCTACGAGGCGGCCTCGGTGAGCGAACTCAAGCAGGTCTACCAGGACATGGGCAGCTCGATCGGGTTCCGTACCCAGCCCCGGGAGATCACCCAGTGGTATGCCGGAGTGGCCCTGCTGCTCGCCCTCTGCGCGGGGGCGCTGAGCCTGCTCTGGTCCTCCCGGATGCTCTGACGGGCGGCGCGCCGGCCGGTCGTGCCGGGGCGCGCCGGGCCGGTGCGGGTCAGTGACCCGCGCCGGCCAGTACGAAGACGACGGCGACCCAGACGGCGGCGAGGGTGAAGCCCAGCGGGGCGAGGTAGCGGCTCATGGACAGCTCCGGGTGGCGGCTGGACGGCCCGGCGTGCAAGGGGCGCGGACCGTGCGGGTGGATCAGGACGCACACACACGAAGTCGTGACCGGGCGGCTCCCGGAGCGCCGGCCCGGTGGGCGGCGCGGCACGGCCGCCCCGGCGATCGGCCGGGAAGCGGGCGGTGCGGGGAGCGGGTCAGCTCACCTGCTGAGTCGTGGCTCAGCGGAGCGGACGGTCGGCCCGGCCACGACTGGGAGGATCGCTATCTCGCACAGCGATCACCTCCTGCGGTCGGCGGGGCCCGGAACGCGGGCCGCACGACGGCCCGCAGACGCCGATCATCGTACACCCGCCGATGCGTGCCCCCGCACTCAGCCGACCGGTCGCGCGACGCCGTCCATCGGTGGGCGCCCGGCCCGCCGGGCGGACGCCGCGTCGCCGGTCACCCGCCCGCGGACCAGTACCAGCAGCACCGCGGCCAGCACCGGCAACCAGCAGAGCCGGGCCACCAGCCAGCCCGGACCGTCCGGCGCGGTGTGCAGCCCGGGCAGGGCCACACCGGCGCGGGCGGCCAGCACGGTGACCCCGACCAGCACCGGCTGGTGCCAGAGGTAGACCCGCACCGCGTGGCGGTTGACCAGGCCCACCGCCCAGCCGGGCCAACTCCGCCCGGTCAGCCGGGCCAGCACCGGCCGGGCCGCCAGACCCACCCCGACCTGGGTCACCGCCAGGGCCACCGCGAGCAGCGACGGCGGGTGCAGGTTGGACACCGCCGCGCCGGGCACCCCGACCGCGCTGACCGGGTAGCCGAGCGCCAGCAGGCCGGCCAGCCCGGCGGCTCCGGCGCCGGCCAGCCCGAGCGCGGACCGCCGGCCGGCGAGCCGGCCGTCGGCGTGCGCCAGCCCCAGCAGGTAGGGCACCGCCCACGCGGCCAGCACGGCGACCGGCAGCCGCCCGGGGACCTGCGGATGGAGCCGGCCGGCCAGGTCGGCCACGGCCACCACGGCCACCGCCGGGAGGGCGCAGCGCAGCGCACCCCACCGGCGTACGGCGGCGCGCAGCGGTGCGGTCAGCGCCACCAGGACGAGGAGCGGCAGCAGGAACCACAGCGGACTGACCGTCAGCGTCAGCGCCACCGACAGCGTGCCGTCCGGGGTGCCCAGCACGGTGGCGGCCAGCAGCACCGCCGCCCCGATGCCGAGCAGCGCCACGGCGGGCAGCACCAGCCGGCGCAGCCGGCGGGCGAGCCAAACCCGGCCACTGGGCTGCCGGGCGGCCGAGCGGGCCGAGGCGTACCCGGCGGCGAAGAAGAACAGGCCGAGCGTCTGCAACAGCCAGCTGGCCGGCGCCAGGGACGGCATCGCGGCCAGCGGGCTGGCCTGGGTCAGCGTGCCGTCCGGGGCGAGCACCAGGCCGGTGACCAGCCAGTGGCCGAGCACCACCCCGCCCACCGCGTACGCCCGCAGCGCGTCGATCGCGCGGTCCCGGCTCACCGCGCCGCTCCGTGCGTCGCCGTGGCGTCGGCGGTGCCGGTGAGCACCACCGACGCGACCGCTCCCAGGGTGGTCGCCTCGGGACTCAGGTACCGGTCGTGCCCGCTCACCCCGGTCACCGGCAGCGGCCGGGCGCCGAAGGCCGGGTCCGCCGGCCGGATCCCGTGCCCCAGCCCGGGCAGGCGCAGCGGGGGCACCCGACGGATCCAGTCCGTCTCCGCCTCCGCCGCCCAGACCCGTACGCCGCCGAGCCGGTCCGCCCGGTCGGCGCCGGCGCCGATCCCGCCGAGGGTGACCACGTCGGTCACCTGCGCCGGCGCCCGCACCGCGGCCAGGCCGACCACCAGCGCGCCGTAGCTGTGCCCGACCAGGGTGACCCGGGCGCCCGGCCGGCGCACGGCCAGCTCGGCCAGCAGGTCGGACAGCGCGGCGGCGCCGCGCCGGGCGGCGGTCGTCCCGGCCGCCGTGAGCACCCCGTCGGGCGGGTCGTAGCCGAGCCAGGCGAGCACGGCGACCCGGGCGCCGGGGTCGGCCGCCCGCAGCGCGGCGTGCAACTCGGCGGCCTGCACGGCCGGCGCGCGCCGGGCCACCCTGCCCAGCCCCCGGTCGAAGTCGCGCAGCGTGCAGCCCACCCCGGGCACCAGCACCGCTATCCGATCCGCGCCGGCCAGGTCGCCGACCACCTCGACGGCCAGCCCGTCGCCGCGCGGGTCGAAGGCCAGGAACCGCCGGCCGCGCTCCGCCCAGTCGGCGTACGGCGCGCCGGCGGCCCGCATCGCCGCCGCCGTGTCCGGGTACCGCTCGACGAAGCCGGCCGCGGCCACCGGGGCCGGCCGCGCCGGCAGCACCACCCCGGCGCCGAGCAGTGTCGCCAGCGCCACCTTCAGCACACCCCTGCACCGCATCACCGCGCTCCCTCCGTGTCCGTCACGGTGGGCAGCGTGCGGTGCCGGCCACCGCCGGCGCGTCACCCCGGGGAGCCGTCCTCGACCCGGTACCGGGGGACTACTCCCCGGCGGCGACCAGACCCGACTCGTACGCCAGCACCACTGCCTGCGCGCGGTCGCGCAGGCCCAGCTTGGCCAGGATCCGGCCGACGTGCGTCTTCACTGTCTGCTCGGCGACCACCAGGTCGGCGGCGATCTCGGTGTTCGACCGGCCGCGGGCGATCAGCCGCAGCACCTCGGTCTCCCGCGGGGTCAGCGCGGCCAGTTCGGTGGGGCGCGGGCGGCGCCGCTCCGGGCGGGCCGCGAACTCGGCGATCAGCCGGCGGGTGACCGCCGGGGCGAGCAGCGCGTCGCCGCCGGCCACCACCCGGACCGCGTGCACCAGGTCGGCCGCCGGGGCGTCCTTGAGCAGGAAGCCGCTGGCCCCGGCGCGCAGCGCCTCGTAGACGTAGTCGTCCAGGTCGAAGGTGGTCAGGATGAGCACCCGGGGGCGGTCCGCCGGGCGGTCGGCGGGGCGGTCGCCGAGCAGCTTGCGGGTGGCCGCCAGCCCGTCCAGCACCGGCATCCGCACGTCCATCAGCACCACGTCGGGGTCGAGCCGGCGGGCCGCCTCGACGGCCTGCGCCCCGTCGGCGGCGTCCCCCACCACCAGCAGGTCCGGCTGGGCGGCCAGCAGGGCGCCGAAGCCCTGCCGGACCATCGCCTGGTCGTCGGCGATCAGCACCCGGATCATCCCGTCCCGTCCCCCCCGTCGCAGGGCAGCACCGCGACCACGGCGTACCCGCCGCCGTCGGTCGGCCCGGCGGTGAACGTACCGCCCAGCGACACGGCGCGTTCCCGCATGCCGGTCAGGCCGTGCCCGACCCGGCCGTCGCCCCCGGCGACCGGGCCGCCGCCCCGGTCGTTGGCCACCCGGACCTCCAGCGCACCGGCCACGCCCCGGATCGTCGCCCGTACCTCGGCGCCGGCCGCGTGCCGGGCCGCGTTGGCCAGCGCCTCCTGCACGATCCGGTACGCGGCCAGCCCGACCGGCGCCGGCGGCTCGGCGGGCACCTCGACCGCCAGGGTCACCGTCATGCCGGCCCGCCGGGCGGCCTCGACCAGCCCCGGCACGTCCGGCAGCCCGGGCTGCGGCGCGGTCTCCGGGTCCGCCGACTCGCTGCGCAGCACGCCGAGCAGCCGGCGCATGTCGGTCAGCGCCTCCCGGGCGGCACCGGCGATGGCGGTGAACTCGGCCCGGGCGGGCTCCGGCACGGCGTCGAGCCGGTACGGGGCGGTCTCCGCCCGCACCGCGATCATCGACATGTGGTGGGCGACCACGTCGTGCAGCTCCCGGGCGATCCGGGTGCGTTCCTCCAGCACCGCCCGGCGGGCCTGCTCCTGCTGGCTCCGCTCGGCCTGCTCGGCGAGGGCGCGCTGGCTCAGCCGCCGCCGTCGGATCTGGTCGGCCAGCAGCAGCGCGCCGATCACGAGCACCGTGACCCCGTGCGCGTTGGCGCGCTCGGCGACGAAGAGGTAGACCGGCAGCAGGGTCGCCGCCCCGGCCCAGAGGGCCACCCCGGTCTCCACCCGCGTGCCGAGCACGATCAGCACCACCAGGTAGCCGAGGATCTGCACCGGGTTCCACGGCCACGGCTCGTCGGGGCCGGCGCGCACCACGCCGAGGAAGAGCAGCGGGTAGGCGAGCCGCCACGCCCACAGCGGCCACCGCACCGCCAGCGCCACCGGGACGGTGGCGCCCAGGCCGAGCGCGACGGTGTACCCGTCGGCCAGCCCGCGGTTCTCCTCCAGGTACTGCGCGGCCGCGGCGGTGAGCCCGACCAGGGCCAGCACGGCGAACGGGACGAGGTAGGAGCGCCAGCCGTGCCAGCGACGCCGGGTGGTCGCGGGGCGCGGCGGCACGTCCGGGCCGACGAGCAGCCGCCGCAGGTCGTGCAGGGCGACGCGGACCGGATTGTCGGGCTGGGCCATCCCGGCAGGCTACGACGACGGCACCGCGCCGGTCGTGCCACCACGGGGTGACCCGGGCGTCGTACCCCGGTGTGACGTGCCCACCGTTAGCGCTTACCTGTCGGTAACGCCTAGGCTCCGACGCGTCCGCGCAGACGACGACGCTCTAGGGGGATCCGTGGCCCGTACCGTGCTGGTGACCGGAGGCAACCGGGGGATCGGCCTGGCCATCGCGCAGGCCTTCGCCAAGCAGGGCGACCGGGTGGCGGTGACCCACCGCAGCGGCGAGCCGCCGGAGGGGCTGTTCGGGGTCCGGTGCGACGTCACCGACTCCGACTCGGTCGACGCCGCCTTCACCGCCATCGAGGCCGAGCTGGGGCCGGTCGAGGTGCTGGTGGCCAACGCCGGCATCACCGACGACACGCTGCTGCTGCGGATGTCCGAGGAGCAGTTCACCAGCGTGCTGGACACCAACCTGACCGGCGCGTACCGGTGTGCCAAGCGCGCCTCCGGCAAGATGCTGCGGGCTAGGTGGGGCCGCATGATCTTCATCTCCTCGGTGGTCGGCCTCTCCGGCGGCGCCGGCCAGGTCAACTACGCCGCCAGCAAGGCCGGCCTGGTCGGGGTGGCCCGCTCCATCACCCGCGAGCTGGGCAGCCGCAACATCACCGCGAACGTGGTGGCCCCCGGCTTCATCGACACGGACATGACCGCTGTGCTGACCGAGGAGCGCCGGGCGGAGATCCGCAAGTCGATCCCGGCGGGCCGGATGGCCAGCCCGGACGAGGTCGCCGCGGTGGTCACCTGGCTGGCCGGGGACGGCGCCGGGTACGTCTCCGGCGCGGTGATCCCGGTCGACGGCGGCCTGGGCATGGGCCACTGAGCACCGGTCACTCGAGAAAGTACGGAGGAACCCCTGTATGTCCGGACTGCTGGCCGGTAAGCGGCTGCTCGTCACCGGCGTGATCACCGACGCCTCGATCGCCTTCTCGGTGGCGAAGCTCGCCCAGGAGAACGGCGCGCAGGTCGTGCTCACCGGCTACGGCCGGCTCTCCCTGGTGGAGCGGATCGCCAGGCGGCTGCCCGAGCCGGCCCCGGTGATCGAGCTGGACGTCACCAACCCGGAGCACCTGGCCGGGCTCGCCGACAAGGTGCGCGAGCACGTCGACGGCCTGGACGGGGTGGTGCACTCGATCGGCTTCGCCCCGCAGAGCTGCCTCGGCGGCGGCTTCCTCGACGCGCCGTGGGAGGACGTGGCCACCGCGCTGCAGGTCTCCACGTACTCGTACAAGTCGCTGGCCATGGCGGCGCTGCCGCTGATGTCGCCCGGCAGCGCGGTGGTCGGCCTGACCTTCGACGCCAGCAAGGCGTGGCCGGTCTACGACTGGATGGGCGTGGCCAAGGCCGGGCTGGAGTCCGCCTCCCGCTACCTGGCGCTGCACCTGGGCAAGCAGGGCATCCGGAGCAACCTGGTCGCCGCCGGGCCGCTGCGCACCATGGCCGCCAAGTCGATCCCCGGCTTCGAGCAGTTCGAGGACGCCTGGGCCGAGCGCGCCCCGCTGGGCTGGAACCTCACCGACCAGGAGCCGACCGCCCGGGCCTGCCTGGCGCTGCTCTCCGACTGGTTCCCGGCCACCACCGGCGAGATCGTGCACGTCGACGGCGGCTACCACGCCCTCGGCGCCTGAGCCGCACCGGCCGGCGCCCCGGGCATCCGGGGACGCCGGCCGGCGGCGGGGCGCCCCGCGGCCCCCCTGCGGGGGGGGGGCCCGGCCCCCCCCCGCGGCGGGGGGGGGTGGGGCCCAGGGGGACGACCCG
>NZ_JAXCFQ010000007.1:43894-344131 GCF_056150265.1 Micromonospora desertarenae
GCCCGGCCGCGGGGCCACCCCCCCCCCGGGCCGCCTCTGCCGCCGCGGCGGGCGCCCGGGGCCCGGGGGGCCCCCGCCCGCCGCCGGGTCGCCCGGCTCACGCATTCCGGGGGCGTCGCCGGCCCGACTCCGGCGGCGGGGAAGAATGGGCCCATGGCGTACGACGCGGTGGTGCTGGTGTCCTTCGGCGGCCCGGAGCGGCCGGAGGACGTGATGCCGTTCCTGCAGAACGTGACCCGGGGGCGGGGCGTGCCGCCGGAGCGGCTGGCCGAGGTCGCCGAGCACTACCAGCACTTCGGCGGGGTCTCCCCGATCAACCAGCAGAGCCGGGACCTGCTCGCCGCGATCCGGGCCGACTTCGCCGCCCACGGCCTCGACCTGCCGGTCTACTGGGGCAACCGCAACTGGCACCCGATGCTCGCGGACACCGTCACGCAGATGCGCGACGACGGGGTGACCCGGGCGCTCGCCTTCGTCACCAGCGCGTTCGGCGGCTACTCGTCCTGCCGGCAGTACCAGGACGACATCGCCGCGGCCCGCGCCGCGGTCGGCCCGGACGCCCCGCTGATCGACAAGCTGCGCCAGTTCTGGGACCACCCCGGCTTCGTCGAGCCGCACGTCGACGCCGTGCGGGCGGCCCTGGCCCAGCTCGACCCGGCCGAGCGGGCCGGCACCCGGCTGGTCTTCACCGCCCACTCCGTGCCGACCTCGATGGCCGCCAACGCCGGCCCGCACGGCGGCCGGTACGAGGCACAGCTGCACGAGGTGGCCCGGCTGGTGCACGCGGCGGCCGCCCCGGACCTGCCCTGGGATCTGGTCTGGCAGAGCCGATCCGGCCCGCCGCAGGTGCCGTGGCTGGAGCCGGACGTCAACGACCACCTCGCCGCGCTGGCCGCCGCCGGCGACACCACCGCGGTGGTGGTCAGCCCGATCGGCTTCGTCTCCGACCACCTGGAGGTGGTGTGGGACCTGGACACCGAGGCGCGCCAGACGGCCAAGCAGCACGGCCTGGACTTCGTCCGGGCCGGCACCCCCGGCATCGATCCCCGGTTCGTGGCGATGGTGCGCGAACTGGTCCTGGAGCGGATCGAGCCGGACGGGATCACCCGGCGCCGCCGCCTCGGCGAGCTGCCGATGTGGGACACCTGCCCGACGGTGTGCTGCGTGCCCACCCGCCGCCCCTCCTGACCTCCGGCGGACGATCCGCCCCGACGACCCCTGGGACGAGACACCATGCATGAGCGCAGGACCGTGGAGAGCTGGCTGACCGACATGGACGGCGTGCTCGTGCACGAGGGGCAGCCGGTGCCCGGCGCGCCGGAGTTCGTCAAGAAGCTCCGGGCCTCCGGCAAGCCCTTCCTGGTACTCACCAACAACTCCATCTACACCCCGCGCGACCTGCGGGCCCGGCTCGGCCGGATGGGGCTCGACGTGCCGGAGGAGGCGATCTGGTCGTCCGCCCTGGCCACCGCGCAGTTCCTGGCCGACCAGCGGCCGGGCGGCACCGCGTACGTGATCGGGGAGGCCGGGCTGACCACCGCGCTGCACGCGGTCGGCTACGTGCTCTCCGACTTCGCGCCGGACTACGTGGTGCTGGGGGAGACCCGGACCTACAGCTTCGAGGCGATCACCAAGGCGATCCGGCTGATCAACGACGGCGCCCGGTTCATCTGCACCAACCCGGACGCCACCGGCCCGTCGGTGGAGGGGGCGCTGCCGGCCGCCGGCTCGGTCGCCGCGATGATCTCGAAGGCGACCGGGGTGGAGCCGTACTTCGTCGGCAAGCCGAACCCGATGATGATGCGCTCCGCGCTGAACACCATCGACGCGCACTCCGAGTCCACGGCGATGATCGGCGACCGGATGGACACCGACATCCTCTGCGGCCTGGAGGCGGGGCTGGAGACCATCCTGGTGCTCACCGGGATCAGCACCCGCGCCGAGGCGGAGCGCTACCCGTACCGGCCGTCGCGGATCGTCGACTCCGTCGCCGACCTGCTCGACGAGGTCTGACCGGCAGCCGGGCGGTCAGCGCCCGCGCCGCCCGTACTGGCGGAGCAGCGTGGTGACCACCCAGCATGCGAAGGACGCCTCGATCGCGGCCAGGATCCAGGTGAGCGCGGTCTCGACCATCGGCGTGCCTCCCGTCAGGGGCGCAGCGGGGCGTTGCAGGCGGCCACCAGCGCCTGCCGGCAGGCCGCGGTGAGCGGGCGCAGCGCGGCGTCGCGCTGCTGCGCCTCGTAGTTGTTGATCGCGCCGCCCGGCGCGGCGTGCCCGGCCAGGGCGAGCACCCGGTCGAGCACGGCGGCCCGGGCGAAGAGCCGGCGGGCCCGCGGGTCGAACCCGGGCGGCAGGTCGGTGGTGCCGTCCGGCCGGCGCAGCGCCTCCAGCGCCCCGGCCAGCTCGGGCCGCCACTGCGCCACGTCGAGCCGGGTCAGCGCGGCGGTCGTCTCGGCCAGCGCGGCGGCCAGTTCCGCCTCGGCCTCGGCCGCCCCGGGCAGCGCCAGCGAGGCCGCCGGCGCGTTCGCCGGCAGCGGGTAGACCCGCCAGAGCACCGTCTCGAAGGTGTCGCCGGAGCCGGAGGTGTGCGTGCGCACCTCCGGGATCAACCCGAGGCCACCGGCGACCACCGCCTCGCCGGCGAGCAGCGCCGCGCCGGCGAAGTCGCCCGGCCCGGGCAGCCCGCGCGGGTCGCCCGGCGCGGGCAGCACCAGCCGGATCTCGTCCGGCGAGAGCTTGGCCAGGGTGGGCAGCGCGTCGCGCAGCGACACGTCGGTCCAGGTGCCGGGCGCGTCCGCGACGAGGTGTTCCTCGGCGCCGGCGATCGCGTCGGCGACCTCGTCGAAGGGGACCAGCCCGGCGCGCCACGCGCGCACCCAGGCGACGAACCGGCTCGACCGGCGCGGCGCGAGTGTGGCCGCACCCGCTGCGGGGGTGGACATGCCGAAAGGGTACGTGGTCTCCGCCGCCCCTGTCTCGACTGCCGCTCCGACCGTTCCTTCTGCCGTCGATCATGGCATCGTGGTGGGCGGAACGTCGATTTCTGCCGGGTTTGCCGGCCGCCGCGACCGCCCCGGCCGGCCGCCGGCCGTCGGCGTGTCGGGTGCGGGGGCGCCGGTGGGCGGTTAGCTTGATCGGCATGGCTGGGCGGTATGCGGACGACGTGCTGGCGGGGGACTGGCGGCGGCGGAAGGTCACCCCCGAGGTGGACGCGGAGCCGGACCTGGTGGTCGAGGACGCCGAATCCGGGTTCTGCGGCGCGGTGGTCGGCTTCGAGTCCGGTGCCGTGGTGCTGGAGGACCGGCACGGACGCCGGCGCAACTTCCCGCTGCTGCCGGCCGCCTTCCTGCTCGACGGCCAGCCGGTGACGTTGCGCCGGCCCGCCCGCGCCCCGGTCCCGGCCGCGCGGCGCCGCACCGCCTCCGGGTCGATCGCCGTCGACGGGGTACGCGCCCAGGTCGCCAAGGCCAGCCGGATCTGGGTGGAGGGCATCCACGACGCCGCCCTGGTGGAGCGGATCTGGGGCGACGACCTGCGGATCGAGGGCGTGGTGGTGGAGCCGCTGGACGGCATCGACGCGCTCGACGCCGAGGTGCGCGCGTTCGCCCCCGGCCCCGGCCGGCGGCTCGGCGTGCTGGTCGACCACCTGGTGCCCGGCTCCAAGGAGAGCCGGATCGTGGCGCAGGTGACCTCCCCGCACGTGCTGGTCACCGGGCACCCGTACGTGGACGTGTGGCAGGCGGTGAAGCCGAAGGCGCTGGGCATCGCGGCGTGGCCGGTGGTGCCGCCGGGGCGGCCGTGGAAGGAGGGCGTCTGCGCGGCGCTCGGGGTGGCCGAGCCGGCGGAGATGTGGCGGCACATCCTGTCCCGGGTCGACAGCTTCGCCGACGTCGAGACGCCGCTGATCAACGCGATGGAACGCCTCATCGACTTCGTCACCGAACCCGCCTGAGCGGGCGCGCCGGCTGGATGGCGGGCGTTCAGGGTCGGGGCGCCGTCTCGGTTGTCGGGCCTGGGTGGGTGGCTGGGCTCAGGGCCGGGGGCCGCCGTGCCCGGCTCCGGGCGGTCAGGCTTGATCCCTCCGCCGGGCACGGCGGCCCCCGGCCCGTCGGCTGCGGCCCCCGCCCGTGCGGTGCGGCGCCACCCCTGCCTATCGGGTGACCTTGCCGTCCGTTGGTCGGGCTTCCCGCCTCCCGCCCTCCGTCTGCGTGCTCAGGATCGTGCTCGATCCTGGGTGTAGTGGCATCGGGTGGCTTGCGAGGGCACTGCATCCGGGATGTTGCGTGATCTTGGCCGCGCCCCCGTGCTGGTCCTGGGTCCGGGCGCGGGTCAGGGTTCCTGGTCGGGGGTGGGGGTGAAGAGGAAGGTGGCGATGTCGAGGGCCGCCACCCGGCCCGTGTCGTCGCGGAGCACGGCGAGGATCTCGCCGTTCTCGGGGCCGGAACGGCCGCGCCAGCGGTCGGTCCCCGCCGGGGCGAACCGGCTCACCCGCTCGCCGCGTACGTGGGCGACCAGCTCACCGGTGGCCGCGTCCCAGCTCAGGTCGAGGGTGACCCCCATCCACCACCAGCGGCCGGTCAGCTCCGCGACCCCGGCCGGCGGGGCGGCGGCGGTCGGCTGCCAGGGCCGCGGGAGCGCCGGCTCGGCGTCCAGCACGGTGGTGAGCACCCGCTGCCCGAGCGAGCCGATCCCGCCGCTGCGGAAGCCGTACGAGTTGGCGAAGCCGACCACGGCGGTGCGGGACGGGCGGTGCACGGCCAGGGCGGCCACGTAGCCGGGCATCGAGCCGCCGTGCCCGACGTACACCCGCTCGCCCTCCCGGTAGAGCTCCAGCCCGAGGCCGTGCCCGCCGCTCCACGAGTCGAGGTCGCTGATCACCACCGGCGCGCACATCTCGGTCAGCGTCTCGGCGGCCAGCACCCGGGGATCGGGGTCGGCGAGGAAGGCGGCCCAGCGGGCCAGGTCCTCGACGGTGGACCAGAGCTGCCCGGCCGGCGCCATCGCCCGGGTGTCGGTACGCGGCTCCTCCCGCAGCGTGTCGTGCCACGGGTGCACCACGTAGCCGCGGGCGAACGGCTCGGTCGCCGCGTACGTGGTGCGGCGCATGCCCAGCGGCTCCAGGATCCGTTGCCGCAGCAGCTCGGCCCAGGGGGTGCCGGTGATCCGCTCCAGCACCCCGCCGAGCAGCCCGTACGCCAGGTTGGAGTAGTGGTACCAGCGGTGCGGCGGGTAGGCGATCTTGTCAGCGGTGACCCCGCGCAGCAGGGTGGCCAGGTCGACGCCCTCGGCGCGCTCCCACCACGGTCCGTCGGGTTCGCGCTGCAGGCCGCTGGCGTGCCCGAGCAGCTGGCGCAGGGTGAGCGAGCCGACCGCCGTGCCGGGGAGGTGCTCCGCCAGCGGGTCGTCCAGCCGCAGCCGGCCGGCGTCGCGCTCCTGCATCACCAGGGTGGCGGTCATCGTCTTGCTGATCGAGCCGATCCGGTACTGCAGGTCGGCGTCCGGGCGGGGGTGCTCGCCGGCGGCGGCGAGGTGGGCCAGCGCGCCGTCGCGCACCACCCCGATCACCAGCGAGGGCGGGCGGCCGGCGGACTGTGCCGCGGCGACCAGTTCGTCGACCTTGCGGGCGGTCTCGGGCAGCAGGGCCACGGCGTCTCCTCGTACGACCGGCGGTGCGGGTGCCGTCGAGCTTACTGATCATGGCGAAGAGGTCGCGCGTGCATTTCCGTGTCACGATCTAAGGGTGGACGCCGTGCTGTGGATCGTGCTGGGTGTGGTATTGGCCGTCGCCGAGATCTTCACGACGACGCTCTTCCTGATCATGTTCGCGGCCGGCGCCTTCGCCGCGGCGGGTGCCGCGGCGCTGGGCGCGCCGGTGGGTGTGCAGGCGATCGTCTTCGCCGGGGTGTCGGCGCTGACCGTGCTGGCCGTCCGGCCGACCCTGCGCCGGCACCAGCGCTCCGCGCTGGCCAGCGGCGAGCAGCCGTTCGGGGTCGAGGCGATCGAGGGCAGCAGCGCGCTGGTGCTGGAGCGGGTCGACGCCGACAGCGGCCTCGTCAAGATCGACGGCGAGCTGTGGAGCGCCCGCTCGTACGACGCGGGCCAGGTCTTCGACCCCGGTGAACGGGTGCAGGTGATCCAGGTCCGGGGTGTGACCGCCCTGGTCTGGCGGGACGACGTTTCTTCTTCCGGCGAGCTACCCGACGCGAAAAGGTGAGTACATGGAATTCGTGTTCCCAGTCCTGCTGATAGCCGTGGCCCTGATCGCGGTGGTCACCCTGGCCAAGGCGGTGCGGATCGTGCCGCAGCAGCGCCAGGACGTGGTGGAGCGGCTGGGTAAGTACAAGCGCACGCTCAACCCGGGGCTCAACCTCCTGGTGCCGTTCATCGACGCGGTCCGTACCAAGGTCGACATGCGCGAGCAGGTGGTCAGCTTCCCGCCCCAGCCGGTGATCACCTCCGACAACCTGGTGGTCTCGATCGACACCGTCCTCTACTTCAAGGTGGTCGACTCGGTCCGGGCCACGTACGAGATCTCGAACTTCCTCCAGGCGATCGAGCAGCTCACCGTCACCACGCTGCGCAACGTCATCGGCTCGCTCGACCTGGAGCGGGCGCTGACCAGCCGTGAGGAGATCAACCGGCACCTGTCGGGTGTGCTCGACGAGACCACCGGCCGGTGGGGCATCAAGGTCACCCGGGTGGAGATCAAGGCGATCGAGCCGCCGCCGAGCATCCGCGACTCGATGGAGAAGCAGATGCGCGCCGAGCGGGACCGCCGCGCGGCCATCCTCAACGCGGAGGGCCACAAGCAGTCGCAGATCCTCACCGCCGAGGGTGAGAAGCAGGCGGCGGTGCTGCGCGCCGACGGTGACCGGCAGGCCCGGATCCTCCAGGCCGAGGGCCAGGCCAAGGCGATCCGGACCGTCTTCGACGCGATCCACCAGGCCAACCCGAGCCAGAAGGTGCTCGCCTACCAGTACCTCCAGGCCCTGCCGCAGATCGCCAACGGCAGCGCGAACAAGGTCTGGATCGTGCCGGCGGAGCTGACCAAGGCCCTAGAGGGCATGGGCGGCGCGCTCGGCGGGCTGAGCCGGATGGTCGGCGACGAGCCGGCGCCGGAGGCCGCCGACGGGGCGAGCGAGGTCGAGCGCGAGGCGGCCGAGGCCGCGCAGGCGGCGGCCGCCGCGGCCCAGCAGATCCACGACGAGGTACGGGTCGCCGAGGCGCAGGCCAGCGGCGGCAAGCCGCAGGGGCTGCCGGCGCCCGAGCCGGTCTCGCCGGCGAGTCTGCTCAACGACCCGGCCGACCAGCGCGAGCGCGGCTGACCGGTACGGCGACGGGTCGCCAGGGTGCTCCTCCGGGGGCACGCCTGGCGACCCGTCGCCGTTTCGGGACATCCGGCACGCCGTGGCGCGTTTCGCCGGTTGCCGGCCGCGCGTGACCCGGGAATAACGCGAAAGCCGCTCATGCCGGCTCCGATCGCTGCCACCATCGGTCCGAGGACGGGCGGTGACCAGGCAGCGGGCACCGGGGGGCGTCCCGCGCCGCTCGTCGGATGAGCGAGGTGACGCATGAAGGACCCGGCGAAGCGGGTGTGGTCCACGGCCCCGGTCCCCGGCGCGCACGACCCGACCGGGCCGCTCGGCAGCCGGCGTACCGGCGGAGGATTCGGCGTGCTGCCCTTCGTGGGCGAGGCCGGACCGGCCGGCCCCGCGACCAACGCCAGCTGGGCCTGGTCGGTGCGCCGCTTCGCCCGGGCGGCGGTGTGGCTGCTGCCCGCGTACGCCGTGCTCTACGGCGTGGTGGCGATGGCCAGCGACGGCGGGATGGGCAACGACCCGTACCCGGCCGACGGCCGCCCGCTGTACCTGCTCGGCTGGGTGGGCGCGGTCTGGCTCGGGCTGCTCGCCCTGCTCGCGCTGACCGGGCTGCTGGCCGCCACCCGCAGCCGTCGGGTGGCCGCCACCGGGCTGCTGGTCAGCATCGCCGGCACGGTGCTCATGCTGCCCTTCGCCGGCCTGGCGGAGCAGACCCCGGTCTTCGGCACCACCGCCCGGACGCTCGTGCTGGTCGGTGCGGCCTGCTACAGCATCGGCTGGGCCTGCACCGGCTGGTCGGTGGCCCGCTCCGGGATGTTCAGCATGGGTGACGGGGTGATGCTGATGATCGCCGCGCCGCTGCTCGGTCTCGGCGGGGCGCTGATCGGCTCGTTGCAGACCTTCGGGGCGATCTTCGTGCTGATCGCCGGCATCGGCATCGGCTACCGCTCCGGCCGCCTCATTCCCGCCGACATCGCCCGCGACGCCGCCACCGCCAGCCTAGCCACCCCCACCACCCCCACCGGCCCCACCGGCCCCCTCCCCACCTAACCCACCCCACCCACCCACCCCACCCCACCCACCCACCCCACCCCACCCACCCACCCACCCCCGTCGCCGCGGTGATCATGAGGTTGGCGGCAGTCGTGGAGATCCACCTCGCCGCCAACCTCATGATCAACCGGGTGCGGGCGGGGGGGTGGGGGGTGGGAGGGGGTTGGGAGGGGGTGGTGAGGTGGCTGACAAAGGGGGAGTGGGGGTGGTCGGTTGGTGGCATTCGCGGTAATTCTGGGGACCATGGCCCCGCCCCGCTCGCCGCTGTCGCGGCTGTTCACCGTGCTGCTCGCCGGCGTGCTCGCCGGTCTCGTCCTCGCGGTCGCCGCGCTGCCGGGGAACCTGCTGTTCGGGTTCGCCGCCAAGGCGGCGCTCGGGTCGTACGCCGCGCTGCCGGAGGCGCTGCGCACCCCGGCGACGCCGCAGCGCTCCTACCTCTACGCCAACGACGGCAAGACGCTGATCACCACGTTCTACGACGTGAACCGCAGCGACGTCCCGCTCTCCGAGATCGCTCCGGTGATGCGGCAGGCGATCGTGGCGGCCGAGGACCGGCGGTTCTACTCGCACGGCGGCGCGGACCTGCGCGGGCTGTTCCGGGCGCTGGTGGCGAACGTCTCCGGCGGCGGCACCGAGCAGGGCGGCTCCACGCTGACCATGCAGTACGTCCGGAACGTGCTCAAGACCGACCCGAGCCGGACCGCCGAGGAGCGCGCCGCGGCCACCGAGCAGACCGTCGGGCGCAAGCTCCAGGAGATCCGGTACGCGGGCGCGCTGGAGGAGCAGCTCAGCAAGGACGAGATCCTCAACCGCTACCTGAACATCGCGTACTTCGGTTCCGGGGCGTACGGCGTCGCGGCGGCCAGCCAGCGCTACTTCGCCAAGTCCCCGGCCGACCTCACCCTCGCCGAGGCAGCCCTGCTCGCCGGCCTGGTGCAGTCGCCGGAGGCGTACAGCCCGATCGACGGGGACGCCGAGGCCGCGCTGGAGCGGCGGGCGTACGTGCTCGACTCGATGGTCGAGACCGGGGCGATCACCGCCGAGCAGGCGGCGCAGGCCAAGGCCGAGAGGCTCACCCTGCGCCCGACCGCGCAGCCGAACGGCTGCACCGCGGTCGCGCAGGGGCGCGACGACTGGGGCTTCTTCTGCGACTACCTGCGGCAGTGGTGGCTGGCCCAGCCCGAGTTCGGCGCCACGGTCGAGGAGCGCGAGCAGGCGCTGCGCCGCGGCGGCTACACCGTGGTGACCTCGCTGGACCCGCGGGTGCAGGCCACCGCCCAGCGGGAGGCCACCCGGATCTACGGGTACGGCAACAAGCGGGCCGTGCCGATCGCCGCGGTCGAGCCGGGCACCGGCCGGGTGCTGGCGATGGCGGTCAACCGGCACTACAGCCTCGACGCCAACCCGGACGGGCAGGCCAACCGCCCGAACACCGTCAACCCGCTGATCTCCGGCGGCGACAGCGTCGACGGCTACCAGGCCGGCTCGACGTTCAAGCTGTTCACCATGCTGGCCGCGCTGGAGGCCGGCAAGCCGCTGGCCACCGGCTTCGACGCGCCCAGCCGGCTGCCCACCCGGTACGCCGCCGAGGGTGAGGGGAGCTGCGACGGCCGGTGGTGCCCGGCCAACGCCAACCCCGAGTGGATGGACGGCTACCGGATGATGTGGGACGGTTTCGGCCGTTCGGTGAACACCTACTTCGTGTGGCTGGCCGAGCAGGTCGGGCCGGAGAAGGTGGTGCAGATGGCACAGCGGCTCGGCATCACCTTCCGGGCCGACGCCGACGCCGAACTCGCCCGCGAGCACGCCGAGGACTGGGGTTCGTTCACCCTCGGCGTGGCCGCCACCACCCCGCTCGACCTGGCCAACGCGTACGCCACGGTCGCGGCGGAGGGCACCTGGTGCGCGCCGCTGCCGGTGGTCTCGGTGACCGCGCCGGACGGCGAGCGGGTGCCGGTCGGCGACCCCTCCTGCAAGCGGGTGCTGGACGCCGGCGTGGCCCGGGCCGCCACCGACGCCGCGCGTTGCCCGGTCGGCCAGCAGTCGCCGTACGGGCAGTGCAACGGCGGTACGGCCACCGCGGTGAACCGGATCCTCGACGGCCGCCCGGTGGCCGGGAAGACCGGTAGCTCGGAGCGGAACGCCACCGAGACGTTCGTCGGGTTCACCCCGCAGGTCGCGGTCGCCGGCATCGCCGCGAACCCGGACGACCCGACCGACTCGGTGGGCTCGGCGGTGCAGGCACGGGTGATCGAGGCGGTCGCCCGGGTGATCGCCACCGCCGTGGACGGCAAGCCGGAGCAGGCGTTCACCGCGCCCAGCCGGGACCTGGTGGGCGACCCGCGCCGCCCGGTCGAGCGGCCCCCGGTCGTCCGGGAGCCGTCCGACGAGCGGCGCCCCGCCGACGACGACCCGCTGGCCGACCTGCGCCGCTGGCTCGACCGCCGAGGCTGACCGCGGGCCGTCCGGCGGCCCGGTCAGCTGGCCGGGCCGCCGGAGCCCGTGGCCGAGAGGCGGCGCACCCGGACGATGTTGCGGGTGCTGCCCTGCGCGTCGTCGTACTCGGCCACCGCGACGTACCCGTGCTGTTCGTAGACGCGGGCCAGTTCCGGACTCCCCGCCCAGTGGTCGAGAGCCAGGGCGGGGGCCCGCCCGGCCCGGGCCCGGCGCTCCGCCTCCGCCAGGAGCGTGCTGCCGACGCCGCGGCCGTCCGGGCCGCGACTCGACAGGACGGTGTACACGAACATCGACCCCTCGGGAACCAGCCCCGGGGGGATCCGCTGCGGAACGGTCGGTGCCATGGCGAGGAGGCCCACACACCTGCCGTCGCGCTCGGCCATGGTGACCACGCCCTGGGACACCCAGTCGGCGAGCCGCTCGGGGAAGCCCGGAAGCCGGGAGAAGGGGATCGTGCCCCACTGTTCCGGCCGGCCACGGGCCACCAGCCACTCGAGGACCGAGTCCATGAGCGACAGCAGGACCGCGGTGTCGTCGGTCGTTGCCTGGCGCCGATTGATCTGACCGTCTGGCACGATCGCCTCCTGGGTCGATAGGCACGGACAGGCAGATACTTTAATAATCTAAGGATTAGATTGTCAAAGGAAACCAGGATCCGCGGCGTGATGAGCGCGGTGCAGGAACTCCAGGACGCCACGGATCTCGTCGACGAGCTGGCGGCGCGGCGCCTCGGCATCAACCGCACGGACTTGCGGTGTCTCAGCCGGTTGAGTGCGCGCGGGGCGTTGACCGCCAGCGAGCTGGCCGTCGCCGCCGGGCTGACCGGAGGCGCCACCACGACGGCCATCGACCGGCTGGAGCGCGCCGGACTGGCTCGGCGGGTCCGGGACGCCGCGGACCGGCGGCGCGTCCTCGTCCATCTGACCGAGCAGGCCGAACGGCTCAGCACCGAGATCTGGGGTCCGATCGTGGACGACGCCCGGGCCGAACTGCGCCGGTTCACCGGTGCCGAACTGGAACTGGTCGAGCGCTTCCTGCGCCACGCGCTGGAAAACCAGATCCGGCACGCTGGCCGGCTGCGCGGCGGGTCGTCGTGACCGGGCGGGTGTGACGAGGCCGGGAGGACCGGGCGCCGGCCCGTGGTCGGCCACGGTGATCAGTTCGGTTGACCCCGTTCATCTGCCGCCGTCGCCGATCAGGGCCACCAGCGGGCGGTCCGGGTGGGCGCGAGGTGAGCCGTGCGGTCCGGGACGGCGGCAACCTCGGCTCGGGTCGCCGTCGGCGGGGACGACGGAGAAGGCGTCGAGCTCCGGCAGGGTCCGGTAACCCGCGTCCCATGGCGCGGTCGTCCACCTCCTCGATGTCGATCCCGCCGGCGAACAGGCGCTGCCGGGTGAAACCGCTAGGAAGCACACCGGGTCCGGCGGGGAAAGCTCGCGCACCTCGCGCGGGCCCGCCGGCCGGCCCGGTCGCCGCGCCGTCCGTCAGAGCGATGGTCGTCACGCGGCGGGTGACGGCCGCAATCTTGACGCCGCGGAGGATCATGGTAATTTACATGCATGCACAGGCATTCATTTAGCTCGGGTTCTGGACCTGGGGGCCACCTCGGTTCGGCGTGGTCCCAGGTCGCCATGTTCGTGTCGGCAGTGGACGCGAGCCTGGGCAAGTGGCTCATGGATGCCTACAGCATCGGGTTGACGGAGTATCGGGCACTGGAGCACCTCGCCCAGGCTGCCGACAAGGAGTTGCGCGTCAACGACCTTGCCCAGCGGGTCGGCCTGAACCAAAGCTCCGTGACCCGACTGGTGAGTCGCTTGGAAGCGAAGGACCTGGCTCGCCGCGACCTCTGCCCGGGCGATCGGCGTGGCGTCTACGCGGTCATCACCGAGCAGGGGGAGACCCTGGTCCGGCAGGTCCGCGACTCGTACGAGGAGCGGGTTCACGAGCTCCTCGGCGCCGTGGCGGCCCACTATCCGCAGCTCGACGCGAGCCAGGTCGGCCGAGCCCTGGCCGGCATCGGCAACCTGGTCTCCCCCTAGCGAACGCCCCGGAGGCGCGACTCAGGCCCAAGCTGGGCTCGTTTATATGCATGTACATGCAGCTTTCATCCGAGCCGCTCGCCGGGATGTTGGAACCGTTCCATGTGCGTCCGCTCGCCCGGGCGCGACCGCACGCACAGCCATCTACCTCGTCAACGGACCTGAAAGGAACACCATGAACTGGCTCTACCTGGGTTTCGCCGTGATCTTCGAGATCGCGGTGGCCTTCGCGGCAAGCAAGGCGAAGGGGTTCACCCACCCGCGGTGGACGGTCGCGACCCTGGTCAGTGGCGGGATCGCGACCTTCTTCCTCAGTCTGGCGCTCCTGACGTTCGACGTCGGCGTCGGTTATGCGCTCTGGACCTCGGTCGCCGGCGTCGGGATCGTCGTCGTCGGCGCGCTGTTCCTCGGGCAGCGCCTGAACGGGAAGAAGCTCCTCGGCATCCTCGTCGTCATCGCCGGCGTCGTCGGGCTGCAGCTGACTGGGGCAGCGTGACCGACCATCGGACCACACCCAACCTGATCTCCCCTCACTCCCGCCATGACGAAAGGACCAACCCCATGACTGCGACGGTTGCGAAGCACAACACCAGGGCCGGTGCCTGGCTGGTGCTTCTCCTGGCCGGGGCCTTCGAGGTCGGCTATGCGCTCAGCGTCGGAGGCAGTGCGGGATTCACCGTCCTGAGCTGGTCCATCTCCGCCGCCGTGTTCTTCCTCCTGACGCTCTTCTGCCTCAGCGTCGCCCTGCGAAACATCGACGTCGGGATCGGCTACGCCGTCTGGGCGGGCATCGGCGCCGTCGGCGCCGCCGTCCTCGGCCCGGTGTTCTTCGACGAGTCACTCACGCTGCCCCGGGCGTTCTGGCTGGCTGTGATCATCGCAGGAGTCGTCTGGCTCAAGCTCGCTGACAGCCCCAGGTTCGAAGTGAAGAAGACCGCGGCGGGTCTCTGACACCTCTCCGGGCGCGGGCTGGCTCAAGCCGGCGGGCAGGCCCCGTCCGGGCCGACGTCCTCGGCCGGGACGGGACCTGCCCGGCGGTCAGCCGCGGCGCGGGCGGAAGGCGGTGACCGTGGCGGGCAGCCCGCGCCGGACGATCCCGGCCCAGTCGGTGTCGCCGCGCAGCATCGCCGCCGCCGTCTTGCGTGCCTGGTCGGCGGTGAAGTGCGGTGGGAGCATCAGCTCGGCCGGGTCCACCAGCGCGTTGATCACCACGGGCCGGTCGGCGGAGAGGACCCGATCCCAGACGGCCGGCACCTGGTCGGGGGAGTCGACCAGCTCGCCGCCGAGCCCCAGCACCTCGGCCCAGCGGTGGTAGCCGATGTCGGGCAACTGCTGGCTGTCCGGGAACATCGGCGTTCCCTCGCTGGAGCGCTGCTCCCAGCTGACGAAGGCGAGGTCCCGGTTGTTCAGCACCAGCACCACGAACCGCGGGTCGGCCCAACCGCGCCAGTACTTCGCCACGGTGATCAGCTCGTTGACCCCGTTCATCTGCATCGCGCCGTCGCCGATCAGGGCCACCAGCGGGCGGTCCGGGTGGGCGAACTTGGCCGCCAGCGCGTACGGCATGGCGCCGCCCATGGAGAGCAGCGTGCCGGAGAGGCTGGCCAGCATGCCGGGGCGGACCTGGACGTGCCGGGCGTACCAGGCGGTGGTGGTGCCGCAGTCGACCGCGAGCAGCACGTCGTCGGGCAGCCGGTCGCTGAGGGTGCTGAACAGCAGTTGCGGATTGACCGGGTCGGCGGACTGCCCGGCCAGGTCCCGCTGCGCCTGCCGCCACGACGAGGTCGACGCGGCGATCGTCTCCCGCCAGCGGGTCGGGGCCGGCCCGGGGCCGAGTTCGCGCAGCAGCGCCCGCAGGGTGGGGGCGGCGTCGCCGGTCAGGTTCACCTCGGTCGGGTAGCGCAACCCCAGTTGGGTGCCGTCCCGGTCGATCTGCACCGCCCGGGCCTTGCCCGGCGGCGGATAGAACTCCGAGTACGGCATGTTGCTGCCGACGATCAGCAGCCGGTCGCAGTCGCGCATCATGTCCCAGCTCGGCCGGGTGCCGAGAAGGCCGATGGCGCCGGTGACCCAGGGCTCCCGGTGGTCGACAGCGGTGAACCCCAGCAGCGCGGTGGCCACCCCCGCGCCCAGCCGGTGGGCCACCTCGCGTACCTCGTTCTCGGCGCCGAGCGCGCCCTGCCCGACCAGCATGGCCACCCGCTCGCCGCCGCCGAGCACCTCGGCGGCGCGGCGTACCTCGGCCTCCGGCGGCACGGTCGGCCCGCTGCTCGGCACGCTGCTGGTGTGGTAGTAGCCGTGCGCGTACGGCGGTTCCGGAACGGCCGGCTTGTCCTGCACGTCGAGGGGGAGGACCAGGGCGGTCACGGTGCGGCGGGCCAGGGCCGTCCGGCAGGCCCGGTCGACCAGGTGACGGACCTGCGCGGGGTGGTCGAGCTGGGCCAGGAACGCCGCCGCGACGTCCTTGTAGAGGGCGAGCAGGTCGACCTCCTGGTAGTAGCCGCCGCCCTCGGCGGTGAGGGCGGTGTGGCCGACCAGGGCGACCACCGGCTGGTGGTCCAGCTTGGCGTCGTACAGGCCGTTGAGCGCGTGGATCGCCCCGGGCCCGCTGGTCACCAGGACGCAGCCCAGCGGTCCGCCGCCGTACTTGACGTGCGCCGACGCGGCGAAGCCGGCGGTCTCCTCGTGCCGGACCTGGATGAACTGCGCCCGCTCGGCGGTGCGTTGCAGCGCCGAGGTCATCCCGTTGATGCCGTCGCCCGGGTAGCCGAAGTAACGGCGTACGCCCCAGCAGGCCAGGCGTTGCACGAGGTGGTCGGCGACGGTGGCGTCCCGGGGCAGCGGCCACGGCTCGGCCGGCACCCGTCCGTCGCCCCGCCACCCGTCGCTGTGCTCTGCGCTCACCTGCCCGGTCCCTCCGCTCGGTTCCCTCGCTACCCCGGCATTTCCCATCTTTGCCGGACAGAACGACCAGCGCTCGGCATTCGCCGGACGGGTCGGCGGCCCCGCCGGACCGGTCCGGCAGAATCGGCGGGTGCCCGTCCACCAGATCACCGACCCCGACGACGACCGGATCGCCGACTACCGCGCCCTGACCGACGTCGAGCTGCGCACCCGCTGGGAGCCGCCGCACGGGCTGTTCATCGCCGAGGGCGAGCTGGTGCTGCGCCGGGCGCTGCGGGCCGGCTACCCGGCCCGGTCGTACCTGGTGGACGCGAAGCGGGTGGACCAGCTCGCCGACCTGGACACCGGGGACGCCCCGGTCTACGCCGCCACCCCGGACGTGCTCCAGCGGGCCACCGGCTTCCACGTGCACCGCGGGGTGCTGGCGTCGTTCCGGCGCAAGCCGCTGCCGTCGGCCGCCGAGGTGCTGGCGAACGCGCGCCGGGCGGTGATCCTCGAGGACGTGAACAACCACACCAACCTGGGCGCCATCTTCCGGGCGGTGGCCGCGCTCGGGGTGGACGCCGTGCTGCTCTCACCGTCCTGCGCCGACCCGCTCTACCGGCGCAGCGTCCGGGTCAGCATGGGCGAGGTGTTCGCGGTGCCGTACGCCAGGCTGGAGCCCTGGCCGGACGCGCTCGGCCAGGTCCGCGCGGCCGGCTTCACGGTGCTGGCGATGACCCCCGCCCCGGACGCGGTGCCGATCCAGCGGCTGGACGCCGCGCAGCGGGCCCGCGCCGCGCTGCTGCTCGGCGCGGAGGGCGCCGGGCTGACCCGGGCCGCGATGGACGCCAGCGACGTGCGGGTGGTGATCCCGATGCGCCGCGGCGTCGACTCGCTCAACGTCGCCGCCGCCACCGCGGTGGCCTGCTGGGAGCTGGGCCGCGACGACCCGTGGTGAGGGCGGCCACCACCGCCGTCAGGCGTAGTACTTGGACCAGAAGTTGTGCGTCGGCCAGCTGGTCACGGCGCGGGCGGCCCGCCACAGCAGCGGGTCGATCTCGCTGTAGCCGAGCCCGGACTCGATCATGGTTGGTGGGCCGCCCGGTGCCGGCGGGCGCGACGCCGGCGGCGGGGTGTCGAGAATCAGGGTCACGGACGGTAGCGTGTCGGCCGTGTTCCCTACCGTGCGTGAGGTCCTGGCCCTGGACCCGGTCCGCCGCGGCGCCCCGCGCCTGGTCGCCGGGGACGCCGGGCTGGACCGGCCGGTGCGCTGGGTGCACGTGGCCGAGGTACCGGACATCGCCACCCTGCTCGGCGGCGGCGAGCTGGTGCTGACCACCGGCATCGGGCTGCCGGCCGACGACGCCGGACTGCGCGCCTTCATCGGCGACCTGGCCGACGTCGGCGTCTCCGGCCTGCTGGTCGAGCTGGGCCGCCGGTACGCCAGCGAGGTGCCCCGGGTGATGGCCGCCGCCGCCGAGCGCCGCGGCCTGCCCCTGGTCGAGCTGCGCCGGGACACCCCGTTCGTGCGGATCACCGAGGCGGTGCACGCGCTGATCGTCGACGCCCAGCTCACCGAGTTGCGCGCCACCGAGGAGATCCACCAGCGGTTCACCGACCTCTCGGTCGAGGGCGCCGGCCCGGCCGAGGTGATCCGGCAGGCGGCGGAGCTGTCCGGCTGCCCGGTGGTGCTGGAGAACCTCTCCCGGCAGGTGCTCGCCTACGACCCGGCCGGGGAGAGCGCCGAGCTGCTGCTGGACGGCTGGGAGCAGCACTCCCGCCGGATCCGGCCGGCCGGGCGGACCGCGTACGACCCGGACAGCGGCTGGCTGGTCACCACTGTCGGCGCCCGCGGGCAGGACTGGGGCCGGCTGCTGCTGCGCTGGCCGGCCACCGGCGAGCTGGCCCGGCCTGGCCGTGCCGGGGCGGACGCCGAGCCGGGCCCGGCCGGCGTCGACGGCGGGTCAGCGCCGCCCGGCGACCCACCCACCCGGCTGACCATCCTGGTCGAGCGGGCCGCGTCCACCCTGGCGCTGGTCCGGTTGATCCGCCGCGACGCCGAGGGGCTGGAACGGCAGATCCACCGCACCCTGCTCACCGCCCTGCTCGACCACTCCCGGCCGGTGGACGAGGTGGCGCTGCGCGCCCGGGCGCTCGGCGTGGTGCTGGAGCGCCGGCACCTGGTGGGCGTGGTGGTCCGGTACCGCACCGACGACCCGGCCGGCGAGCACGCCGGCGACGCGGGCGAGCCGACGGCCTTCGGCGAGCCCGCCCCGGACGCCGGCCCGGCCCGGCTACGGGACCTCGCCGAGGCGGTCGGCCAGGCCCTGCGCGAGGCGAAGCTGACCGCGCTGACCAGCGCGGTCGACGACCACGCGGTCGGCGCGCTGCTCGCCCTGCCGGACGCCGCCGCCGAGGAGCGGGCGCTGACCGCGTTCGCCGCCGCGCTGCGCCGGGTGCGTCCGGACGGCCGGCACCCGGACCCGGCGTCCCGGCAGCTCGACGCCGTGGTGCCCCGGCAGCCGGACGGCGGCTCGTCCCGGTCCGGTGGCCGGGGCGCCCCGGCCGGGTCCGCCGGGCTGATCGTCGCCGCCGGTTCCGGGGTGGGCAGCCTGCGCGAGGCGCGCCGGTCGCTCACCGAGGCGCGCCAGATCGCCGAGGCCGCCCGGCGCGACCGGCGGGACCTGCCGATCTTCCGGCTGCCGCACGTCGGTCTCGCCGGCCTGCTGCACCTGTTGCGCGACGAGCCGCGGTTGCAGACCTTCGTCGAGCGCGAGCTGGGCGCCCTGCTGGCGTACGACGCGCGGCACCCCCGGGAGCAGCTGCTCGGCACCCTGCGCGCGTACCTGGAGCAGGGCCGGAACAAGTCGGCGGCGGCCGCCGCGGCGCACCTGTCCCGGCCCGCGTTCTACGAGCGGCTGGCCCGGATCGGCCGGATCCTCGACGTCGACCTCGACTCGGTCGACGCCTGCCTCTCCCTTCACGTCGCCCTGCTGGCCCTGGACGCCATCCGCACCCCCTAACCCCCCCACCCGCCGTGGCCGGCGCCGGTGATCATGAAGTTGTTGCGGGCCGCCCCGGCGTGTCGCGGTACCAACTTCATGATCAACGGGGCTCCGGTCGGCCCCGACCGGGCCGGGGTCAGGGGAGGGGGGTGAGGGTTTTGGCGTAGGCGGGGGGGATGTGGTGGGGGCCGCCGGGGGTGAAGACGTCGGAGGTGGCGGCGGCGGACCAGGCGGTGTCCGGCACGGCGTCGACCAGGGCGCGGACCACCGGGGCGTCGCGCCACTGCTCCTGCTCGGCGAGCAGGCTCAACGCCACCACCGACTCCTCCACCTCGCCGACGCACTCGAACGGCTTGTGCCCGTCCACGCCGAGCAGTTCCCGGTAGCCGGGGATCTGGGCGGAGTCGGCCAGCAGGTCGCCGCCGAAGATGTGGGTGATCCGCTCGCGGGACATGAACGGCGCCATGGCCAGGAAGACGAACCGGCACTTCGGGCAGTCGCGGCACCAGCGCTCGCTCGGGTCGTGCAGCTTGAACGCGGCGTTGCAGCTGGTCACCACGTCGTCGTAGCGGTCGATCTCGGCGAAGAGCCGGGCGATGTGCAGCTCCGACAGTGAGCGCAGCAGCGAGAAGTACGGCTCGGCCAGCCCCGCGTGCTCGGTCAGCGCCGCCCGCATCAGCCCCTCCGCCTCGACCCCCTTGGACCACTGGTGGTTGATCTCGTGACCGTTCCAGACCAGGTTCGGATCCGACGCGGAGCGCTCGTTGGACATCACCACCGGGCCCAGCCCGTGCAGCACGGCGGTCGCCACCGCGATCAGCGAGTTGATCGCGGTAACCGGGATGTGCCCGTTCAGCGCGCCGGCGGCGTTCAGCTCGAACAGCCGCGGGTCGATCCGCCGGCGGGCGGCTAGCGGGGTGAGCCCGGACGCCTCGTTGACCGAGACGATCACGTGGTTCGGGTTGACCGAGAACGGCACCGGGTCCAGGCCGGCCCGGCGCAGCGCCTCCAGGCTGACGATCGAGTCCTTGCCGCCGCCGACCGCCGAGAGCGGCCGCCGCTCGGAGTTGTCCAGCGGCGCCGCCGGCTTCACCGACCCCGGCGGGATCTCCGGGGCCAGCTCCAGCACGTGCGGCAGCTTGTTGCGGTACGCGTACTCGGCGAGGCCGTGGGTGTAGATGCCGGTGACCAGCGCGGCGGCGGCCGGCCCGAGCGGGGCGGGCAGCACCAGCCGGCCGGGCGCGGCGGCCTTGTAGTAGCTGACCCCGGCCACCACGTGCAGCAGCTCCAGCACCCGGCCGAGCGCGGCGACCGTGGCGTCCGACGGCGGCTCGGCCGGCAGCGGGAGGGTGACCACCTCGGTGAAGGTCAGCTCCGCGTCGGGGCCGCTCAGCCGGTAGTCGAACAGGGCCTCGCCGGTGGAGAGGTCGATCGAGTAGGACGGGAAGGTGAAGGCGTCCATCCGCCGGAGCTGTCCGTTGAGCACACGCCATACTAGGCCGTGGTTCACCCGTCCGCGTCCGGCTGCGCCAGACTCGGCCGCCGACCCGCCGCCCGCCCGGAGGAGATCACCTGTGCGCTTGTCTGACCTGCGCGGACGTACCGTGGCCGTCTGGGGCGCCGGCCGGGAGGGCCGGGCCGCGGTCACCGCGATCGCCGCGCACGGCCCGGCCGGGCTGGTCGCCGTCGACGACAGCGCCAACTTCCTCTCGCTGCCCTGGGACGGCCCGCTGGCCGAGGCGGCGCCGCTGGTCGTCGGCGAGGAGGGCTTCGACCGGCTGGCCGCCGCCGACGTGGTGGTCCGCTCGCCCGGCGTGCCGCAGACCCACCCGTGGCTGGTCGAGCTGCGCCGGCGCGGGGTCACCGTCACCCAGGGCACCGCGCTCTGGATGGCCGACCACGCCGATCGCACCATCGGGGTCACCGGCAGCAAGGGCAAGAGCACCACGTCCAGCCTGATCAGCCACCTGCTCGCGGCGGTGGACCGGCCGAACGTCTTCGGTGGCAACATCGGGGTGCCCACCCTCGACCTGCCCGAGGCCGAGCTGTACGTGCTGGAGCTCTCCAGCTACCAGTGCAGCGACCTGACCGACTCGCCCCGGGTGGCGGTGGTCACCGCGCTCTTCCCGGAGCACCTGGACGCGCACGGCGGCGAGGCCGAGTACTACCGGGACAAGCTCAACCTGATCGCCTACGGGCCGCGCACCGTGGTGGTCAACGGCACCGACCCGCGGCTCGCCCTCGAACTGGGCGACCGGGCGGCCGTGCGCGCCGGCCGGCCGGACACCGCCCACGTGGCCGCCGGCCCGGACGGCGCCCCCTGGTTCCACCTGGCCGACCAGCCGCTCTTCCCGCGTGCGGTGCTGCCGCTGGTCGGCCGGCACAACGAGAGCAACCTCTGCGTGGCGCTGGCCGTGCTGGACGCGCTCGGCGTCGACGTGGTCGCCCGCAAGGACACCCTCGCGGTGGCCGTCGCCGGCTTCCAGGGGCTGGCCCACCGGCTCACCGAGATCGTCGACCCGTCCGGGCTGACCTTCGTCGACGACACCCTCGCCACCAGCCCGTACGCGGCAATGCACGCGATCGACGCGTACGAGGGACGGCCGTTGACGGTGATCGTCGGCGGTACCGACCGGGGGCTGGACTACAGCCCGCTGCGCGAGCACCTCGCCGAGCGCGAGCTGACGGTGATCGGCATCCCGGACAGCGGCTCCCGGATCGTCGACGCGCTCGCCGGGCTGCCCAAGGTGCGTACCGAGGTGGTCGACGAGCTGGTGGACGCGGTCCGGCTGGCCCGCGAGCTGACCCCGGCCGGCGGGGTGGTGCTGCTCTCGCCGGCCGCGCCCAGCTACGGCCGGTTCCGCAACTTCGAGCACCGCTCCGAGGTCTTCGCCCAGGCGGTACGCGACACCGCCGGCTGACACCACGGGCGCGCGGAGCCCGGCGGTCACCGACGCCGCCCGGCGCACCGCCGTGGCGCGGCGCTCAGGCGGGCCGCAGGGTGGCGTGCAGGGCACGCATCGAGCGGATGGCGGAGCGGATCTCCTGGAGGTAGCGGCCCGGGCTGAGCGTCGGCTCGGGCAGGGTGGCCAGGTCGGGCAGGGCCGGGTCCACGCCGACCGTCTCGATCCGGCAGCCGTACGGCACGGCCAGCGTGCGCAGCGCGTCGCAGTGCTGGAACGGGACGTAGATCGGCGCGGTCACCAGCAGCACCGGATCGCCGGGGGCGAGCCGGACGTGCTCGGCCCAGAAGCGCTGGGTGTCGGCGGTGTGCGCACGGCGCCGGTCCGGCTCGCTGGACGGGGCGGCCAGCACCCGCACCGGCGGCGTCCCGACCGGCCGGTACGTCCGCGACGACCACGAGTGGTGCGGATGCCCGGCGTCCACGCCGTCCTGCTCGGCCAGGCCGGTCACGCCGAACGCCAGCCGCACCGCCGCGTCCAGCGCGGCCACCTCGGTGTCGCAGCCGGCCACCCCGGCCGCGGCGAGCATGGCGTGCTCGGTGGGGGAGAGCGGGCGGAAGCTGCCCAGCACCGCCACCTCGCCGGTGACCCGGGTGCCGGCGCGCAGCAGGTGGGCGGCGTAGGCCACCCGGCGCAGGCAGGCGTGGGCCAGCCCACCGAGCACGACCAGGTGGGCGTAGCCGGGCCGGGCCGGTGGCCGGGGCCGGACCAGGCCGAGCGCGGCCGCCGCGGCGAGCACCCGGGCGGCGGTGGCCGGGTCGAAGGCCGGTTCCCGGGCCTCGGGCCGCTCCCGGCCGCCCCGGAAGTCCCAGTGCCGCGCGGAGAAGTCGTCCAGCCCGGCGAGCACCGCCGCGAGGTCGCCGCCGGGCCAGTCGCCGCCGAAGTGCGCGACCAGCCCGCGCAGCGGCGCGGCACCGACCCAGCCGGCGATGCCCGCGGTGATCGCGGCGGTGTCCGCGCCACCGGGGAGCGGCGGGCCGGCGGGCGGTGCGGTGGCGACCACGGTGGACCCCGGCGCGCGGGTGACGCCCGGCGACGGCGGTACGGAACGCTCGGGCACGCTCGGATGCTACCGGCCGGGGCCCTCCCGTCCCGGCGACCGGGCCGGACCGGAGCCGACCGGGGGGCACCCGCCCGGGCCGCGACCGGTTGGCGACCCGGCCGGACCGGGAGCCGACCCGGGACGTACCCCGGCCGCGACCGGCTGGTCCGACCGGGTCGGACGGACGCATCCAGGTCGGTGCGCTGGTGGCCGGGGGTGCCGGTCCTGATCGGCGCGCCGGCGGGGCGGCCGGGCGATGGTGCCGGCGTCGTACCCTGGCGGCAGCCGGCACCCGGGAGGTCGTCGATGGTTGATCTGCTCCGCCGACCGCGCTCCGGCCGGCTCGGCACCGCCGCCGGGTTCGCCCGGCTGGTGGCGCACACCGATCCGGTCGCGCTGATCGGGATCGCCCTGTCGATCTCGCTCTCGGTCACCCTCGACCTGACCGGTGCCGCGTCCGGAGTGGAGTCCCTGCTCGCCGGGCTGATGGGCATCACCATCTCGCTGCTGGTGGACTCGCTGGCCCGGGCCGAACGCCGGTTCCACCTGCGGACGCTGCTGGACGGTCCGCCGTGGCTGCTGACCGCCGTACCGGAGGTGGTCACCGGCACCCGGGAGGCGGTGGAACGCCATCCGGGCACCCGGGTGGCCGACGAGGCGCGGCGCTCGTTCGAGCGGTTCCGGGCGGAGACCGAGCAGTTGCGTCACGGGCGGATCGTCCGGCCCGGCCACGACTACCAGGACCTGCTCGGCGCCACCCGGGACTGCGTCCGGGAGATGCAGGCGCTGACCAACGTGATGCCCCGGGCCAGCGGCGAACTCAGCTGGTGGCACAGCGACATCGGCCGGCACCACTGGACGGTCAACGTGCGGGCGCTGGCCCGGGGCGTGCGGATCACCCGGATCTTCGCCTACGCGACGCTCTCCGACGAGCTGGAGGAACTGCTGGAGACGCAGCGCAAGGCCGGCGTACGGGTCGGCCTGCTGCCGGCCGGCGCGGTCGACCCGGCGCTGCACGTCAACCTGGTGCGCTGGGACGGTACGGCCTGCTGGACGGCGGGGATGAGCGCGCACGGCGAGATCAGCGAGAACCGGTACTCGGTGAACCCGGCCGACGTGGCGCGGGCCGGTGAGACGTTCCAGGCGTGCGCCAACCTCGCCACCTTCCTGGACTGACCGGCCGTGACCGTCTCCGGCGTACTGCTGGTCACCGCCGTGGTCTGGGCGGTGAGCCTGCTCCGCTCGGTCCGGCTGCGGGCGTTCGTCTACAGCCTGCCGCTGCCGATGACGCTGGCCCTGCTGACCACCGGGCACCGGGTGGACGGGTCGCACCTGATCGGCGTGGTCGGCCTGAACCTGTTCTTCGTCCTGGTGACCGTGGCGCACCACCGGCTGCGCTGGCCGATCCTCCTCGCCGACCTGGCCGGCGTCGCCGGCTACGTGGCGCTCGGCGCCGCCCTGCTCACCGTCTCCGTGCCGTTCGTGCCGGCGCTGGCCGGCGCGGTGCTGCTCTGGCTGCTCGCCGCGCTGCTGCTGCACCGCCACCCGGCGCCTCCCACCACGGAGCGGGTCAGCGACGGGGCGCCGGGGGAGCGGCTGCCGGCGCTGGCGAAGTTGGCGCTGATCCTCGGCGGGACGGTGCTGACCGGGCTGCTCGGGCAGTTGCTGCGCGGGCTGGTGGTCACCTTCCCGTACGCCGGGGTGCTGGTGGCGGTCGAGGTTCGGCGCGAGCTGCCCGCCTTCTGCCGGCACTTCGCCCGCAACAGCCTGGCGCTGGTCGGCTTCCTGACCGGCCACTGGCTGGCCCAGGATCTCTCGGCCGCGGCGGGACTGGCCGCCGGCTGGACCGGCTTCGCGCTGACCGCCGCCGCGCTGCACCTGCCGCCGTGGCACGAAAAGCGTCGGCGAGAACGCGTCGACGCCACCGGAAACGTGCCCCGGAGCCGCAACCGCGACGGAATGCGTGGTGTCGAAGCTTGACGGTCTGTCAACCGACCGGGGTCCGCGCGCTACAGGCTGGCACTTGTCGGGCGGGGCCCGGTGGTGAAAGCGTGCGGTATCCGCGTACCGCCGCTGAAGGGTGACAGGCGACCATGACCTCCGACGACCTGCTGGCCCGGCACCGGGCCGTGCTCCCGTCCTGGATGCCGCTGTACTACTCCGAGCCGATCGAGCTGGTCTCCGGTTCCGGCCGCCGGGTCACCGACGCCCAGGGCCGCACCTACCTGGACTTCTTCGGCGGCGTGCTGACCTCGATGGTCGGCTACGACATCCCGGAGATCCGCGATGCCGTCGAGCGGCAGTTGCGCACCGGCATCGTGCACAGCTCGACGCTCTACCTCATCCGCCAGCAGGTCGAGCTGGCCGAGAAGGTGGCCCGGGTCTCCGGCATCCCGGACGCCCGGGTGTTCTTCGCCAACTCCGGCACCGAGGCGAACGAGGCGGCGCTGCTGTTCGCCACCAACCACCGCCGCTCGGCGCAGATCCTCGCCGTGCGCAACAGCTACCACGGCCGGTCGTACGCCACGATGGGCGTGACCGGCAACCGCGGCTGGTCGGCCAGCGCGCTCAACCCGCTCCAGGTGGCCTGGCTGCACTCCGGTGAGCGGCTGCGCGGCCTGCTGGCCCGGCTGAGCGAGTCCGAGCGGGTCGACGCCGCGGTGGAGGACCTGCGCGAGGTGCTCGCCACCCAGACCGCCGGCGACGTGGCCTGCCTGATCGCCGAGCCGATCCAGGGTGTCGGCGGCTTCGTGCACCCGCCGGACGGGCTCTTCGCCGCCTGGAAGAAGGTGCTCGACGAGCACGGCATCCTGTTCGTCTCGGACGAGGTGCAGACCGGGTGGGGCCGCACCGGCGAGCACTTCTGGGGCTACCAGGCGCACGGCGTCACGCCGGACCTGCTCACCTTCGCCAAGGGCATCGGCAACGGCTTCGCCCTGGCCGGCGTGGTCGGCCGGGCCGAGGTGCTGGAGTCGGTGCCGGCGATCAGCTTCTGCACCTTCGGCGGCAACCCGGTCTCCACCGCCGCCGGCAACGCGGTGCTGGACTACCTGCTCGACCACGATCTGCAGGGCAACGCGGCCCGCACCGGCGCGATCCTCGCCGACGGCCTGCGCGCCGCCGTGGGCGGTCTCGACCGCGTCGCCGAGGTACGCGGCAAGGGGCTGATGCTCGGCGTCGAGTTCGTCCGCCCGGGCACCACCGAGCCGGACCCGGCGCTGACCGTCCGCGTCCTGGAGGCGTGCAAGGCCGGCGGACTGCTGGTCGGCAAGGGCGGCCTCTACGGCAACGTGCTGCGGATGGGCCCGCCGCTGACCCTCACCGAGGACGAGGCGCGCGAGGGGCTGGCCATCCTGGTCGACGCCATCCGGTCCAGCGCGGCGGCGGAGGTGGCGGCGTGAGCACCCCCACCACCATCGGGCACTTCGTCGACGGCAAGCGGTTCACCGGGACGTCCGGCCGGCGCGGCGACGTCTTCGACCCGGCCACCGGGCGGCGTACCGGCGAGGTGGAGCTGGCCGGCGCGGCCGACGTCGCGGCGGCGGTGCAGGCCGCCGAGCGGGCGGCCCGGTCCTGGCGGGACGCCTCGCTGGCCAGGCGGACGGCGGTGCTCTTCGCCTTCCGCGAGCTGGTGCACGCCCGCCGGGACCGGCTGGCCGAGGTGATCACCGCCGAGCACGGCAAGGTGCTCGCCGACGCCGCCGGCGAGGTGCAGCGCGGCCTGGAGGTGATCGAGTACGCCTGCGGCATCCCCTCGGCGCTGCGCGGCGGGTTCAGCGAGAACGTCTCCACCGAGGTCGACTCGTACAGCCTGCGCCAGCCGCTCGGCGTGGTGGCGGTGATCTCCCCGTTCAACTTCCCGGTGATGGTGCCGCTGTGGTTCGTGCCGGTGGCGGTGGCCTGCGGCAACGCGGTGGTGCTCAAGCCCAGCGAGAAGGACCCGAGCGCGGCGCTGCTGCTCGCCGAGTGGTTCGCCGAGGCGGGCCTGCCCGACGGGGTGCTCAACGTGGTCAACGGCGACAAGGAGGCGGTCGACGCGCTGCTCGACCACCCCGGCGTGCGGGCGGTCTCCTTCGTCGGCTCCACCCCGATCGCCCGGTACGTCTACCAGCGCGGCACGATGGCCGGCAAGCGGGTGCAGGCGCTCGGCGGGGCGAAGAACCACATGGTGGTGCTCCCGGACGCCGACCTCGACCTGGCCGCCGACGCGGCGGTCAACGCCGGGTTCGGCTCGGCGGGGGAGCGGTGCATGGCCATCTCCGCCCTGGTCGCCGTGGAGCCGGTCGGCGACGACCTGGTCGCCCGGATCGCCGAGCGGATGGCCCGGCTACGCACCGGCGACGGCCGGCGGGGCTGCGACATGGGGCCGCTGGTCACCGCCGCGCACGCCGAGAAGGTCCGGTCGTACGTCGAGGCCGGGGTGGCCGCCGGCGCGGTGCCGGTGGTGGACGGGCGCGACGTCGAGCCGGACGGCGACCCGGCCGGGTTCTGGCTCGGCCCGACGCTGTTCGACCGGGTCACCCCGGAGATGTCCGTCTACACCGACGAGATCTTCGGCCCGGTGCTGAGCGTGGTCCGGGTCGGCTCGTACGACGAGGCGGTCGAGCTGGTCAACGCCAACCCGTACGGCAACGGCACGGCGATCTTCACCAACGACGGCGGCGCGGCCCGGCGCTACCAGCACGAGGTGGAGGTCGGCATGGTCGGCGTCAACGTGCCGATCCCGGTCCCGATGGCCTACTACTCCTTCGGCGGCTGGAAGTCCTCGCTCTTCGGCGACCTGCACGCGCACGGCGAGGACGGGGTGCGCTTCTTCACCCGGGGCAAGGTGGTCACCAGCCGCTGGCTGGACCCCCGGCACGGCGGGGTCAACCTCGGCTTCCCCACCCAGACCTGAGCACCCGCAGGACGCCCGCCCCGCCCAGGTACGCCACCAGGGCGGGGACGGGTACGCCCAGCGGCTCGGCGGCCTCCTTCGGCGCGGTGCTGTTGGCGACCAGCGCGTACACCACGGCGGCGAAGGCGGCGGCGGTGAGCGCGGTGCGGGCGGTCGCCCGCCGGCGGTCCCCCCACGCTGGCCGCCCGCCGCCCGCCGGGGCGTCGGTGGGCGGCCGCGCCGCCGCGGGCCGGCGGGTGCGGCCCTCGACGGGACCGAAGACGGCGATCAGGACGGCCAGCACCACGGTCAGCATCAGCACCCACGGCAGCCGCCAGGCCAGCCAGGCCGCCGAGCCGGGCGGCGGCGTCGGCAGCACGCCCGCCGCGTCCAGCGCGCCGACGAGCAGGATCACCGCACTCAGGTGCCAGAGGAAGACGGTGAGCACCACCGCGTTCACCGCGATCACCGCCTGCCAGGGGCGGGAGCGGCGCAGCCAGCGTTCCGCCGCGTCGCGCAGCAGCAGGATCAGGCCCAGCTGGGCGGTGGTGACGGCGAGCAGCGCCACGCTCGGCGGCGCGGCGTTGTCCAGCGGTTCCCCCGGGATGTTGATCATGCTGACCGGGTACGGGCCGGGTCCGGTCAGCAGCGCGGCCACGACGAGCCCGCCGAGCAGCATCGCCGCGCCGGCCCGGCGGGACATCGGCAGCCGGCGGGACCGGATGCCCCCCGGTCCGGCGGTGCGGTCCCGGTCCGTGCCGGCCGTCCCGCCGCCGGTGCTCGCGCCCGGCGCGCCGGCCGCGGGGGTGCCGGACCGGGCCTCCTGCCAGGCGAAACCGAGCTGATGGACGGCCAGCCAGCCGAACAGGTAGTTGGGCAGGGCGAGTTCCGCCGGGCCCAGGGCCCGACCCAGGTCGCCGGCGGCGACCAGGGCGGCCAGCGCCACCGGCACGGCCAGCCCGAACCGTCGGTGCAGCGCGTACGTCACCGGGGTGAGCGGCACCACCACGAGATACGCGGCGAGGAACCAGAGCGGGATGGTGGCGAACCAGACGACTGTGCGGATCAGCGGCGCCTCGGCTCCGACCAGCCGGGCGACGAGCGCCCCGGCCGCGAGCACCACCAGCAGCGCGGTGGTGGGCCGCAGCAACCGGGCGCTGCGGCCGAGTAGCCAGCCGGTGGCGTCGCCGCCCCGCTGCCGGTGCGCGGTCAGCGAGGCGGCGTTGGCGAAGCCGCCGACGACGAAGAACACCGGCATCACCTGGACCACCCAGGTCAGCGGGTAGGCCCAGGGCAGTTCGGGCAGCGCGGAACGCCCGGTCGGGTTCCCGGCCGCGTCGTAGGTGATCGCGGCTACCGCCCAGTGGCCGAGAACCACCAGGATGATGGCGAGCGCCCGGAGCAGGTCGACGTAGCGCTCCCGGCCAGCCGGGGTCCGCGCGGCGAGTTCGCGCAGTCGGCGCATGGTTCGAGGCTAGGCGAACGGCGTGCTGGCCGGTGCTGATAACGGTTCGGTCGTCGGGTCTTGAAGTCCGGGCCCGGCTGCCGTAGAAATTCTTCAGCAACATTCTGTGAATTGAAGACAAGCAACGAATCCCCCGTGCCTCGAAAACGGCGGGACGCCACCCCCAGACACGACCGGCGACCGCCAGGACCCGATCCGAGGAGAAGACCATGAACAGGCGTGACATCCTGCGGCGTACCGCCGCTGCCGGCCTGCTGGCCACCCCCGCCGCCGGTCTGCTGGCCGGCTGCGCCACCGGCGGTGGCGGCGACAAGGACGACTCCGGCACCTACAAGGGCACCAAGAGCGAGCAGAACCCGCTCGGGGTGAAGGAGGACGCGCCGCTCGAGGTGGTGATCTTCAACGGCGGCTTCGGCGAGGAGTACGCCAAGGCCCACGAGGCCATGTACACCGAGAAGTACCCGAAGGCGAAGATCAACCACTCGGCGACGCAGGAGATCAACAAGACCCTCCAGCCGCGCTTCGTCGACGGCACCCCGCCCGACGTGGTGAACAACTCCGGCGCCGGCCAGATCGACTTCAACGGCCTGGTGTCGCAGAACGCCATCGCCGACCTCGGTGAGCTGCTCGCCGCGCCCAGCCTCGACATCCCCGGCAAGACGGTCAAGGACACCCTGCTGCCCGGCGCGGTCGAGGTCGGCTCGTACGACGGCAAGTTCCTGGTGCTGAACTACACCTACACCGCGTACGGCATCTGGCACTCCACCAAGCTCTTCACCGAGCGCAACTGGGAGTACGCCAAGACCTGGGACGACCACATCGCGCTCTGCAAGCAGATCAAGGCGGCCGGCATCGCGCCCTGGACGTACGCCGGCAAGCACCCCCGGTACATGAGCTGGCCGCTGATCGCCACGGCCATCAAGTTCGGCGGTCCCTCCGTGGCCACCGCGATCGACAACCTGGAGCCGAACGCCTGGAAGTCCGACGCGATGAAGGCCGCCGCCGACGCGTGGCACCAGATCGTCAAGGACAAGTACATCCTGGACGGCTCGCCGGGCCTGGACCACGTGCAGTCGCAGACCGCGTGGTGCCAGGGCAAGGCCGCCTTCATCTCCTGCGGCTCGTGGCTGGAGAGCGAGCAGAAGAAGGTCACCCCCGAGGGCTTCAACATGACGATCCAGCCGACGCCGAGCCTCGGCGCCGGCGACAAGCTGCCGTTCGAGGCGATCCGCGGCACCGCCGGCGAGCCGTTCATGGTGCCGGCCAAGGCCAAGAACCTGGCCGGCGGCCTGGAGTACTTCCGGATCATGCTCTCCAAGAAGGGCGCCCAGGACTTCACCAAGAAGGTCTCCAGCCTCACCGTGGTGGCCGGGTCGACCGAGGGCGTCGAGCTGCCGTTCGGCCTCAGCACCGTGACCAAGGCGCTGGACGCCTCCGGCAGCAACGGCTTCAACTGGGTCTACAACAACTACTACCGCAAGCTGGAGCGGGAGCTCGTCGACGCCGCGTGCGGCGAGTTCTTCAGCGGCCGGATCGGCCCGGCCGAGTTCCTCGAGCAGTGCCAGAAGGGCGCCGACTCGATCGCCCAGGACAGCTCGATCAAGAAGTACAAGCGGGCCGCGTGACATCCGGCCGGCGGGGGCGGCGCGCCCGTCCCCGCCGGTCCACCGCTTCCGGGAGTAGGTCCTCGTGAAACATGGCAAGTACCCGCTGATCGTCACGTTCCTGGTGCCACCGCTGCTGCTCTACGGCATCTTCGTGATCTCGCCGTACCTGCAGGCGTTCCAGATCTCGACCACCGACTGGCTCGGCTACTCGGCCGAGGCCAACCCGGTGGGGCTGGCCAACTTCGAGCGGCTGCTCGACGACGAGCGGGTGTGGAACGCGCTCAAGAACAACGCGTGGCTGCTGGCCGTGGTGCCGGTGGTGACCATCGCGTTGGGCCTCTTCTTCGCCAGCATGCTCGCCATGGGCGGTCGCAAGGGCCGGGCCGGGGTGACCGGCGTGCGCGGCACCTCGTTCTACCGGATGGTCTACTTCTTTCCGCAGGTGCTCTCGGTGGTCATCATCGCCCTGCTCTGGCGGGAGGTCTACCACCCCAACAGCGGCCTGCTCAACGGCGCCCTGGGCGCGCTGGGGCTGCCCACCCCGACCTGGCTCGGCGACCCCCGTACGGCCTTCTGGTGCGTGCTGGCGGTGATGATCTGGAGCAACGTGGGCTTCTACGTGGTGCTCTTCGGCGCGGCCATGTCGGCCATCCCGCGCGACATCTACGAGGCGGTGATGCTCGACGGCGCGTCCCGCTGGACCACGCTGCGCAAGGTCACCATCCCGCTGCTCTGGGACACCGTGCAGGTCGCCTGGATCTACCTGGCCATCGCGGCGCTGGACGGGTTCATCCTGATCCAGCAGATGACCAACGGCGGCCCGAACTTCTCCTCCGACGTCATCGGTCTGCGGATGTACGAGACCGCGTTCGGCAGCGAGAACAGGTTCGGCTACGCCTCGGCCATCGGCGTGGTGCTGTTCTTCCTGACCCTGTCGGTGGCGGTGCTGGCCCTGCGGGCCGCCCGGCGTGATCGGATCGAGTTCTCGTGACCATTGTCGACAAGCCCGCCACCGACGGCACGGCCGCGGCGGGCCGGCCGGCGCCCCAGGGCCGCAAGCCGCGCGGCGAGATCGGGGTGGCCAACCTCTTCTCGCACGGGTTCCTGCTGTTCTGGGGCGCGCTGACGGTACTGCCGCTGCTCTGGATGTTCCTCAGCTCGTTCAAGAGCGACGGGGAGATCCTGTCCGACCCGTGGGGCGTGCCCGGCGCGCTGCGGTTCGAGAACTGGGCGCGCGCCTGGACCGAGGCGCACATCGGCCAGTACTTCCTGAACAGCGCGATCGTGGTCACCGGATCGCTCACCCTGACCATGCTGATGGGCGCGACGGCGGCGTACGTCTTCGCCCGGTACGAGTTCCCCGGCCGGCAGGTCTTCTACTACCTGTTCGTCGGCGGGATGATGTTCCCGGTCTTCCTGGCCCTCGTGCCGCTCTTCTTCGTGGTGCGCAACGCCGGCCTCTTCGGCACCTGGACCGGGCTGATGCTGGTCTACGCGGCCTACTCGCTGCCGTTCACGGTGTTCTTCCTGACCGCCTTCTTCCGGACCCTGCCGACCGCGGTGGCCGAGGCGGCGCTGATCGACGGGTGCGGTCACTTCCGGCTCTTCTTCCGGGTGATGCTGCCGATGGCCCGACCGGGTCTGATCAGCATCGCCATCTTCAACTTCCTCAGCCACTGGAACCAGTTCATCCTGCCGCAGGTGCTGATGCAGGGCGACGACTCCAAGTGGGTGCTGGCCCAGGGGCTCGCCGCGCTCGCGGTCAGCCAGGGCTACCAGGGCGACTACAGCGGGCTCTTCGCCGGGCTGACCATCGCCACGCTGCCGGTGCTGGCGGTGTACGTCGCCTTCCAGCGGCAGATCCAGGCGGGCCTGACGGCTGGTCAGTTGAAGTAACCCGAGTCCGTGACCGATCATCGACCGCCGGAGCGGCGGATTGACCGGTAGGAAATCTCCTACCTATTGTGGGTGACATGGCGATCACACATGTGCAGCTGGTCTCGGTGCCGGTGAGCGACCAGGACCGGGCCCGCGACTTCTACGTCGACGTGCTCGACTTCGACCTCGTCTTCGACAACCCGATGGGGCCCAGCGGCCGTTGGGTCCAGGTGGCGCCGAAGGGCGCCGCCACCGCGCTGACCCTGGTCACCTGGTTCCCGACCATGCCGCCCGGCTCGCTCAAGGGACTGGTGCTGGAGACCGACGACCTCGACGGCGACGTCGCGCGGCTGCGCGAGCGCGGCGTCGCCTTCGCCGACGGCGGCATCCAGATCGCCCCCTGGGGCCGGTACGCCACCTTCGACGACCCGGACGGCAACGGCATCGTCCTCCAGTCCACCCGTGTCTGAGCCGGACGTCTTCGCCGCGCTGGCCAACCCGACCCGGCGGGCGGTGCTCCGGCTGCTGCTGGAACGGGGGGAGCAGCCGGTGCACCGGCTGGCGGAGCACTTCGCCATGCGCCGGCCCAGCCTCTCCGAGCACCTGCGGGTGCTCAAGGAGGCCGGCCTGGTCGTCGAGCAGCCCGTCGGCCGGCAGCGGCTCTACTCGCTGCGACCCGAGCCGCTGCGCGAGGTGGTCGACTGGCTCACCCCGTACGAGCGGTTCTGGCGCGACCGGCTCACCCGGCTGCGCGAGGTGCTGGCGGAGGTGCCCGATGAGTGACACCGTCGCGGTGGACGAGTTCCTGCCCCACCCGCCGGCCACGGTCTGGCGGGCGTTGACCGATTCTGATCTGCTCGCCCGCTGGCTCATGCCGAACGACTTCGTCCCCGAGGTAGGGCGGCGGTTCACCTTCCGTACCGACCCCCGGCCCGGTCAGGAGTTCGACGGGACGGTGCACTGCGAGGTGCTCGACCTCGACCCGCCCCGCCTGCTCCGCTGGGCCTGGCGCGGCGGCCGGCTGGACACCGTGGTGACCTGGACGCTCGTCGCCGAGGGGCGCGGCACCCGGCTCTTCCTGGAACACGCCGGCTTCGACCCCGACGACCCGATCCAGCGCCGCACCCGCGACCTGCTCGCCGGCGGCTGGCGCTCCCACGTCCTCGCCCGCCTCCGGGAGACCCTGCGAACCCCGTAGCCCGTCAAGATCGCGCTGGATCCGTGATGTAGTCCCCTCCCGGGCCGTCGGAGGTCACTACATCAAGGATCGAGCACGGTCTTGACGCGGGACGCGGGACGCGGGACGCGGGCCCGCCGGGGTGGGTCAGGTGGGAGTCGGGACGAGGAGGGCGTGCAAAGCGGTCGGGTCGTCCACTTCGGGCAGGTCCCGGGCGGCGAGCCAGGCCGCGGCGGCCGCGCCGTCGCCGGCCGAGCGCAGCGGCGCGTCCGGCCAGCGCCGGGCCGCCTCCGCGCGGACGGCGGCGGCGAGCGGGGTGTCGCCGGTGAGCAGCCCGCCGCCGAGCACGATCGGGGTGAGCGCGCCGGCCGGCCGGATCCGGGTCACGCTCTCCACCAGGTGACCGGCGGCCTCGCTGATCAGCGCGCGCCCGGCCGGCTCCCCGGCCACCGCGGCGGCGACCACGCGCGGGGCCAGCCGGGCCAACTCCACCGGCGGGCGCCGGGTGACCGCCTGGACCAGCGTGTCGACGGTGTCCCGGGGTCGGGCCGCCACCTCGGTGGTGTCGAGCAGGTCGCCGAGCACCTGCCGGCCCAGGGTGTCGGGCGCCCGGCCGGAGTCCAGGTCGGCCAGCAGCCGGCGGACCGCCTCGCGGCCGAGCCAGAATCCGGAGCCGGCGTCGCCGAGCAGCCAGCCGTGGCCGTCGGCCACCCGGTCCAGGCGCAGGTCGTGGACCTGGGCGGCGATCGCGCCGGTGCCGGCGATGAGCACCGTGCCGTCCGGGGCGGCGGTGCCCGAGGCGTACGCGACGAGGGCGTCGCCGTGCACCGCGTACGGGCAGCGCAGGCCGGCGTCGTGCCAGGCCCGGTCGAAGGCCGCCCGCCCGGCGGGGTCGGCGAGCAGCCGGCCGGCTCCGGCGAGGCCGATGGTGCCGGCGCGGACCCGGCCGGGATCGGTGTCGGCGAGCGCGCCGCGCAGCGCGGCGAGGAGTTCGGCGGCCGCCCGGTCGGCACCGTGGCTGGTCGGATTGCCGCCGCCGGCCCGGCCGTCGCCCAGCCGCCGGCCGTCCAGGGTGAGGGCGGTCGCCCGGGTGGACGTACCCCCGACGTCGAGACCAACCACGACGGTGTCGGACATCGGCTCGGACCCCTCCCGCTGCGCTGCTGTGGCGCATTCATGCTGGTCGGCCCGGTCGCGGCAGGCAAGGTCGCAGACCGCCGGCCGGCTGTGCGCCAGGTAACAGTTTGAAAACTTCGCCCACGGCCTTGACACGGAGGGGCTGTCAGTAAGAACTTTTACCACTAACAGTTAACAGTCTTTTCGGAAAGGCGTCCCATGGTTGATCACGAGGTGGACACCTCCGCGGGGACTGCGGTGGTCGACGCCGACGCGTTCGACCGACGGGGCGCGCTGCCCTCCGACGGGGTGCTGGCCCGGGTGCGCTCCGGCCTCGACGAGCTGACCGGCGCGCTGCGCCGGGTCGCCGAGCACGTGCTGAGCGACCCGGAGGCGGCCGCCAGGGCGACCATAGTGGAACTGGCCGAGCGGAGCGGTACCTCGCCGGCGACCATCACCCGGTTCTGCCGGGCGATGGGCTTCGAGGGCTACGCCGACCTGCGGCTGGGCATCGCCGCCGAGACCGGGCGGGCCCGCTCGGCGGGCTGGACCGTCGACATCGGACGCGAGATCCAGCCCAACGACCCGCTGGAGCGGGTGCTCGACCAGATCATGGCCGCCGACACCCGGGCGATGCACGACACCGCCGCGCTGCTCGACCTCGCCGAGGTGGAGCGGGCCGCGGTGGCCATCGCCGGGGCCTCCCGGGTGAACATCTTCGGCGCCAGCGGCAGCGCCCTGGTCGGCGAGGAGATGCAGTTCAGCCTGCACCGCATCGGCGTGGCCGCGTGGGCCTGGAACGACGTGCACTCCGGGCTGGCCTCGGCGGCGCTGCTGCGCCCCGGCGACGTGGCGCTCGGCATCTCGCACACCGGGCAGACCCGGGAGACCATCGAGGTGCTCGCCGAGTCGGGCAGCCGCGGCGCCACCACCGTCGCGCTCACCGGCTTCCCCCGCTCGCCGCTGGCCGAGCTGGCCGACCTCGTGCTGGTCACCGCCAGCCAGGCGACCACCTTCCGCCCGGACGCGCTCTCCGCCCGGCACCCGCAGCTGGTCGTGCTCGACCTGCTCTACATCGCGGTGGCCCAGCGCACCCACGACCGCGCCCACGCGGCCTTCCGGCGTACCGCCCAGGCCGTCGACGGGCACAAGGCCGCGAGGGAGGCCCGCGCATGATCAGCGCCCAGGGGTACGCGGAAGCGGTCCGTCCGGTGCTCGACCGGCTGGTCGACAGCAGCGCGGACGGGATCGCCAGGGCGGCCGACCTGATCGCCGCGAGCCTGCGCGCGGGCGGCGTGCTCCAGGCGTTCGGGGCTGGGCACTCCGAGGCGTTCGCCGCCGAACTGGTCGCCCGGGCCGGCGGCCTGGTCCCCACCAACCGGCTCTCCATCCACGACCTGGTGCTGCACGGCGACGCCCCGCGCGACGTGCTGGCCGATCCGAAGCTGGAGCGCGACCCCACCATCGCCCACCAGATCTACGCCCTGGCGGCCCCGCAGCCGCAGGACGTGTTCGTGGTGGCGTCCCAGTCCGGCATCAACGGCTCGGTGGTCGAGCTGGCGGCGCTGGTCACCGGGCGCGGTCACCCGTTGATCGCGGTCACCTCGGTCGAGCACACGGCACGGGTCGCCCCGCGGCACCCGTCCGGCCGGCGGCTCGCCGACCTCGCCGACGTCGTGCTGGACAACGGCGCGCCGTACGGCGACGCACTGCTGCCGCTCGAGGGCGGCGGCGCGGTCTGTGCGGTCTCCTCGGTCACCGCGGCGCTGCTGGCGCAGCTGTTGACCGCCGAGGTCGTACGACGGTTCCACCAGGCCGGAGAGGTACCCCCTATCTACCTCTCCGCCAACGTCCCCGGCGGGGACGAGCACAACCTCGCCCTCGAGTCGCGGTACGCCGGGCGCCTCCGGCGGACCGCCTGACCCGAACACCTCAAGGAGAGACGACGATGTCGATTACCCCCGAGAACCCGGCCGACCTGAGCCGCCGGACCGTGCTGCGCCGGGCCGCCGCGGTCGGCCTGCTGGCCACCCCGGCCGCCGGCCTGCTGAGCGGCTGCGTCTCCGGCGGCGATGACGAGCCGACCGAGCAGGCCGCCGGCGAGAAGTCCGCGGAGAACCCGCTGGGCGTCAAGGAGGACGCCCCCCTGGAGGTGGTCATCTTCAACGGTGGCCTGGGCACCAAGTACGCCACCGACGTGCACGTCCCGTCGTACAAGAAGAAGTTCCCGAAGGCGGAGGTGAAGTTCTCCCAGGCGGAGGAGATCGCCACCGTCCTGCAGCCGCGGTTCACCAGCAACACCCCGCCGGACATGGTCAACAACGCCGGCTCGAAGCTGATGGACCAGGGCGCGCTGGTGCAGGCCGGCCAGGTGCAGGACCTCACCGAGCTGTTCGACGCCCCGTCGCTGGACAACCCGGGCACGAAGGTCAAGGACACCCTGATCCCCGGCACCGTCGAGCAGGGCACCTTCAACGGCAAGCCGTACGTGCTCAACTACGCCTTCACGGTCTTCGGCCTCTGGTACGACAGCGCGCTGTTCGAGAAGAACGGCTGGACCGCGCCGAAGACCTGGGCCGACTTCACCGCGCTCTGCGACAAGATCAAGGCGGCCGGCATCACCCCGTACTCGTACGCCGGGGCGAACGCCGCGTACTACCAGTACCTGGTCATCCTGACCAGCGCCGCCAAGATCGGCGGACCGGACGTGCTGAAGAACATCGACAACCTGGAGGACGGCGCCTGGCAGGCCGAGCCGGTCAAGCAGGCCGCCGCGGCCTGGGCCGAGATCGGCGCCAAGTACGGCAACAAGGCGCACCTGGGCCTCAAGCACACCGAGGTCCAGCTCCAGCAGAACCAGGGCAAGGTGGCGTTCTACCCGAGCGGCTCCTGGCTGGAGAACGAGCAGGCCAAGGACACCCCGCCCGGCTTCAAGTACGCCGTCATGCCGGTGCCCAGCGTGACCACCTCCGACAAGCTGCCGCAGACCGCCATCTACGCCGCGGCCGGCGAGATGTACTTCGTCGCCTCGAAGGGCAAGAACCCGCGCGGCGGCATGGAGTACCTGCGGCACATGCTCTCCAAGGAGGGCGCGAAGGGCTTCACCGAGCTGACCAAGGTGCTCACCGTGGTCAAGGGCGCTGTCGACGGCCTGGAGATCTCGCCCGGCCTCACCAGCGGCAACGCCATGCTGTCGGCGGCCGGCAGCGACTACTTCGCCTACCGCTTCGACACCTGGTACAAGAAGCTCGACGACGAGGCGCGGGCGGCCACCAACGAGCTGATGTTCAACGGTGGCACCGCCGACAAGTTCTGCGAGCGGATGCAGAAGGTGGCGGACGCGGTGAAGAAGGACTCCTCGATCGAGAAGTTCAAGCGCTGAGCCGGGCGTAGGAACGAGCGGAGACGACAACCATGCGGCATGGCAGGTACCCGTTCATCGTCGGCTTCCTGGCGGTGCCGGTCGCGATCTACGTGACCTTCGTCATCGGGCCGTACGCCCAGGCGTTCTATCTCGCCACCACCAACTGGCGGGGGGTGAGCGCCAACCCGAAGTTCATCGGTCTGGAGAACTTCGAGCGGCTGCTGTCCGACGACATCTTCTGGAAAGCGGTCCGGCACCACGGTGTCCTGCTGCTTGCCATGCCGCTGCTCACGATCGTCCTCGCGCTCTTCTTCGCCTTCATGCTCAACGTGGGCGGGGGGAGCCGGGGCGGCGTGATGACCGGGGTCTGGGGGTCGAGGTTCTACCGGGTGGTGTTCTTCTTCCCCCAGGTCCTGGCCGTGGTCATCGTCGGCGTGATCTTCAGCCGGGTGTACGCCCCGGACGACAGCGGACTGCTCAACGGTGCGCTCGGGCTGTTCGGGCTGGACCCGGTGCTGTTCATGGCCAACCCGGACATCGCGCTCTGGTCGATCATCGGCGTGCTGGTCTGGCAGGCGGTCGGCTTCTACGTGGTGCTCTTCTCCGCCGGCATGGCGTCGGTGCCGAAGGACATCTACGAGGCGGCGACCATCGACGGGGCCGGCCGGTCGGCGATGTTCTTCCGGATCACCCTGCCGCTGCTCTGGGACACCCTCCAGGTCGCCTGGGTCTACCTCGGCATCGCCGCCTTCGACGCGTTCGCCATCGTGCAGGTGCTCTCGGTCGACCAGGGCGGCCCGGACGGGGCCACCACGGTGCTCGGCATGGAGATCTACCGCAACGCGTTCAGCTACTCCCAGTTCGGCTACGCCTCGGCGATGGGCGTGGCGCTGTTCTTCCTGACGATCACGTTCGCGGCGCTCACCCTGCGCGTCAGCCGGCGTGACACGATCGAGCTGTAAGGCGGGGTTCTCGATGACGACGGAAATTGCACCGAGCGCCCCGGCCGCCCCGGCGGGCCCGGGCACCCCCGACCCCCGGCGGGGCCGACTCGGCCGGCGCGGGCAGCGCGCCGAGGTCGGTCTGCTCAGCGGCCTCGGGCACATCGCACTGCTGGTCTGGGCGATCCTCGTGGTCGCGCCGCTGATCTGGACCATCCTCGCCTCGTTCAAGAGCAACACCGAGATCTTCCTCGGCAACCCGTTCGCGCTGCCGGAGGTCTTCAACTTCAGCAGCTACGCCCGGGCGTGGAGCGAGGCGAACGTCGGGCGGTACTTCCTCAACAGCGTCCTCGTGGTGACGCTGAGCACCACCGGGACCATGTTGTTCGGGTCGATGGCCGCGTACGTGCTGGCCCGCTACCCGTTCCCGGGCAACCGGGTGATCTACTACCTGTTCGTCTCCGGGCTGGCGTTCCCGGTCTTCCTCGCCCTGGTGCCGCTCTTCCTGGTGGTCAACAACCTGGGCCTGCTGAACACCTACACCGGCCTGATCCTGGTCTACATCGCGTACTCGCTGCCGTTCACCGTGTTCTTCCTGGCCGCGTTCTTCAAGACGCTGCCGCAGTCGGTGGCGGAGGCGGCGATGATCGACGGCGCGTCGCACACCCGGCTGTTCTTCCGGATCATGATGCCGATGGCCCGTCCGGGCCTGGTCAGCATCGCGATCTTCAACATCATCGGCCAGTGGAACCAGTACCTGCTGCCGGTGGCGCTCATGCAGGGCCAGGGCGCCGACCAGAAGTGGGTGCTCACCCAGGGCATCGCCAGCATCTCTACCTCGGCCGGTTACGAGGCGGACTGGGCGGCCCTGTTCGCCGCACTCACTCTCTCCATCCTGCCGATGATCATCGTGTACGCCATCTTCCAGCGCCAGATCCAGTCGGGCCTCACCTCCGGCGCCGTGAAGTAGCCCCACCCCCGCGCGTCCCGGAACGAGTGGCCATTCCACGGGGATCGGCCACTCGTTCCGGTTCCGGGCAGCGGGTGACGGGTGCGGGGCGGGGAGTGTCGGAGGGCCGGGGCAGAATCGCGTCCGTGCTGGTGGCCGTGGTGTCCGACGAGCGGGGTGGGGGAGCGCTGTGCCCGCTCGACGCGGCCGGCCGCCCGGCCGGCCCGGTCGAGCCGGCCGCCGACCTGGCGGCCGCGGTGGCCGCCCGGGAGCGCGCCGAGCACCCCCGGTGGGTCTGGGCGTCCGGCGCGGCGGTCTACCCGGCCCTGCTGCGCGCCGGGGTGCGGGTCGAGCGCTGCCATGACGTCGAGCTGACCGAGGCGCTGCTGCTCGGCCACGCCGGCCGCTGGGGCGAGCCGCGGTCGCTGGCCGCCGCCTGGGCCCGGCGCACCGGCGCCCCGGTGCCGGCCGACCCGCCGCCGCGCCCGGCCGCGCCACCCGGCCACGGCCAGGACGCGCTCTTCGACACCCTGCCCGGCCCGCCGGGGCCCGGCCTCGACGCCCTGATCGAGGTGTACGCCGACCAGCTCGCCCGGATCGCCGCCACCGAGCACCCCGGCCGGTTCCGGCTGCTGGTCGCCGCCGAGTCGGCCGGCGCGCTGATCGCGGTGGAGATGGGCGCCGCCGGCCTGCCCTGGCGGGTCGAGGTGCACGACGAGATCCTCGCCGAGCTGCTCGGGGAGCCGTCCCCGGTCGGCGGCCCACCCCGCCGGCTGGCCGAGCTGGCCGCCCGGATCGCCGACGCGTTCGGCGTACGGCAACTGCACGCCGACTCCCCGGCGGAGCTGTTGCGGGCCTTCGCCCGGGCCGGCGTGGAGCTGCCCAACACCCGGGCCTGGGTGCTGCGCGGGGTGGACCACCCGGCGGTGCCGCTGGTCCTGGAATACAAGGAGCTCTACCGGATCTGGACGGCGCACGGCTGGGCCTGGCGCGACGCCTGGGTGCGCGACGGCCGGTTCCAGCCGGAGTACGTGCCCGGCGGCGTGGTCTCCGGCCGGTGGGCCACCCGGGGCGGCGGCGCGTTGCAGATCCCGAAGGTGATCCGGCGGGCGGTGGTGGCCGATCCGGGCTGGCGGTTCGTGGTCGCCGACGCCGGCCAGTTGGAGCCCCGGGTGCTCGCCGCGGTCTCCGGCGACGCCCGGCTCGCCGCGGCCGGCGGGGCCGGCGACCTCTACGCCGCGCTCGCCCAGGACGCGTTCGGTGGCGACCGGGCCCGGGCCAAGGTGGCCCTGCTCGGCGCGATGTACGGGCAGACCGGCGGCGCCGCGGTGCCGGCGCTGGCGGTGCTGCGCCGCAGCTACCCGACGGCGTTCGGCTACGTCGAGGCGGCCGCCCGCACCGGCGAGGCCGGTGGGCTGGTCCGCTCCTGGCTCGGGCGCACCTGCCCACCGGGGACGGCCGGGTTCGCCGACGGCGAGGAGGGCGACCCGGACGCCGGGGCCGACCCGCAGTCGTCGCGCGCTCGGGCGGCGCGGTCCCGGGGCCGCTTCACCCGCAACTTCGTCATCCAGGCCACCGCCGCCGAGTGGGCCGCCACGCTGCTGGCCACCCTCCGCGGCGAGCTGGCCGGCAGCGACGCGGAGCTGGTCTTCTTCCAGCACGACGAGGTGATCGTGCACTGCCCGGCGGAGCTGGCCGGCGCGGTGGCCGAGGCGGTGCGCCGGGCCGGCGAGCGGGCCACCGCGCTGCTGTTCGGCGCGACGCCGGTGCGGTTCCCGCTCGACCTGTCCATCGTCGACTGCTACGCCGACGCGGCCTGACGGTCGGCCGGCGCCGGCCGGACCCCTCGCGGCGCACGCCGGCCGGTCGCGTCCGGTCTGACCGTCGGCTCAGCTCCTGGCGATCGGTCCGGTGAATAACGGTTGCACTATTTTCCCTTTTCGCCCCGCTACCCGATCCGCCCCCTCCTCGTTGCTCCCGATGTCCGTACGACGGGGTGGATCGTGCCTTCGCGGCGCGGTCCGCTCCACGGTGGAGGGGGCGCAGCTGAACCGGATCGCAGGAATGATCATCGCCGCGGGCGGCGGCCGCCGTATCGGCGGCCCGGAGGCCCTGCTGCACCAGGGGGAGAAGCCGCTGGTCAGCCGGATGATCGACACGATGGCCGAGGCGGGCTGCGCACCGCTCGTGGTCGTGCTGGGCGCCGCGGCCGACCAGGTCCGCGAGACGGCGGACCTGACCGGGGCGACCGTGGTGGTCAACCGGGCCTGGGGGACCGGCGTCGGTTCGTCCATCCGGGCCGGCCTGGCCGCGCTGGACGACGAGGCGATCGAGGCGGTAGTGGTGGTGCCGGTCGACATGCCCGGCCTGACCGCCGCCGCGGTGCGCCGGGTGGTCGCCCTGCCGTACCCGGACGTGCTGGTCTGCGCCACCTACGGCGGGCTGCGCGGCTACCCGATGCTGTTCGGCCGCCGGCACTGGTCCGGCATCGCCACCCTGGCCAGCGCCGACGTCGGCGCCCGGCCGTACCTGCTGGCGCACAAGGACCAGATCGTCGACATCTCGTGCGACTCGGTGGCCGACGGCAGCCGGGTGGACACCCCGGAGCTGATGGCGCTCTACGGTCTCACCGTCCCGCCCCAGCGGGTCGGCGTCTGAGGGACGTCTCGTAACTCGGTGAAGGCGTTGCCCGTGGCCGGTTGGTGCTCACCGAGCCAGGGTGATGTCGTGCGGGTGGGCGATGCCGGAAGCGGTGTGGGTCAATGTGCGGGCGGCGCGGCGGTAGCCGCGCACGATGTTCCAGTGCGCCACTCCATTCGTATCTGCCGATCTATAAGTCCGGGGTAATGGCGCGGAGCAAAACGTGCCGTTGATCTCCGGCGGCGCGGCGCGGAAGGCTGTCGGTAACCAGCTCCGACTCAGGTGAGGACGTCGCCGCATCGTGCCTGATCCAGCCAGCCCCGCCATCGAAGTGGTAGATCTCACCCAACGTTTCGGCGACGTACTTGCTGTCGACAGGCTGAGCCTGAGCGTCCCGTCGGGGATGTTCTACGGCATTGTCGGGCCCAACGGGGCAGGTAAGACGACCACCCTCACGGCCGTTTGCGGGCTACGGGAGCCGACCTCGGGGACGATCAGGATCGCCGGTCACGACCTGCGTACCGCTCGGGACGCGGCACTCACCCAACTGGGCATCATGATGGACGGGCTGTCGCTGCCCGAGCGGTTGACCGCCACGGAGCTGCTGCGCTACAGCGCCGGCCTGCGTGGCCTGGATGACGGCTGGCAGACGCGGGCGGGTGACCTGCTGGAGATCCTCGGCCTGGACGCGGTTCCGCGCACGCTGATCGTGGAGTACTCCACGGGCATGCGGAAGAAGATGAACCTCGCGCTGGCGATGCTGCACCGTCCGCGGGTGCTCGTGCTGGACGAGCCGTTCGAGGCGATCGACCCGGTCTCCGCCCGCTCCATCGAGCAGGTACTCAAGCAGTACGTCGACGCCGGCGGCACCGTGCTGCTGTCGAGCCACATCATGGACTTCGTCGAGCGCAACTGCCGCCGGGTGGCGGTCGTGGCCGGTGGGCGGGTACTCGTCGAGGGTCCGGTGGAGGAGGTGGCCGCCGGCTCGACGCTCAATGAGCGGTTCGTCGCGCTGGTGGGCGCCGACCCGGTGCGCCCGCTGGAGTGGTTGGCGTGACCCGGACGCTGTTCGCGCTCAAGCTGCGGCTGTTCCGCAACGGCCCGCACGACGAGCGCGGGTTCGGTCTGGTCGCCGGGCTGGTCCTGGCGGCACTGGTGGTCGCGGGCGCTTCGGGGGTCGCCCGCGGCGTGCTGCACGAGGGCTGGATCGCGGCGGCGCTGACCGGGTGGGGTGGCATGTGGGTGCTCGGGCCGCTGGCCCAGCCTCGCCACGAACCGTCGGTCCTCTCGCGGGAGTGGCTACGCGGCTACCCTGTCCCGTCGTGGCGGCTGGCGCGAGCCCTGTCGTGGACCGAGTTGCTGGGGGTCGGCCCGCTGATCACCCTGGCGTGCCTGTTGTCTCTGTTGGTCCTGGCCGCGCCGGCCGGCCCTGCGGCGGTCGCGACCGCCGGGGCAGCCGCGCTGACCCAGCTGTATCTGCTGGTCTGGTCGGGCAAGACGGTGGCGGCGCTGGCGGCCTGGCTGCTGCAGACCCGGGCCGGAATGACACTGGCCGCCGTCCAGACCGCGATCATGCTGGCGCTGTCGTTCGCCGGATGGGTACCGGTCGCGGCGTGGCTGCTGCCGCGTCTCCGCGACGGTGACATCGCCCTGACCGCCCTCACCCCGGGGCAGCTGCCGGCTTCCCTGGTCGACCTGCTCACGCTGCTGCCCACCGGGTGGGGATACCGCGCGGCGATCAGCGCCCGCGACGGCGCCGGGTGGGGCGGGGTGGTGATGCCGCTGGCCGTCCTGCTGGCCGTGGGCGTCCTACTGCAGCTGGGCTGGATCGCGTTGACGGCGCACGCCCTGCGTCGGCCGCCTCGCCGGGCGACCCCGAACCGGCCCGCCGCGCCCGGACGCGGACTGCCCGGGTCGGGTGTGGCGCCGCAGGTGAGGGCGGTCGCTGCCCGAGAGTTGGCCACCTGGCTACGTGATCCGGCGCGCGGCGTGGAGTTGCGCAGTGCCTGGTTGACCCCGTTGCTCATGGCCCCGATCATCGCGGTCGCCGGCTGGAACTGGGCGTTGCCGTTCGTCGGTCCGGCGGTAGCGGTGTTCGGCGCGATGGTGGCGATCAACACCTATGCCCTGGACGGCACGGCGCTGTGGCAGGTCCTCACCACGCCAGGTGCCGTCAAGGCCGACGTGCACGGGCGGATGCTGGCGTGGGCACTGCTGTTCGGCGCGCCATCCGTCGCGTTGGCGGCCGTGTTGTGGGCACTGACCGCCTCGCCCGTGGGTGGGGTCGCGGTCGGCGGCGCCGTCGTCGCGGCCGCTGTCGGTTGCACCGTGGCACCGCTCCTCGCGGTCATGATGCCTGCCGTGGGTGCCGACGCTCGCGATCGCGTCTACCCTGGCCAGCGAGCTGGCGATCCGACCGGCGGGCAGATGACGATCTTCCCGCTCGTCGTGCTGGCGTCCGTCGTCCCGGGCGTCATCGGCGCGGTCGTCGCGGGCCGGTGGTGGGCGACCGGACTCTCCGCCCTCATCCTGGCCACCGGCATCCTGTCCACGGTCCCCGGTCTCGTCGTGCGCCTGCTCCACCAGCGCGGTACGCGCCTGCTCGGGGCGATGGCCTCCCGTGACGCCGCCGCACTACGCCCGTCCGCCGGAACGAAGGCTGACGTGCCAGCCCGGTAGCGACCACCAGCCGGGCCGGTGCGGGCGCCGCCGGGGACCGACCCGCCCAGACTCCGCCGAGTGATCGTGCGGAGGGCCAGCGCGGCGGATGTGGCGGTGCTCGCGGAACTGCGCGGCATCGGCGGGGACAGGCTCGGGGCGTATGCCGGCTGGGTGGCCGCCCACGCGGAGACGCACCTGCCGTTCGTCACCGAGATCGACGGGTAGGTGGTCGGCGCCGGCTGGCTGCTCGTCGCGGAGCGGGTGCCCGGCAACGAGTCGTCGGGCGGGATATCGTCTCCCCAGGCGGCGTCCGTGCCGCACACGGGGGGTCCGATGTTCGTCGCGATGGGCCGGCACGTCGCCGGGGCGGTGGCCGCCTGGCTGGTGTTCACCGCCGAGGGCCTGCTCGGCTGTCTCGCCCTGCTCGGGTACGGGCTGGCCACCGGCGCCGACGCCGGCGGTCCGCTGGCCGGGCCGCTACTGCTGCTGATCGCCGCCCTGCTCGGGGCCGTCCTGGTGCCGTTGCTCTTCGCCCCGGCGGTGCTGCTCGGCGAGGCGGCCGGCCGGCGGCGCGGCCCGCTGGCCCGGACGCTGGCCGGCACCACGGCGGCGATGGTGCTGGCGGCCCTGTACGCCGCCGCCGTCGGGCTGGCCACCGGCGGGTCTCCGGCCGGCGTCGGGCTGGCCGGCGTGCTCGCCGCGCTCGCCGTGGTGGCCCCGGTGTCGGCCTACGCGCTGACCGTCCAGGGCGGCCGGTGGGCCGAACGGTCGCTCCGCCGCCGGCCGGCCCGGTTCCCGGCGTCCGCGCCGGTCCACCGCACGGGCGCGACCTCCTAGACCGGGCGCGATGGCACGTCCCCCGGTCGACCTGGTGCCCGCCGACGCGCCGGCCGAGTCGCTGACGCACAACACCCTCAACGGGGTGACCGGCGGCATCTGGCGTACCCGCCGCGACGGGCGGCCGGCCGTGCTGAAGCTGCTCGCCCCGCCCGGCCGGCCCGGCCCGACGCACTGGGCGGGCAGCGCCGACCCGGGTCACTGGAACTACTGGCGACGCGAGGTCGAGGCATACCGCAGCGGCCTGGCCACCACCGCGTACCCCGGACTGGCCGCACCGGCGCCGCTCGCGGTCGAGGACCGCCCGGACGGGACGGTGGCGCTCTGGCTGACCGACGCGCCCGGCCGGCCCGGCACCGCCTGCTCGGCCGCCGACCTCGGCGAGGTGGCCGGCCGGCTCGGCGCCGGGCACGCCCGCTGGCTCGCCGACCCGCCCGGCCGGGCCCGGCCCGGGCCGGACCGGGCGCCGGACTGGCTGGCCCGGGACTGGCTGCGCGACTACACCCTGAGCCGGCCGGTGCCCGAGGCGGTGCCCTGGGAGCACCCGGTGGCCGTCGCCGCCTGGCCGGCGCCGCTGCGGGCGGCCCTGCGCCGGCTCTGGGAGCGGCGGCACGACGTGGTGGCCGCCACCGACCGGCTGCCGCGCACCCTGTGCCACCACGATGTGTGGCCGATGAACCTGGTCTTCGCCGACGCCGGTCCGGTGCTGCTGGACTGGTCCGGCGTGGGGCCGGGCCCGGTCGGCGAGGACGCGGCCAACCTGGTGCTGGACACCTTCCTGGACGGGCTGGTCGACGTCGCGCTGCTCGACGAGGTGGCGGCCACCGTGCTCGACGGGTACCGGGCCGGCCTCGGCCGCGCGGTCGACCCGGCGACGGTCACCCGCGCGGTCCGGCTCACCGGGGCGGCCAAGTACGTCTGGCTGGCCCCGTTGATGCTCACCCGGCTGGGCGGCCCGACCGGGCAGACGTACGACCGGCGCGACGAGGCCGAGATCATGGCCGGCCGCCGCCCGGTGCTGGAACTGCTGGTCGGCTGGGCGGCGACGGCGCTGGACTGAGTGGCAGGTCAGTCCAACCGGAACAGGGCGGCCGCGTTGTGCCAGCAGACCGCGCGCAGCCAGTCGTCGCCGAGGTCGAGCCGGGCCAGCCCGGCCACCTGCTCGGCGTACGGGTAGGGGAGGTTCGGGAAGTCGCTGCCCAGCAGCACCTTGCCGGCCAGCCCGAGGGCCCGCAGCCGGGGCAGCTCGTCGGTGGGGAAGGGCACGAACCGGTCGAAGAACGAGGTGAAGGCCATCGTGGTGTCCAGCCGGACCCGCTCGTACGCCTCCGCCAGGTCCAGGAAGGCCCGGTAGTCCGGCGCGCCCAGGTGGGCCACCACCGCGGGCAGCCGCGGGTGGCGGGCGAGCACCGCGGCGAACGGCTCCGGCCCGGTGTGCGCGGTGCCGACCGGGGCGTGCCCCGCGTGCACCACGACCGGCACCCCGGCCTCGGCCAGCAGCCCCCAGACCGGGTCCAGCGCGGGATCGGTCGGTGCGAACCCGCCGACCTGCACGTGCACCTTGAACACCCGGGCGCCGGCGGCCAGCGCGTCGGCGACGTACCGGGCGGCCGTCGGCTCCGGGAAGAAGGTGGCCGAGGGGAGGCAGCCCGGGGTGGACCGGGCGAAGTCGAGCGTCCACCGGTTCAGCTCCGCGGCCATGCCGGGCTTGTGGGCGTACGCCAGCGCGCTGAACGCCCGGACGCCGAGCCGGCGCAGGTGCGCCACCCGTTCCGCGTCGCTCCACCGGTAGCGGATCGGCCACTCGGTGCCGACCAGCGGTCCGGCCGCGTCGAAGTACGCCCACACCCGGCGCAGCAGCCGGGGCGGCAGGAAGTGCACGTGCACGTCGGCCAGCCCGGGCAGGCCGAGCCCGCGCCAGAACGCCGGCACCTCGGCGTCGTCGGCCCCGGACAGCGGTGCCGCGGGGGCGGGCCGGTCGGTCATACCTGAATGTTGAAGCGTTGCAGCACCGACGGGGCGACCAGCCCGGCGGCGGCCAGCACCGCGATCACGGTCAGCGCGGCGCGCACCACGACCACCTCGGTCTTGCTGCCGGCCCGCAGCGCGATGCTGTTCGGCAGGCCGATCATCGTCCACATTCGACGCTTGATCGGGATCGGCCAGAGGATCGGCACCCCGGCCTTGGTGATCATGTCGCCGAGGATGTGCACGAAGCAGCCCACGCCGACGGCGGTGCCGATCAGCGGATAGCCCCGGCCGCCGGGCAGGTTGGCGGCGACGAACCAGGCCGCGCCGGCGGACACCAGGGTCACGATCACCCAGCCGGCCCGCTCGGCCCACTCGTCGAACAGCCCGCGCAGCGCCAGCCCGATCATGAAGAACAGGATGCCGATCACCGCCCACTTGCCGTACGCGGCGCAGAGCGCGGTGGTGCCCCAGCCGACCAGCAGGGTGAACGGGATGGTGTGGGTCAGGGTGCGGTGCCCGTTGCTGCGGCGCGGGTCGCGGCTGAGTTTGGTGGCGTAGTAGACGCCGAGCGAGATCTTCTCCATCACCTCGGCGATGAACAGCGAGAACACCCCGAAGGTGCGGGCCACCGTGGCACCGCCCTGGTTGCGGGTGACCTTGCCGGACAGGTCGAGGTCGGGGAAGAGCGCGCCGCCCGCGCAGACCGCCGTGCCGACGGCGAGCGCGAGCGGGGACTGGTGGTAGTCGGCGAAGTGGTCCAGCGCCCACGACCCGGCCAGCCACACCGCAGCGCCGGACAGCGCGTGGGACGGTCCCATCATCTCGGCTCACCCTCCCCAGGGATCTTGAGCGCCAAAACTACGCCACTGTAGTTCAGAGCCGTGCCGCGCGGGCATCGCCCGGACGGCTCCACAGGGGACGGTGTCAGGGCAGGGGGGTGAAGCTCTGCCGGATCATCGCGAAGTATGCCGTGTTGACCTGCCAGTCGAACTCTTTTGTCAGCCATGAGACGGTGTACGCCCGGTCGGCGGAGACGTTCGCCAGCAGCCGGCCGGTGTGCACCCGGTCCCCGGCCGCACTGATCCAGGCGCACTCCCAGATCGCGGCGCCCCGGAACATGTCCAGCGCCGCGAGGTCGTAGCGCTGGTAGCCGGGGAGCGCACCGCCCCCGGTGAGCCGCCGCTCCTCGGCCCGCCACCAGGCGACCGGGTCGGCCCGCCGGGGACCGGCCTCCACGCTCAGCACGCGGGCCCCGTCCGGCTCCCGGAAGCAGGTCGCCGCGCCGTCGGTCCAGCGCAGCCAGGCCACCGGGGCGGCGATCCGGTAGCCGGCCGGGTCCACGTGCCAGGTCCAGTTGTCCACCAGCCGGAACGCGCCCGCCGGCGCGGGCACCGACGGCACCGGTGCGGCACCGGGCGGCGGCGTCGCCGCACAGGCGAACGCGGCGGGCCGGGGCCGGTCGGTGGCACCGGCACCGGAGCCGGACGGGGCGGTCAGCGGCTCGCCGGTCCGTCCGGCGAGGCTGAGCGCGACCCCGACCGAGGCGAGCAGGGTGGCGGCCAGGCCCGCCGCCACGAGGCGCCGCAGCCGCGTCGACCGCGCGCGCCGCACCGCACGCCCGGCCGGCTCCGCCCGCGACGGTGGCGGCGTGCCGTCGGGGACCGGGCCGGTCGCGCCGGCAGCGGGCCGCGGCCGGGTCGGGCCGGCCGCCGGGGGTGGCGCCGGCTCCGCCGTCGGTGGCCGGGCGGCGGCCGGCCGGTCCGGGTCGGCGGCGGCGCGCAGCAGCGGTTCGGCCTCGAGGGCGGTCAGCCGCCGCCACGGGTCGCGTTGCAGCAGTCCGGTGAGGACCGGCCGGAGCACGCCGGCCCGGCGCATCGGATCCGGCGGCTCGGTGGCCAGCGCGCTCAGCGTCGCCATCGCGCTGGGCCGGGCGTACGGGGCCCGCCCCTCGACGGCCGCGTAGAGGGTCGCGCCGAGCGACCACAGGTCGGTGCGCGGATCGGAGATCCCGTCCCGGGCCCGTTCCGGGGCGACGAACTGCGGCGAGCCGAGCACCATGCCCGGCCCGGTCATCGCGCCGTCCCCGCCGTCGAAGGTGGCCAGGCCGAAGTCGGTCAGCACCACCCGGCCGTCGTCGGCGACCAGTACGTTGTGCGGCTTCACGTCGCGGTGCAGCACGCCGGCGGCGTGCGCGGCGCGCAACGCGGCGAGCACCGCCAGCCCGATCCGGGCGGTACGTCGCGGGCTCAGCGGCCCGTCGGCGGCGAGGATCTGGTGCACCGAGCGGGAGCGCACGTACTCCATCACGATCCACGGGCTGTCCCCGTCGTGCACCACGTCGTAGATCCGGACCACGTTCGGGTGGTTGAGCCGGGCCGCGGTGCGCGCCTCGCGCAGCGTCCGCAGCCGCACCTCGTCCCGTTCGGACTCGGTCAGCCAGGCCGGCGGCCGGATCTCCTTGACCGCGACATCCCGGTGCAGCATCTCGTCCCGGGCCAGCCAGACCCGGCCCATCCCCCCGGTCCCGACCAGGTCCAGCAGCCGGTACCGCCCCGCGATCAGCCGCTGCCGCACGGTCCGCGATCCCTCCCGGTCACCCTGGGTCACACGATAGTCAGCGCAGCGGGGTTTCTCATCCACCGCCGGCCGGAGGGTCGATCCGACGGCGGACGCGGCCACCGCGGTCAGCCGGTGGCGTCGGGCTGCACGACGTCGAGGATGCCGAGCAGGTTGGCGAGGGCGAGCGCCTCGGTCCGGGTCAACCGCAGGTCGCAGCTGCGGTCCGGATCGGTGGGATCGTCGTGGACCAGGCGGCGCAGCCCGCCGGCGTGGTGGGTGACCACCCCGACCCGGCGCCCCTGCTCGGTGGTGAACGTGTGGCGCAGCCCGATCCCGGGCAGCGGCACGACCTCGATCTGCATGGCGTGTTCCCGCTCCTCTCGCTGGGTCAGGTGCCGGGCTGGCCCGGACGGCCGTCGGCGTGCGGCGGCCGGGCCTGGGCCAGCAGGGCGAGCCCCTGGATGGTGGCGAGCCGGACGTCGGGTGGCATGGTGACGGCGCGGCTGGTGAGCGCGGCGAGCCGGGCGGCGACGCCGATGGTGGCCGCCCCGCCGCCGGTCACCAGGAGCCGTCGCGGGCCGGGCCGGTGGGTGTGCTCGCCGAGTCGCCGGACCGCCGCGGCGATGGCGGGCACCTGGTCGACGTCGTTCGAGCCGTCGGCCCGGGCCGCGGCGGTGACCGTGCCGTCGGTGATCCGGGCGACCTCGGTGCGGCCCTGTCCGATGTCGACCACCATCAGGTCCTCGGTGTCCAGGCCGGCCCGGCAGGCCAGCGCCGCGGCGAGCGGCTCCTCCACGGTGCTGACCCGGCCACCGGTCGCCCGCCGTACGGCGGCGGTGAGCCGCTGCTGCTGGCGCAGGGTGGCGGTGGCGGGCACCCCGACCAGGACGGGGGTGTGCGGCGCGCCGGAGCCGGCGTGGGCGACGGTCAGCACCCGCAGCAGGTGCACACAGGCGGCGAAGTGGTCCACCACGCCGTGCCGCAGCGGCCACACCAGCGGAGCGCCGGTGCGGTCGGCCAGCTCGACGGCGGCCCGGCCGACGGCGCACCGGGAACCGGGCGGTCCCCAGGCGACGACCGTCGGTTCCTCGACCACCCGGCCGAGGGCGGGCGACCAGATCCGTACGTGGGCCGTGCCCAGGTCGATGGTGAGTATCTGCCGCAGCCCGTCACGGGCGTAGGCGCCGGGGTTGAGCATGTCAGCACCCTTCCGGGCGGGTCGTGCCGCCGGCCGGAGCTGGTCGCGACCGGCGGCGGGGCGCTGCCCGAACGGGCCGGTACGCGGACGGGGACGGCTCGGGACAGCGGAGGAGGACCGACGGCCGGGCGGGCCGTGGCGGTGGTGGACGTCAGGCGATGCCGAGCCGGGCCGGCGGAGCCCGGTCCGCCGACCACGCCGGGACGCAACCCGGAACCGCCCGCTTCGCCAGCCGGTAGACGATGCACAGCCCCACCGCGCGACCGGGCGAGAAGATCACCGCGAGTACGGCGGCGACGACCAGCATCGGCAGCCCGGCGGGCTGCTCGACGGTGCGTCGCTGCTGGGGGACTCGCATGCGGCACACCATAGCCGCGCCGCACGCGGACCGGCCAACCGTCGCCGCCGCGCCCGCCGCCTTGCCGGTGGCCGGCAAGCTGCGGCGCGGTTGTTGGCCCGTCGGCTCCGCTGTCGCCGCCGGGCCGCCGGCCCAAGCTGGAGGTCGTTTCGCGGAAAGTGAGGGCGGCATGCCGGCCAGGACCACCGTCGACCGACCGCAGCCGGGAGCCCGCCGCGGCCCGGTCACCGCCGACCGCGGTACGGGCCCCGCGCTGCTGGCGGTCGACGCCGGCAGTTCCCACCTGCGGCTGTGGGGCCTGGGCCGGGGCACCGTCAGCGTCTCCACCGGAGGCGGCCCCGGCCAGGGGGCGCCCCTGGTGCGGCGCGGACGCCTCGTCGACGCCCCGGCCTGCACCAGCGCGCTGCGCCAACTGCTGCACCGGTTCCGTCCCCCGGTCGAGGCGGAGCCGTTCGTGGTGGCCTGCCGCCCGGTGTCCGCGACGCCGGCCGACGAGTACGCCATGCGGGAGGTGCTCACCGCCGCGCTCGCGCCGCGGCGGCTGCTGTTCATCGACACCCTCCGCGCCGCCGCCATCGGCGCCGGCGCGGCCGCCGGCGCCCTGCTGCTCGCCGACATCGGCGCGCAGGTCACCGAGATCGGTCTCCTCGACGACGGGCAGCTGGTCGCCGCCCGCCGCACCGACTTCGGCACCCGCGACATCACCGACGGCGCCGCCGTACACGTGCTGGCCACCGTCGCCGCCCGGCTGGTCCGCGAGATCTACCAGCAGCCGGCCGTCCGGCCGACCGCCCTGGCGGCCCTGGCCCGGGGCATGGTGCTGGCCGGTGACGGCGCGGCCCGACCGGACCTGATCGCCGCCCTGTCCCAGACCCTGCGGATCGCGGTGCAGCCGGCCGCCGCGCCGTACACCGCCGCGCTCACCGGCGCCGGTCTGGCCGCGATGGCCGCCGCCCGCCACCCGCGCGACGGCCGCGCCGCCCCGCTGGCCGCGACGCCGACCGGCGCGCCGTGACTCCTCGGCGTTTCGGCCGGGCTCAGCAGGCGGCGTGGCCGAGCAGGTTCCCCTCCGGGATGACGATCCGCTGACCGCCGGCCGGCCGGGCCGCGCGCCGGGCCCGCCACGCGCCCTGCTCCCGCCGGGCGGTCGCGTACGTGCCGGCGGTCCGGTCGGCGATGCTCGCCCAGCCGTAGCGCCGGCCGACCATGGTGCGGGCCCGCCGGGCGACCCGGCGGGCGAACACCTCGTCGCCGAGGAGCTGGTCGACCGCGCCGGCCAGGGCATCCGGATCGCTGTGCGGGAAGGTCACCCCGGTGACGCCCGGCTCGACGATCTCGGCGAGCCCGCCGGTACGGGCCACCGCGAGCGGCGCGCCGGCCGCCGCCGCCTCCAGCGCCACCATCCCGAACGGCTCGTAGAGGCTGGGCACCACCGTCGCGTCGGTGGCCCCCAGCATCGCCGGCAACTGGGTGGTGTCCAGGAAGCCGGTGAAGCGTACGGTCGGCCCGAGCGTGAGCCGGCGCGCCTCCTCCTCCAGTTCGGCCCGGTACGGCCCGTCCCCGGCGATCACCACCCGCAGCCCGGGGTGCCGCTGGCGCAGGTACGGCACCGCGTGCACCAGGTGCTGCACGCCCTTCTCGTAGACCAGCCGGCCGGCGTACCCGACCAGCGGCCCGTCCCCGGCGAACCGGGCCCGGGCCGACGCCACCGCGCGGGGACGGGCCCGCCAGGCCCGGTCGTCGACCCCGTTGGGCACCACGTCGACCTGCCCGGCCGGCACCTCGAAGAGCGTGGTGACCTGGTCGCGCATGTAGCCGGAGCAGGCGATCACCCGGGTCGAGGCGTTGCTGAGCCAGTGCTCGACGCCGTGGATGGTGCGGTTCATCTCCTCCGGCAGCCAGCCCTGGTGCCGGCCCGCCTCGGTGGCGTGCATGGTGGTCACCAGGGGCAGGTCGAGGTGCTCGGCGAGGGTGACAGCGGTGTGTGCGACGAGCCAGTCGTGGGCGTGGATGACGTCGTGGTCGGCGGTGTCGGTGGCGCGCAGGGCGGCGCGGGTGAGGGTGTGGTTGAAGGCCATGGTCCAGGCCAGCAGGCTGTTGGTGGCCAGGGGGAAGGTGACGGGGTCTTCGGCGGCGCGGATGACGCGGACGCCGTCGGCGTATTCCTCAAGGGGCGCGCCGTCGGCGTGGCGGGTGACGACGGTGACCTGGTGGCCGGCGGCGGCGAGGGCGACGGAGAGGGCGTGGACGTGGCGGCCGAGGCCGCCGACGAGCACCGGCGGGTACTCCCAGGAGAGCATCAGCACCCGCTGGTGCCGGGCGGGGTGGATGTCGATCACGTCGGCGTCAGGTGACATGCGGCCCCCTTGGAGTTGTCCCCGGGCGCGCGCCGGCCGGCACCCGCGCGGTGCCCGTCGTCGCGGCTGGATCGCCACCAATCCTGCGGGCAGCCGGCTAACCAGCGGAGACGCCGTCGTTGCAGAGGTGTAAACCGCTACCGGCGAACGCGCAGCACCTCGGCCACCGACCAGGCCTGGAACGGGCAGCCGGTGGCCCGGTGCGGGGCGAGGGCGTCGGCCGTCTCGCTCACCGAACCCAGCCCGTACTCGGTCAGGTGGGCTTCGACGCCGACGAACAGGTCGTCGACCGGCAGGCCCGCGCGCCGGCAGGCGTCGGCGTACGGGCCGAGCAGCCACGGCCACACGGTGCCCTGGTGGTACGCCCCGTCCCGCTCCGCCGGCCCGCCCCGGTGCCGCTCGACGAACCCGGGGGAGCCCGGGGCGAGGCTGCGCGGGCCGAGCGGGGTGAGCAGCCCGGCGGCCACCCGGCGCAGCGCCGCCGCGTCCGGCTCCAGCGGCGCGTCCGGCAGCGACCAGGCGAGCAGCTGGTTGGGGCGGAGCAGGTCGTCGTCGTGCCGCTCCGCCGCGCCCAGCGGGTACGCCGGCGCGGGCGCGTCGACCACGTCGTACAGCCAGCCGGTCGGAGCCGGGAAGCGGGCCCGGAACGCGTCGGCCGCCCGCTCGTGCAACCGGCGCAGCTCGCCGGCGTCCCGGCCGGCCAGCTCGGTCAGCTCGGCCAGGCCGGCCAGCCCGTTGATCCAGAGCGCGTTGACCTCCACCGGCTTGCCCGCCCGCGGCGTGACCGGCACCCCGTGCACCCGGGCGTCCATCCAGGTCAGCGCGGCGCCCGGGGCGCCGGAGGTGAGCAGCCCGTCGGTCGGGTCGACGGCGATGCCGTACCGGGTGCCGGTCAGGTGCGCGTCGACCACCGCGCGCAGCGCCGGCAGCAGCTCGGCGGCCAGGTCGCTGTCGCCGGTGACGGCGACGTGCCGGCGTACCGCGTGCAGGAACCACAGCGTGGCGTCGACCGTGTTGTACTCCACCCGCCCGGTGTCGGCGGTGTTGGCGAGCATCCCCTCCGACAGCGTCGCCGCGTACGACCGCAGCAGTTCGCGCCCCTCGTCGGCCCGGCCGGTACGCGGGAACAGGCCCTCGTAGGAGATCATCGTGTCCCGCGACCAGGCACCGAACCAGGGGTAGCCGGCGACCACGTCCGGCCCCCGGCCGGTGCGCACGACGAACGCGTCGGCGGCCAGGGTGAGTGTCGCGGTCACCTCGTCGGCCGGCGCGGCCGCCGCCACCACCCGGCGGTTGCGGGCCCGGGCGGCGGTGACCACCTCCGCCGCCGGGGGTGGCTGCTCGGCCAGGTCGCCGGCCCACGCCAGCACCGAGACGGTGTCGCCCGGGTGCTCCAGGGCGCCGGCGAAGCGTCCCGCGTACCAGAGGTCCTCGCTCGGGGGCAGGCCCCGCTCCGCCTCCTCCCGGTGGTGCACGCCCAGCCACCACTGGCCCTCCGGGGTCCAGTCCGGGCCGGCGAGCCGGAAGGCGCCCTCGACCACCGCCCCGCCGGCCACCGGCTCCACCCGGAGCGCCGGCCCGTCGGCGCGGCGCTCGCCGTGCGCGTCCCGCCAGGTGCAGGCCGCGGCCAGCTCCAGCCGCACCGGGCCGCCGGCGACCAGCCGGTGCACCACCGCGACGCAGCGGTGGCCGTGCCGCATGGCCAGCTCCCGCTCGATCACCACGTCGCCGATCCGCCACCGCCACCGGGGCAGCCCGTCGACGAGGGTGAACCGTTCCAGCAGCTCGAAGCCGGGCGGGTCGACGACCCCGGAGGCCCACTCGTGCGCGCCCAGCCGGACCCGGGCGCCGGAGGGGAGCAGCACGGCCGGGTCGAGGCTGACCAGGCCGACCCGCCGGGCCGCCGGCGTCTCGCCGGCCACCACCAGCAGCCCGTGGTAGCGGCGGGTCCGCAGCCCGCTCACCGTGCCCATGGCGTACCCGCCGAGGCCATCGGTGACCAGCCACTCCCGGGTCGCACCGCTGCTGAGCTGCCCGCACACCTGCGGACCGAAGCCAATGTCGATCAACTTTCCTCCACCGGCGGCGGGGTGTAACACGCCACGACGAGAATGGCCGCTGTGGTGGAGTACCCCGGCGGCGTCGAAGATGTGCACGTGATCACCGACGTGCCGCCGACGAACGCGCCCGCGCCCGACCCCGAGCGGATCCGGCTCGCCCAGGCCGACGCGGGGGAGCAGGACTGGCGGGCATGGGGTCCGTATCTGTCCGAACGGGCGTGGGGGACGGTGCGGGAGGACTACAGCGAGCACGGCACGGCGTGGGACTACTTCCCCCACGACCATGCCCGGTCCCGAGCCTACCGGTGGAGCGAGGACGGCATGGCGGGCGTCTGCGACGACCGGCAGACGTTCTGCTTCGCCCTCGCGCTGTGGAACGGCCGCGACCCGATCCTCAAGGAGCGGATGTTCGGCCTCGGCGGCGACGGCGGCAACCACGGCGAGGACGCCAAGGACTACTGGTGGTACGAGGACTCCACGCCCACCCACTCGTGGATGCGCTGGCGCTACCACTACCCGCAGGCCGCCTTCCCGTACGACGAGCTGGTCGCGGTGAACGCGCTGCGCGGCCGGGACGACACCGAGTACGAGCTGGTCGACACGGGCATCTTCGACGACGACCGGTACTGGGCGGTGACCGTCGACTACGCCAAGGCGTCCCCGACCGACCTGTGCGTGGTGATCACGGTGGCCAACCGGGGCGACCGGGACGACCGGCTGCACGTGCTGCCCACCCTGTGGTTTCGCAACACCTGGGCGTGGGGGCTGCCCGGCGGCGACCGGATCCCCCGTCTGGTCGGGGAGGGCTCCCGGCTGGTCGGCGAGCACCGGGTGCTCGGCCAGCTGCGGCTGGAGGGGGAGGGGTCGCCGACCCCGCTGCTCTGCGACAACGACACCAACGCCGAGCGGCTCTGGGGGCTGCCGGGCCGCTCGCCGTACCCGAAGGACGGGATCAACGACCACGTGGTCAACGGCGCGGCGACGGTGAACCCGGCGCGGGAGGGCACCAAGGGCGCCCTGCACTACGTGCTGGACGTGCCGGCCGGCGGGCAGCGGCAGATCCGGCTGCGGCTGACCCGTACCGCCCCGCCGCCCGGCGGCACGGTGCCGCCGCCGGCGGACCTGGGCGCCGGTTTCGACGCGGTGGTCTGGGCCCGGCGGGCGGAGGCGAACCGCTTCTTCGCCGGGGTGATCCCGGCCGCCGCCACCCCGGACGAGGCGCTGGTCGCCCGGCAGGCCATCGCCGGGCTGATGTGGGGCAAGCAGTTCTACCACTTCGACGTGAAACGGTGGCTGGAGGGCGATCCGGGCTCGGCGCCGCCGCCACCGGGCCGCCGGCACGGGCGCAACAGCGCCTGGTGGCACATGACCAGCTTCGACGTGATCTCCATGCCCGATCCCTGGGAGTACCCCTGGTACGCCGCCTGGGACCTGGCCTTCCACTGCGTGAGCATCGCCCGGGTCGACCCGGGCTTCGCCAAGGAGCAGCTGCTGCTCCTGCTGCGCGAGTGGTACCTGCACCCCAACGGGCAGATCCCCGCGTACGAGTGGGCGTTCGGCGACGTGAACCCGCCGGTGCACGCCTGGGCGGCGCTGAAGGTCTTCGAGATCGACGGCGGGCGGGACCACGACTTCCTGGCCCGGGTGATGCACAAGCTGCTGCTCAACTTCACCTGGTGGGTCAACCGCAAGGACACCGGCGGCAACAACGTCTTCGAGGGCGGCTTCCTCGGGCTGGACAACGTCGGGCCGTTCGACCGGTCGGCGGCGCTGCCGGTGGCCGGGGTGCTGGAGCAGTCCGACGGCACCGGCTGGATGGCCATGTACGCCCTGAACCTGCTCGACATCGCGATCGTGCTGGCCGAGCACGACCGCGCCTGGGTGGACACCGCCACCAAGTTCTTCGAGCACTTCGCCTACATCGCGGCGGCCGCGTACTCGCAGGGGCTCTGGGACGACGAGGACGCGTTCTTCTACGACGTGCTGCGGCTGACCGACGGCACCAGGGTGCCGTTGAAGGTCCGCTCGGTGGTGGGGCTGCTGCCGCTGGCCGCGGTCACCCGGCTCACCGCGCGTACCCTGCACCGGCTGCCCGAGCTGGGCGCCCGGCTGCGCTGGTTCCTCACCAACCGCCCCGAGTACGCCGACGTGATCGGCGCCCGCCGGCTCGGCCCGGACGGCCGCCAGCAGCGACTGCTGTCCATGGTCGGCCCGGAGCAGGTGGTCCGGCTGCTGGCCCGGATGCTCGACCCCGACGAGTTCCTCTCCGAGTACGGCCTGCGCACACTCTCCCGGGCGCACCTGGACAAGCCGTTCGCGGTGACCCTCGGCGGGCAGGAGTTCTGCGTCGGCTACGAGCCGGCCGAGTCGACCAGCGGCCTGTTCGGCGGCAACTCCAACTGGCGCGGGCCGATCTGGATGCCGACCAACTTCCTGCTGATCAGCGCGTTGCGCGACTACGCGGCCTTCTTCGGTGACGACCTCCAGGTGGAGTACCCGACCCGGTCCGGGGTGAAGCGGACGCTCGACGAGATCGCCGACGACCTCTCCGCCCGGCTGATCGCGCTCTTCACCCGCGACGGCTGGGGCCGCCGGCCGATCTACGGCGCCTGCCAGCTCTTCCAGACCCACCCCGACTGGCGGGACCTGATCGCCTTCCCCGAGTACTTCCACGGGGACAACGGGGCGGGGCTCGGCGCCTGGCACCAGACCGGGTGGACCGCGCTGGTCGCCGACCTGATCCTGACCCTGCGCCGCTGACCTGCGGATTGTGTCGCGGCGGCGAACAGTCGCCAATCCGTCGCCGGCCGCTCACCGTCCGCGACCGCCGCTAGGCTCGGCGGGGTGTCCCACGAAGAGGACGGCGACGCCGACCACCGGGCCGCCGTCCCCGCCCGGCCGGGCGAGGTCCCGGCCCCCGCCGAGCCGGGCGAGGTCGGGCCCCACGCCGAGCCGGGCGCGGCGGCGGGCATCGTCGCGGCGGCCCGGCAGCTGGCCGAGGCGGAGGGCTGGCCGGCGGTGACCCCGCGGAGGTTGGCCGAGCGCGCCGGGGTCGACCTCGGCGACTTCTACCGGTGCTTCGCCGACCGGGACGCCGTGCTGGCCGCGGTCGCGGTGCGCGGCTTCGCCGAGCTGGCCGCCGCGCTCACCGCCGCCCGGGCCGCCGCCGACGGCCCGCACCGGGCCTGGTCCGCGGTGGTCTCCGGCTACCTCGACTTCGCCTACGCCAACCCCGAGGTGTACGACGCGATGCTCGCGCACACCCCCGACCTGACCCTCGGCGCGGACCGGGCGCCGGTCACGCCGGCGGCCGCGTTCGCGCAGCTGCGCGCCGCCGTGGCGCCGCTGGCCGCCGGCCGGGACCCGGACACCCTCGCCGAGGTCGGCTGGAGTCTGCTGCACGGGGTGGTCATGCTCACCCGCGGCGGCCGGCTCCGCCCCGAGGCGCAGGAGCAGCGGGAGGAGATGATCGCCACCCGGCTGCTGGAGGTACCGGCGCCACCGGCCCGGCGCCGCGGGAAAGTCCCTGGGCGCTCCGGCGGCGGTGTCCTATAGTTCCCGCCCGGGCCGGGCGCCGGCCGGGCCCGGCGCGGGGAGGGAACGGCATGACGGACGGTGGTGCGCGGGTGTCGCCCGGGCAGGTGTTGGTGTTCGACGCCGACGACACGCTCTGGGAGAACAACGTGCTCTTCGAGCGGGTGATCGACGACTTCCTGGCCTGGCTGGACCACCCCACCCTCGACCGGGTCGCGATCCGGGCCGTCCTGGACGACATCGAGCGGGCCAACGCGGCGGTGCACGGCTACGGCAGCAAGGTCTTCCTGCACAGCCTCGGCGAGTGCCTGGAGCGGCTGCGTCAGCGTCCGGCCACCGAGGCCGAGCGCCGGGAGATCCAGGAGCTGGCGGTGGCGCTGGTGGAGCACCAGGTCGAGCTGATGCCCGGGGTGGCGGACGCGCTGGACGAGCTGGCCGGCCGGCACGCGCTGCTGCTGCTGACCAAGGGGGACCGGGAGGAGCAGCAGCGCAAGCTGGACGCCTCCGGGCTGCTGCACCACTTCGAGGCCGCGCACATCGTGCCGGAGAAGGACGTCGAGACGTACCGCTGGCTGACCCGGGAGCACGGCCTCGACCCGGCCAGCGCGTGGATGATCGGCAACTCCCCGAAGTCGGACATCCTGCCGGCCCGGGCGGCCGGGCTGAACGCCGTCTTCATCCCCAACGACAACACCTGGGTGCTGGAGCACGACGAACTGGACCGCACCGACCCGGGCGTGCTGCACCTGGGCGCCTTCCCCGACCTGCTCGAGCACTTCTGAACCGGCTTGCGCAGAGGTCGCTCCGACCGGAAATAGCGCTCCTGTCGACGGTCGTGTTACGCCGACATGCCGGTTTTCAACGTTGATATCAATCACCCTCCGTCGAGGGCCGGGCGCCTTGTCCGACCTGGAAGGACCCGCCTAGCCTGATCCGGCGCTCACGGCTCTTCGGGGTGGGTCGGGAGCGCACCGAAGTCCGGTAGCTGGGCACCGTGGAGCTGAGTGCAGGCGGGCCGGCTCGTCGGGTTGAGCCGAGCGTGGGCGGCGTGCCACGCCCGCGTGTCCAATCCGGCGCAGCTCGCTACCACGCCGGACGGCTGGGGGTCAGGACCGGGGAGTTGCGGACCCGGTCCTGACCCGTCCTGTCTTCCCGGGAGCCGGACGGGCGGCTGCTGCGTCCGTCGCGCCGATGCCGTTACACCGACCCGCCGCTGCCCCCGGCGGAGATTCCTCACCTTTTCCGGGGCAGCCGGCCCGAACCGGAACTGCGATCATGCTGCGAATGGAACGGAGTCACTCTTCCGTGCGTACCGGCACCCTGCGGGGGCGCTCGTGACCGGGCGGGCGCGGCCGATCCCGCCGCCGAACCGGGCCTCGGCGCTGACCACCCTGCCGGAGGAGACCCGGCAGGTCGTCCTCGTCACCGGCAACGGCTACAGCACCACGTACGCGACGCTGGAGACGTTCGCCGTGGCCGGTGGGCACTGGGTGGCGGTCTTCCCGCCGCTGCCGGCACGGATCGGCTCCCGGGGCTTCAGCGACAACCACGTCGAGGGCGTGCCCACCACGCCGACCGGCGTCTACTCGTTCGGCGAGACGATGTACGGCATCGGCGCCGACCCGGGGATGCGCTACCCGTACCACCGGGTGGTGACGAACGACTGGTGGAACGAGAACCCCGACTCGCCGCTGTACAACACCTTCCAGCACAGCACCACCAACCCCGGTGGCTTCAGCGAGGCGCTGTGGAAGGAGATCCCCGCGTACACCCACTTCGCGGTGATCACGTACAACATGCCGCCGAACGTGCCGAAGCCGATCCCGAACGCCGGCAGCGGGATCTTCCTGCACGAGTTCAGCACCAGCGGCGGCAACGCGACCGCCGGCTGCGTCAGCCTGTCGCACGCCAACCTGGTCCGGGTGCTCACCTGGCTCGACCCGGCGCGCGCCCCGCGGATCGTGATCTGCCCGGTGCAGAACCTCGGCCGGTACTGACCACCTACCCGTCCGGGAAGGGGGCGCCTGCGTGCCTGGTCGTGGCCGATCTCGCTGTCGTCGAACCACCGGTGGATCACGACGGCGACACACCCGTCCGGCGCACCACACGGGCCGCGCTCACCCCGTCAGGTCCACCGCGCCGCCGGCCGCCGACCACGCCGACCACCGGGTCACCGTGACCGCGACGATCGGCCCGCCCGGTGGGCGCCGCGCGTACTGCGGGTACTTGGCGGCCAGCGCCGCCCGGGCCGCGCCCTCCTCCGCCGGGTCGCCGACCAGGCGGCCGCGGCCGTCCAGCCGGACCCACCACAGCGCCGACCAGTCCTCGTCGTACTCGTCGACGAGCAGGCAGGCGTGCTCCGTCGCCTCGATGTTCACCAGTCGACGCAGCCGGCGGTGGCGCTTGGGCTTCTCGTCCACCGCGTGGTAGGCCACGTCGCCGAGCAGGGCGAAGCAGACCGGCACCAGGTGCGGGCGGCCGTCGGGCCGGACGGTGGCGAGCCGGGCCACCCGGGCCGAGCCGACCCGGTGCCGCAGTTCCTCGGGCTGCACGGGCCCGACCGTAACCGGGCCCGGCCGCGGGGAGTGCCGACATCGGCCGACATCCGCCGACCGGGCCGTTCCGGCGGGCCGGCGACTGCCGACTCGGCGGTCAGGTGTCTCCGCCGCGGACGATGGCCACCGCCACCCGGCAGAACTCGTCCATGTCGGGCTCGAAGCCGGCCGCGATGTCGGGGTGCAGCCCGGCCCGGGTCTCGTCGAGCAGCCGCTGGCAGACCTGCTCGACCGGTTCGCCGGCGTAACCGGCGCGGACCCGTTCCGTCGCCGCCTGCAGCGCCGAGGTCAGCTGGTCTTCCAGCGGGCCGCGCAGCTTCTGCTGCACGGGGTCGAGCCCGCGGGGGTCCAGCGTGACATGTGGCTCCGACATCGGCGCTCCCTTCGTCGGCGTCCGCGGTACCCCACCGCGGCCGTCGGTCAAACCACGTTCGGTACGGCGGCGACCCGCACCTGGTACGAGAAGTCCTCCGCCGGCTCCTCGACGTACGACAGCCGGCGGATCTGCCGGTCGTCGTCGTAGAGCGCGACGTCGACCAGGACGCCGAGGTGGGCCAGGCCGATGCTGGACACCCGCTTCTTGTCCTGGAGCACGGCGCACACCCCGCCGAGCAGTGTGCTGGCGTCGGAGGTGCGGTGCCCGGGCGGGCAGCGCAGCACCACGTCCACCTCGATCGGCCCGGACAGCGGGGTCCAGCCGGTGCGCTGAGCCGCCGTACAGGCCGCTTCGAGCAGGGCGCGGACCCTCGTCGCCTGCCGGTGACCGGCGGCGAAGATGGACAGCGCCTCGGTCTTCACCGGTGGCAGGCCGCTCACCTCGAACGTCAGGGCGAGAGCGCGGGTGTCCTGCACCACGACGGCACCTCCTCGTTGGGGACGATCCTGCCCAACCGGTGGACCGGCAGAGGGAAGTTCCCGCGAGAACCAACCGATCGGACGGGCTGGGGTCGGCCGGAGGCGTGTCGACGTCGACGGCGAACGCGCTGGCTGCGGAGCTAGGAAAACGCTAGTCCACCCGGCGGCCGCTGGGTAGCACCACCGCTCACTGGGTGGGACGTGGCGCGAACGCGCAGAACTCGTTGCCCTCCGGGTCGGCCAGGACCCACCAGCTGACCGTGTCGTCCGGCTCGCGCAGCAGCGTCGCCCCGGCCCTGATCAGCTCGGTCGGCTCCGGGCCGGTCAGGTCGACGTCCCAGTGCATCCGGTTCTTCACGGTCTTGCGCTCCGGCACCGGGTCGAAGATCCACTGGCGCCAGGGGAAGCCGGCCGCGCCGAGCAGCGAGGCGTGCCCGCGGTCGCTGGTGCGCACCTCGCCACCGGCCACGCCGGCCCACCACGTCGCCTGGGCGACCGGGTCCGCGGAGTCCACGACCAGCGCGATCGGGCCCGGCGACGCACCCTCGCGGGCCGGGAAGGCGCAGAACAGGTTGCCGTCCGGGTCGGCCAGCACCCACCAGCTGATCTCCGCGTCCGGCTCGCGGACCAGCCGGGCCCCGGCGGCGAGCAGCGCCGCCGGCTCCGCGTCGGCCAGCCGCAGATCCAGGTGGACGCGGGTCTTGCCGGTACGCGGCTCGGGCACCCGGTTGACCCAGATCGACTCCGCCCCGGAGCCGCCGCGCGGGTCGACCCGGCTGTCCCCGTCGCCGAGGTCCACCAGCTCACCGTCGAGGATCCGGGCCCAGAACGCCCCCAGCGCCCGCGGCTCCGCCGCATCCAGACAGAGATCCTTGAACCGACCCATCATCCCCCCATCCTCCCCACCCACCCCCGGCCCCCTCAACTCCATTGATCATGAGGTTGGCGGCGTCGAAACGGACGAAACGCCCGGCCAACCTCATGATCAGCGCGGGTCCCGGGGGGGGGAGGGAGGGAGGGAGGGAGGGGGGTTAGTGGCGGGCGCGTTTTAGTTCGTGGAAGGCCGGGAGGTGGAGGAGGGGGAGCATGCTGTCCCAGATGGTCAGGGCGTCGTCGGTGCCGGGTACCTCGGTGAGGATCGGGCCGTGCATGCCCCGCTCCGCGCCGGGCACCATGAGCACCGGCGAGCCGATGTCCGGGCCGGCCGAGGCGTACGCCAGCGCGTGCGACTCGCGTACCGCCCGGTCCCAGCGCTCGTCGTCGAGCGCCGCTGCCGCGTCACCCAGGCCGGCCGCCTCGACGGCCGCGTCCACGGCCCTCGGCGACAGCGGGTTGCCGGCCTCGTGGCTGCGCGCGCCCAACTCGGCGTAGAACCGGGCGACGTCGTCCGGGCAGCCGTCCGCGCGCAGCGCCTCGACCAGCCGCAACGCCCGGCTCGACGCGGCCAGCACGTCGGCGAACTCGGGGGCGACGTCGCCCTCGTTGAGGATGGCCAGGCTGAAGGCCCGCCACTCGACCCGCAGGCCACGGGCGTCGGCGACGGCGACCAGCCACCGCGAGGTCCGCCAGGTCCACGGGCAGGCGGGATCGAAGAAGAAGGTGGCGTCCATCGGCCGAGGGTAAGCGCCGGCCGGCCGGCCCGCAGCGCGGTGAGCCACGCCACACGCATCGCCTGTCGTGGCCGTCTCACCGCCGCCAGGTTTCGCGCCGCAGCAGGTCGGGCAGTGTTGGGGCCACGAAACGTCCGGGACCGATCACTCACTGGTCAGCGTCCCGACCGTCTCGCCGTGCGCCGGGGCACGGTGCGTCACCCCGGCTGTTGCGAGGGGAGGGGTGATGAGCGATCCCGACGGGACCCGGCGCCGGCCTCGCGTACGCGCGCTGGCCGCGGCCGCGGCGCTGACGTTGGTGGCGCCCATGGCGGCCTGCGGATCCGGCGACGACGGCGGTGTGCCGACGATCAACCTGTACTACCCGCCGGAGCAGAACCTGCAGAAGGTGGTGGACAACTGCAACGCCGCGGCCCAGGGCCGGTACCGGATCGCCTATCGGGTGCTGCCGCGCCAGGCCGACGACCAGCGGGTGCAGATGGTGCGCCGGCTCGCCGCGCAGGACCCCGGCATGGACGTGCTCGGCCTCGACGTCACCTGGACCCAGGAGTTCGCCAGCGCCGACTGGATCCTGGAGTGGACCGGGCAGGACAAGGCGGAGGTCGAGCAGGGCACCCTGGCCGGCCCGCTGGAGACCGCGCGTTACCAGGACAAGCTCTTCGCCGCGCCGAAGAACACCAACGTCCAGCTGCTGTGGTACCGCCAGGACCTGGTGCCCGAGCCGCCGAAGAGTTGGGACCAGATGATCTCGGCGGCCCAGCGGCTGAAGCAGCAGGGCAAGCCGTACCAGGTGCTCACCATGGGCGCCCAGTACGAGGGCCTGGTGGTTCTCTACAACACCCTGGCCGAGAGCGCGGGCGGGCACATCCTCAGCGACGACGGCAGGCGGGCCGTGATGGACGAGGGCACCGTCAGGGCGCTGGAGCAGCTCCAGCGGTTCGCCACCTCCGGGGTGACCTCGCCGTCGTTCAGCAACGCCACCGAGGACCCGGTGCGGCTGGAGTTCCAGTCCGGCAACGGCGCCTTCCAGGTGAACTGGCCGTTCGTCTACCCGGCCATGCAGGAGGCCAACCCGGAGCTGGCCAAGCAGGTCACCTGGGCCCGGGTGCCGGGCATCGACGAGAACATCCCGAGCAAGGTAACCATCGGCGGGGTGAACATGGCGGTCAGCGCCTACTCCGAGCACCCGGCGGAGTCCTTCGAGGCGGCCAAGTGCATCCGCAACGCCGAGAACCAGAAGTTCTCCGCGATCAACGACGGCGTGCCGCCGACCATCGAGCGGATCTACGCCGACCCGGAGATGACCGAGGCGTACCCGATGAAGGAGACCATCCTGGAGGAGCTCAAGGAGCCGGCGACCCGACCGCTGACCCCGGCGTACCAGAGCATCTCCACCGTGATGTCGGCGATGCTCTCGCCGCCGTCGGCGATCGACCCGCAGCGGACCGCCGACGAACTGCGCGGCGCCATCGCCGACGCGCTCGAGTCCAAGGGGGTGCTGCCGTGAGTGTCAACGCCACGCCCGGCGGGGCGGACGTCGCGGCCGACGAGACCGCTACCCGGTCCGGTGCCCGGCACGCCGCCGTGCCCGCCCAGCGCAACCGCCGGCGCAAGCCGCCGCTGAGCGAGAACAAGAAGGCCGAGCGCCGGCTGGGCTGGCTGCTCTGCGCGCCGGCCGCGCTGGTCATGGTCCTGGTGACGGCCTATCCGATCCTCTACTCGGTCTGGTTGTCCCTGCAGCGTTTCGACCTGCGCTTTCCCGACCAGCGCGAGTTCATCGGGCTGGAGAACTACGTCACCGTGCTGACCAACGAGTTCTGGTGGACGGCGTTCGGCGTCACCGCGCTGATCACCGTGGTCACCGTCGCGATCGAACTGGTGCTCGGCATGGGCCTGGCGCTGATCATGCATCGCACGCTGGTCGGCCGGGGCATCGTGCGCACCGCCGCGCTGATCCCGTACGGCATCGTCACGGTGGTCGCCGCCTTCTCCTGGCGGTACGCCTGGACGCCCGGCACCGGCTACCTGGCCAACCTGTTCAGCGAGGGCGCGCCGCTGACCGAGCGGGCCAGCTCGCTGGCGATCATCATGCTGGCCGAGATCTGGAAGACCACGCCGTTCATGGCGCTGCTGCTGATGGCCGGCCTGGCGCTGGTCCCGGAGGACCTGCTCAAGGCCGCCTCGACCGACGGGGCCACCGCCTGGCAGCGGTTCACCAAGGTGATGCTGCCGGTGATGAAGCCGGCGATCCTGGTCGCGCTGCTGTTCCGCACCCTGGACGCGTTCCGGGTCTTCGACAACATCTTCGTGCTCACCGCGGGCGGCAACGAGACCTCCTCGGTCTCGATGCTCGCCTACAACAACCTGATCCGGGGCCTCAACCTCGGCATCGGGTCGACGATGTCGGTGCTGATCTTCCTCACCGTGGCGATCATCGCCTTCGTCTTCGTGAAGCTGTTCGGTACCGCTGCCCCCGGCAGCGACGACGGGGAGAGGCGCTGAGATGGCTGTCGAAACCACCACCCGGGCCAAGCTCCGCTGGGGTCTGCTGGACGTCGTCGTGGTCGTCTTCGCGCTGATCCCGGTGCTGTGGATCGCGTCGCTGTCGTTCAAGACGCCGGCCACCCTCACCGACGGCAGGTTCTGGCCCCGCGAGTGGACGCTGGACAACTACCGGACGATCTTCGCCACCGACCAGTTCGTCCGGGCCCTGGTCAACTCCATCGGCATCGCGTTGATCGCCACCGTGATCGCGGTGGTGCTCGGCGCCATGGCCGCGTACGCGATCTCCCGGCTGGACTTCCCCGGCAAGCGGCTGCTGGTCGGCGTCTCGCTGCTGATCGCGATGTTCCCGCAGGTGTCGCTGGTCTCGCCGCTGTTCGACATCGAGCGGCAGCTCGGCCTCTTCGACACCTGGCCGGGCCTGATCCTGCCGTACATCACCTTCGCCCTGCCGCTGGCGATCTACACGCTGTCGGCGTTCTTCAAGCAGATCCCGTGGGACCTGGAGAAGGCGGCGAAGATGGACGGCGCGACCCAGGGCCAGGCGTTCCGCCGGGTGATCGCGCCGCTGGCCGCGCCCGGCCTGTTCACCACGGCCATCCTGGTCTTCATCTTCTGCTGGAACGACTTCCTCTTCGCCATCTCGCTGACCTCCACCGAGCGGTCCCGCACGGTGCCGGTGGCGCTGTCGTTCTTCACCGGCGAGTCGCAGTTCGAGGACCCCACCGGGGCGATCTGCGCCGCCGCCGTGGTGATCACCATTCCGATCATCCTGTTCGTCCTCTTCTTCCAGCGCCGCATCGTCTCCGGCCTGACCTCCGGCGCCGTCAAGGGATAGGTGATAGTCGTGGCTGACATCGTGCTCGACAAGGTGAGCAAGAAGTTCCCGGACGGGACGGTCGCGGTGGCCGACGTCGACCTGGAGATCGCCGACGGCGAGTTCGTCATCCTGGTCGGCCCGTCCGGCTGCGGGAAGTCGACCACCCTCAACATGATCGCCGGGCTGGAGGACATCAGCTCCGGCGAGCTGCGGATCGGCGGGGAGCGGGTCAACGACAAGGCGCCCCGGGACCGGGACATCGCCATGGTCTTCCAGTCGTACGCCCTCTACCCGAACATGACCGTCCGGGAGAACATGGCGTTCCCGCTGCGCCTGGCGAAGCTGGACAAGGAGACCATCAACACCAAGGTCGAGGAGGCGGCGAAGGTCCTGGAGCTGACCGCGCTGCTGGACCGCAAGCCGGCCAACCTCTCCGGCGGCCAGCGGCAGCGGGTGGCGATGGGCCGGGCGATCGTCCGGCAGCCCAAGGCGTTCCTGATGGACGAGCCGCTGTCCAACCTGGACGCCAAGCTGCGCGTGCAGATGCGCACGGTGGTCTCCCGGCTGCAGAAGCAGCTCGGCACCACCACCGTCTACGTGACCCACGACCAGACCGAGGCGATGACCCTCGGCGACCGGGTGGTCATCATGCGCGGCGGCGCGGTGCAGCAGGTCGGCCCGCCGCAGGAGCTCTACGACCACCCGCGCAACCTCTTCGTGGCCGGCTTCATCGGCTCGCCCTCGATGAACTTCCTGCACGCCGTCGTCGAGGAGGGCGCGCTGCGTACCGCGCTGGGCGAGGTGCCGCTCGGTGACCGGGTCCGGCGCGAGCTGGAAGGGGCCGACGCCCCGCGCGAGCTGATCCTCGGCATCCGGCCGGAGCACTTCGAGGACGCCGACCTGGTCGACGAGGACACCCGCCGCCGCGGCATGGAGTTCGAGGCGCCGGTGGAGATCGTCGAGTCGATGGGCTCGGACAAGTACGTCTACCTCACCGTCGAGGGGGAGCGGGCCACCGCCGCCGAGCTGGAGGAACTGGCCGCCGACGCCGGCGCTGCCGACTTCACCGGGGCCGGGGCGAACCTGGTGACCCGGCTGTCGGCGGAGTCGCCGGTGGTGGAGGGGGAGACCCGCCGGGTCTGGTTCAACCTGGAGAAGATCCACCTGTTCGACCCGGCGAACGGCCGCAACCTCACCCTGCACGAGGGCCGGGCGGCCGGCGCGCTGGCCGACTGACGGTACGACCGAGCGGGCGGGTGGGTCGGAACCGACCCACCCGCCCGTCGTGCGTCAGGCGTCAGCGACGTCGCCGGCTGGGCTCCGGGATGTCGGCCTCGACCTGCTCCCGCCGGATCTGCTCGTCGACGGCCCGCTGGTCGACCACCTCGTCCTTCGCCAGGCGGACGCGCTCCACCGGGACCGTCTCCTTGCTGACCACCGGCCGCTCGGCGCGCAGGGTCATCTCCTGCTGGGCCTCGCCGATGTCGCCGCGGACGTTGCGGGCATCCCCGGCGGCGATCGGCTCGCGCTCCACGTACACCTCGTCGTGCTCGACCGGCACGGTGGTGTGCACGTCCTCGGAGACGACGTACTTGCGCAGCCGCGCCGTGCCGGCGGGCTGGCTCTCGGTGCCGACCCGCAGGCGCTCCTCGGACCGGATGAGGTCCTCACCGGCGCCCGGCGCTCGCCCGCGCTCCCGCGCCGGCGGAGCCGGCTGCGGCGCGAGCTGATAGTGCCGGTAGAGCTGCTCGACCTGCGCCGTGCTGAGCGGCTCGTCGGTGTCGGCGTCCACGACGGGGGCGTTCTTCACCGTCGACTTGTCGTAGTCGACGGCGAGCCCGTCGCCGGCGATCCGGGCCTTCTGCAGCGGAGCCATCTGCTCCTTCGTGCCCATCACCCCGGTCTTCACGCTGACCCAGGTCGGCTCGCCGGCGTTGTCGGCCCAGATCTGACCCACGCTGCCGATCTTCGACCCTGAGCGGTCCGTGACGTTCTGTCCGTACAGCGAACTGACCTGCTGTGCGTTGAGCTTCATGGACCGTACCTCCCTCTGTCTTCAGCCCGCGGATACCCGACGGGCCGGAGCGGATTCGTCACCGGCCCGCCGAATAGGAGCAGGGGGTGGAAGCTGGGGCGGGTGATGCCGGTGAGGCTCGCGGGCGCCCGAGCACGCTCCGGGACGCCCGGGGCGTCAGGCGGCCCAGTCCACCCGCAGTGGCAGGCCAAGGAAATCGGCGTAGCCGGCCAGCGCCCGCTCGACCCGGGCCCGCTCGGCGTCCAGCGGCACCAGCGGGCGGACCGTGACGGTGACCGCGTCCCGGCCGACGCTGCGTTTCCAGGTGCCGACCACCCGCCCGTCCCGCACGATCGTGGGCTGGAAGACGCCGTTGCCGCCCGGCACTATCGCGTCCTTGTGTGCCGGGTCGAGCATCAGCGAGCGGTCCTTGTAGCCGAGCAGGTACTCGTCGAAGCCGGGCAGCACCAGCAGGTCGCCCAGCGGCGCGCGGGGCGCGTCGAGCAGGGCCGCGTCGACCACCATCGCCGTCCCGTCCACCCGCACCTGGGCCAGCGCGTCGCCGGCCGCCGCGAGGCCCCGGCGCGCGTCGGTGAGGGTCAGCCCCGTCCAGCCGGCGAACTCCCGGTCGGTGGTCGGGCCGTGCCCCCGCACGTAGCGGCGGGCCAGGATGGCCAGCGCCTCGTCGCGGTCGGGCCGGTGCGGCTCCGGTGCCCACTCGTCGAGCAGGGCGAACGTCTGCTCGGTGCCGACGTTCGGGGCCAGGCAGGTGACCCCGCGCACGCTCGCGTACCAGAGCAGGTGGTAGCCGCGCTGTCCGGCGGTGCCGATCCCGGCGGCCTCCAGGGCGGCCAGGCATTCGGCGCGGGTGAGCCGGCCGCCGCCGGCCAGCGCGCCGCCGAGCACGTCGGCCGCCCGCTCCACGTCGGCCGCGGTGAGGTCGAGCTGGGCCCAGCGGGTCGCCGCGCCGGCCAGCGAGCGGACGCCGGTCAGCTCCAGCATCCAGCGGGCGTCGCGGGGCGGCACCAGGTGCACGGTGCCCCGCATCGGCCAGGTGCGCAGCGCCTCCCGCCGCTCCAGCGCGGCGTGCACCGCGGCGTGGTCGTGCCCGGGCAGCCGGACCCCGAGCGACCACATGCCGCTGGCCAGATCCTGCGCCTGCATGGCGCCGAACCACTCCACCACCTCGGCCACCGTGGCCGGGGCGGCGGCCGGGTGGGGACGGAGCAGCAGGCTGGTCAACCGCAGCGCCAGCGCGTCGGTGGCGGTGAGCAGGTGCACGGGGCGGCCCTTTCCGGTCGGCTGGGCGTCAGCGTAGGCGCCGGCACCGACGTTTCCGGGCGCCGCCGCTGCCGCCGCGGGCGAGGCATGACGGCCGGCGGAACGGGGATGCGGCCGTGACGGGGGCGCGCTCCGCGCCCGAAGGGAGCGACATGACAGCGTCCAGCGAGCCGGTGCGGGGCACCGGCGCACCGGCCCGGGCCGGCCGGACCGGCACGGCGGCCAAGACCAGCGCGGCGGCCACCTTCGCCCTCGTGTTCGGGGTGGCCGCGCTGATCAGCGTGCTCACCGTGATCCTGTCCTGGGTCGGCCTGCTGCTCGGCATCATCGGCGTCGTGCTCGGCATCGTGGGGCTCCGGATGGCCCGCCGCCCGGGGGTGACCGGCCGGGGCGTGGCCATCGGCGGCCTGGTGCTCAGCGCGCTGGCGGTGCTGATCGGGCTGGCGTTCGGCGCCGGGATCACCACCTTCCTCAACAACGAGGCGGCGGTGGACCGGATGCAACAGCAGGTCGACGACCTGCGCGACCGGCTCGAATGACCGTTCGGGCCGGACGGTTCGGGGCGGTGGCCCCCTGATCGCGCTACGCCAGCGCCGTTGCCGGCGGAGCGCGATCCCCCGTTCAGGTTTCCCGGTGCGACGGGGGCCGCCGGTCGCGCCGGTGCCACCAGGATCCCTGGCCGGCGGCCGGCTCGGCACCGGTTCACATCGGAACTTGCGGAAATCTTGAGCCGCGACAAGGGTTCCGGTTCAGAGCCGCCGGTGCATGACGAGCAGGTCGACGAGGCCGTCCCGTGGGTGCCGGAACGCCTCCGGCACCCGGCCGACCACCTCGAAGCCGAGCGAGCGCCACAGCGCCACCGCCCGGGTGTTCGTCGCCACCACCGCGTTGAACTGCATGGCCCGGTAGCCCTGCGCCCGGGCCAGCGTCAGCACGTGCTCGCCGAGCGCCCGCCCCACCCCGCGGCCGGCGGCGGCGGGGGCGACCATGAAGCTGGCATTGGCGACGTGGTCGCCCGGCCCGAGCTGGTTGGGGGTCAGCTTGGCGGTGCCGAGCACGGTGCCGTCCGGGTCGACCGCCACCACGGTCCGGCCCGGCTCCGGCACCAGCCACATCGCCCGGGCCCGGTCCTCGTCGACGTCGCGGGGCCAGGTGTACGTCTCCCCGGCGGCCACGATCTCGCGCAGGAACGGCCAGATCCGTGGCCAGGCGTCGGTGGTGGCGGGTCTGATCTCCATGCCCCCAGCATCGCCCGCCCGCGCGGCCCGACCGCACCCGGGGCCGGCCGTGCCCGTACCCGCCCGGGCGTCGTTTGCCGGGGCTTTTGTCGGGTAGTCGCCGGAGCTGGCCCGAGACGAGGAGGGACCCTTCGATGGCTGACCGGACCAAGGTCGCGGTGATCTACTACAGCGCGACCGGCATCACGTACCAGATGGCACAGGCGGCCTGCGAGGCCGCGGGCGACGCCGGCGCCGAGGTACGGCTGCGGAAGGTGCACGAGCTGGCGCCGGACGAGGCGATCCGCTCCAACTCGGGCTGGCACGCGCACGCCATGGAGACCCAGGACGTGCCCGAGGCGTCGCTGGACGACCTCTCCTGGGCCGACGTCGTCATCTTCGGCACGCCGACCCGGTACGGCGTGATGGCCGCCCAGCTCAAGCAGTTCATCGACACCACCGGCCCGTTGTGGTCGCAGGGCGCCCTGGTGAACAAGGTCTATTCGGCGTTCTGCTCGACGGCCACCTCGCACGGTGGGCAGGAGTCCACCCTGCTGTCGCTGTTCAACGTCATCTACCACTGGGGCGGAGTCGTGGTCACCCCCGGCTACACCGAGGCGAGCCAGTTCGTCGGCGGCAACCCGTACGGCGCCTCGCACACCAGCAACAACGGGGAGACCGCGCCGGACGACATCGCGCTCACCGCCACCGCGCTGACCGCCCGCCGGGCGGTGCAGCTCGGTACCGCGGTGAAGAAGGGCCTGGCCGCCTGACCGGGCCAGCGGACCTGCTCGTCGGGGGCGCGGAAACGGGCCGGTGACCGGTGGCCCGGGCGGGGGCTCTCGGGCCCGTCCGGACCACCGGCACCGCCTGCTCTACCCCGGTGGGCCCGCCGTCACGCCGGCTCGGCGGCCGGCAGGTGCGCGGCAAGCAGCTCGGTCAGCAGCTCGTCGAGCACGGCCAGCCCGTCCGGGCTGAGCACCGACTCGGGGTGGAACTGCACCCCGGCGAAGCCCGGGCCGCGGAGCGCGTGCACCGCGCCGTCCGCCCCGTCCCGGGCCAGCAGCACCGGCCCGTACCGGGTGGCCAGCCGGTCGTCCTCGGCGCGGGCGGTGAAGCTGGAGTAGAAGCCGACCCGGCGCGGCACGCCGAAGAGGGTCACCTCGCGTTGCAGCCCCTGGTACGGCGCGTCCCGGCGGTGCAGGGTCAGCCCCAACAGCCCGGCCAGCAGCTGGTGGCCCAGGCAGACCGCCAGCGTGGGCCGGCCGTCGGCCAGCAGGCCGGTGAGCAGCCCGCGCAGCGCACGCATCTTCGGGTCGGTGCCGCTGCCCGGGTCGCCCGGGCCGGGGCCGACCACCACCAGGTCGTGCCCGTCGAGCGGGCCGGGGGTGTGCCAGGGGCGTACGGTCACCGCCAGGCCGAGCGCGCCCAACTGGTGGGCCAGCATGCCGGTGAAGGTGTCCTCGCCGTCGACGATCAGTGCCCGCCGGCCGGTCAGCCCGGGCCGGCCGGTCGCGCCGGGCGTGCGCTGGTCCAGCCAGAACCGGGCCAGCGGCGCGTTGCGGGCGGCGAGCGCGGCCCGCACCTCGGGGTCCTCGGCGAGCGGCTGGTCCGGGCCGGGACGCGCCGGGACGGCGCTGTCGTGGCGTGCCGCCGGCCGCGGGCCGGGTGCCGGCGCCTGGGGGCCGAGCCCCAGCGCGGCGAGCACGCCGGCCGCCTTGGCGTGGGTCTCGGCCACCTCGCCGGCGGCGGTGGAGTGCCGGACCAGGGTCGCCCCGACCGGCACCCGCAGCTCGCCCGCCGGGCTGATCTCCGCGGTCCGGATCAGGATGGGCGCGTCCAGGGTCTGCCGGCCGGCGTCGTCGTGCCCCAGCAGGGCCAGTACGCCCGCGTAGTAGCGCCGCCCGGTGCGCTCGTGCCGGGCGATCACCCGGCAGGCGTTCTCCATCGGGCTGCCGGTGACGGTGGGCGCGAACATCGTCTCCCGCAGCACCTCGCGGACGTCCTTCGAGCCCCGGCCGGCGAGCAGGTACTCGGTGTGCGCCAGGTGGGACATCTCCTTCAGGTACGGCCCGACCACCTGCCCGCCCCGCTCGGCCACGGTGGCCATCATCTTCAGCTCCTCGTCCAGCACCATGTACAGCTCCTCCACCTCCTTGGGGTCGGCGAGGAAGCGCAGCAGCGCGGCGCGGTCCGGGGCGGCGCCGTAGCGGAAGGTGCCGCTGATCGGGTTCATCATCACCAGGCCGTCGTCGACGCTGACGTGCCGCTCGGGGCTCGCTCCGACCAGCACCCGGCCGCCGGTGTGCACCAGGAACGTCCAGTACGCCCCGCGCTCGCCGAGCAGCAGGCGGCGCAGCGCGGCCAGCGCGGCGCGCAGCGGCGGACCCTGCACGGTGGCCCGCAGCGTCCGGTGGATGACGAAGTTGGCCCCCTCGCCCCGGCCGATCTCCTCGGTCAGCACCCGGCCGACGGTGGCCGCGTACTCGTCGTCGTCCACGTCGAACCCGGCGCCGGTGGTGACCACCGGCTGGTCCGGCAGCGCGGCGAGCGCCTCGGCCAGGGTCACCCGTTCGTGTCGCTCGACCAGCAGGCACTCCAGCGGCATCCCGTCGTCCACGCAGGCGAAGCCGCGCTCGGTGACCTGCCGGTAGGGCACCAGCGCCAGCGTGCGCGGTCCGGGCGGGCCGGCCGGCAGCGGCACGTCGGCGAGCCGGTCGACGGCGCGCACCGGGCCGGCGTACAGGTCCAGGTGGTCGGCGCCCTCGCGGCGGACGAGCGCGAACGGGCCGGGGTCCGCGCCGCGGGCGACGGCGGCGAGCAGGTCGGACAGGTGGGTCATGGTCTCTCCTCGGGCCGGGTGCCGTCCGGCGGGACGGCCCGGGGGCCGGAGCAGACCGGCGGCCGCCTCGACGGGCGGCCGCGTGGGATGGCTACGCGCGGGGGATGGCCGCCGGGTCGGCGGGCCACCAGCAGGTCAGTCGCGCGAGCATGCGACCACCCTACGCGGTGGGCCGGCCGGCGGGAAGCCGATCGGGCGTACGCCGTTGCGCCAGCGCTTCGCCGGCCAGCTCAGCGGGTACCTTGACCCGCGATGAACATTCTCGCGCTCGACCTGGGCACCTCGTCGGTACGTGGGCTCGTGCTGGACCCGGAGGCCCGGCCGTTGCCGGGTGCGCTGGCCCGGCGCCGGGTGGAGCTGATGGTCGGCGACGACGGCACCGGCACCCTGGACGGCCCCCGCTACCTGGCCTGCCTGGTCGAGTGCCTGGACGAGCTGGCCGCCGGCGGCCACCTGCGGGACGTGTCGCTGGTGGCGACGAGTGCGCAGTGGCACTCGGTGGTACCGGTGGGCGCCGACGGCGTGCCGCTGGGGCCGGTGCTGACCTGGTTGGACACGCGACCGGAGGCGCTGCCCGGCGCGTCCGGGCCGGCCGACCCGGACGAGTACCACCGGCGCACGGGCACGTGGTGGCACCGCTGCTACTGGTCGATGCGGCTGCCCTGGCTGCGGGAGCACACCGGCGCACGGATCGCCCGGTTCCTCGGCCTGCCCGAGTACGTGCTCGGCGAGCTGCTCGACGCCGCGCCCATGTCGATGTCCCAGGCCTCCGGCACCGGCCTGCTGGACCTGCGGACGATGGACTGGGACCCGGAGGCCTGCGCGCTGGCCGGCAGCCGCCCCGCCGGCCTGCCCGAGCTGGCCCCGGTCTCCTGGCGGGGCCGGCTGCGGCCGGCGTACGCGCGGCGCTGGCCGCAGCTCGGCGACGCGCCGTGGGCCGGCCCGGTGGGCGACGGGGCGGCGGCGAACGTCGGCTCCGGCTGCGTCGGGCCGGACCGGGCCGCGGTGACCGTCGGCACCTCGGCGGCGGTCCGCCTGGTGCAGCGGGTTCCGGCCGGAGCGGCGCTGCCCCCGCTGCCCGAGGAGCTCTGGCGCTACCGGGTCGACCACGACCACGTGGTGACCGGCGCGGCCTACTCCTCCGGCGGCAACCTCTTCGCCTGGGCCCGGCGGGAGCTGCGGCTGCCCGAGGGCGTCGAGCTGGATGCCGCCCTGGCCCGGCTGCCGGCCGACGGTCGCCTGCCGGTGAACGTCCGCTTCGGTGGGGACCGGCCGCCGGGCCTGGTGCCGGCCGGCTCGGGCGAGCTCCGCGGGCTGAGCTTCAACACCAGCGCGGTGGACATCCTGGCCGCTCTGATGCGGGGCCTGTGCGACCTGGTCGCCGAGAACCTGACGGTGCTGGAGTCCACCGTCGACGGACCGGTCGAGGTGGTGCTGGGCGGGGGAGCGGTGACCGCCTCGCGGTGGTGGCGCTCGGCGTTCGCCGCGGTGCTCGCGCCCCGGCCGGTGTGGCACGGCAGTAACCCGGAGATCGGCGCCAGCGGCGCGGCGCTGGTGGCGTCCGGCCGGGTCGACGACGCCGCCCGACTCGCCGACATCAGCCGGACGGATGAGAGCCCCTCACCCTCCTGAGTCGCACCTCAGCCCGGCCCGTTGACACAGCTCGCGTGCCTGATTGGATGGACTGCGCTCCCCGGGTCGCGGCGGACGCGGGGAACGTAGGAGGCAGGTGTGGGCGCAGGGCCGGACCGGGCGCACGGCGCGGTGTCCAGTCACCGCCGGCGCCGGTTCGACGTCCGGGTCGTGCCGCACCGACGCCGCTCGCCGTTCCGGCTGCGCGACTGGCGGATGCGGACCAAGCTCGCCACCGTGCTGGTCGTCCCCTCGGTGGCGTTCCTCGTGCTGGCCGGCGTGCAGACCGGCGCGCTGGTCAACCAGACCACGGCGCTGAGCGACTTCGCCGAGCAGGTGGGCATCGGCCGGGAGATCACCGCCGCGGTGCACCGGCTCCAGCAGGAGCGCGACCGGGTCGCCGGTGAGCTGGCCGAGCTGCGCCGGGCCGGCGCGGGCGGCGACCGGGACGTCGCCATCGCCGCGCTGAAGCCGCTGGAGGCCGCCACCGACCAGGCGATGCGGGAGCTGCGCCAGGCGGCCGAACCGCTGACCGACGCCGACGCGTCCTGGCGGGTCGCCTTCTCCGAGGCGCTCGAGGCGTACGACCAGGTGGTCTACATCCGGGCCGCGGTGCCGCCGGCGGTGCTGGGCAGCGACACCATCCTGAGCAACTACCACCGGGCGATCGACGTGCTGCTCAACCTGCTCGCCGAGCCCTCGCCCGGCGACGACCACCCGGCGCTCAGCGACGCGGTGCTGCGCTACGTGCAGCTCGCCCGGGTCAAGGAGCTCTCCTCCCGGGTGCGCGCCGAGCTCTACGAGGCCGCCCGGGCCGGCCGGTACGACGTGGAGGACCAGGTAGCGCTGAGCGACCTGCGTGCCCAGCAGTTGACCGCGCTCGGCGCGTTCCGGGTCGCCGCCACCGCCGAGCAGATCCGCCGCTACGACCAGACCTCGGTGGATCCGGAGTTCCTCGCCGCCACCCGGCTGGAGGAGCGCAGCCTGCCGGGCGACGGCGAACCGCAGGTGCTGCCCGCCCCGGAGTGGTGGGCGGCCAGCGAGGACCGCCAGGAGCTGCTCCGGCAGTTCGAGGTGTCGGTGCTGGACGACGCGGTCCGGCAGGCCGACGGCGCGAGCAACGGCCAGCTGCGGACCACCCTGCTGGTCGCCGGCGCGATCGTCACGGTGCTGCTGTTCGCGCTGCTCATCTCCGTCCTGGTGGGACGCTCGGTGGCCCGGTCGATGCGGCTGCTGCGCAGCCAGGCGTTGCGGATCGCCCAGGTGGAGCTGCCCGACGCGCTGGACCGGCTGCGTACGGTCACCGGGGGCGTGCCGGCCATCGACGTGGCGCCGGCCGTGGTCCGCTCCCTCGACGAGATCGGCGAGCTGGCCGAGGCGTTCGTCGCGGTGCACCGCAGCGCGGTCAGCGTCGCCGTCGAGCAGGCCACCATGCGCCGCAACGTCAACGGCATGTTCGTCAACCTCGCCCGGCGCAGCCAGGTGCTGGTGGAACGGCAGCTGGAACTCCTCGACGACCTGGAGCGGGAGGAGAGCGACCCGGACCAGCTGGAGAACCTGTTCAAGCTCGACCACCTGGCCGCCCGGATGCGGCGCAACGACGAGAGCCTGCTGGTGCTGGCCGGCACCGAGTCCACCCGGCGGTGGAACCGGCCGGTCCGGTTGGCCGTGGTGCTGCTCGCCGCCGGCGCCGAGATCGAGCAGTACCAGCGGGTGCGGCACGAGTCGGTGGCCGAGCTGCACGTGGTCGGGCACGCCGTGGGGGAGGTGGTGCACCTGCTGGCCGAGCTGCTGGAGAACGCCACCGCCTTCTCCCGGCCGGACACCGTCGTCCGGGTCACCGCCCGGCCGGAGGGCCACGGCGCGGTGATCGAGATCGCCGACCAGGGCCTGGGCATGAGCCCGACCGCGTTGGCCGAGGCGAACGCGGTGCTGGCCGAACCACCGGCGGCCGACGTCGCCGCCGTCGAGCGGATGGGCCTGTTCGTGGTGAGCCACCTGGCCGCCCGCCACAAGATCGAGGTACGGCTGCACGCGAGCGCGGACGGGCTGACCGCCCGGATCCGGCTGCCGCGCGAGCTGCTCGCCCCGGACCCGGGGCCGGAGCTGGACCCGCCGGGGGCGTCCCGGATGCTCACCGGCGCGATCGCCGCCGCGAACCGGGCCCGCCCGGTCGAGCTGCCGGTGGCCGGTCGGCGCCCCGATCCGGCCGTGCCCCGGTCGAACCGGCCGGTGCCGGTCCGGGCCGAGGACGTGCTCGCCCCGGCCGCGGCGCCGGTGCCGGACGGCGGCGGCTGGTGGTCCCGGCGCGGCCCGGCGACGACCCCGTCCGGGGACGGCTTCCCCGTCCCGCCGCCTGTCCCGGTGACCGGCGGCACCAACGCCCGCGGCCTGCCGGTCCGGGTGCCGATGGCGCAGTTGTCGGCGGTCACCCGATCGGCCCGGCCCGAGCAGCAGCCCATCCGTCACGAACCGGATCCGGACGCGGTCGGCGGGATGCTCTCGCGGCTCTACAGCGGCGTGCGCCGGGCCGAGGCCGAGGAAACCCGAGAGATACCCATGCCGCGCGGCGGCGTGCCCACCGAAGGGGGACGACAGTGACGACGACGTTGAGCCAGGAGGCTCGCGACCTGAGCTGGCTGGTCAGCGCGTTCGCGCAGCGGGTGCCGGGGGTGGCGCACGCGGTGGTGGTCTCCTCCGACGGGCTCCTGGTCGCCATCTCCGACCACCTGCCCCGGGACCACGCCGACAAGCTGGCGGCGGTCACGTCCGGACTGATGAGCATCACCGCGGGCGCGGCCCAGATGTTCGACGGCGACGTGGTCAAGCAGACGGTGGTCGAGATGGGGCGCGGCTACTTCCTGGTCATGCAGGTGCGCGACGGTTCCATCCTGGCCACCCTGGCCGGCGCGGACGCCGACATCGGCGTGGTCGGCTACGAGATGGCGCGGCTGGCCAAGCAGGCGGGGGAGATGCTCACCCCGGCGCTGCGCGCCGAGTTGCAGCAGGCGCTGCCCCGCTGACGCGGGCGGTCGCGCGCCGCCGGACCCCCGTGCCGGGCCCCGGCGACGCGCGTCCCGGATCCCCACCGGCCCCCGCCGACCGGGCCGGTGGTCGCCGCGACGGTCAGAGACCGTTGCGGGCGATCACCGTGCGGTACCAGTGGGCGCTGCGCTTGAGCACCCGACGCTGCGTCGGGTAGTCCACGTAGATCAGGCCCCAGCGCTGGTCGTAGCCCTCGGCCCACTCGAAGTTGTCCAGCAGCGACCAGACGTGGAAGCTCTCCAGCGGCACGCCGGCGCCGATCGCGCGGTGCGCGGCGGCCAGGTGGTCGCGGAGGAAGTCGATCCGACCGGCGTCGTCGACGGTGCCGTCGGGGCCGAGCGCGTCCGGGGTGGGCAGGCCGTTCTCGGTGACGGTGAGCGGGATCGGGCCGTAGTCGCGGGTGACCCGGGTCAGGATGTCGTACATGCCGTCGGGGTAGATCTGCTGCCAGTCGGCCTCGGAGGTGGGCCACCGGCGCACCGTGCCGCCGTCGGCGGTGACGTAGATCGGCGTGTAGTACTGCACGGCGAGCAGGTCGACCGGGGTGGAGATGACGGCCAGGTCGCCGTCGTGGATGCCCCGCACCATCCGGCTGTCCGGGCCGAGGTCGGCCAGCACGTCGTCGGGGTAGCGACCGCGCAGGACGGAGTCGAGGTAGAGCCGGTTCTCGTACCCGTCGTAGAGCCGGGTGGCGGCGGCCGCCGCCGCGGAATCGTCGGCGGGGTAGCAGGGGTGCAGGTTGAAGGCGGGACCGATCCGCCCGGCGCGGTCCGCGGCGCGCAGCGCCTGGACGGCGAGTCCGTGGGCGAGCTGGAGGTGGTGGGCGACCAGGTACGCGGCGGCCGGGTCCTGCCGGCCGGGGGCGTGGTGCCCGGAGAGGTAGCCGTTCTGCACGACGGTCTTCGGCTCGTTGATGGTCAGCCACACCGGCACCCGGTCGCCGAGGGCGCGGAAGACGGCGTCGGCGTAGTCGGCGAAGCGGTGGGCGACGTCCCGGGACTCCCAGCCGCCGGCGTCCTGGAGGGCCTGGGGCAGGTCCCAGTGGAACAGCGTGGCCATCGGCGCGATGCCCCGCTCGTGCAGCCCGTCGACGAGGCGACGGTAGAAGTCGAGGCCCCGCTGGTTGGGCGCGCCGGTGCCGTCGGCCTGGATGCGCGGCCAGGAGATGGAGAACCGGTAGCTGCGCAGCCCCAGGTCGCGCATCAGGTCGAGGTCGTCGCGCCAGCGGTGGTAGTGGTCGGCGGCCACGTCCCCGGTGTCACCGTTGCGGACCCGGCCCGGGGTCCGGCTGAAGGTGTCCCACACCGACTCGCCGCGGCCGTCCTCCTTGGCGGCGCCCTCGATCTGGTACGCGGAGGTGGCCGCGCCCCAGCCGAAGTCCGGCGGGAAGCGCAGCGGCCCGGCGGGCGCGCCGGCGCTGTCCGTCCGCGGGTCCGTGGCGCCCTCGTCCGGGTCGTCGCAGCCGCCGGCGGCGCCCACCACGGCGGCGGTCGTGGTGGTGCCCAGCCCGGCGGCCGTGGCGGAACTGGCGGAGAGCGCGGCGCGGCGGAGCAGGTGCCGCCGGGTGAGTGTCGACATGGATTCTCCTCTGATGGTGCGTGGCCGCCGCGGGTGCCGGGAGCGCTCCCAGCATAGTCACGCGTTGCCAGCCGGTCATCCGCCGGCCGGGGCGGGACGGGGTCCCGGGCCGTGGCGGCGGCGATCGGGGATGGCGGAGCGGGAGGGTGCGGCGCGCGCCGGTGGGTGTGCCGCGACCGAGCCGGGGCGCGGGTGGCGCGCCGGCCGAGGCGCCGGTGGGGCGCCGGGGGGCTGGCGAGGCGGGGGAGGCGCGGACGGAGGCGGCTGTGGCGGCGTCGCGGTCGGTCCGATCGGCCTCTTTCCCCGTCATGAAGGGGGGTTTAGTGTGGGGACGGGGGAGGGCAACCCCCGTCCCCACCGTTGCAGTGCACGCACGAGCGGATTTGGCGTCCCTGTCGTGCGTGTCGCGCGGGAGCCGGGCCACGCGAGTGGCTGAGGATCCACCTCCCTCCGCTGGGTGGGACGTTGGCTGGCGGCGGCGTCCGGGCTGGCCCGCCGTCAGCCTTCGGGCTGGTCCCGGGGTCCGTCCGCGGACTCGCCCCAGGTCGATCTTGTTGGTGGAACTTTGTCGATGGAAGCGCTCCCATCGACGATGCTTGCGACTGTAACGCCCGTCACGGCTTTGTGAAAGCCCCAAAACGAGATCGAAACATCTGACTGCCCGGGACGGGTCGTGCTTGTTGTGGGAGCGCTTCCATGACACACTGTCGATCGACCGCGTCGCGGAGCCAGCGCGCGAGAGCGCGGGTCGCCGAGGGCATCCGGCAGGTCCGGCACGGCACCCGAGCCAGCCGGCGAACGCCGCCCGAGCAGGGGCGTCGACGCCGTACCCCGCCCGGGCCGGGGGCCACCACCATCCCGGGCGCCCGGATCCCCGTCGTCGGGGCGGGCGCCTCGCCGGGGTTTCGAGCCCCCGGCCTGGTCCGAGGAGACACCGCGCACATGAGAAATCTGGCACGACGTCGCCGGCTGGCGATGGTCGCGGTCACCGCGCTGGCCGTCGGCGGGGTCACCCTGCCGGCCGGCGCCGCGCAGGCCGCCCCGGCCTGCGACGTGGTCTACGCGACCAACGACTGGAACACCGGCTTCACCGCCAACGTCACCATCAGGAACCTCGGCGACCCGATCAACGGCTGGACCCTGAAGTTCACCTTCCCCGGCAACCAGCGGGTCACCCAGGGCTGGTCGGCCCGGTGGAGCCAGACCGGCAACGAGGTCACCGCCACCAACGAGGCGTGGAACGGCAACCTGGGCACCGGAGCCAGCACCAGCATCGGCTTCAACGGCTCGTACAGCGGCAGCAACCCGAAGCCGACCTCGTTCTCGGTCAACGGCGTCACCTGCGGCGGCACGCCGCAGCAGCCCCCGACGGTCGGGCTGAGCGTGCCCGCCGGCCCGTTCGAGGCGCCGGCCGACGTGCCGCTGACCGCCACCGCCAGCGACCCGGACGGCACCATCAGCAAGGTCGAGTTCTACCGCAACGGCCTGCTGGTCAACACCGACACCACGGCCCCGTACGGCTACACGCTGGAGGACCTGCCGGCCGGCGACTACACCGTCCAGGCCAAGGCGTACGACAACGCCAACCTGACCGCCACCGCGGAGCGGGCCTTCACGGTGACCCCGGCCAGCGGGCCGGTGCTGGTGGCCACCCCGTCCTCGGTGAGCGTGACCGAGGGCGCCAGCTCCACCGTCAACCTCAAGCTCAGCGCGGCCCCGACGGCCAACGTCCCGGTGACCGTCGCCCGCACCGGGGACGCGGACATCACCGTCGCGCCGAGCACCGTGACGCTGACCCCGAGCAACTGGAACACCGGGGTGAACGTCACCGTCGCCGCGGCGGAGGACGCCGACACCGTCGGCGGCACCGCCACCCTCACCGCCTCGGCCACCGGGTACGCCCCGCTGGCGATCACCGCCACCGAGATCGACAACGACACCCCCGGCGGCGACAACGAGTACGTCGAGCGGTTCCTCACCCAGTACGGCAAGATCAAGAACTCCGGCTACTTCAGCCCGGAGGGCGTGCCGTACCACTCCATCGAGACGCTGATCGTCGAGGCGCCCGACCACGGCCACGAGACCACCTCCGAGGCGTTCAGCTTCTGGCTGTGGCTGGAGGCCCAGTACGGCCGGGTCACCCAGAACTGGGCCCCGTTCAACAACGCCTGGACGGTGATGGAGAAGTACATCATCCCGTCGCACGCCGACCAGCCGACTGCCGGCGCGGCGGGCACCCCGCAGTACGCCGCCGAGCACGACCTGCCCAGCCAGTACCCGTCCCAGCTGGAACCGTCGGTGTCGGTCGGCCAGGACCCGCTGCGCAGCGAGTTGCAGTCCACCTACGGCACCGGCGACATCTACGGCATGCACTGGCTGCTCGACGTGGACAACACCTACGGCTACGGCCGGTGCGGCGACGGCACCAGCCGGCCGGCGTACATCAACACCTTCCAGCGCGGCACCCAGGAGTCGGTGTGGGAGACCGTGCCGCAGCCGTCCTGCGACACCTTCGCCCACGGCGGCCGGTACGGCTACCTGGACCTGTTCATCAAGGAGTCCAACGCACCGGCGAAGCAGTGGAAGTACACCAACGCCCCGGACGCCGACGCCCGCGCGGTGCAGGCCGCCTACTGGGCGCTGACCTGGGCCAAGGAGCAGGGCAAGGCGGCCGACGTGGCGGCCACCGTGGCCAAGGCCGCCAAGATGGGTGACTACCTGCGCTACGCGATGTTCGACAAGTACTTCAAGAAGATCGGCAACTGCGTCGGCCCCACCACCTGCCCGGCCGGCACCGGCCGGGACTCCGCGCACTACCTGATGTCCTGGTACTACGCCTGGGGCGGCGCGTACGAGACGAACCAGAACTGGTCCTGGCGGATCGGCTCCAGCCACAACCACTTCGGCTACCAGAACCCGTTCGCGGCCTGGGCGCTGACCAACGTGACCGAGCTGAAGCCGAAGTCGCCCACCGCGGTGGACGACTGGACCAAGAGCTTCGAGCGGCAGTTGGAGTTCTACACCTGGCTCCAGTCCGCCGAGGGCGGCATCGCCGGCGGCGCGACCAACAGCTGGGGTGGGCACTACGGCCAGCCGCCGGCCGGCACCTCCACCTTCTACGGCATGTTCTACGACGTCGACCCGGTCTACAACGACCCGCCGTCCAACCAGTGGTTCGGCATGCAGGCCTGGTCGATGCAGCGGATCGCCGAGCTCTACCTGCAGACCGGCAACGCGCGGGCCAAGGCGCTGCTGGACAAGTGGGTGCCGTGGGCGATCGCCAACACCACGCTCGGCACCAACTGGTCGATCCCGTCGGACATGACCTGGAGCGGCCAGCCGACCACCTGGAACCCGACCAACCCGCAGCCCAACACCAACCTGCACGTCGAGGTCACCACGCGGGGCCAGGACGTCGGCGTCGCCGCCGCCTACGCCCGCACCCTCATCGCGTACGCGGCCAAGTCCGGCAACACCGCGGCGAAGAACACCGCCAAGGGGCTGCTGGACGCGCTGCACGCGGCCAGCGACGCGCAGGGCGTCTCCACCACCGAGAAGCGCGGCGACTACCGCCGCTTCGACGACGTCTACGACGCCGGCACCGGCCAGGGGCTCTACATCCCGCCGGGCTGGACCGGGACGATGCCCAACGGCGACGCCATCGCCGCCGGCAAGAGCTTCGTCGACATCCGTTCCTTCTACAAGAACGACCCGGCCTGGCCCAAGGTCCAGGCGTACCTGAACGGCGGCCCCGAGCCGACCTTCAACTACCACCGGTTCTGGGCGCAGGCCGACGTCGCCATGGCGTACGCCGACTACGGACACCTGTTCCCGAACGGCTGAACCGGCGTCCCGGGTGGACGGCGCGGTCGTCCACCCGGGAGCCGATCGGGCGGCGGGAGCAGACCCCGAGCCCGGTCGGCGAGGCGGCCTGACGCCCACGGTCAGGCCGGGGTGGGCCGGCCATCCGGCCGACGCAGCGGGTCGGTCGGCCCACCCCACCGCCCGGACACCGCGCGGCTCGAAAAAGCCCGAAAAAAGAGGCCGTCACGGGATCACGCGCGGAGCCGGGACGGAGTAACGTACGTCACCGGAGAGGCCGCTCCCCCCGTGGCGGCCTCTCCCTCACTTTTCCGGCGCCGTCGCCACCTCGGCGGCCCGGTCCACCGGGTGCCGCAGCCCTGGATGGCCCGCCGGCAGCGACCGGCGCACCACCACCCAGCTCACCGTCAGCGCGGTGGCCACCAGCGGCCAGCTCAGCGCCACCCGGGCCACGGTCAGCGCGAGCACCTGGCCGGCGAGGTAGAGCGGCAGGAACACCGCCACCCGCACCACGTAGCTCGCCGCCCAGACCCAGCTGCCCCGCCCGTACGCGCGCAGCAGCGCCGGATCCCGCCGCCACCGGCTGCGCTGCCCGAGGGCCACCCCGACCACCACCCCGAGCAGCGGCCAGCGCACCGCGATGCTCACCATCCAGGCCAACGCGCTCGCCGCGTTGGAGAGCAGTTGCAGCAGGAAGAAATCCTCCGCCCGGCCGGTACGCAACGCGATCAGCGCGGCCACGCAGACGGCGAGCAACCCGATCAGCACCGACCGGGGACGGTCGCCGCGGCGCAGCCGCCAGCCGGCGACCGCCGTGCCGGCGACCACGGCCGCCCCGATCCCGGCCCAGAGCGACTGCCCGCCGAGCACCCAGCCGGCGGCGAACGCCACCGGCGGCAGGGTGGCGTCGACCGCGCCCCGCCGGCCACCGAGCAGGTCGGCGAGCGACTCCGGCCGGCCCACCGCCGCCTCGGACCGGTCGGTGGGCGGCAGGTTCTGCTCCGGTCCGCTGGCCACCGTCACCTCCTACCGTCGACACCAACCTAATGTGGTAGCCGCGACGCGTTATCGGGTACCCGGTCGGACGTGGTGAATCGACGCAGTGGCAGCCCGCGGGCCGTCGCCGTTCCGGCCCACCCGCCCGGCTACCGTGTGCGGGTGCGCGCGACGGCAAGGGGTTGGACGGCGGTCTGGTTGGTCGTACTGGCCATCGTCCAGGCGGCGGCCCTGGTCGTCGTGTGGCGGGTCGCCGTGCACACCGGGCTGGGCCAGTGGGTGGACACCGTCGCGCTGACCGGCAACCGGATCGGCCAGGACCGCATCGACGAGCCGGTGGACCGGTTGCTCAACGCCATGTCGGTGGTGTCCCTGCTGGCGACCACCGCGGTGATCGGCTTCATCGCCCTGATCCGGGGGCGGATCGCCCTGGCCGTCACGGCCACCCTGCTGGTCGTCGGCGCCAACGTCAGCACCCAACTGCTCAAGTACGGCCTGGACCGGCCGGACTTCGGCATCGACCTGCAACGCGCGTACGCCGGCAACAGCCTGCCCAGCGGCCACGCCACGGTCGCCGCCTCGGTGGCGGTGGCGCTGGTGCTCGTGCTGCCCCGCAAGGTCCGGGCGCTCGGTGCCTTCCTCGGCGCCGGCTACGCCGCGGTCGCCGGGGTGGCCACCCTCTCCGCCGGCTGGCACCGGCCCAGCGACGCGGTGGCGGCGTTCCTCGTGGTCGGCGTCTGGGCGGCGCTGGCCGGGCTGCTGCTCCTGGTCCTCCAGCGCGAACAGGCGCAGGTGGTCGCCGCCGACGCGCACCGGGTCGCCGCGGCGGTGCTCGGCGTCGGCGGCGCGCTGGCGGTGATCGGCTGCGCGCTGGCCCTGTCCTGGTTGGTCGACCTGCGTGGGACCCCACCCACCGAGCTGTCCCGGCGGCCGCTGTTCGTCGGCTACGCCGGCAGCGCCGCGGGCATCGCCGGCACGATGGGGCTGGTGATGGCGCTGGTGCTCGGCGTCGTGCACCGGCTGGTCCCGCGCCGCCCGGGCTGACCGCGGTCAGCGGGCGTACGTGCCGACCATGGTGCCGCTGGCGAACTCCTTGTCGGTGAGCGCCCGGTACACGTCGGGCACCTGCGGCGCGTCGGGCAGTTCCAGCGGCCGTTGCAGGGCGTAGAGCCGGAAGAAGTAGCGGTGCGGGTCGTCGCCCCGGGGCGGCTGCGGCCCGCCCCAGCCCAGCTCGCCGAAGCCGTTGGGCCACTCCCGGCCACCGAGCGGCACGCCGCCCTCCGGCGATCCGTCCGAGTCCCGCGCGATGCCGGTGACCAGCCAGTGCAGGAACGGCGTCTTCCCGGCGTCCGGATCCTCCACGAGCAGCACCAGCTCGACGGCGGAATCCGGCACCTGGGACCACTCCAGCGGCGGCGAGACGTTGCCGCCGTCGCGGGAGACCCGGTCCGGCAGCCGGTCGTGGTCGTTGAACGCGGGGCTGCGCATCATGATCCCGGCCATCCCTGACGCTCCTCTCCGTCGACCGGGTCGCGCGTACCCGCCGGACGGGCGCCGAAACGGCCCGCCACCGGACGCGGGACCAGCGCATCCGGCGGTTGTGCCACGAACCGGTCGGAAGTCGGCTGCGATGGGCAGGTGCGCAGAGCGTGGCGGAGCCGGGGGCAGGATCAGGCGGCCGGGTTGCTGCGCAGCCCGGAGAGCGCGCAGCAGGCCACGTACGTGGAGCTCTTCTTCGACCTGGTGATGGTGTTCGCCCTGAACCGGCTGGTGGCCTCCGCGGTGACCGGCCTGGAGGGGCCGGGCCTGGACAGCCCCGACGTGGCCCGGCGCTGGACCGCCCTGGGGCGTACGGTGCTGATGTTCGTGCCGTTGTTCTGGATGTGGACGATCACCGCCTACCGGACCGCGCGCCTCGATCCGCGGGGTCCGGCGGCGCAGTGGGCGATCCTGACCACGGGATTCGCTCTGCTGATCATGGGCGCCAACGTGGAGCACGTGTTCGACGGCGCTGGCGCCCTGCCCTTCGCGTTGTCGTACGTGCTCGGCCAGCTGAGCTGGTCGGTGATCTTCGCCGTGATGCTCGGCGGGCACCCGCTGGCCCGGGTGTACTGGCGGATCGCGCTCTGGTTCGCCGGGTCGGGACCGTTCTGGATTCTCGGTGCGCTCGTACCCGGCCGGGCGCACCTGCTGCTGTGGATCCTGGCGGCGGTCATCGACGTCGGCTCGGCCCGGCTGGGCTGGCCGGTACCGCGGCTGGGACGTGGCAGGACGTCGGCGTGGACGGCCGCGCCGCACCATCTCGCCGACCGGTACACGCAGCTGGTGTTGATCGCCCTCGGCGAGACGTTCCTCGCGGTCGGCATCATCTACTCCACCGGCCCCGACCGCGGTGCCGGCTACGCGACGACCGCGCTGGTCACCGCCTTCGTCACGGTGGTCCTGCTGTGGCGCATCTACTTCCACCGGGCCGGCCTGGTGCTCGGTGAGGCCGTCGCCGCGGCCCGGGACCCCGCCGGGTTGGGGCGCTTCGTCGCGTCCGTCCACGCGGTGATCATCTTCGGGATCGTGATCACGGCGATCGGGCACGAACTCGTCCAGATCCACACCCTCGGCCGGGCCTACCCGGCGTGGCTGGTGCTGGTCCTCGGCGGGCCGGCCTGTTTCCTCGCCGGCCGGGCCGCCCTGGAACACGCGGTCTTCTCCCGGGTTTCCGTACGCCGTTGGATCGGCGTCGGTGTGCTGCTGGCCGCCGTGCTGCCGCTGCTCGCCGCCCCGCCGCTGGCCGCCGGGATCACCGCCGCGCTGGTGCTGTTCGGCATCGCCGTCGTCGACACCCGTCGCGCCGCCCGCCGCCCGCCGGAACCGCCCCACCCGGCCGACTCGCGGGCGAACTGGTCCTGGTGGCGGCGCGGCTGACCATGGGCTTCCAGGCTCCGGACGATGTGAGAGGGTACGGACCGGCGGAGGGGGGACCGGTGGAGACCGTGCGGGCGGGATTCCGGGACGAGTGTGCCCGGCTGGGCGAGGCGCTGCGCGACCTCGACGAGGCAGACTTCGACCGGCCCACCGGCTGCGCGCCGTGGACCGTGCGGGAGTTGCTCGCGCACGTGCGGACCGGCGCCGGGCGGCTGGTCGACATGCTCGCCGCGCCGGCCCCGGCCCGCGCCGAGGTGGACGCCGCCGGCTACTTCGGCGCGGCCAAGTTCGCCCCGGCGGTGGACGCCGACCGGATCGACGCCGGCCGGCGGGAGGCGCGGAAACTCGACGGCGCCGCCCTGGTCGCGGACTTCGACCGGGCCTGGCGGGCCACCCTCGACGCGGTCGACGCCCAGCCGCCCGGCCGCGTGGTACGCACCCGGCACGGCGACGCGATGGCGCTCGGCGAGTTCCTGCGTACCCGGGTGGTGGAGGTCGCCGTGCACGGCCTGGACCTGGCGGCGGCGCTGGACCGGTCGCCGTGGCTCACCCCGACCGCGGCGGAGGTCGTCGCCGGCCTGCTCACCGGCGGCCACCCGGTCCCGGCCGAGCTGGGCTGGGACCGGCTGACCCTGATCCGCAAGGCGACCGGCCGGGTCGACCTCACCGACGCCGAGCGGGCGACCGCCGACGCCGCCGGCTTCCGCTGGCTCTCCTTCGCCGGCTGATCACCGCCCGGCGGCTCGATGGCCGAGTCGGAGCGGGTCGCCCGGCCCGCCCCGGCCAGCCGTGTCAGTGGTCGTGTCAGCGGCATGACAGGGCGGTGACAGATCACCCGGCGATCGTGGTCGCATGACAAGTTCAGCGATTGAGGTTTCCGGTTTGCGGAAGGCGTTCGGGGACAGGGTGGTGCTCGATGGCATCGATCTGCGGGTCGAGGCGGGCACGATCTTCTCTCTGCTGGGTCCGAATGGGGCGGGTAAGACGACGACGGTGAATGTGTTGACGACGTTGGTGCGGGCTGACGGTGGGTCGGTGCGGGTGGCGGGTCACGATGTGGCGACCGAGGCGAGGGCGGTGCGGTCGGTGATCGGGGTGACTGGTCAGTTCGCGGCGGTGGACGAGTTGTTGACCGGGCGGGAGAACCTGCAGTTGATGGTGGACCTGGGTCGGGTGCCGGCCCGGGACGGTAAGCGGGTCGTGGCGGAGTTGTTGGAGCGGTTCGAGTTGACCGAGTCGGCGGGTAAGCCCGCGTCGACGTACTCCGGTGGTATGCGCCGCAAGCTCGACCTGGCGATGACGCTGGTCGGCAACCCGCGGATCATTTTCCTGGACGAGCCGACGACCGGGCTGGACCCGCGCAGCCGCCGGACCATGTGGTCGATCATCCGGGATCTGGTGGCCGACGGGGTGAGCGTCTTCCTCACCACCCAGTACCTGGAGGAAGCCGACCAGCTGGCCCACCGGGTCGCGGTGCTCGACCAGGGGCGGCTGGTCGCCCAGGGCACGCCCGACGAGCTCAAGCGCCAGATCCCGGGAACGCACGTGCGGCTGCGGTTGGCCACCGCCGCGGACCTCGACGCGGCCGGCCGGATCTTCCCCGACGCCGCGCGCGACGAGGAGGCGTTGACCGTGCGGGTGCCCAGCGACGGCGGGACGGCGTCGCTGCGGGCGCTGCTGGACCGGCTCGACGAGTACCACCTGCGCGCGGAGGAGTTCTCCGTGCACACCCCCGACCTCGACGATGTTTTCCTCGCCCTCACGGGCCGCACCACGGAGGTGACCGCGAAATGAGCACGTCCCACGCGATGGTCATGCTGCGTCGCAACTTCACGCACATCACCCGGAATCCGACCTCGGTGTTCAACGCGGTCCTGATGCCGATCGTGATCATGCTGATGTTCGTGTACATGTTCGGCGACGCCTTCAGCGTCGGGGTCGACTACATCGACTACGCCACACCCGGACTGATGCTGCTGGCCGTCTGCTACGGCCTCGGCGCCACCGCCACCGCGGTGAACTCCGACATGACCAAAGGCATCATCAACCGGTTCAAAGTCATGCACGTCTCCCGCGGCGCGGTGCTCACCGGCCACGTCGTCGCCACCGTGCTGACCAACCTGGTCGCCATCACCGCCCTGATCGCGGTGGCCTTCCTCCTCGGATTCAACCCCTCGGCGAGTCTGCTCGACTGGCTCGGCGTGCTCGGCATCATCGTGCTACTCGGCTTCGCCGCCGCCTGGCTCACCGTCGCCCTCGGACTCGCCGCCAAATCCGTGGAAACCGCCGGCCTGGCCGCCGTGCCCCTGGTCATGCTGCCCTTCTTCAGCAGCGCCATCGTCCCCGCCGACAAGATGGGCCCCGGCCTGCGCGAATTCGCCGAGTACCAGCCCTTCACACCCATCATCGAAACCCTCCGCGGACTGCTCAACGGCACACCCTCGACCACCGACACCATCATCGCCGTCGCCTGGTGCACCGCCATCGCCCTCGTCGGATACCTGTGGGCGCGTGCCACCTTCAACAAGCGAGCGTGACCTCGACCAGCTGACCCCAACCCACCTCCGCACCCACCCGAGCCGCCTCGACGAACCCCACCTCGCCGAGGCGGCTCCACGCCACCCGCTCGACCCGGGCCAGATCCGGATGCGACAGATCCGGCAGCCCGCGCACCCCGGTGCTCGCCGCGAGCAGCCGCGCGGCCTGCTCGTACTGGCCGCGGCGCAGCGCCAGGTCCGCGACGCCGACGAGGATCCGGGCGATCAGCGGGGCGTGCCCGGTCTCGGCCGCGGCCTGGCAGGCCGCGGCGTGGTGCTTCCGGGCCTCGTCGAGGTCGGTCGCGAGGTAGCCCAGCAGGTCGTGGGTCACCGCACGGGCGTTCGCCAGCTCCGCGTCGTCGCCCAGCATGGTCGTCGCGACCTCGAGCTGGCGGTACGCCTCCTCGGCGTCGCCGCTCCACCGAGCGAGATCCGCCCTCGACAGGGCCAGCAGGGCCAGCGCGTCCGGCCAGGTGACCCGTTCCGCGCACCGGTGCGCCTCGGCCAGGGCGGTCGCGCTCGACTGCTCGTCACCCAGCAGCCAGTACAGCTGCGCCTGCCGGGACCGCATCCGGATGACGTCCTCGACGGCGCCGACCTCGGTGACGATCGCGATCGCCTCTTCGTAGTGCCGGCACGCGGCGGCGAACTCGCCGCGCATGGCGACGCGGTCCGCCAGCTCGGTCAGCGCGAACGAGATCCCGTACCGTTCGCCGGTCGCCCGGAACTCGGCCAGCGCCAGCTCGAGGTGGGCGTCCGCGTCCCGCCCGCCGTGACCGAGCAGGATCCGCATCTTGCCCAGTTGCAGCCGGGCCAGTGCGCGTACCCAGGGGTCCTCGCTGTCCAGCAGGGGTTCCCAGGCGGGCAGGACCGCGTCCGGCGCCTGCAACATGCGCTCCAGCGGAACGACCAGCGCCAGCAGCGGCTTGCGGGACCGGCTGCGCTGGCTGAGCCGGTAGGCCTGGTGGATCCACTCCGCGGCCTGGTGCTCGTCGCCCCGCCCACCGCTGACGAACAGCACGACGAACGCGTACACCATGGCCCGGATCTCGTCGGGCACCTCGCCGGGCGTCCTGGTGGCCGCGATGAGCAGCTCGATGCCCTCGGCCTTGTGCCCGCTGAGCCACCAGTACCAGCCGGCGCCGGCCGCGAGCCGCATCGCCGCCTGCGCCTCGCCGGCCGCGAGCGCGCCCCGCATAGCGGCGCTGATGTTGTCGTGCTCGACGTTGAGCGTGGCGAGCCACTCCAGTTGCTGGGCGCGGCGAAGGTGCGGCTCCGCGGTCTCGGCCAGTTCGGTGAAGTAGGCGAGGTGCGCCTGGCGCGCCAGATCCGACTCCCCGGCGTCGCTGAGGCGGTGCCCGGCGTACTCCTTGATCGTGCCGAGCATCCGGTAGCGCGGCGCGTCGCCGCCCTCCGCGACCAGCAGCGACTTCTCCACCAGCGCGATGAGCAGGTCGAGGACCTGCTCCGGCTCGACCGCGTCGCCGGCGCAGACCCGCTCGGCCGCCTCCAGGCTCGCCCCGCCGGCGAACACCGAGAGCCGGCGCAGCACCATCCGCTCCGCGTCGGTCAGCAACTCCCAGCTCCAGTCGACCATCGCGCGCAGCGTCCGGTGTCGCGGCAGCGCCGTACGGCTGCCGCCGGTCAGCAGGCGGAACCGGTCGTCGAGCCGGTTGGCGAGCTGATCGAGGGACATGGTGCGCAACCTGGCCGCGGCCAGTTCGATCGCCAGCGGCATCCCGTCCAGCGCCCGGCAGACCCGCACCATCGTCGACAGCGTGTGGGCGTCCACCGCCAGATCCTTGCGCACCGCGCTCGCCCGGTCCCGCAGCAACTGGACGGCGGGCGCGGACGCCATCTCGGCGGGACCGGCGTGCCGCTCCGGCAGGGCCAGCGGCACGACCGGCCACAGCACCTCACCGGTGATGCCGAGCGGTTCCCGGCTCGTCGCCAGGATCCGCAGCCGCCGGCACTCACCCAGCACGCGATGGGCGAACGCCGCCGCCGACTCGATCACGTGCTCGCAGTTGTCCAGGATCAGCAGCGTCTCCCGCTCGCGGATCGCGGCGACGAGACGCTCCGTCGGCTCCACGTTCGGGGTCTCGCCGAGCAGCGCATCCCGGAGGCCGAGCGCGGCCAGTGCCGCCTGCGCCACGTCGCCGTCGGCGCCGATGGCCGCCAGCTCCACCAGCCAGGCCCCGTCCGGCAGGTCACCCAGCAGGGTGCGCGCGGTTTCCGTGGCCAGCCGGGTCTTCCCCGAGCCGCCCGGCCCGATCAGCGTGGTGAGTCGATGTTCGGCGACGAGTCTGCCCACGGCGGTGACATCGGCGTCCTTGCCGATGAAGCTGGTCAGCTCGGCCCGCAGGTTGGTCTTCCGGTTCTCCTCCCGCCGTCCGGACTCGCCCCGCAGCAGCGTGACGTGCAACGCGGACAGCTCCGGTGACGGGTCCACCCCGAGCGCGTCGGCCAGGGCTTCCCGGGTGCGCTGGTAGACGAGCAGCGCCTCGGTGTCGCGGCCGGCCGCGACGAGGGCACGCATCAGCGCGGCGGCCAGCCGCTCCCGGATCGGGTGGGCGGCCACCAGGTCGGTCAGGTCGGCGATCAGGTCGGCGCCGTGGCCGAGGCCGATCTCCGCGTCGAACCGGTCCTCCAGGGCGGCCAGGCGCAGCCTCTCCAGCCGGGCGACCGCCGCGTCGAACGCCCCGCTCTCGGGCAGGCCGACGTCCTGCATGGCCGCGCCGCGCCACAGGGCGAGGGCCTCGCGCAGCCGGCGTGCCCGCTGCGGACCCTCGTCGTCCCGGGCCCGCGCGACGAGGCGTTCGAAACGCACCGCGTCGACGGCGTCGGGTTGCACCGCCAGGCGGTAGCCGTCCGGCTGCCCCTCGACCGAACCGTCCGGCAGCACCTTGCGCAGCCGGGAGACCAGGCGGTGCAGGGCGTTCGCCGCGTCGGCGGGCGGGTGTTCGCCCCAGATCCAGTCGACGAGCGTCGCCTTCGGCACCACGCGACCCGGTTCGAGCGCGAGGGCGACCAGCAGTCCGCGCAACCGGGCGCCCGGCACGTCGGCGATCTCGCCGTCGTCCAGGCGAACCTCGAACGGTCCGAGCATCCCGAGCTGCACGCGGCTGATCTTGCCATGGGCGTCCAACAGGTAACCAGTGCCGACGCCTGCCCGGCCTCGCCGTCGGGCAGCGGCTGCGCGGCGGCGCCGCACCGACGTACCCCGACACCCGGCAGATCCCGGCGCGGGAGCGGAGCCCGGACCTCAGGCGCCGACCCGCGGCGCGGGCACCTGCGGCACCGCCTTGCGCAGGTGGTCCAGCACCACCGGGTCGATCCGCCCGGGCACCAGCCGCTCCTCCAGGTTCTCCATGCCCGCCCAGGAGAAGAGCGCCTCCTCCGGGTCGGCCGGGTCGACCGGGTGGCCCAGCGCGGTCAGCAGCGCGCCGACCTCCGCGGCGACCGCGCCGGTCAGCTCCAGCAGCGTCGCCGGGTCCGGCCGGCTGAACAGCAGGGTGTGCACGGCGAGCAGCCGGCCCAGCTCGGTCACCGGGTCGGCGTGGTCGTCGACCCGCAGGTCGACCAGCACGTCGCCGGTGCCGCCGTACCCGCCGCCGCGCTCGACCACCAGCAGCCCGGCGCTCTGCCGGCCCCGCCGGTCCCCGCCGGCCTGGTCGCCGGCGCGCAGCGCGGCCAGCAGCCGCTCCGGGAACGGCAGGGTGCCCCCGCCCAGCCAGGCGTCCCGGATCGCGTCGATCACCTGCGGGCCGGCCAGGATGTTGCCCTGCGCCGCCCACCCGTCCCCGGCCTGCCCACCGGCCCAGTCGTGGCACATCGGCCCGGTGAAGGTCGCGCCCGGCCCGGTGGCGGCGACCACGCCGACCTGGCGGTGGTCCCGGTCCGGGTCGGCGGCGACCAGCCCGGCCACGACGTCGGCGGCGGCCACGCCGGTACGCAGCATGGTCAGCCCCTGGGGGCGGTAGGCGAGGTTCACGTGGGCCTGGGTGGCGAGCGCGCCGACCTCGGCCTCGGCGGCCGGGACGAGCGCCCCGGCGGCGAGGAACTTGCTGGCCACGGCGACCCCGTGCAGGCGGCCGTCGGCGGAGCGGGCGACGATGGAGAAGGTCACGCCTGGAGAGTAGCGCCCCCGGCCCGGTACGCATCAGCGTTGATGGATGGCCGACGCCACCTCCGGCAGCGTGTGCTGGGCGTTCAGGCGTTTAGTCCGGCCCTGTCGGCCACCGCGAGGCCGCGACGGCTGGTGCCGGTGGCCGGCTGGACGGTGCCTTCGGCGGTCGCCGCGGGCCGCCCTCGCGGGCTCTCCCGGCGCCCCCAGCGCGTCCGGCCGCCCGGTTTGAACACGGAGAGGATCGTCGCGGTCCAGAGCAGGGCGAGGAACAGCGCCATGGCGCCGACCAGCAGGATCCCCGTCCCGCCGGGTCGGGCGGCAGGGTCCGCGCTGCGCGCCACCAGTTCGTCGATCCACGGGCCCTCGAAGGTGGCGAGGACCGGAAGGCTGAGCGCGATGATCAACTTGGCGACCACCCAGCGGTGCTTGATCAACCCCCACGGCGTGCCGAGCGACACCACCACACCGGTGATGATCGCCAAGAAGACGCTCGGGATCGCCAGCGCGAGGTTGAACGTGTCCATGAGCAGGTAGGCGCCGTGCCGTACGGCGTGGCTGTCCGCGGTCACCCCGACGACGGACAGGGTGAGCATCGCGAGGGAGATGCCCAGCCAGCCGACGCCGATGCCGATGTGCAGCGTCAACCACACCTTGCGCGCGATCCGCCCGAGCCGCGGGAAGCGCGGCTTCAGCCCGGCGGTGATCATCGTCGACAGCAGCATGCCGAGCCACGGCAGCTGGTGGGCGAGCAGGAACAGGAACTGCGCGGGAATGAAGAGCAGGTGGAAGCCGATCAGGATCCGCCGGGCGCGTGCGGCGCTCGGCGCGCGGCCGAGCGCCAACCAGCTCCCGACGGAGAGCACGGTGGCGACCGCGTACCCGACTGTCCCGGCCGACTGGAACAGGGGATGGTGAGCGTCCTGCCGCAGCGCGATCGACGCCCCCGCGACGACGGCGAAGATCCCGAAGGCGAGCTGGAGGTTCCTGGGGCCGAGCCATCGGCGCAGCCGTTCTGGGATGACCATGCGACCAGCGTTGCCGGTCCGACCGGGCCGGGACGTCGGCCGATCCGGGAAGGCGGATCGTTGGATCGGGTGTCATTCACCGGGGTCACGTACAACTTTCTGCCGACGCGCACGGCGGCGGGGGTGCCTAGCCTGGAGCACGATGAACGCGCACGACCCGCGCCCGGCGACGCCCTGGTCCCGCCGCCCGGTGACCGACACGGCGGTGGCGCTCGTCGTCGCGGTGCTCACGGCGACGGGCGAGTTCGGTACCGACTTCTTCGGGCCGACGCTCGCCGGGCTCGACGACGGCGTTCCGCCGCCCTGGCTCGGCCTCCCGCTCGCCGTGGGAGTCGGGCTGCTCACCCGGTGGCGACGCCGGCTTCCGGTGACCGTGCTGGCGGGAGCACTGCTGGCGAACGCCCTCGTGCCGGCGCACGCGGCCGTCGCGGTCGCGCTCTACACGCTGGCCGAGCGCACCACCGCCTGGCCCAAGGTCACCACCGGCACGGTGGCATCCGCCGTCCTGGTGGGCATCCCGCTCTGGCGCTTCGCCGGAGCCGACGGCGCGATTCCGATCAGCACGGCGGTCTGTGTCGCGCCGGCGCTGCTCGGTATGTACGTCGGCACCCGGCACGAACTGGTGGAACGCATCCGGGAGCGGGCCGAACGCGTCGAACGCGAGCACCAGCAGCGGGTCGCCCGCGCCCGCAGCGACGAGCGGGCCCAGATCGCCCGGGACATGCACGACCTGGTCGCGCACCGGGTCTCGGTGATGGTGCTGCAGGCCACCGCCCTGGAAGTGGCCCAGGGCGAGGATGCGGTCACCATCGGCCGGCAGATCGGCGCGACCGGACGCGAGGCGCTCGCCGAACTCCGCTCCCTGGTGGCGGTCCTGCGCAACGACGGCGACGCCCCGCTCACGCCGCACCCGGGACTGGCCGAGCTGGACGTCCTGATCGAGGAGTCCCGACGGATCGGCACCCCCGTCACCCTCGACGTGGCGAACCACGCGGGGGAACGGCCCCCGCTGCTCGTGGAGCACACGGCCTACCGGTTCGTCCAGGAGGCGCTGACCAACGTGCACAAGCACGCACCGGGAGCACCGACCCGGGTGTGCGTCCAGCAGACCCCGCACCTGGTGCGACTGTCGGTCAGCAACGGCCGGGGGCGGCCGGTCGACGGTGCCTCACTGCCGGCCGGCGGCCACGGGCTGCTCGGGCTCGCGGAGCGGGTGCGGCTGGTCGGCGGCGCGTTCACCGCGGGCCCCACCGCCGACGGCGGCTTCGAGGTGATCGCCGAGGTGCCGATCCACCGAGGGGAGCAGCGGTGACCTCTCCGAGCGGCCCGATCCGCGTCCTGGTCGTCGACGACGAGTGGATGGTGCGGTCGATGCTGCGCACCATCCTGGAGGCGGCCCCCGACATCACCGTGACGGGGGAGGCCTCCGACGGCGTCGAGGCCGTCGACCTCGCCCGGACGCTCCGCCCCGACGTCGTACTCATGGACATCCGGATGCCCCGGGGCGACGGGCTGACCGCCACCGAGCGGATGGCACGGCTGGACCGGGCGCCGTACGTCGTCGTGCTCACCACGTTCGACCTCGACGAGTACGTGCGGACCGCGCTCCGCAACGGGGCGGTCGGGTTCCTGCTGAAGGACGCGTCGGCCGGCGACATGCTCGCCGCGGTGCGCAGCGCGGCGCGCGGCGACGCGATGATCTCGCCACGGGTCACCCGCCGGCTGCTGCGCACCTTCGCCGAGCCGACACCGGACCGGCGTGGCGACGCCGAGCGGCGGCTCGCGGTGCTCACCGGCAAGGAACGAGAGGTGCTGGTCGCGGTCGGCGGCGGGCTGTCGAACACCGAGATCGCCGCCACGCTCTACATGAGCGAGGCGACGGCGAAGACGCACGTCAGCCGGATCCTCGCGAAGCTGGCCCTGGCCAACCGGGTGCAGGCGGCGATCCTCGCCCACCAGGCCGGCCTGCTCGACTGATCCCGCCGCGCAGGACCCGGGGACACGCCCGTCCCACCGGCGTGCCACCGCGCCGACCTGTCCGTGCGCGGGCGGACGCGTCGCCAGGCGGACGACGGTTCCTCCCGTCGCGTGGGGCCCCGACCCGGTACGCGGGGATGCAACCCCGACCCGGCTGCGCTACGTCCCCTGCTTGTGGCGACGGAAAGAGGTGGGTGTGACGCGCGAGGACGAGGCCGAGTACCGGGACTACGTGTCCGCGCGGCTGGAGCACCTACGTCGCGTCGCATACCTGCTCTGTCACGACTGGCACGCCGCCGAGGACCTGGTGTCGACAGTGTTGTTGAAGCTCTTCCGGTCCTGGCGGTCGGCCAAGCGTGCGGACAACCTGGACGCCTATGTGCGGGGGATGCTGACCAACGCCTGGCTGGACGAGCTCCGGCGGCCGTGGCGCCGCCGTGAACACAGCACCGCGCGGTTGCCGGATCACTGGACAGCGGCGCCGGAACCCGAGGACCGGGGCGCCATCGGACGGCTGCTGCTCGGGCTCGGGCCCCGGCAGCGGGCGGTGGTGGTCCTGCGGTACTACTGCGACCTTTCCGTCGAGCAGACGGCCCGTCTGCTCGGCATCTCCGAGGGGACCGTCAAGAGTCAGTCCGCTCGGGCACTGGAGACGCTGCGGTCGGTGGCGGCGAATACGTGTGTGGGTGAGGGATGACATGAACGAGTACCGGAAGACCCTCGACGAGTACGTGGGAGATTCCCCGCGTACCGCCATCGACATCGACGACCTCGTGCGGCGTGGTCGACGCGGGCAGCGCAGGCGACGGCTCGCGGTCGGTTCGGGCGCGTTGGGGCTGTTGGCCGTGTCGGCGCTCCTCGGCGCCAGCACGCTCAAGCCGTCGACGGGAGGACCGGCCGCGGCCACCGCGTCTGCGAGCATCGCGGCGGCCGACCCGGCGGAGCGGCTGCTGAGGGCGCTGACATCGGCGTTCGCCCGGGAGGCGCCCAACGTCGGTGGCTTCGACACCTTGCAGCGACAGATGCACAAGTGCGACACCGAGAATCCTTCCAGCAGCCAGCTGGTGCCGTACGACGCCGCACGGCTGGACCAGTCCTGCCCCGGTTCGCCGGATAGTGGCGGTGAGTCCTACATCTGGCGAGGCACTTTGACCTCTTCTGCGGGTGTGTACGACGTCCGGGTCGACATCATCCGGACCACTCACCACGAGCCCGAGCCCGCGGCCCGACCAGACAACGGGACCGACGCGATCATGCATCGATCCCCCGAAGCGTACAGCGACAGGCCGCAGCGGGGCCCGAATGGTGAGTGGATCTTGGCCAAGCCGTACGTGTTGAAGATGAGTAAGCCGGACGGCACGGGGATCTTCATCGCCTGCCACGACCCGAACGCTGGCCCGGACTCCGGCACGCATGGCCCGTTCACTGCCGAGCAACTGATCGCCGTGGGCCTGGATCCGGCCCTGCGCCTGTAGGCCCCGGGGCTGTCGATCCGAAACGGAATCCGGATGTTGTGGGCTGGCCCGGCGGACGGACAAACAACAATGGCAAGGAGATGTCTCCCTGCCACTGTCAACATATAGCGCACCCGGGGGCTTGTGGCAAGACCCGGGTCGTGGCGCAGAATCGTCCGCCGAGGCCACAACCTGCGGCAACAGCCGGCACGGCGTGCGTGCCGTTGTCGACGAACGGACGTGCCGTCCGAGCCGGTGGTGCCACTGGCGATGCGGTTGCGGGCGCTCGGGCTCGAGGTGCCGTGTGCGCGCCGCCCGGCTGGGCGGCGCGGCCGGCCGACTCATCAGAGGGAAGGCAACCAGCGATGCGGACGTGTTCCATGAGCGGCTCGACAGAGGCGGCGGCGCCGGTGATTCGATCAGCCGGTGCGGTGCGACCGAGCACGGCCGCCGCGGAGGTGGCGCGATGACCGAGCGGTACGTCCTGGATCTTCGAGAGGTCGACGAGACGCAGGTCGCGCTCGTCGGCGGCAAGGGCGCCCACCTGGGCGGGCTGTCGCGCATCGACGGCGTCCGCGTCCCGGCCGGCTGCTGCGTGACGACGGCCGCCTTCCGGCGGATCATGGCGCAGGTGCCGTCGATCGACGACCGGCTCGACCAGTTGGCGCGCCTGGAGCCGGACGACCGGGCGGCGACCGGCACGCTGAGCGCGGAGATCCGCCGGAGCATCGAAGGGATCGCCATCCCGGCCGATCTCGCGGCGGCGATCACCCGGGCGCTCGCCCGGCACGGGGCGGAAGCGGCCTACGCCGTCCGGTCCAGCGCGACAGCCGAGGACCTGCCGACGGCCTCCTTCGCCGGCCAGCAGGACACGTACCTCAACGTCGTGGGGCCGGCGGCGGTCCTCGAGCACGTCAGCCGCTGCTGGGCGTCGCTGTTCACCGAGCGGGCCGTGACCTACCGCCTGCGCAACGGCTTCGACCACCGGAAGGTCCAGATGGCGGTGGTCGTGCAGCAGATGGTCTTCCCGCATGCGTCCGGCATCCTGTTCACCGCCGACCCCGTCACGGGCAACCGGAGGGTCGCCACCGTGGACGCCAGCTTCGGCCTCGGCGAGGCCCTGGTCTCCGGCCTGGTGAACCCGGACGTCTTCCGGGTGCGCGACGGCGAGGTCATCGCCCGGTCGATCGCCGCCAAGCAGCGTGCCGTACAGGCTCGCCCGGCCGGCGGAACGCAGGACGTGACGATCGACCCGCAACGGCAGGAGCAGCCGGCGCTGACGGATGCGCAGGTCGTGCGGCTGGTGCAGCTCGGCCGGCGGATCGAGGCGCACTTCGGCCGCCCGCAGGACATCGAATGGTGCCTGGTCGACGACGACTTCCAGGTCGTGCAGAGCCGGCCGATCACCACGCTGTTCCCGATCCCCGCGGCCGGCGACCGGGAGAACCACGTCTACCTCTCGGTCGGCCATCAGCAGATGATGACCGACCCCATGAGGCCACTGGGGCTGTCCGTGTGGCAACTGACGGCCATGGCACCGATGCACGAGGCCGGGGGACGGCTGTTCGTGGACGTCACCCGGGCCCTGGCCACACCCGCGAGCCGCGCCGGCCTCCTCGACATGGCGGGGAGGTCCGACCCGCTGACCAGGGACGCGCTGGAGACCGTCCTCGACCGTGACGACTTCCTGCCGGCGCTGCCGGACGCGGGTCCCGGCGGGCCGCCGGCCGGCGGCCCGCCCGACCCGATCGAGACCGATCCGGCCATCGTCACCGAGCTGATCGAACACAGCGAGGCGTCCGTCGCCGCGCTGCGGCGCGACATCCGGACGAAGACCGGACCGGCGCTGTTCGACTTCCTGCTGGCGGCCTTCGACGAGCACAAGCGGGTCCTCAGCGATCCGCGCAGCATGCGGGCGATCATGGCGGGGATGGAGGCCACCTGGTGGCTCAACGACCGGCTGGAGGAATGGCTCGGCGAGAAGAACGCGGCCGACACGCTCACCCTGTCCGCCCCCGACAACGTCACCTCGGAGATGGGACTGGCGCTGCTCGACGTCGCCGACGTGGTCCGCGCGCACCCCGAGGTGGTGGCGTTCCTGCGGAGCGTCGAGGACGACGGCTTCCTGGACGAGCTGCCGAAGCTCGCGGGCGGCACCGAAGCGCGCGAGGCCATCGAGGCCTACCTCGACCGGTACGGCATGCGCTGCGTCGGCGAGATCGACATCACCCGGCCGCGCTGGAGCGAACGCCCCAGCACACTGGTGCCCCTGATCCTCGACAACGTCAGGAACTTCGAGCCGGGCGCCGCCGAGCGGCGCTTCGAGCACGGCCGGCAGGCGGCGCGGAAGAAGGAACAGGACGTGCTCGAACGCCTGCGGGCCCTGCCGGACGGCGAACGGAGGGCGGCCGAGACCAAGCGGATGATCGACCGGGTCCGGACCTTCATCGGCTACCGGGAGTACCCGAAGTACGCCATCATCAGCCGCTACTTCGTCTACAAGCAGGCCCTGCTGGCCGAGGCCGAGCGCCTCGTGCGGGCCAACGTGCTCTCCGAGGCGGAGGACATCTTCTACCTCACCTTCCAGGAGCTCCACGACGTCGCGTGCACCAACCAGGTGGACGAGCAGCTCATCCGGCAGCGCAAGGAGGCGTTCCGGTCGTACCGGGCGCTCACGCCACCCCGGGTGCTCACCTCCGACGGTGAGGCCGTCGACGGGGCGTACCGGCGCGCCGACGTGCCGGCCGGCGCGCTGGTCGGCCTGCCGGTTTCCGCCGGGACCGTCGAGGGAAGGGCCCGGGTCATCCTCGATTTGGCGCAGGCCCGTCTCGAGCCGGGCGACATCCTGGTCACCGCCTACACGGACCCCAGCTGGTCGCCCCTGTTCGTCGCGATCACCGGCCTGGTCACGGAGGTGGGTGGCCTGATGACCCACGGCGCGGTGATCGCCCGGGAGTACGGTCTGCCGGCCGTGGTGGGCGTGCGGCAGGCCACCCGGTTGATCCGGGACGGGCAGCGGATCCGCGTGCACGGCACCGACGGGTACGTCGAGCTCCTGTCGTGAGCGACCACAGCGGGAAGCCTCATCGGTAGCTTCCGGTCGGCACGACGCGTCGGGTGTCCGGCAATCATCGTTGCCTCTGGGGCAACGATGATTGCCGGAACCGTCGTTGATCGTCGTCTCGCAGTCACGGAAGGTGGTTGTCGTAACCCCTTCGCGCAGCAAAGGACGACGACGTGACGTACCGGAAGGTCGTTAACGACTCCACGACGTTCGAGACCGGCGTCGTGCACCTGCACCACCGGATCGGAGGCTGACCCATGTCGTTCCAGGCGTACCTCGATGCCATCGAGGACAAGACCGGCAAGACCCCCCGCACCCTCGTCGACGAGGCCAAGCAGCGCAACTTCGACGCGCCCGACGTGAAGGCCGGGGTGATCGTCGACTGGTTGAAGAGCGAGTACGGCCTCGGGCGCGGGCACGCGATGGCCCTGGTCCACGTGATCAAGAAGGGGCCGACGATCAGTACGAAGCACGTCGGCTCGGCCGGTTCACACCGCGACGCCACCGACACCCTGTGGCTCGACGGCAAGGCCACCCGCCCAACCTGACACCGACGACAGCCGCCGCGGTGCCGCCGGCTCGCCGCGGCGGGGCGGCGGCACCGATCTCGCCGGTGACCGGGAAACCGGCGGGCGGAACCTTGATCCGGGTCGCGGCGAGCGGGCACGATCGACCGGTGACGAAGCGATGGGGAATGACGGTTCCGCTGGGCGGGATCCCGCTGGCCGACCACGCGGCGGTCTACGCCGCCCTCGACCGGGCCGGTTTCACCGACGTCTGGTCGGCCGAGGTCAACGGGGCGGACGCGTTCACCCCGCTGGCGCTCGCCGCCGCCTGGCAGCCCCGGCTGCGGCTGGGCACCGCGATCACCCCGGCCTTCACCCGGGGGCCCGGGCTGCTCGCGATGAGCGCCGCCGCGCTCGCCGACGCGGCCCCCGGCCGGTTCGCCCTCGGCATCGGCGCCTCCTCACCGGTGGTGGTGGGCGACTGGAACGCCATCCCGTACACCGAGCCGTTCCGCCGTACCCGGGACGTGCTGCGCTTCCTGCGCGCCGCGCTGGCCGGCGAGACGGTGGACGGGGCGTACGACACCTTCGCCGTCCGCCGGTTCAGCCTGGAACGGCCGCCCGCCACGCCGCCGCCGGTGCTGCTCGCCGCGCTGCGCCCCGGCATGCTGCGGCTGGCCGCGGCCGAGGCCGACGGGGTGATCCTCAACTGGCTGGCCGCCGACGACGTGCCCCGGGCGCTCGGCGCCACGGGCGAGCGCCGGCCCGGGTTCGAGGTGGTCGCCCGGATCTTCGTCTGCCCCACCGAGGACGCCGCGCACGCCCGCGCGCTGGGCCGCCGGCTGATCACCAGCTACCTCACCGTCCCGGCGTACGCCGAGTTCCACCGCTGGCTGGGCCGGGAGGAGGTGTTCGGGCCGATGTGGCGGGCCTGGGCGGCCGGCGACCGGCGCGGTGCCGGCGCGGCGGTGCCCGACGAGGTGGTCGACGCGCTGGTGCTGCACGGCTCGCCCGAGCAGTGCCGCGACCAGGTCGCCCGGTACGCCGACGCCGGGGTCGACGTACCCGTGCTGGCGCTGCTGCCCACCCCGGAGCTGGCCGCCGGTGGCGCCGCGGCGCTGGCCGACCTCGTCGGCCGGCTCGGCCCCGCCCGGGTCGCGGCCGGCGGGCGGGAGAGCTGAGGTGAACCTGACCGACCGGATCGCCGTGATCACCGGTGGGGCGGGCGGGATCGGCGCCGCGCTGGCCCGCCGGTTCGCCGCCGAGGGCGCCGCCGCCGTGGTGGTGGCCGACCTCGACGCCGACGCCGCCGCTGCGGTCGCCGCCGGCATCGGCCCGGTCGCCCACGCCGCGGCCGTCGACGTCACCGACGAGGAGCAGGTCCGCGCGCTGGTCGCCGACACCGAGCGGCGGTACGGCCGGGTCGACCTGTTCTGCGCCAACGCCGGCGTGGCCACCGGCGGGGGAGTGGAACTGCCCGACGCCGACTGGGACCGCGCCTGGCGGGTCAACGTGCTCGCCCACGTCTACGCCGCCCGGGCGCTGCTGCCCGGAATGCTGGCCCGGGGCGGCGGCTACCTGCTGGTCACCTGCTCGGCGGCGGGCGTGCTGACCGCGGTCGGCGACGCCCCGTACACCGCCACCAAGCACGCCGCGGTCGGCTTCGCCGAATGGCTCGCGGTCACCTACCGCGACCAGGGCCTGCGGGTCAGCGCACTCTGCCCGCAGGGGGTGGACACCCCGATGCTCGCCGACGGGCTCGCCGCCGGGCACCTCGGCGCCCGGGTGATCGCCGCCTCCGGCGCGGTGCTCAGCCCGGACCAGGTGGCGGACGCGGTGATCGCCGGGCTGGCCGAGGAGCGGTTCCTCATCCTGCCGCACCCCGAGGTCGCCGGCTACGCCCGCCGCCGCGCCGAGGACCCGGACGGCTGGCAGGCCGGGCTCCGCAAACTCGTCCGCCGGCTGCGCGCCTGAGCCGCCCGGCTTGTGCGCCGGCACCACACTGCACCCATGGAGGCTGTCCTCGGTTCCCTCGTCGGGGGAGTGCTCGCCATCGCCGGTGGGCTGCTGGTGGCGCTGGCGACCGTCCGCCACGAACGCCGCCGGTGGCAACGGGACGCGGAGCTGAAGGCCGCGATCGACCTGCTGTCGGCGCTGCAGACGCTGGTACGGCGGCTGATGAACCTGGCGTACCTGGAGGACAAACACGGCGACGAGGCGGCGATGGCGATGGCGGACTACCGGGAGGCGACGATCGCCTGGAACAGCGCGATGTACGCCGTCCTGCTGGTCGGCTCGCCGGCCAGCACCGCGCTGGTGCCCAGCCTCGACCGCGAGGTCGACCGGTTGTGGGAACGCGCCATGAGCCGGCGTTGGACGCGTACCGGGTTCCGCGAGGAACGCAAGGCCCTCGGCCAGCTCGCCGCCCGCTACCTGGCCGCCAACCGCACCCTGTCGGGGCACGACGGGATCGCGCTGCGCTCGCTGTGGACCTGGGACGAGACGCCCACCGCCGGCACGGACCGCTGAGCCCGGCCGGCCGGCGGGGTGCCGCCGGCTCCCGCACCGCCGAGCCAGCGAGCAGGCCCGTGGCCGGCTCCCGGACAGCCCACTCGGCCCCGGCTACCCGCCCGGACAGCGATTGTCGCCGCCGCTGTGCTCCTGACCGACGGTGGGCGCCGGCGGCGGGGGCGGCGGTGGGGTCAGGGTGCGGTACGCGTCCGCCGCGAACGGCGCGACGAACGCGCCGAGCACCAGCGCCAGGGCCAGGTAGACCGCGCCGGTGCGGACCAGGCGACCCGTGAAGGCGGTGACGGCGCCGCCAGCCGGCCGGCACGACGCGCCGCCGCCAGGTGCAACCGCGCCGAGTGGATCACGCGTGTAACCAACGATGGACACCTCGACCAACCATTCCAAAGGCCTGCTCCGACCGATGACCCCGGACGTGTCGCCGCGACCGACCACCACTCGCCGGGCCCTGCTGCGGGCGGCGGTGGCGCTACCCCTGGCCGGTTGCACGGACGGCTCGGCACCCGCTGCCGACCCCACCGCCTCCGCTCCCACCGCTGCGGCCGCGACCAGTTCCGCCGCCACCGGGCCGGACGAGCGACACGACCGGCTCGTCGAGCTGGAGCGCCGGTTCGGCGCCCGCCTCGGCGTGTACGCCCTCGCCACCGGCACCGGCACGACGGTCGCGCACCGGGCGGACGAACGGTTCGCGTTCTGCTCCACCTTCAAGGGCCTGGCCGCGGCGGCCGTGCTGCACCACCACCCGCTGTCGCACCTGGACACGCTGGTCAGGTACGGCGCGGAGGACCTCATGAAGAGTTCCGCCATCACCCGGCGGCACGTGGCCACCGGGATGACGATCCGCCAGATCTGCGACGCGGCGGTCCGCTACAGCGACGGCACCGCCGGCAACCTCCTGCTCCGCGACCTCGGCGGCCCGGCGCGGCTGACCGCGTACCTGCGCGGCCTGGGCGACCCGGTCACCCGGATGGACCGGATCGAGCCGCACATCGTGACAGCCGTCCCCGGAGACCTCCGCGACACCACGTCGCCCCGCGCGATCGGCACCGACTACCAGCGGATCGTGCTGGGCGACGCCCTGCCGCCCGACAAGCGCGCCTTCCTGCGCGACCTGCTGGAGCGCAACGCCACCGGCGCCGCCGCCAAACGCGTCCGGGCCGGCGTGCCGAAGGGCTGGACCGTGGCCGACAAGACCGGCACCGGCGACTACGGCACGCTCAACGACATCGCCCTGGTCTGGCCCCCGGGCGCGGCGCCCCTGGTCATCTCGATCATGTCCAGCAAGCCCACCCGGGACGCCGCATACGATCAGGCCCTCATCGCCGAGGCCGCCGCCTACGTGGTGGACACCCTCACCTGAGCGGCCGGCGCCCGCCCGACGCTTCCGCCAGTAACACCAGATCAGCACGCCTGTCGCGCCACCCCGGGAGACACCACCAGATGACCTACTCCGCCACGGCCCGGGTGACCGGACCGGCCGCCCCACCACCGCCGGGTCGGCGTCGCGGCCGCCGGCTGCTGACCGCCGGTCTGCTGACCGTGCTGCTGGCCGGCACCTCGCTGGTCGCGGTCGAGCCGCTGCGCCGCCCGCTGCCGACGCCGACCGTCACCCGGACCCTGCCCGCGTCGACGGTCATCCCCGGCGCCGCCCCGACGATCCCGTGGCCACAGCGGGGTCAGGCCGCCCTCACGGTGGCGGGGCTCGGCTCGCTGGGCACCTCGGGCGGCAACGACCCGGTGCCGATCGCGAGCGTGGCCAAGGTGATGACGGCGTACGTCATCCTCACCGAGCACCCCCTCGACCGGGGCGAGGCCGGGCCGAGGCTGACGGTCAGCGCGGCGCAGGCCGCCGCGTACCCGAGGGAACTGGCGCGCGGGGAGTCGCTGGTGCCGGTGGTCGCCGGCGCGGTCTTCACCGAGCGCCAGGCGCTCCAGGCGGTGCTGCTCCCGTCGGCGAACAACATGGCACGGATCCTGGCCGCCTGGGACGCCGGCAGCGTCGAGGCGTTCGTCGACAAGATGAACGACACCGCCGCCGCGCTCGGCATGGCCGACACCCACTACACCGACCCGGCCGGACTCGACGCGGGCACCGTGAGCACCGCCGTGGACCAGGTGATCCTGGCCCGCAAGGCGATGGAGCTGCCGGCGTTCGCGGAGATCGTGGCGCAGCGGACGGCCACCCTGCCGGTCGCCGGCACCGTCAAGAACTACAACTCCCTGGTCGGCAGGGACGGCGTCGTCGGGATCAAGACCGGCTCCACCGACGAGGCCGGCGGTTGCCTGGTCTTCGCCGCCGTCGTCACGGTCGGCGGCCGGAAGCTCACCATCGTGGGCGCCGTCCTCGGGCAGCCCGGCGCGAACACCCCCGTGCAACTGGACCGGGTGTTCCGGGCCACCCGCCCGCTGGTCCGCACCGCCGCCAAGGCGATCGGCGAGCACCCGATCGTGCGGGCCGGCGACCAGGTCGCGGCGGTACGCGGACCGCTCGGCGCCGGCACGACGATCGACGCTACCGCCGGTGTGACAGTGCTCGGCTGGCCCGGCATGGAGGTGCGGCTGGACCTCGACATCCCGGCCGTACCGGCGCGGCTGCCGGCCCACACCGAGCACGGCCGGCTCACCGCTGTCGCCGGCGAGAGCGCGCCGGTCACCACGGCGCTGCGCACCGGCGAAGGGCTGGAGCCGCCGAGCACCTGGGACCGCGTCCGACACCATCGCTGACCAGCCGGCCGGTCGGGGGACGCGGCCTGGATCCGGCGCGACCGCGACGCCCTAACCGTCCACCGTTCTGGCGATTGCGGAACGATCCTGTCCGCCAGACGTGTCAGGGTGACTTTATGGACCACGGCCACCTCGACCGGAAGCCCGCGCCGGCGCCGATCCACCACCGGTCCGCGGCCGGCCGGCCACCCGACCGGCACCCGCACCCGAGACCCGCCACGGACGGAGCAACCCGATGAGCCGCCACTTCCAGGTCACCTTCGACGCCCACGACCCGCGGGCGCTCTCCAGCTTCTGGTGCGACGTCCTCGGCTACGTCCACCCCGGCCCACCCGGCGTCGACCTGCCCGAGGGTGCCGACCCGCTCGCCGCGTGGGACGACTTCCTCGCCCGGATCGGCGTACCGGAGGAGCAGCGCAACACCAGATCGGCCATCGAGGACCCGGACGGGCACGGCCCGCGCCTGTTCTTCCAGCAGGTGCCGGAGGACAAGGTCGCCAAGAACCGGGTCCACCTCGACGTCCGGGCCGCTCCCGGCCTGGTGGGGGAGGAGCGGATGGCGGCGCTGGAACACGAGTGCGAGCGGCTCGTCGCGCTGGGCGCGACGCGGGTCCGGCGCCACGAGCCGGAACCCCCGCTGAGCGGCGGCTTCATCGTGATGACCGATCCCGAGGGCAACGAGTTCTGCCTGGACTGACGCGGCCCGGGGGCGGCCGTCGAGGAGCCGTCGACGGGCTACGGCCGTTCGTCGGCCACGGCCGTGAGCTCGCTCAGCCTGCCGGCGACGATCATCGCGTTCGCGTGGTCGTCGCCGGCGCGGCCGCCGAGGCTGCGCACACCGACGATCGCCCGGGCGAGGGCGGTGAGTTCGGACCCGGGCAGGATCATCGCACCGTCCACGACCGTCAGCTCCAGGCTCCGGCCCGAACGCTGGTCGGTGGCCACCAGGATGAGCGTGACGTCGTCGGCGGTGATGGTCTGCCGCAACTCCACCCGTGCGGTGGACAGATCGATCTTCCGGCGCAGCACGATCCGCCGTTCCACGAGCACGGTGCCCTTGAGCCACGTCCTGGTCCGTCCCATCCGCAGGTACACCCGGGCCAGGGCGCCGACGGCGTAGAGGACGGCGCACATGATGACGACGTAGACGACGAACAGGAGCACACTGCCGACACCGAAGTCGCCTTCGGTGAAGAACATCGCCGTCGGTTTGACCAGTAGCCCGGCCAGGCAGGCGAGGATCGAGGCCAGGACGAGCCCCGCGGCCAGCGTGACGATCCTGCACCCCGCCGGCGGGTCCACGGACAGCCGGATGCGCTTCCCGCTCATGACGGCCCGCGGTACGCGATCACCGGCACAAGTTAACGGCGCTCGTCAAGGCCGTCGGCACGCGTCGACGACGCGGCCGGCCTACCCCTGGCGCTACCGTTGCCGGGTGCCTGACCTGATCGCGCCCACCGCCCGCCTGCACGCCGCCTGGCTCGACGCGCACGTGGAGTGGGGCCCCGGGCGGCACGAGGACGGTTTCGGGCTCGAGCCGGCCGATGACGTGATCTCGCCGGCCGGGTTCGCGGCGTGGGTGGCCCGGCTACTGGAGCACTCGGACCCGGCGGAGCCACTGGACGCTTGCACCTACCGATGGATCGTGGAGGACGGCCGGGTGCTCGGCGGGATCGCGCTGCGCCACGGCAACAGTGACTACATACGCTGGGCCGGGCACATCGGTTACGGCATCCGGCCGTCCGCGCGCCGCCGCGGGCTGGCCACCTGGGCGCTGGGCCGGATGCTGGCGGAGGCGCGCACGCTGGGCCTGGATCGGGTGCTGGCGGTCTGCGCGGTCGACAATGCCGCCTCGGCGACGACGATCGAGCGGAGCGGCGGCGTGCTCGAAGGAGTCGGAAAGACCCCGTTCGGACCGGCCCGGCGTTACTGGATCGACCTCTGACCGGTCACCGGGCCCTCTACGCTCGACTGCGGGCTGTCGCCTGACCTGACCTCGGTCGGCGATCCTCCGCTGGGTGGCCGGTGGCGGATCAGCCGCCGAAGCGACGCCAGGCGTCGTCGGCCACCGCGTGCACGCTGTCGCCGGCGGCCACGAGGTCGGTGGCGGTGAACCGCTCCGCCGCGCCCCCGCGCCAGCGGACGGCCCGGCGCGCGAGGTCGGCGTACTCGGGGAAGAGTCGGGCGAGGTGTTCGCCGGCCGCGGCCTTCGAGATGATGTCGCCGTGGGCCAGCGTGTGGTGCGACCGCGCCGGGCCCAGCACGAACCAGGCCACGATCCCCGGGTCCACGACCGTGTCGGGGGCCGCCTCGGCCAGTTCGGCCGGGAAGGTCGCGGCGCGCGGCTGCCAGTACTTCCGCAGGTTGTCCAGGTTGTAGCGGCGCAGCTGCTCGGAATCGACCCGGATCCCGAGGTCCGCGACGGCCGGGCCGCGGACCGGGATGCCGTACCGCCGCAGGGTCAGCCACAGCACGGGCGTCAGCTCGCCGCACGGCTGGTCGGTCCGGAGCGTGCCGTCGACCACGAAGGGCGCGACCGGCCGATCGGTCGGCCAGGAGTTGGCCAGCGCCGGTTCGAGGTAGACCCCGTCGAGGTGGGGTGGCCGGGGCAGTCCGGCGTGGACTGTCGCGAGCCGGGCGAGATCGTCGCCGGTTGCCGGACGGGAGGTCAGGACCACCGTGTCGAGGTCACTGACGCCGGCCTGCCAGGCGCCGAGCGCGGCGGACCCGACGACGTAGAGGCCGCGCACGTAACCGGGCAGGGCCTGGTCGACCGCGTCGAGGTAGCGGCGGGTCAGCTCCTCGATCACGTCGCCGACCGTAGCAGCGGAACGGCGCCGTCGGGGTGCACCCGGCGGGTCGCGGGAGGCCGTGCCCGCGAAAGGACAGGCGTCTGGCGGTCAGCCCGGTCACGCCGGGACCGGGACGACCCGATCGGCGCCGGGTGGGTGGCCGGCCGGGGTCAGGCGGCTTCGCCGGAGACGGCCGGTGCCAGGGCCGGCTCCGCGGCGGCCGGCTCCGCGCCGGCCCGGCGGATCGGGGTGAACAGCCCGCCGATCGCGACCAGCAGGCAGCCGGTGCCCGCGACCAGGGCGACAGCGGTGACCCCGTACCGGCCGGCGGCCCAGGTGAGCACCGCCGCGCCGGCCGGCCCGAGCGAGTAGTGCGTGCTCCAGAACGCCGAGGTGACCCGGCCGAGCAGGTGGTCTGGCGTGATCTCCTGGCGCAGCGACATGGAGCAGATCCCGCCCACGCTGACGCCGCACAGGTACACCGCTGTCAGCACGGTGACGCCGGGCACGGTCCCGACCAGGCCGATGCCGACGATGGCCAGCCCGCAGGTGGAGATCGCGCCGACCCAGGTGACGCCGAAGCCGCGCCGGCGGCGCAGCGGCGCGACCAGCAGCGCCCCGGCGATCGTGCCCAGCGCGGCCAGGCCGAGCACGGTGCCGACCGTGCCGTCGGAGCCGTCGAGGTCGTGCTTGACGTGGTAGACGAGCACGTCGGTGAAGCCGTACGTCAGGAAGATGAAGATGGACAGCAGCACGGTCAGCGAGCGGAGCACGGGCTGACGCCAGAGGAACCGGGCGCCGGCCAGGAACTCGGCGAGCCGCCCGGTGGTGCCGGTCGGCTCGGCGTTCTCGGCCCGGCGCAGCCGCACCAGCCAGAGGCCGGCTGCCGACAGGGCGAAGCTGGCCGCGTTGACGGCGATGGCCGCCGTCGGGCCGAACCGGGCGGACACCACGCCGGCCAGCAGCGGCCCGCCGACGGCCGCCAGCGCGTACGTCGCCTGCAGGCGGCCGTTGGCCTCGGTGATCCGGTCCCGGTCGACCAGGTTGCGCACCGCGGCGACCGCGGCGGACTGGAACACCATGCCGGCCGCCTCGCAGATCGGCAGGACGACGAAGAGCAGCCAGACCTGCGGCCCGGCGAGCCAGGCCAGCGGGATGAGGCTGTAGAGCACCAGCCGGGCCAGGTCGGCGGTGATCATCAGGGTGCGCCGGTCGTACCGGTCGACCAGGACGCCACCGAAGACGCCCGCGCCGACGGCCGCGGCGCCGGCGACCGCGGTGAGCAGGCCCATCTGGGCCACCGATCCGGTGGCGTGCAGCACGAGCAGCGGCACCGCCAGGTAGGCGAACGCGTCGCCGGCGGCGGAGAGCGACTGCGCGATCCAGTACGTCCCGAAGTTGCGGTCACGCCACAGGGGAGGCCGGCTCGCGCTCATCAGGGTGAGGGTAGTGCGCGCCGGCGGCGACGGCGGGGCGGGTGGGCGAGGGCGGTCACCGGGTCTGCGACCGGCGGCGCAGCGGACCGGGGTGCACGGACCAGAGCAGCCGCCGCCACCAGGGGCGGGCGGCGCGCAACGCGCCCACGTAGTCGGCGGCGGCCGCGGCGGCGCGGTGGGCCTGCTCACCGGTGGCGGTGCCGGGCGCGAAGGCGACCTGGTTGAGCAGGTCGGCCAGCTCGGCCACAGCGTCGGCCGGTCCGGCCGGGTCAGGTCCCGGCGTGGGTGGCCCGCCGGCGTCCACGGTGCCGGGCAGTTTCGCCCGGGCGGCGGCGAGGGTGCGGCGGGCGCGGGCGGCGACCTCGGTGGCGGCGAGGTCCCCGCCGACCGGGTGCCCGGCCAGCCGCAGCGCGTCGGTCACCTCCCGCCAGGCGCCGGCGATGCGCTGGCCGGGGTCGCCCCGCCCGAGCCGCGCCCGGGTCAGCGCCCGCCGCATCAGCAGCAGGGTGAGCAGCAGCGCCCCGACCAGCAGCAGCAGGCCGCCGGCGCCGCCACCCACCAGCACCGGCGTCGGTACGCCACCGGAGTCCACCGGCGGCCCCGGCGCGGCCGCCGGTTCCGGCTCGGCGGTCGGCTCCAGGGTCGGCTCGGGCGCCTCTGACGGCGGCGGATCCTCCGGCTGGGGGCGGAAGTCCTCCTCGACCGGCCGGGGTTCCTGGTCGGGGCGGGGCAGCGGATCGAACGGCACCCAACCGAGGCCCTCGAAGAGCACCTCCGGCCAGGCGTACGCGTCGGCGGCGCGGACCGGCCCGTCACCGGTGGACTCGAAACCGACCACCACCCGGGTGGGCAACCCGGTCAGCCGGCCCAGCACCGCGAAGGCCGCCGCGAACTGCTCCGACGTGCCGCGCTGCCCGCCGCCGTTGCGCGGCCCGAAGAGGAAGAAGCTCAGGTTCGGGTACGCGTGCCCGCTCGGCGCGTCGGCCACCAGCCGGTAGTGCTCGGCGAGGAACTGCTCCACGGCCAGGGCCCGCGCGTACGGCGCGCCGTTCTCCTCGGCCAGCTGGGTGGCGAGCCGGCGCAGGGGGTCCGGTACTCCGTCGGCGACCCGCAGCACCCGGGCCACCTGGTCGCCGGCCGGCACGTTCGCGGTGGCCAGCAGGTTCACGTCGGGGCGTGCCCGCTCCGAGGTGACCGTGTAGCGCAGCCCCGGGCTGAGCCCCTCCGGCCGGATCAGCGTCCCGGTCGCCGGGTCGTACGCCACCCGGGCGCCGGTGACCTCGCGGGGGGTGGCGACGGCGGGCAGCAGCCGCCCGGTCAGGTCGGCGACGGTGATCTCCTGCCGTACCGTCTCGACGGTGCTGTCCGGGGGCGGTGCCGCCGCCGGCAGTATCCGGCCCGCGTTGCGGTAGGTCGCGCCGACCCGCCAGGTCACCCCGTCGTAGTCGCTGAGCACGGCCAGCCGGATCCGCAGTGGCGCCTCACCGGCCGGCTCCTCCGGCCCGGCGCCGGCCGGATCGCCCGACGGTGGGGCGGCCGCGGCCGGCCCGGCCGGTCGGGCGGTGCGGACGTCGAGCAGTTGCTGCTCCGGGTTCAACGCCCAGCCCGAGATGCGGATCAGCGGGTTCTCGTCCAGCGTCTCCACCTGCGGTGGTTCCACGTACCGGCGCGGGTCCACCGGCCGGTCCTCGACCCGGGCGGCGACCAGCGGGCCGAGCAGCGCGGCCAGCGCCACCACGACGGCCACCCCGGCGGCGGACGCGGCGGCCAGCCGGGCCCGCACGGCGGTGCGCAGTGCCGGCGCGAGCCCGGCCGCCGGGTCGCCGCCGGCCGTGCCGGGCCGCGCCGAGACGGCGAGGCCGAGCACCGCCGCGGCGACCAGGACCAGCGTCGGCCGGATCGCCGGGTCGGCGTTCGGCCCGACCACGTAGAGCGCGCCCGCGTAGAGCAGCAGCGGTGGCAGGTAGCCGAGCAGCACCCTGCCCGCCCGCACCGCCACCTCCGCGCCGGCCAGCCCGGCGAGCCAGGCCGCGACCAGCGGCACCAGCACGGTGTCCGGCGTCGGTTCGACCGGGATCATCGCGGTCAGGAGCCGGGGGATGCCGTTGCGGGCGGCGTCCGCCACCACCTCGCCGAACCCGCCGGGCAGCTCGGCCCGGGTCGCGGTGAACCGCAGGGACCAGGCCGTCCAGCCGGCCATGGCCAGCACCGAGATCGGTGCGACCAGCCAGGACGGCAGCCGCCGGGCGGCCACGCTGACCAGCACCGACCCGACGGCGGCGCCGAGCACCAGCGCGGTCAGCAGGCCGCCGGCGTAGACCCGGCCGAGCACCACGCCGGCCAGCCCGATCATCGCGACCAGGGCCAGCGGCACCGGCACGGCGCGTAGGACCCGGCCGAGGCGGGCGGTGGCCGGCCGGCCCGGTCCGCCGGGCTCCGCCGCGGCGTCGGTGGCCGCGTCGGACGCCGGCGGCCCGGTCACGGTCACCACCGGCGCACCCCGTCCCACTCGGCGGCGAACGCGGCCCCGTCGGCCGCGTCCACCACGACCATGCCGGCCGCGCCCGCCGGGGTGGGCTCCGGCGCGCCGAACACCCCGACCACCACCGAGGGGTACGCGCCGCGCAGCGCGCCGACGTGCCCCAGGTCGTCCCGTCCACCGGGGCCGGTGAGGAAGACCAGGGTGTCGCCGAGCCGGTCCTGGCGCAGCCGGTTCGCGGCGGCGCGCAGCGCGTCGTCGGCCGTGGAGAGCTGCGCCGCGGCGAGCCGGTCCAGCGGCCCGCCGCCGGTGGACCCGCCGCTGGCGGTGCCCGATGCGGTGGCGTCCGGTCCGGCGGCCTCCGGTGCGGTGGTCTCCGGTTCGGGGGCGACGAAGAGCAGCACCACCGGCAGGTCCTCCCGGACCGCGGCGGTCACGATGGAGGCCGCCGCCTCGCAGCCCGACTCGAACGACTCGGCCACCCCGTCCACCCGCTCCGGGTGGGCGGTGGCCCGGTTGTCCAGCAGTACGACGATCCGGGGCAGGCTGGTGTCCACGTTCTCCCGCACCATCAGCTCACCCACCCGGGCGCTGGTGCGCCAGTGCACCCGGCGCAGCTCGTCGCCGACCACGTACTCGCGCAGCGAGTCGAAGGTGATCGAGCCGTGCGGCACCGCGTCCACCCGGCCGTCCAGGCTGCGCCCGGCGCCGGTGGGCACCGCGCGCAGCGGGTGGACCCGCGGGTGCACCCAGACCGGGACGGTGCCGCCGTACGGGCGGGCCACCGACACCAGCCCGAGCGGGTCGCGTCGGGTCACCCGCAGCGGGCCGACCGGCACCACGCCCCGGCGCCGGGTGGGCACCTCGTAGCGGACCGTGGTGTCCCGGCCGGGGCGCAGCCGCAGCACCGGCACCGGCACCGCCCGGTCCCCGCACCGGTCCTCGGCCACCAGGCTCGCCGCCCGCAGCCGGCCGGTGTTGCGCACGGTCACCGTCATGCTCGCCGGTTCGCCCCGGGCCACCCGGTCCGGGTCGGCGCTGCGGGCCACCTCCAGCCGGGGGCGCCAGGCCGCGGTCAGCACGGCGTAGCCGACCGCGGCGCCGGCCGCCGCGCCCAGCAGCGTCAACTCCGGGTACGCGAAGCGGAACCCCACCCCGAGCAGCACCACGGCGGCGACGAGCAGCCCGACCCCGCGGGCGGTGATCCCCACGCCGACCTGCCGGTCAGCCCTGCACCGGGGCCGGCTGCCCGGACGGCAGCGGCACCGGCACCGAGGCGACCGCCTGGCGCAGCACCTCGGCGGCGGTCACCCCGCGCACCTGGGCGTCCGGGGTGAGCAGCAGCCGGTGCGCGAAGACCGGCTCGGCCAGCGCCTTCAGGTCCTCCGGCATGATCCAGCCGCGCCCGTCGATCAGCGCGTACGCGCAGGCCGCCCGGGTCAGCGCGATCACGCCCCGGGGGCTGACCCCGACCCGCACCTGCGGATGGTTGCGGGTGGCGGCGGCCAGCCGGACCGCGTACGCGTAGAGCGGCTCGGCGATGTGCACCCGGCGGGCCATCTTGACCATCTCGCCGACGGTGGCGGTGTCGGTGACCGCGGTGAGCGCCTCGGGGGAGCGGACCGTGGCGCCGCGCAGCACCTCCACCTCGACCGCCTCGTCCGGATAGCCGACGGAGAGCTTCACCAGGAAGCGGTCCAGCTGGGCCTCCGGCAGCCGGTAGGTGCCGTCCATCTCGACCGGGTTCTGGGTGGCCACCACCAGGAACGGCTGCGGCACCGGGTGCCGGACCCCGTCCACCGTGACGGTGCGCTCCTCCATCACCTCCAGCAGCGCCGACTGGGTCTTCGGCGAGGCCCGGTTGATCTCGTCGGCGATGACGATGTTGGCGAACACCGGGCCCGGGTGGAACTCGAAACCCCGCGTGGCCTGGTTGAAGATGGTCACCCCGGACACGTCCGAGGGGAGCAGGTCCGGGGTGAACTGGATCCGCCGCCACTGCCCCTTCACCGTCGCGGCGATGGCCCGGGCCAGGGTGGTCTTGCCGACGCCGGGCACGTCCTCCAGCAGCACGTGCCCCTGGGCGAAGAGCGCGGTCAGCGCCAGCCGGACCACCTGCGGCTTGCCCAGCACGACCGCGTTGACGTTCTCGGCCAGCCGGGCGGCGAGGGCGGCGAAGCCCTGCACCTCCGGCTGGGTGAGCGGCTCGTGGGTGTTCACGGGTGGTGCTCCTTGCCTGGGTGGGTCAGCAGGTCGGCAGGACGTTGATGTTGTCGCCGCCCTCCAGGTTGAGCCAGGCCCAGGGGATGTAGTTCTTCCCGCTGTACTCGACCTGCACCCACCAGGTGCTGCGCTTGTGGTTGTTGTAGATGTACGCGTACACCTCTTCGCCCTGCTTCTTGCAGAACGCCTTGAGCCGCGTGCCGTTGGCTACCCATCCGGCCTGCCGGTCGTTGTCCTGCCGGGTGACCTCGAAGATCTCGTTGCCGTTGCGCTCGCCGGGGATCTCCCGGCTGCAGTAGCTCGCCTCGGCCCCGGACGAGCCGTTGCGGCAGGTCGCGATGCCGTAGAGGGCGTCGGTGGTCTGCGCGCGGGTGGCGGTGCCCTCGCCGGCCGCGTTGCTGGCGGTCACCGTGAAGGTGTACTTCGTGCCCGGGGCCAGGCCGCTCATCGTGATGCTGGAGCACGGGCCGGTCTTCGCCGGCTCCCCGGGCGTGCTCAGCGAGCAGGACGCCTGCCCGCCGCCGGCGTCCACGGTGAACGTCACCGTCGCCGCCGTCGCGGTCGCCGACGAGCCGGTCACCGTGACCCGCGGCTCGGCCACCGTCCGCGCGGTGGCGGTCGCCTCCGGGCCGGGGCCGGCCTCGTTGACCGCCTTCACCTTGACCGTGACGTTCTGGCCGTTGCCCAACCCGCTCACCGTCGTCCGGGTGTCGGTCACCTCGCTGCTGAGCCCGCCCACGTCCACCAGGTACTTCGTCACCGGCCGGCCGTTCGCCTCGGCGGGCGACCACTGCACCGAGACCGTGCCCGGCTGGTTGGCCACCGTGCTCGCCCGCAGCCCGACCGGCTGCCCCGGCGCCGCGTACGGCACCACCGTGTTGCTGACCGGCGACGCCGCCGACCCGGCGCCCTTGTCGTTGACCGACACCACGGTGAAGGCGTACTGGGTGCCGTACTCCAGCTCGCCGGCCGGCACCACCAGCTCGGTCTTGCGCGACTCGCCCGCCGGGGCGTTGGCGCCCGCCGAGGTGGCCGTCACCACGTACTTCGCGATGGTGTTGCCCTGCCCGTTCGCCGCCGGCCAGCGCACCAGCACCGTGCCGTCCGGCCGCTCCTGGGCGGTGACGCTGGCCGGCGGGTCGGGCACCGCCGCCGTCGGGGTGACCGGGTTGCTGGTCCGCTCCGGACCGGCGCCCTTGGCGTTCACCGCGTGCACCGAGAACCGGTACGTCTCGCCGTTGGTCAGGCCCTTGATCTCCACGGCCCGCTGGTTGGCGCCCACCTCGTGCCGCTGGCCGGCGCCCTCCACCACGTACCGGATGATCTGCGCGCCGTTGGCCGCGGCCGGCCGCCAGCTCACCCGGGCCTGCGCGTTGCCGGCGGCGGCGGTGACGCTGCGCGGCGCGCTCGGCTTGCCGACCTTGGGCTTCTTCGGCGGAGGCGGCGGCGGGGGAGCCGGCGGCGGGTCGCCGCCGAGCACGTCGTTGGCGTACTTGTCGACCTCGCGCACCTGGTGCTTGTCGTTGACCACCCGCGCCGTCGAGGTGTCGGGCGCGTTGATGAACAGGTGGTTCTCCCGGACCTCCAGCTCCAGCGGGCCGGTGGTCTTGCCGCGGATGGTGTCGACCAGCTGGCCGTTGACGTCGAAGGAGTAGACGGTGCCGGTGGCCTCGTCGGCGCAGTAGAACCGGTTGGCCCAGGCCACCGCGGGGGAGAGCCGGTCGCCGGTGCCCGGCACGGTGAACGCGCGCACCTCGCCGCCGGCACCGACCGCGTGCACCTTCCGCTCGTCGGCCACCGTCACCGGCACCAGCGGACCGCTGGTGCGGGTCGGCAGCGCGCCGGGCGCGGTCATCGGCAGCGGCGTCTTGCGCACCTCGCCGCGCTGCACCCGGACCAGCGTGCCGGCCGTGCGGTCGAGCACCGCGACCCCGTCGTCCAGGGTGGAGACGACCAGCTCGTGGCTGGCCTCCGCGACGTCGTACGTCTCCACCTGCTTCGGGCTCAGCCCGGCGCCGGCCGGGGCGGCCGAGGCCGGCGCGGAGGGCAGCGTCGCCGCGGTGATCGCCGAGACGGTGCCCTCGCTCGGCACCGCGATCCACAGCCGACCCTCGCCGTCGAACGACCCGCCGGTGATGCCCGGCGGGTAGCGCACCGGCTCACCGACCGGCGCCAGCGAGCGCGGGTCGAGCTGGCGGACCACGCCCTGCACCGCGTCGACGACGAACGCCGCGTCCTCGTGCAGCGCGACGTTCACGCCCAACCCGGGGGTGGTGCGGGTGGTCGCGGTGATCTGCAGGGTGGCCAGGTCCAGCGAGCTGACCTGACCGGTGTTCAGATCCCGCAGGATCAGCAGCCGGTCGGTCTGGGTGACCTGCATCGGATGCCGGCGGGCGGCCGGGATCTCCACCCGGGTGTCCACCCGGGCGGTGACCCCGTTGACCCGGGCCAGCTCGCTGCGCGCGGCGCTCCACAGCCAGGAACTCGCGTCGTAGCTGGCCACCGCGTTGTCCGCGGCGCCGAGCCCGAGCACGGTCAGCCCCATGGCGGCGAGCAGCGCGGCCACCGTCGCGATGGTGACCAGGCCGCCCCGGAACCGCGATCGGGGGCGAGCGGCGTCGGTGCCGGCGCGCACGGCGTCGTCGATGGTGGCCACAGCCCGGTGCCTCCCCTGGTCGTCCTGGCAGGTGGCGCGCCCGTCGGCGACCCCTCCCCCTGAGCCGGGTGCCATCATATGGCCCGGCCGAGGGCGGGGGAACCCGCACCGTCCCCCTGTGGACACCCAGCGTGCGCGCCCGCTGTGGACGCTCAGCGCGGCGAGGCGCCGCCCTTCCGATCCGTGCAGACCTGGCCGGACGTGGCGAACGAGTCGGTGGAGTAGACCGCCAGCACGGTGAAGCAGTAGTCCACCCGGGAGTTCAACCCGTTGACCGTGTAGGTGGTCTGCCCCGGGTCCACCGACGCCATCACGCCCAGCGCCTGCCCGGTCCGCCCACCGGCCACCATGAACGGCACCGCGCCGTCGGCCGGGTCGGTCCAGGTCAACGTGATCGTCGCGGTGTCGTCGCGCAGCTTCAGGTCGGTCGGGGGCGGCCCGGCCGCGGTGGCCGGGGCCGAGGCCGACGGGGTCGGACCGGCCGGCGGCGCCGCGTCCCGGCCGAGCACCAGCGCGCCAACGCCGGCCACCGCCGCCACCGCCACCACCGTGGCGACGACCGCGACGATCACCGTCGCCCGGCTCCGGCCGCCGGACTCCGGCTCCTCGATGGCGTACGCGGGCAGCGTCGACGGGTACGCCGGCTGCTGCGGGTACGCCGACACCGGCGCGTCCGCGCTCGTGGCGTCGGCTGGCGGCTCCGGTGCCGGTTCGAGTCGCGGCTGGTCCAGGTCGAGGTCCACGTAGGCCGGTTCGTCAGTGCCCTCGTCCTCGTCGTCGGCGTCGTCCGGCTCGGCCTCGGCATCGTCGACCGGCGCGGCCAGCGGCTGCGGCGGCGCCATGCTGCCCCACGGCGGCGCCGTCATCCCCCACGGCGGCGCGCTGACCGGCGGCGGCGCCACGGGCGGCCCGCTCACCTGGTGCGCGTGCCCAGGCGGCGCGCTGATCGGCTGCGGGTGTCCGGGCGGCGCGCTGACCGGCTGCGGGTGTCCGGGCGGCGCGCTGACCGGCTGCGGCCGGGCTGGATACGCCGGGTGCGGCGGCGCGCTGACCGGTGGTGGCGGCAGGGGCGTGCCGCTGACCGGGTGCGGGTGCGCCGGCGGCGCGCTGACCGGCGGTGCCGGGTACCCGGCGTGCGGCGGTCCGCTGACCGGGTGCGCCGGCGGTACGACCGGAGGCGGGGGGAGAACCGGCTGGGCCGGCCCGGGCGGCGCGCTGACGGGGTGGGCCGGGGGTGCGCTCACGGGCGGTGAGCTGACCGGGTGCGGGGGAGCCGGTGGCGCGCTCACCGGCGGTGCCGGCGGTGCCGGGGGCGCGCTGGTGGGGTGTGCCGGTGGTGCGCTGATCGGCGGTGCCGGGGGCGCGCTCGTGGGTGCGGCGCTGACCGGGTGGGCCGGGGGCGCGCTCACCGGTGGCGCGCTGACCGGTAGCGCGCTGACGGGCGGCGCGCTGACCGGTGGCGCGCTGACGGGCGGCGCGCTGACCGGCGCGGGCGACGGTGCTGCGCCCACCGGTTGTGCGGGTGGGGGCGGAGTGACCGGGGACGCCGTGGCCGGCGGTTCGGCCGGCTTCTTGGCGACCCGTGCCACCTCCTCCGCCAGCAGCGGCCCGATCTGCTGCACCTGGATGGTCGGCTTGTCCCACCCGGGTGCCGGGATCGGCGGCGGGTCCGGCAGCTGCTGCGGCCGCGTGGCCGGGCCGGATTCCTCCGGAGTCCGCTGCCGCGGCGGCCGGGGCGGTACGACCTCCGGGCTTGCCGGCGCCGGGCGGCCGGCGCTCGCCGGCGGCGCCGGCACCGGCCGCGCCGGCGTGGCGGACTGCGATGCCGTGCTGGCGGCCTGCGGGGTCGCGGACGGCACCGGGACCGCCGGTGCCGCAGGAGCGGACGGCGGTGCGGAGACCTGTCGGGCCTGCTCCGCGGCGGGCGGCTCGGGCGCCGGCTGCGCCGGAGGGGTCGCTGGCGGTGCCACGACGTGCCGCGCCTGCTCCGCCGAGGGCGCTGTGGGAGCGGGCTGCGCCGGAGGGGCGGCGGGCGGCGCGGAGACCTGTCGGGCCTGCTCCGCGGCGGGCGGCTCGGGTGCCGGCTGCGCCGGAGAGGCCGCTGGCGGTGCCACGACGTGCCGTGCCTGGTCCTGGGCAGGCGGTGCGGGAGCCGGTCGGGACGGGGCGGTGGCCTGTTGCGCGGCGGCCTGCGGCGCCGCGCCGGCCGTCGGCTGGTCCGGGACCCGCCGGGTGGGATCCGCGGGCGGCTGCGGCGGGGCCCACGGCGACTGTCGCGGGGCTGGCACGACCGGGGCGGCGCGGTGCTGCGGCGGCGGTGGGAGCTGCTGTGCCGTGCCGGCCCCGCCCAGCGCCGTCATGGGCACGGTGCGGTCCCCGCGGACCTGCGGTGGCGGCGGAAGCGGCGGTGCGGGCGGAACCGGAGGTGTCGTGTGCGGCGCCGCCGGGGTGGGCGCGGTGCGCGCCCCCGGCGCGGATGGCGGGACCGGGGCGGGCTGCGGTGCGGGCGCGGTCGGGGGCGCCGCGGCGTGCGCCGCGACCTGGGGGGCCGGCGGCACGGCGGCCCGCGCCGGCGGGACTGCCGCCGCCGTACCACGGCTGGGTGGCAACGGCGGTGGAGCCGGCAGGGGCGGGCCCGGCGGAACCGCCGAACGGCCCGCCTGCTGACCGGCGGGCGCCGGCGGGACGGGGCCGGCTGGGCGGCCCGCCGGATGAGCTGGGGGCGTCGGCGGCACCGGAACGGGCGGGGCCGGCGGAAGCTGTCCCGCCGGACGGCCCGTCGGCGGAGCGTACGGCGTCGGTGCGGCCGGGGCTGGCGGGGTCGACGGAAGCTGTCCTGCCGGACGGCCCGTCGGCGGAGCGTACGGCGTCGGTGCGGCCGGGACCGGCGGGGTCGGCGGAGTCGGTGCCGCCGGACGCCCCGCCTGCGGGGTGGGGGGTGCCGGTGGAGCCGAGGTGGGCGGAGCGAGGCGGTGCGGGTGGGGTGCCGGAGGCGGCGGCGTGGCGTGGGCCGGTGCCGCACGACCAGCGGCGTGGTGGCCGGGCGCGGGCGGGGCCGGGTGGGGCGGGCTGGACACCGGCGGGCCGGCGGTGGGCGGCGCCGGGGGAGCGGCGACCACCGGCGGATGCGGGACGGCCTGGGCGGAGCGCGCCGACGGCGGGGCGGACGGGCCACGGCCCGGCACCGGAGGAGGCGGAGGCAGCGGGGGTGCCGGAGCGACCACCGGTCGGGCGGCGGGGGCCTGCGGCGGTTGGGCGGCGACCTGCGGCTGGTCGGTGGCCGGAATGGTGCTCATGGACACGGTCGGGCCGCTGAGCGCCGCGCCGGGCCGGGCGTCGGCGCCACCCTGGCCGCCGCCGCCGGGGGCGGGCGGCTGCGGGGCGGGAGCGGCCTGGCCGAGGTACTGCTGCGCGGTGCGTACCGCCGGATGGTCGGCGCCGAGCACGGCGGGCCCGGCGGTGGCGATCCGGAGGTAATTGCGGCGTGCTTCGTGCCGATTGCCCAGTTCGTCCGCTACCCCGGCCAGCTCGAACGAGAGCGCGAGCATCAGCGGCTCGGTCTGCGACCAGCGGCGCTCGCCCGCGGCGAACGCCTCCTCCAGCACCCGGCGGGCGGCGCCCGGGTCGTCCGCCTCGCGGTGCAGCCGGGCCAACAGGTGTGCGGTGTTGAGCACATCCGGGTGGTCTTCGCCGTACGCGGGCCGGGCGGACCCGATGGCGTCGGCGAGCATCCGGCGGGCGGCGGTCAGATCGCCAGCGGCGCGCAGCGCGAGAGCCCTCTGTTGGACGACGGCCAGGGAAGCGGGATGGGACACGTGGCCATGCTGCCGGGTGACGGCGGCCGGACGCTACCCGGGCACGCCGGTCCACCCCCTCGCCGGCACCGGCCGACCCCTGCTGAGCAGGGTGCGAATGGTTCCGGCGGGAGGGGCGGAAGCCGATGTGCATGATCCACCCGGGCCGTGTACAGTAACTCCCCGTGCGGCCCGCCGGGCGGCCGAACGGGTGACGGGTTCACCCGGTACGGCGCGGTAGGCTGGACGATGCAGGTCCGGGTGGCGGAATGGCAGACGCGCTAGCTTGAGGTGCTAGTGCCCGTATAGGGCGTGGGGGTTCAAGTCCCCCCTCGGACACTCCCGCGTAGCAACCGTGCGACGTTGGACGTTCAGGTGGTCAAGCACGCTTGACCACCTGATTTCACTCTCTGTTACCGCCGTTGGTGGCAGCCTCGTCGTCAGGCGAGGTGGGTCATGATCGACCGGCCGATCGATTCGGTGATCCCGGCGGTGGTCCGTCAGGCGGGCTCAAGATCCGCGGCGACTCGCGTGCCGCGATGAAGCGACCGCCTCTGCCGCTGGCGCGACTGACTCCTACTCGTGACAGCAGCACGGTGTATGGGCTGGCGACTCTTGATGTGCACGGCCGCGTCGCTGATCGGGCGGTGATGATCGCCCTCGGCTGGGCTCCCGGCCTCAGGCTGGGCATCAGGGAAAGCGGCGGCCTGATCATCCTCGACCCTGACCCGCGCGGGGTGTTCCGAGTGACGAAAGAGGGCCATGTGCGGTTGCCCGCTGTGGTCCGCCAGTGGTGCGGGCTGACAGCCGGCGATCGGGTGCTGCTGGCGGCCGATCCAAAGGCCGGACGTCTCGTGCTTCACCCGCCGGCCTCGCTGGACGCGGTGGTTGCGCGGGTGCAGGACGGGGCGTTCGCGGGTGGTGAGTCGTGAGCGGCGTGGCGGGCAAGGCGGAGCTGGAGGCCGCTCGGTTGTTGCTATCGCGGATGGGCATCTCTCCAGCGGATCTGGTGACGGTGGCGTCCGATCGTCCGCCGGCTCCGACGTTCGCGGAGTACGTGCCGGTGGTTGCGGCTGCGGTCAGTGCCGGGACGCGGCGGGCGTACGGGTCGTACTGGAAGCGCGTGGTCGAGCAGTGGGGCCAGCGGCGTATCGATGAGCCGACGCCGTCGGAGATCGAGCGGCTGGCGGAGTACGTCAAGACGCATGTGGTGGCCCGGCGCAACGCGCGGGGCGGGCGCAGCGCGGCGGAGCATCTGATCGCGTCGTTGCGATGCCTATACCGGCGGGCGGTCGCCGACGGGCTCCTGTCTGAGGCCGAGAACCCGGCGTTGAAGGTGGCGAAGCCACGGCGGCTGCCGAGCACCCGGCGGGCATTGGCGGACACCCGGTTGTCGGAGATCAACGAGGTCGCGGCGTCCACGAGTGACGATCCGGCGTTAGACAGTCTGCTTCTGCGGTTGCACACCGAGACGGCGTGCCGCCGGGGTGGGGCTTGGCGTTGCGGCCGGTCGACCTGGACCCGGACCAGTGTCTGATCCTGCCGCGGGAGAAGGGCGAAACTGTGCGGTGGCAGCCGGTGTCGCCGACACTCACGCGGTACCTGCAGCGCCACGCCGAGCAGCGGCACGCGACCGAGACGGGGCCGTTGTTCCGGTACCGCAGCGGCCAGCCGATCACCTACCGGCGCTACGACCACCTGTGGGTGCGCATCGGTGAGCACCTGCCGTGGGTGCACGCGCAGCAGATCAGCAAGTACTGGCTACGGCATACCACGTTGACCTGGGTGGAGGGCAACTTCGGCTACGCCATCGCCCGGGCCTATGCCGGTCACTCCGCCAGTGGGGGAGATGCCGGAACCACCGCCACCTACGTTCGCGCAACTATCCACGAGGTTGCTGCCGCGCTGGCGGCACTTACCGGTGAGCCACATCCGCTGGCGTAGTGGGGTGTTGGGGCGGGCCCTGTCCTAGGCGGACTGGGGCCGCCCCAAACGATTGGAGTGGGCCCCTCCGGTAGGCGCTCGCCGTCGTACAGCGCGGTTACGGTGACGGCTATGGGCTTTCCGCAGGTGCCGGGTCCTCGGCGGTCCGCCGAGGATGACGCTGACCAGGCATTGTCGTTTGCCATCGGACTGGACGACGCGTCACCGGAGCGGGTCGCTGCGGTGGCCGCTGTGCTCGTCAATACTTGGCAGGCGGATTCGGGTCGGTTTGCGGCGGCGGCCGCGGTGTGCCGACGCCGGCAGGGCGAGGGGGACGAGGATGTTTGGGGGGAGACTGCGAACCTTCTGGACCGCGCCCTGCGCATAGTCCACGACGCCGGTGCCGACAACGACGATGATGCTCGGGTCCGGCTCCTCGGACAACTCTTCCCGGATCCAGGGCCCTTCCGGTGGGACACGGCGCGACGCCGCGATCCTGTGTGGTGGCTGCGCCGCCTGGCGGCACTGCGCGTCCGCGCGGTCCACCTACCAGCCGGCGCGCCTGCCGGGTTCCAGCGGCTGGTCCTTCGTCGGGGCCTGCTCGTCGTCGGTCAGGTCGACTTCCAGGTGTGCCAGGGGTGTCGGCGTGGCTACCTGCGGAAGATCAGCGTTGATGGGGCCGCCAAAGGCTATGGGATCGGCACCCGCGCCGTGCTCAAGCTCTATCGGCGGTACCCGGGCCTCACCTGGTACACGACCACTCAGTACGACACCGCTGGGACGTTTTGGCAGAAGGTCGCGCGGCGAACGGATGGGGCTTTTACCGAGAACCACGACGGCGCGTGCGAGCACATGAAGATCGACCGACGGGCCTGACCCACACGTCGGCATAGCTCAGCTGTTGCGGTGACCATAAACCTTGACCGGGTTGGCACCAAGGCAGGAGTCGTCACGCTGTCCCTCATGGGCCAACGTGACAACCGGGAGTCTGATGTCCGACGTGAGTTCCCCCCGCTTTGATGGAGCGGTGGTTACCTGCTGCCGGCTGGCGCAGGGGTGGCGATAGGTGGCTCGGCTGAGTTCCCCCCGCTTTGATGGAGCGGTGGTTACCTGCTGCCGGCTGGCGCAGGGGTGGCGATAGGTGGCTCGGCTGACTCGGTATGGCGGCTGTGCCAGGCGGCCTCGTACTCGTTCGGGCTGAGGTAACCCAGCTCGCGTTGGATGCGGCGGGTGTTGTACCAGCCGTCGATGTAGGCGAAGATCGCGTTCTCTGCCTCGTCGCGGGTCCGCCAGGACGTGCGGTAGACGAGTTCGATCTTCAGCGTCGACCAGAAGTTCTCCATCAGGGCGTTGTCATACGAGTCGCCGACGGAGCCCATCGACGGCAGGATCCCGTTGTCCTGTAAGCGTTCCGCGAAGCGGAAGGACGTGTAGTTCGACCCGCGGTCGCTGTGGTGGATCAACTGGCCGTCGCGGACGTCGCGGGACCAGATGCCGTATTCGAGGGCGGCGAGGATCAAGTCGGTGTCGCAGCGGTCAGACGTCTTCCACCCGACGATCCGGCGGGAAAACGCGTCGCGGACCGCAGCCAACCAGAACACGCCCTCACCGCAGGGAATGCGGGTGGCGTCGGCAACCCAGAGCCGGTTCGGCCCGTCGGCGGTGAACTGCCGGTTGACCAGATCCGGCGCCGGCGTGTGCCGGGGATCCTGCTTCGTGGAGCCGCCACGCCAGCCTCGACGCAGGAACGCACCCTGCCAGCCCTGCTCGGCCATCAGCCGCTCGATGCGCTTGCGGCCCACACGGATGCCGTCACGGCGTAGCTGCCGGTGGACCCGGTCCGCGCCGTAGGTACGCCCAGAGGTCTCCCAGATCTCGTGGATGTTGGAGATCAGCCCCAGGTCGACCACGTCCCGGTCGCAGGGCTGCTCGACCTGCTTGACCCACGCGTAGTAGGTCGAGGCGCCGATGTTCAGGACCCGTAGCAGGAGCGCGACCGCGAACTGGTCACGGTGTTCATGGACGAACCTCATGACCGTCGCCGGGTCGGGTCGAGCTCCGCCGCGAAATACGCGCTCGCGGCCTTCAGGATCTCGTTCGCCCGCCGCAACTCGGCCACTTCCTTGCGCAGCCGCCGGTTCTCGTCCGCCATCTCGCTGGTCGGCCGGTCGGTGCGCTCACCCGCGTCGGCCTCGGCTTGCCGGATCCAGTTCCGCAACGCCTCGTGATGCACGCTGAGCTGCTCGGCCAGGCGCCGGATCACCGGCTTCGGGTCCGACTCGCGATACAAGCGCACAGCGCGCTGACGTAGCTCATCGGGGTACTTCTTCGGTGCTGCCACGGACGACTTCCTCCCCACGGCCATCAGACCATGATCAAGAAGCTCCATGAAAACGGGGGTGGCTCAGCCACGACGCGTGCGCCCAAGTGGGCGCGCGAGAAAAGCTTCCCGAGTGGCTATGACGGACGACATGGCCTCCACCGGGACGGCCATAACTTGCCCACCACGGCTGCCTGGCGCTCCTCTCGGCTACCAAACGTGGCCGGCGCCGGTGCTCACCGAGCGGGCGATGGCGACGACCGCGCGTTGTCCGCGGCAAATGAGTGCAGAGAGTTAAGAATCTCAGCTCATTCAAGAGTGCCCGCAGCTGCAGGACTCGAGTCGCGGATCGCAGCGCTCATCGACGATGCCGGCTGGTTCCCGCGTTCCCGTTGACCGAGTTGAGGCGGTCACCTGGGGAGCTTGTCGAGGCGCTCCCGGATGTCGGCTACAAGATCCTGCTTGCCGCCCTCGGACAAGGCGAGGATCGCGTGTTCCCCAACGTCACGGGCGCCGGGAAGTCCCTCCTCCGCCAGGATGAAGAACAGGCTTCCCGCGGTCAGACCATCCTCTTGCCGCTCGCCAATATCCTGGAAGATCTTCCCTGCTTGAAGGTGGGCTTTGACAGCATCACCGACTCGGCCCGCGCCGAACAGCACGATGCCGAGTTGTCGGTACGACTGCCCCTCGCCATACCGATCCCCTAACGTTGCAAAGATTAAGCCAGCTCGGGCGTGTGCATCGATGGCATCATCGAGCCGGTTGAGGCCGGACAACGTGCGTCCGAGGCCAGCCCAGGTTTGCGCCAGTCCGAGGCAATCGCGAAGCTGATCGAAAATGTCGTAGGCCGTGCTGTGGGCCTTATAGGCATCACGGTGCCGACCCAGCCGATTTAGAGCGATGCCGAGATTATTCAAAGCCAGACCTTCACCCCGGTGATCGCCAGTCTGCTGGAAGATCTCCCGAGCGTGGATAGCCGGTTCGACGGCTTCGTCAGGACGGCCGGCTTCAATCAGCGCGAGGCTCAGGTCGTTCGACGTCACTGCTTCACCGTGCGGATCCCCCGCCTCCTGGAAGAGGTTACGCGCGTTAGCCTGTGCTTCTGCCGCTTCATCGGGCTGTCCATTCTCGGCAAGAGCACCGCCCAGGTTGCCCCACGCCTTAGCTTCGCCGTGTTTGTCACCAGCCATCCGGAGGATGTCGCGCGCGTTGGCGCTGACTTCGATCGCCTTGTCGAGGCGGTTCGTTTGGCGGAGGACGATGCCGAAGTCGTTCCACACCCGGCCGGTCGCGCGTAGGTCGCCGGCTTCCTCCAGCCGTTCGAGGCTGTTGCCGAATGCTTCGGCAGCCTCCTCGAATTGCTGCATCTCGGTTAACGCTAGTCCCAAATTGTCCCACGCTGCGCCCTCATAGCGCTGATCGCCGAGTTGATGGAAGAGCTGCTGAGCATGAGTTGCGGCTTCCGCGGCCGCGCTGAAGTGCCCAGCTTGGTAATACGCGATGCTCAGATTGTTCGACGCCGCAGCTTCGCGGGATCGATCACCGACGTGATGACAAAGGTGCCGAGCCCGGGTGGCGATGATGATCCAATCATCGAAATGGCGGCGCAGGCTTTGGTACTCGCCGAGGGTCAGAGCGAGATCGATCGTCACCTCGGTCATCCGGAAGGCCGGCGCGCTCGCCGCCACAGCCATCAGATTGGCGTGCTCGCTGTCCAGCCAGGTCAGGGCCTCGCCGCGGCTGGCAAAGGTGTGCGACTCGGCCACCGCAGTTGGGGTCAGATGCGTACTCGCCGCACTAGCAGCCCAAAGGTAGTAGCGGTACAGCCGCTGCCGCGCCTGACTGGTTTCGGCTTCCTCACCGCCGTCACTGGTGCGCTGCTGTTCGGCAGCGTGCAGACGGAGCAGGTCGTGCATGCTCCAGCGTTCCGGTGCTGGTTCGGTCACTAAATGGGCCCGATGCAGGTCGGCGAGCAGTTCCGCGGCCTCATGCTCCGGGAGCCCGGCGAGGTGGGCGGCGGCGATGGTGGCGATGTCGGTCCCCGGATTTATGGGGAGTAGCCGGAACAGACGCGCCTGCGGAACGGTGAGATGCTGGTAGGACAGGTCGAAGGCGGAGCGTACGGCCTTCTGCTGCCGGGTCAGGCCGGACAGGCGGTGCTGTTCGGCCCGCAGCCGGTCGGCGAGTGTCTGCGGCTGTAGCTGACGTCGGTCGACCAGCAGCGCCGCCACGATGCGCAGCGCTAGCGGCAGCCCCGCGCACAGGCCTGCGAGTTCGGTCAGCGCTTCCCGGTGGTCCGCCTGCAGGCGTGGTTCCTCCGGGCCGAGACGAGTACCAATCACCTCGGCCAGCACGTCGGTGGAGGCATCCTGTCCCAGCACATCCAGATCGTGCAGCCGAGCGTCCAAGTCGAGCGTGTGCCGAGAGGTCACTAGCACCGGTATCCGGCCATCGCTAGGCAACAGCGGACGGACCTGTTCCTCGCTGTCAACGTTGTCGATGACCAGCAGCAGCCGCCGGTCGTGAGTGGTATAGGCGTCAAGGACGCTGCGCCAGAGCAGGGACCGGCCGCTCAAGTCGGCCGGGATGTGCTCACCCGGGATCCCTAGCGCCGACAGCCATCCCGCCAGAGCGTCCTCGGCGGAAACCCGACGGTCAGGGTCGTAGCCGAACATGTCAACGAAAAGCACGCCGCCGGGAAACCATCCATCAGCAAGGACCTCGTGGGCGATGTGCAGCACCAGCTCGGTCTTGCCGACCCCGGCCATCCCGGCCACCGCGGACACCAGCTGGACGCCGCCGGGACAGTCGGGCCTCAACGCTTCGCGTAGGGCCTCCGCAGCATGCTCGCGCCCGGTGAACACGGGCGAGGCTGGCGGCAGCCCAGTCAAGGCCGGCCGGATCTCGGCTGGCAACGTGACTGAGATATCCCGCCCCATGATCACCGAGCTGAAGTGTCGGCGTCCTCCAGCCCAGCTCGTGCCAGCGCCACGGCTAGCGCGATTAGCCCGACCACCAGACCCACGATCCACCACGGCTTGCCGATGCGCACAATCACCACTGCATTGTGACCGCTGTGCTGCCACTGGGTGAGCTTGCGTCTGCAGTAAGCGATTCGTCGGGTGCCCAGGCCACCAGGTCCGGTCACGTCTGGGTCAGGCGGACGAGGATAGCGCCGGCGTGCCGGCAGCAGGTGCAGCGGAGCGGTGATGTCTCGCGGGCGGTGTTCACCGTGCCGGGTGAAGGCGCCGATGTCGGTGAAGTGACCGGACACCTCCTGACCTGGCATCCTGCCGAGGAGGAGGAACCGCATGGCGCCACCGTGTAAGAACCCCAAGAGTTCCGGCGCCAGGCTGTGGCACTGGTGCTGAACTCCGGCTGTCCGAACTGCGACGCAGCCTAGGAGCTGGGCGTTAAGCAAGGGATGCTGCGGAACTGGGCCACCAAGGCCAAGCAGGACCGGGCCGGCACGGCCGGCGGCCCGTCGCAGGCGTAAGCAAGCCACGGCTCGCCGCGCGCAGCCACCAACGTCACAGAGCTGTGTCTCCAGCACAGACGGTCAGGCGGGAGAACCGCTGTGGGATCGCTCGCAAGCACTTAAGCAGGGGTGGCAGCCTGTTTCGGCTCCGACCCCCACCGGAGCCCGTCTCTTGATCACCTCTCTCGATCGGGTGCTGCAACCAAGAAGTGTCGCACCTCGCGGGTACCGTCTCATCGTGATCCAGTCTGGAGGGGGCGACCATGACAGGTGATCGACCCACGACGACATCGCGGTCCCTGAACGGGAGCCACATGAATAGCGCGGTCCGCTTCTGTGTCGACTGCAGCGGTGAACTTCCGCCGGTCAGGGGTCCCGGCCGACATTCTCCACGATGCGGCGACTGCCAGCTCAAACGAAAACGTCAACAGACTCGTCAAGCTCAGCGCCGCAAGCGCGCACCGGAGCGAGAGGCCCGCATCCAGGCTGAACTTGAGCGCCGATGTGTCGACTGTGACGGCTCATTACCGCAGATCCAGGGGCGAGGGAAGCGGCCCGCCCGCTGTGCATCGTGCGCCGAGCTTCATAACCGTCAACGGCGCATCGAGTACTCCCGGCGATACTACGCCGACAACTATCCCCAGCGTCCGGAGATTCACCGGTGCGGCAGCTGCGCTGGCGAATTCCGTTGGAAGGGGCGCGGCGGCAATCCGCCTCAGCACTGCCCCTCGTGCACAGCACGCGGCTTGCGAGAGCGTCAGAACGCCAGAAATCGCGCTGCAACGACTGCGCGCAGGCCCGTCGTCTTCACCTGTGTCATCTGTTCGGCGGTTAAACCGGTACAGCGGCTTGGTGCGTTCCCCATCTGTTGTCGAAACTGCCGGCCAGAGTATGCGCGCCGTGCCGAGCAGGCCCGCCGGAATGCGAATGCGCTGCCGCCGACGGTATGGCGCACCACGTGTCTCGGTTGCGGCAAGACCATCGAGCAGACGGGCCGGAACGGAAACTTTCGGAAGCGTTGCCCGCCCTGCAGTGAACAAGCGTGGAAGCGGCAGACCCAGCAGTGGCTTAAGGACCGGCCGGAGCTACGCCGGATAAAGAATCGCAACAACAAGCGCAACCGTCGCCTCGCGCGCCGAGACCCGGAGTCCGAGAAGTTCACCGACATCGAGATCTACGAGCGCGACGGCTGGACATGCGGAATCTGTAAGCGACCGGTTGACCGGACCCTCATCTTTCCGCACCCGATGTCGGTCAGCCTCGACCACGTGACCCCGCTCGCGCGAGGAGGAAAACACCGACGAGACAACGCACAGTGCGCCCACTGGCTGTGTAACTCGCGCAAGACCTACCGGCTGGAATCGGAGATGGACCGAATACGGCTTCGGTCCACGACGATCGTTCGGTTCATCAGCTGAAGACTGCAATGGGTTGCAGATAGGGTCTACCTACCGGATGGATTCGAAAGAGGCCGGCTTGGTCTGGACGGCAGGCATGGAGGAACAGTGGAGGTATTAGGGCTTCAGGGCTCGGTTGACTTCTGTTGCGCACCTCCAGGAACTCGTCAGCGCGTCGTTTGGTGTTTGCAGGGGTGTCAGCATCGCTTCGGGCGCACTCACATCGACAGATCCGCGCACTGCCACGCGCAGCACCAGCAGCCTTGGCCCTCACGCACCGTTAATTGAATCTCGGCGAGGTCGGCCGGTGCCGGGGCCTGTTATGGCCCCCCTGGAGCCCATCCCGTCCGCCCAGCCACCCGAGGGACCTCGCGGTCATCGACAGATTTAGGAAGTGCGACGCCACAGGTCGCGCAGGGGCTCCCAGGAGGAGCCGAGGCCCTCTTCCCAGTAGGCGGTCAGGACGCCGGCGACAGGCTGCGCAGGGTCGCTCCACCACAGCGCGGCCACCGTCTGTCCGGCGTGCTCTCCGGCGGGCACTCGGTAGGCGTACTCGACGTGAAGCTGCGGACGGTGTTCGGCGGGCGCCGGGCTGGGTTGCAGCATGCCGGGAGCCAGATGTTGTAAGTGCGCCGCCTGGGCAGCGTATCGAGCCTGGGCGGCATCCCGATCGGCGATGCTGCGATATGAGATCCAGTAGACGGTGACGACCCCGGCGGTGCACCGGGTACGCGTCTGCTCGCCGTCGCCGCGCTCGGGTCCTCCGCTTTGGGTGTCGCCGGTGCAGTCGCCCATGCGAGCGAGCCAGGGCGCGGCGAACTCGGCCAGCTGCTTCGTCGGGATGTGGCTGCGATTGACGCTGGCCTGACGCTCGGCGAACGCACCTTCGGCATCGCCTGTGGGGAGGTCCCTTGGCCTCTCCGAGGATGTGGGTGCAAACCAGCTCGCGAAACCGGTGCCGAGCCCGGCACCGGCAAGGAGCACCGCGAGGATCATGGCCACAAGCCGGGCGCGGCTGGTCCTTGGTCGATCACTGTGCGGGATGGCGGCGTGGGCTGGAGAGGAGACGCCGCCTGCAGGGTGTACGGGAGTGACGGCAGGCGCCCGGCCAGGCGCCCTCGCCGGCACGTCGCCGTGGCCGATGGGCCAGATCGCCTGGTCGGGGCGCTGCCTCGTCACAGTTGCCCTCCCTGCCTGTGTCGTAAGCGTCAGCCGATCTTGCGTCGACGGCCAGCAACGACCAGACCGACGCCGATGAGGACTGCCCCGGATCCGACCGCCGTGATGGTTGCGACGCGCGCCCCGGTCACGGGCAGCCCTGGGTCTTGATCGGCACTGCCAGTGGCAACGGCGGCGTCGGACGTCGGGGTGGACGTGTTCGAGACGCTGCTGGACGGCCGCGAGGGCTTGAGCGGGGGCGGGGCCGTCGGCGATTTGCTCGGTTCAGGGAGCGGTGGCGTGGAGGGCTCAGGGCCGGGAGCTGTGGTGGGTTCCGGATCCGGCCCCGGGCCGGTGGGATCGGGCTCCGGCGTCACGGTGGGATCCGGCACGGGCGGGTTCGCGCCGGCGCTGGTCGCCTCCGCGGTCGCGGCCTTCGTCGCAGCCGCGTCCGGAGTGGGAGTGGCATCGGCGATTGCGGGTGAGGCTGCGACCATCAGGCCGACAGCTGCGCTGGCCGCCGATATTACCAGCGCGTTCCACGTTCTAATCGATCCAAAATGCACGAAGGATTCCTCCCCGTTCGAAGTGTTGAACTCGGCCTTGACGGAAGGCGCGACGCTCCGCCGTGCCGTGCGGGAGGAACCGTAGCTTCTTGCTGTGTCCGCTACCAGCGTGATGCGCGCTGGAGGATTGCATTCCGGTGGACATAATCCCAGTTCAGCCGTGCCTACATGGTGCAGTGAGTGGACTGGTGAAAGCGACTAGTGGTGGCCGGAAACGTAGACACTCCGGTTGGACGTGTGCTGAATTGATCGCATTGTTGGCGCAGACCTCACAACGGGGGAGCGGGTCTGCGCCCAGAGCCCGCGACATCATCCGCGCGGGCTGCTAGCTCGCACCCCCGGATAGGTGCGCCAAATGACTTCGTCATCATTTCCCTTCGGCCGTCAGTCGCGTAGTCGCCGGCGGGTGATTCCCTATGGCTTGACCCTTCGCGTTGCGGCCGCAATGTGGGGCCTCGCCGCGGTGGCGCTGGCGGTGTCCGGCTGTACCGGCGCCGCTGAGTCTTCGCCTGCTTCCGACGCGACCTCCACCGCCATAGTGAGCGCCTCGGCGACGTCGGCCGTGCCACCCTCGACCGCGATCCTCTACCGCCCGATTGACGCGCTATGCCCCAAGCTGGACCTCCGGGCCGTCGCCGACATCATCGGGCCGGTAGGGAGCCGCCAGGACACCTCCCGCATGAGCGGCAGCACCGCCAACCTCGCGTGCGCCGCCACCGTGGGGCGCCTACCCAACGGTGTCGTGATGACGGTGCACGTCGACATCGTGGAACCCGACTCGGCCCGCCTGATGTATGAGGGCATGCGGCAGGCGCAGCAGGACGCCGGACCGGTCACCGATCTGCCCGGCGTCGGCGTCGCCGCCTACACCTACACGGACGAGTCGACCGGCTTCAACGTGGCCACCTACGACGCGAACCTGTACCTGACGATCGCGGCCGCACCGCTGCGCCTCGGGGCTGCGCTGCCCGCCGACCTGCCCGCCCGGCTCACGACCGTAGCGGCCTCGACCCTGGCCGCCCTGCGCGCCTGATCAGGCTGCCGCGACGCGATCCACCGGAACGCCGATCCCGACAACGCCTCGCCTGCGCATCGGTCCGACCGTCCTTGGAGACTTCCTGTGCCCACAACACCTCTACCCGCTGTTTTACCGGGAGCGGGCGACACCGACTACGCCCGCTACATGCGCATCGACGACCTGCTGTCCCTGCAGAAGGGACCGGGGGAGTGGGTACACCCTGACGAACTGCTGTTCCATGTCGTGCACCAGAGCAGCGAACTGTGGCTCAAGCTCACCCGCTCACATCTCGCCAGGGCCCTCGCTCACATGACCGCAGATCAACCGTCCGCGGCCGAACTCCCTCCTCCGTCGAGCTGCGGAAGCCCTGCGGCTGATCACCGAGCACCTGCGCATCCTGCGGTCACTGCCACCGGCGCAGTTCGCCATCATCCGGACCGCGCTCGGCAACGGGTCAGGGTTCGAAAGCCCCGGATGGCGGCTTCTGCGCGAAGCGACCACGGAGCTGGACATCGCGTTCGCCCGGCTGCTGTCCGCGCTGCGCCTCACCCCCGTCGACCTATATCGGGGACAGCCATCGGACCCGCTGTACCGGCTCGCCGAGGCGCTGGTGGAGCTAGACGAAAGGATCGCGCTGTGGCGCACCGAGCACTAGAGCGTCGCCACCCGCGTCATCGGTCAGGGCGTGCTCGGCACGCGCCGCACCCCAGTTGACAGCCTCACCAAGCTCATCGCCCATCGCAGGTTCCCGACGCTGTGGGAAGCCCGCAGCGAACTCACCGAAGGGTCCTCGCGCGTGGCCTGTCCCCGGCAGGTACAGCCGTGACCGCCGCGACACTGGCCCGACCCGCGCTGCTTCGGCAGCGGTTGGCCACGCCACCCGGCGGCGCCCACCTAGCCGCGTGCAGCATCGCACCCCGCACCCTCGACCTGGAACAGGCCGTCGCCCGGATGCTCAACGACCTCTCTCGGCCCGGCTTCTGGCAAGCATGCGAAGAGCAGGTCGCCCAGGCCCGCCAGATGTTCGCACGACTCATCGGCGCCGACGCCGACCAGGTCGCGATCCTGCCCAACGCCAGCATCGCCGCGCACCAGGCGGCAGCCGGCCGCCGGTGGCGACGACGCCGGGAAATCCTCACCACCCCAGCCGAGTTCCCGGGGATCGCTCATACCTGGATGGCCCAACCCGGAGCGCGGGTGCGCTGGTGTGGCACGCCCGACGGGGCGGTGCAAACCGGCGACTACCTATCGGCGATCACGCCCCGTACCGCGCTGGTGTCAGTGCCCGCCGTCACCTACCGCGACGCCATCCGCCTCGATGTGCCACGCATCGCCGATGCCGCGCACGCGACCGGTGCTGCCGTGTTCGTCGACGCCTACCAGGCCGCCGGCGTTATCCCCCTCGACGTCGATGCCCTGTGCTGCGACTTCCTCGTCACCGGCACCGGCAAATATCTGCTCGGGCTGCCCGGCCTGGCGTTCCTCTACGTCCGGCATCCGGGCGGTCCGCTGCCGGCGCTCACCGGCTGGCTCGGTCGCACCGACCCCCACGCCTTCCGCGCCACCGTCCTGGACTCGCCCCCGCACGCCCGGCGCTACGAGACCGGCACCCCCGCCGCAGCCGCCGTCTACGCCGCCGTCGCCGGCCTGTCCCTGATCGGTGACCTCGACCTGCGGCAGGTACGCCACCACACTCAGCGGCTGATCGCCATGACCGCGCAGCGGCTGGCCGCCCAGGGCGAGGTTGTGCGCCTGGCCACCGACGCCGACGCGCAAGGCGCCCACCTGGCGCTCGTCGAGCCACACGTGGAGGCGATGGCCGCCTGGCTCGGGCACCGCGGCGTCATCGCCGCGCCCCGCAGCGGTGTCCTGCGTCTGGCCATGCATGCCTACACCACGAACGAGGACATCGACGCCGTATGCGAGACGATCGCCGCGTACCGGTGCCGCAGCCGCACCCGTCCTGGAGCGGCCCGATGAATCCCGAGCCGCTGCACCGCTGGCTGGCCCACCGCCGGCCCACCACACACCGCTTCCCCTACGACACTGTCGTCGACGCCTACCTCTACTACGGCAAGCACTTCATCCCCGAGGCGTGGACTACGCCGCTGCGCTCGGCCCGTGAGCGCCTGCCCGAGGTGTCCGGGCCGCGCGCATACCTGGCCGACTTCCTGGCCGTCGCCCTCGACAAGGTCGACGGCAGGTACGACTACCGCACCTACCTCGCCCTGCCCCTCCTGCCCATACCTGACCCGGAGAGCAACGCCGCACCGGCAGACCAGGTGCTGGCCCGCCGCGACCACCTCCACATCCTGCTCCTGACCGACCTCATCTCCTTCGAGCTGCGCGCCCTCGACAGCACCGGGGCGCCGCTGCCCCAGATGCGTCCCGACGCGACGGTGGTGAGGAAACGGGTGCGACACGCGGTACGCGCCGCTGCTCCCGCACTGCGCCGGCTCAGCTTCGCCCTCCCTGCCGCCGACGATCCGATGGCGCTGGCCCGCTGCCTGACCGCGCTGGCCGCAATCGATCGCACCGCAGCTGACCGGCTGATCCTGCGGACCACGATGCTGCCGGTCGAGCGCGTTCACGACGAGTATCTGTTTATCCGGGTCCTGCAAGCCTTTGAGTCCACCCTCGCCCTGCTCGCCGTGGACCTTACCGCTGCCATCACCGCCGTGGACGAAGAACGTCTGCCCGTGGCCGGCACGCGCCTGTCCTTCGCGGCGTCGCTCCTGCGCGAGACCGCACCGCTGTGGTCGCTGCTGGCCACCATGCAACCGGACGCGTTCCACGCCTTCCGCGTCTACACCGACGGGGCAAGCGCCATCCAGTCCCGCGCTTACAAGCTGGTCGAATCGCTGTGCCGCACACCCGACCCGCACCGTCTGCACTCAGTGGCGTACCTGTCCGTGCCCGACGTTTACGCCCGCGTCAGCAACGGACAGCGCAGTCTCGACGACGCCCTGGACGCCATCCGCGCCGACCATCGAGCTCTCGCGCAAACGACGCCCATTCTGGCCGACGGGATGCGGCAGTTCGCCGCCGCCGTGCACCAGTGGCGGCGCACCCACTACCGCCTCGCCGTGCGAATGCTCGGTACCGAACGACGAGGCACCGGCGTCACGCCCGGGCCCCCGTACCTCCTCCATGGCCGCGACCAACACGTCTTCCGCAACCGCGACACCCACGACCCTGAGGAGCGGTGATCGATGACTGCGCCATCGACCGTGCGCCGACGGGCGGACATGCCCCACGATCAGCTGCCAGCCCAAGCCCACGCCTTCCTCCGCCAACGGCACAACGAGTTAGGGATGCCCGGCCTCGCGCGCCGCTGGCGAGAAGTGCGTGCCGAAATCCGCGCGAACGGGACGTGGCGGCCGACCGACGACGAGCTGGCCTACGCGGCGCGGGTGGCCTGGCGCAACTCCGGCCGCTGCATCGGCCGGCTGCGTTGGCCCAGCCTCATCGTTCGCGACCGCCGCCACATCACCACCCTGCAGGATGTGGGCCGAGAACTGGCCGCTCACCTCGACGAGGCCACCAACGGCGGACGGACCCGCTCCGTCATCACCGTCCTCGCACCCACCACACACACCGGCCCGCCACCGGCGCGCATCATCAGCCCGCAGTTGGCCCGCTACGCGGCATGGCCCAATAGAGACGGTGTCCTCGGTGACCCCGCCAACCTGGCCTTGACCAGCCTGGCCACCGACCTCGGCTGGCCAGGACCCACTCGGCGCGGCCCGTTCGACCTCCTGCCCTGGATCGCCGCCACCGCCGACGGGGTACTGCACATGCTGCCTACAGACCCAGCGCACATCCTCGAGGTGCCGATCCACCACCCCGACTACCCGTGGATCGCTGATCTCGAACTGCGTTGGCCCGCCGTACCCGTCATCGGCAACGTGGCACTCCACTTCGGTGGCCTGCAGTTCCCCGCCCCGTTCAGCGGCACCTTCATGGCATCCGAGATCGCCACCCGCAACCTCGCCGACGAACATCGCTACAACCAGCTGCCCGCCATCATCGCCGGCCTGGGCCTCGACGACCGCGACCGGCTGCGCGCCGACAAAGCCCTGCTCACCCTGCACGAAGCCGTGCTGCACAGCTTCGAAGCCGCCGGCGTGTCCATCACCGACCACCACCGCGAAAGCCGGGCCTTTGCCCGCTTCGTGCAGCACGAGGAAGCAGCCGGCCGCGTCGTGGTCGGTGACTGGAGCTGGCTCAACTCCTACCCGATGACTCCCCAGGACCCCTCCTGGAGCCGCTACTACAACACCAGCCAACCCACCCCGGCTCTTCTTCCGGACCCGTACTGCCTCGCCCTCACCGCCGGCCCCCGCAGGCCCGGCCATGAACCCTCACCGCGTCAGCGGGCCGACGTCCCCCCGGCCGCTGCCGCCACACCCAACCACGCAAGGGAGGACACGTGTCCACACGCACACCCGCCAAGGCACACCGGCGACTGACCCGCCTGGCCGCGGCAGTTGTCACTCTGGCAGCCGTCACCGCCGGCCTCGTCGGCGTCTCCGGCGGGCCCGCCCAGGCCGCCGGCTGCCGCGCCGCACCCTACAGCGCCAAGTTCGGCGCCGCCGACGCCTTTATGCAGTACAACGGCGTGGAGATCATCAGCTACCCCAAATACCCCAGCTACTACCGCACCACCAGCCAATGCAAGGACATCCAGGTCCGCAACACCGGCAACGGCAAGGACTACGGCCCGTGCGACGCCTGCATCAACTTCTACGGACGCGCCACCTGCAACTACTGGACGCACGTGCCCGTCGGCCAGTGGCGCAACCTCGCCACCAACGTCAAGGACGGCACCAAGTTCTACGTCTGGGTCCGCATCGACCTGGGCAAGTACTACGGATTCACTGCCGTCGGCGACTGGTAAGCCGAGCTTGGGGTCCGCGCTTGCGCGGGCCCCAAGCTCCTGTACTGCCATTAGTCGCTCAAGGAAGCGCGCTGCGTCGACGCGATGAGACCTGAGAGCTTGATTCCCGAGCAGGTCACCTACATCCTAGGATGCTCAGGGGATGTGACCTCCTCGAATCAGCAATTTGGCGGCTGAGGTCGCCGAGAACCAGATTCGGTGAACTATGTGTGCGGGGAGTCATGGCGATGATGCTTGCGAATGCGGCATCCGGAGGTGGCGAGGACGCGAGGCGGCCGGCCACGCCACCATCTTTGCTGGCAGCTATCGGTCTCCACGCTCCTCAAAGACGTAGGCCCGCGAAAGGTTGCCATTGGCAATACTGCCTCACCGTCATGGACGCGCGAGGGCGGCTTGCGGATCGAACCCCGGTTCGCGCAATGGGGTGGAGCCCGGACGATTCGCTGAACGGCAAAGTGGGGGAGGGCTTCATCATAATCCAGCGCGGCGAGGACGGAACCTGTCTCGTTACAGCACAGGGCCACCTCCGCGTACTCTCTCCTATCAGGCTTTCGGCCGAACTGTCCACAGGCGTACGACTCTTAGTAGTGGCGCGGAGGAAAGAGGGAGTGGTCATCCTTTGCACCATGGATCTTGTGGAATCTGCGCTCGCGGCTTTCATTGACAGTGGCTCAGGTGGTGTTACATGACCGGGCCGTTGCCGAATGGATTAACCAACCAAGAGGTAGCCGCCCTGCGGTCGATTCTTGCGCGCATTCCCGATGAAGGGTTGCGTGGACGGTCGGCAATCGGCGAGCCGCCGGGAATCCCGACCTTCCGTGACTACATCCAGCGCGTATCGGTGGCCGTTGCTCCAGGCTCCCGCCGACTCTACGAAAGCTACTGGAAGCGAATCGAGCAGTGCTGGGGCGAGCGCAAACTGAACGACCCAACACCATCCGAAATCTCGGCGCTTGTAGAGCAGATCCGCGCGAGTGCAGTCGTCCGTAGCAACTCACGCGGCGGTCGCTCAGCCGCTGAGCACACGGTCTCTGCCCTTCGCTGCCTCTATGCATTCGCGGTTGCCGACGGCTTGATTGCCGAGGCAGAAGATCCAGCTCGACGAGTGGCAAAGCCCCGAAGGCTGCCGAGCAATCGACACGCTCTCGCGGAGCGTCAGCTTGCGCGGATAGTGGAACTCGCAGGGCGTACGGGAAATGATCCGCACCTAGACTCTCTCATCCTGCGACTTCACATCGAAACAGCCTGCCGGCGGGGTGGAGCACTGGGTCTGGACCGAGCGGACTTGGACCTCGAGAATTGTTGCATTCGGCTCAGCGAGAAGGGCGGGACAGTTCGCTGGCAGCCCGTCTCCCCTTCCATGCTGCGTATGCTTGTCCGGCACTAGGAAGAGCGTGGGAAGATCGGTGGCGGTACGCAACTGCTCAGATACCGGTCGGGCGCTCCATTGACGACCCGTCGCTATGATCATCTTTGGCAGCGATTGGGTCGTCGCCTGCCTTGGATCCAGGCCCAGCAGGTTTATACACACTGGCTACGGCATACCACGTTGACCTGGGTTGAACGGAATTTTGGATACGCCATCGCTCGGGCGTATGCCGGCCATACCGGTCGTTCGGACGCTGGCGTGACAAGTACCTACGTCAAGGCAGATATTTACGACGTTGCTCGGGCGTTGTCTGCGCTGTCGGGAGAGCCGCATCCGCTCCTTTCCGAGGAGTAAGGTCCGGGTGCTTCGGTGAATCCAACTCATCCCGGTTGTGGACGGGCCCGGGGCGCGTTGAGCCGTCAACTACGACTCACCCGAGCCGTTCTGATGCCAACGGGTGGTGGTCGTGGGCGGGGTAAGCGCCCAGATCCTCGCCGAGGTGTCGCCGACACGACCTGGCGGCCCGACACCCGCCGCGGTCCATGCTCGATGACGTCGACGGGCCCGCGCCGGCGAGCACTTCCACCAGCCGGTTGGGCTACGCCGCCCGCAGGACCGTCGGTCTTCATCTTCGAGACGATGTCGGTTGCCCACGGCGAGTATCCTGGCCGGTGATCTCGCTACCGCTGGCGAGTACGGGATGAAGGCGGTGGGGCTGGGGGCTGACGGCACGCGATTGCTCGGGTCAACGACCGTCTGAACTCTGTGGGAGCTGGTGACCAGCACCATCGACGCCCTCGCTGGCAGTCCGGCGTAGCCCGCGAGTTGGCCCACAGGATTCGATCGCTCTTCTCTGACGATCTCAAGGCCACACGGCGTCGCTACCCAGTAGTCCCTGTGTACCTCGCCGCTGGCGACGCGTAGCCAGCCAACGGACAGGAGCCGTCGTGTCAAAGCGAGCTGGGAGCGGAGTTCCGCAGCTGACGGGTCCGGCCCTGGAAGCCGTACGCCATCGAGGTAGCCACCTCCAGATCATCGCATCTGCTGGTGCCGGCAAAACGGAGGTTGTGTCACAGCGCGTGGTCGACCTCTTGGCGGAGGGCGTGCCCCCAGAAACGATCGTTGCTTTCACTTTCACGGCGCGGGCCGCAGAGGAGCTGAAGAACCGCATCGCTCAGCGGGTCGAGGGACGCCTGGGAAAGGCAGCTCTCGACCGGTTGAACGGTCTGTTCGTCGGCACGATCCACGCCTTCTGCTTCCGCCTACTGCAGCAACGGGTGCCTCGATACGAGACGTACGACGTGCTTGACGACAACCAGCTCACCGCCTTTCTCTCGCGAGAGGCGAACCGACTCGAGCTGCGCCAGCTCGATCCCGGGAACCGACTCTTCGCGTCGATCGCGGCGTTCCTCAAGGCGGTCGACGTGGTGGAGAATGAGCTGCTCGACACTGATCCTCTGCCCGAACCGGTTAAGTCGGTCCTCCGCAACTACTACGAGACCCTCGACCGCTACCGGCTGCTGACCTACGGCCAGCAGGTCGTTTGCGCTGTGCGGGAACTGGAGCGCCCGGCGTTCGCAGCAGACATCCACGCGACCCTGCGCCACCTGATCGTCGACGAGTACCAGGACGTGAACCCGGCACAGGAGCGGCTCATCGAGCTGCTGACTGGCCCACAGGTGGAACTGTGCGTCGTCGGCGACGACCAGCAAGCCATCTACCAGTGGCGGGGCTCCGACGTCTCCAACATTGTGACGTTCCCGCAGCGCTACCCAGACGTGGCAACTTTCGAGATCACCGTGAACCGGCGCAGCCGCCCACAGATCATCGGCGTGGCCAACCGCTTTGCCGAGACGATCCCCGAGCGTATTGACAAGCAGATGCTGTCCCACCGGCCCTCCGCCGACAGCCCTCAGCCAGAGGTTGTGGTGTGGACGGCCGAGACGGAGACGGAGGAGGCCGGCTGGATCGTCAGCTACATCCTCGACCTGGTCGACGACGGTGTCCCGCTGAGGGACATAGCCGTGCTTGTCCGAAGCAGGGCCGCATACCCGCGGCTGGTGGAGCAGTTCGCGACCTTCGGGATTCCGGTGCAGCCCGGTGGTCGCTCTGGGCTCTTCGATCAGCCGGAGGCGAGAGTTCTCGGCCGCACCTTCGTGTGGCTTGCCGATACCGAGTGGCGTGGCAGCTTCGGCACGGGTCAGCCGGTCGCGGACGCGGACCTGTTCGATGAGTACGAGCGGGTCTTCAACCTGTCGGGGCTTGAGCGGCGTCAGGTCGTTCGACTCCTTCGGGAGTGGAAGGCTGCAGTACCGCGTACCAACCGCACCGCGAACCTGGTCGGCGAGCTGTACGAGCTGTTCCTCGAGTTGCAGGTTCGATCCTGGGACCTGACCGACGAGATGACCATCAACCGCCTCGGTACCCTGGCACGCTTCACGTCCCTACTCGCGGACTACGAGTCGGTCAGGCGTCGGGCCCGGCCTGACCCCGACGCGCCCACAGAGCAGCTCGGCGGTCAGGACCGCGGCATCTGGTACTACCGGAACCTTGCGCTGCACATCGTCAACTACGCACAGGGCGCCTACGAAGGCTTCGACGGGGAGGCGGACTTCGCTCTGGACGCGGTCGACCTGACGACCGTGCATCGCGCGAAGGGCCTGGAGTGGCCGGTGGTGTTCGTACCGTCGGTGACTGCCAGCCGATTCCCCTCCAGCCGCACGGGGCAGCCCCAGTCATGGCTCGTCCCGCGAGACCAATTCGACGCCGTGCGCTACGAGGGCTCGGATGCTGACGAGCGGCGCCTCTTCTACGTCGCGATGACCCGCGCTCGGGACTGGCTCTCGGTCTCGCGCCACGAGCGCGTGACGACACGGCGGGTGGCGCGGAGTCCCTACCACCAGGAGATCGGGCAGGTTGAGGTGAAGCCAGAGAACATCGCCTTCCCACCCATCGAAAGCAGCGGACACGGCGGCGACGAGCCGCTCTCGATGACCTACAGCCAGCTGGCCGCGTTTATGGATTGTGGCCAGGCGTTCCGGCTACGGGAGCTGATCGGTTTTCAGCCGCGCCTGGCCACCGAGCTCGGTTACGGCAAGGCCGTACACCATGTCATGCGCGCGGTTGCCGAGGCCACGAAGGCCAACGGCCGGGTGCCGAACGCGGATCAGATCGACGAGATCCTGAACGTAAGCTTCTTCCTGCCCACCGCCAACAAAGCCGCGCACCGCCAGCTTCGGGACGCCGCACGCCGGCTTGTCCTGACGTACGCGACACAGCACGAAGCCGACCTGTACCGGGTGTGGGAGACGGAGCGCCCCTTCGAGCTACACCTGGATGGCGTCACCGTCGCCGGCCGAGCCGACGTGATCCTCGACAAGGAAGGCGGCATAACCAACGCCCTCGCGATCGTCGACTACAAGACCTCTACCTCGGCCGGCGAAGCTGACCATGCACTGCAGCTTCAGGTCTACGCCGACGCAGCGCGACGAGAAGGCCTCGACGTGCGTGCAGCATACGTGCATGACCTCAAAGCATCCGCCCGCCTCCCAGTCCTCGTGGACCCAGAGGCCCTGCAGCGGGCGGAGGCAGCGGTGACCGAGGCCGCCGCGCGCGTCAAGGCACGCGACTACAAGCCAAACCCCGGTCCCCGCTGCCGCCGCTGCGAGGTACGGACCATCTGCGGGTCCGCCGGATGAGCGCAACCGTCAGACGGTGAAGACCTTCATCACCTCGTCGCCGTAGTCGTTGATCACCTTGACCGCGATCTTGCCGGTGTCAGGGCGAACGAAGGGCCGTGACTCGGTGCCGTAGAGACTGTCCCACGCGTCCCGGTCGATGTCCGCCTTAAGCGCCGCCTTCAACCGCTTGTACGGGTCCTGCCCGCCGGTGAAGTAGCAGTGCCGCACGAAAAACGACTCGCCGTTGTACGCCGTGTCGACCATCCACAGCGCGATCTGGTCGGTGTTGTTGCTGCGCAGCTCCCCGGTGTTGGGGTCGTAGACGTCGACACCATGCAGCAGCACCCGCAGCTCGTCGTCCTCCCGCTTGATCTCGATGTCCGGCTCGCCGAAGACGGTGAACAGGTTGCCCGCCCCCGTCTTCTTGAGTTCCTCGCCCATGACCAAGTCGGCGTTCATCCGTACCAGGAGGACCGGCACGCGTCCGAGACGCCGCTCTGCGGCGACGTTGGCGAAGCCATCCTCGGAGGTCACGTAGTCGTCGTCCGCGGTGCCGAGCACAGCTGGGTCGAAGGCGAAGGCGAGGACGCAGAGCAGGTCCACTTCTCGCGTGCGGTTCGCCTCCCGGGCAGCATCTTTAATGAAGGACGGCCCAACCGTCCCATACTGCGGACCGACGGTGATGCCGACCCGCTTGGGCATGCCGTTAGTCGCATCCTCGCGGATACCCACAGCCTGGATGTACGGCGACGCGTAAGGCTCCACGGAGTCGAAGGTCAGACGCTCGTTCTTTCGGCCGTTTTGAATTCCGGCGGCGCGAAGGTTGGCGATAACCGTCTGCTCGAACTCGGCGCTTCCGTCGAAGGCGCCCTCTTCGTTCAAGCTAGTTGCTTCCGGATCGTCCACTGCGCTCCCGGCGAAGGCCAGCGACCGGTGAGGTGAGAGGCTCTCGACCGTGAAGGGTCCAGCGACTCGGACTTTCCTTTTGTCCTCGTGCGGCCTGTCGTAGAGCAGCTCGTATTCGGCATGCCGCTTTATTGCCGCGTCGATCTCGGCCCGGCTCATCCCCTCGCGGATGTCCGGGTTATTTGCGATTGACTTAAGCGTGATGTGCTGCACGCGCTCGTAAACAAAGCCATGCCGAATGTCGCCGGTTGTCGCGGCAGGCGGCAGTGGGGCACCCGAAAGCTCGCTCTCCTTGGCCCTTCCCTCTACCGAGTCGGCCAGCAGGTACCACGGGAAGCGCCCTCCCATGAGCCGTTGCCTGGCCAACGCGAGCGCCACCCGCGAGGTGTCAACCGTGATCCATCGCCGTCCCCACTGTTCTGCGACGAAGGCCGTCGTGCCCGAGCCGCAGGTGGGATCCAATACGAGGTCACCCGGATCCGTGCACATCAACATGCAGCGTTCAATGACCCTCGAGTTTGTCTGGACGACGTAGACCTTGTTCATCGCCGAACCGGACTGGGTGTCATCCCATAGGTTGTTCAGGGGAATGGCAGGGAAATCGTCGTGGAAGCGAACGTAGTTGATGTTGTTGCCGGAGGATTCTACGCGGCGAGCGGCAATAAGCCTCGCCATCCCAACTTCGTTCGTCTTCCATCGAGCCTGCATAGATGGACGGAACGTCCGGCCATCAATTTGAACAGGGAACCATGAGGCTGCGCCTTCCCCCTTAGCGCGACCCTGGCTCTGTGAGGTAAGAAGCTGCAGGCGGTAGAGGCGGCCATCCTCGGGACGATAAGAGGCCAATTCCGTTCGGCGGAGTCGGACTCGGGTGCCGTCTGAACGCTCGAGAAGGGAATACGTCTCGTCGCCGCCCTCGCCGATGTGGCGCGGTCGATAGAGTGGCCTGAATTTCGCGACCCTCCGGTCCTTGGCGTACCAGAGGAGGTAGTCGGTGGTGCCCCCGATAAACTCGCTAGTCGCCCCACTGGTTGTCTTGAATGTGATTTGCGAAATGAAGTTTTCGCTGCCGCAAACCTCGTCCATCAGACTACGAACCAGGTGCACGTTTTCGTCGCCGATCTGGACAAAAACCGATCCGCTCTCGGTCAGCAATTCCCTGGCGGCGGTCAGCCGGTCTCGCAGGTAGGTGAGATACGAGTTAATTCCGTATTCCCACGTGTCCCGGAAGGCCTTGATCTGCTCAACCTCGCGGGTGGCGTCCTCGAGTTTGCCGTCCTTGACGTCGCGCTTGCGGGCCGACACCTGCCAGTTGCTGCCGAACTTGATGCCATACGGCGGGTCGAGGTAAATCATCTGGACCTTGCCGCGGAGGCGCTCCCGCTCCGCGAGGCTCGCCATGACATTCAGCGAGTCGCCCAAGATCATGCGGTTCGACCAGTTGGCCTCGTGCTGATAGAAGTCGACCAGATCGAGTTCGGGCAAGCCGTCGAAGGCGTCAAACAGGGTCAGCTCTGGCTCTTCCTCAGCTCGTGCTGACGTCTGGCGGAGGTTCTCGATGAGCACCCGCGGATCGATCTTCTCCTGGATGTAGATCGGAGGAGCGTTGCCCTCGAGGTACTCCGCGAGGTCCTGCTCCTCCTTGCCGCGCCACACAAGTTGCGGGCTGTAGAGCGGTCGCGGGTACTTGAAGACGAATGGGTTCTCGATCTCGGGATCCACGAAATCGTGTGCGTCGGCGGTCGGCAGGTTCGTCCGCTTGTCGTTGTAGGTGATGGCGTCGACGGGGGTCGGCCCGGTGGCGGCCTTCTTCCGCGGTGGCATAGGTGTGGGTTCCCTTCGCAGGATCAGGCGGGCAGGCCGATGATCGGCCGGTCGGCGTACAGGTTCTCGATGGCGGTATGGAGCACAGCGTGCGCATCGAAGGGGTTGCCGACTTCGATGTAGCCCCAGCGGCCAAAGTCGCCGGCGTTGTTGACGGCGGCGCACCACTGGTTCCGAGCGGTGTCGGCTTTGGCCCAGGTGGGGCCGGGTGATTTCCGGCCGCCGGACACCTCGACGATGAGCGTGCGCTCGACGTCGCCGGGTTCGGTGACGAGCCGCACCAGGAAGTCCGGCACGTACTCGTGGCTGCGGCCCTCGAACACGTACGGGATGGTGAAGCCGAGCCGCTCGTTCTTGACGTACGAGTAGACCCGCTTGTCGCGCTCGAGCATGTCGGCGAGGGCTTCCTCCCAGGTGTTGCCCCGCACCCCGTCGAGAACGACGTGGTTGAGGTGCGACTTCTCAGGCGGAGGATCCATGACCGCCTTGCGGGTCAGGTAGCGGACGTCATCCGTGGAACCCTCGCTGTCCATGCGTCGGACGACCGGCATGAGTACCGGGGTGCGGTTGTCCTGTAGCCGGATGATCGAGGAGTAGACCTTCTCCGCGGCCCGGGCGCACGCCTGCGTCAGCAGCAGGTGCCCCTTCGTCACTTCGGGGTCGGTGGTGACCCACTCCTCCAACCACTGCTTGCAGATGTCAACCAGCTGGGGGAACAGCCACGGTCGCTCGACGCCCGCGTGCGCTGCGAAGTACCGCTCCTCTTCGATCAGCCGCTTCGCGATCGAATACGCGATGCGCTGGGGCCGCGCGAGGCGAATGTCCTCCAGGTCGACGTCGCTGGCAGCACCCACCACACCCTGGTTCTGTACCCACAGGGCGACCTCACGTTGGTCGAGATGCAGGCGGGACTCGGCCGTGAAGTCGGCGTACAGCGTCTCGTCGGGCAGCTCGACGCGGTAGCCGTCGAGCTTCGGGAAGCGAATCGCGAGGTGTGACCGTTCGGGCAACGCGCGAACCTCCACTGCCGGCCGGGTCAGCTTCGGCTTCGGCATGGCTCGGTCGCTGGGGATGAACGCGAACGGGACGCCGTACACCTCGGCGTACTCCGGCTCGAATCGGCCCTCGGCGTTCACCGCGTAGCTGCGCCGGCGGAGCCCGCGCCCGACCACCTGCTCGCAGAGCAGTTGGCTGCGGAACGGTCGTACACCGAGGATGTGAGTGACGGTGTTGGCGTCCCAGCCCTCCGTAAGCATCGCGACGGACACGACGCAGCGGATGTGCTCTCCCAGCTTGCCCTTCTTGCCGATGGTGTTCATCGCCTCGCGCAGCAGGTCGCCGTCGGTCAGGGAGTCGACGTCGGCGCCGGGGTTCCGCAGCCGATAGGCCTGCTTGAACGCCTCGATCTCCCGGGCGGCATCCTTGCGGAACTCTGGACCGAGCGGGCCTCCAGACTCCAGCGCCACGGAGTCGACGAGGATCGTCCGCTGACGAGGTGTCCACACGCCGTCCTCGACATTGCTGAACAGCGGTAGGTTGCCTGCGGCGAGGCGAGTCGATCCGTCGGGGTGGTCGACCTCGCGGCCGGCGATCCAGTCGAAGACCCACTTCGAGACAATCGTGTTGGGGCAGACCACGATCAGCACGGGTGGAGGTTCACCGGCGGCAGCCAAGGTTTCCTCGTACCGTCGGTGGTTCTGCTCATAGCTGCGGTAGAGGCTGCGGAGGGCGCCTTCCAGCGTCTCCGGCATGACCCAGCCCTGCGGCCCGAAATCCACGCCCCTGGTGCTGCGACGCTTGGGCAGGGGCGGCTTGATGTTGTCCCAGAGATTGAGGTACACCGGCTGCCGGGTGGCCGCGTCGTCGTCCACGGGTACTCGCGGGATCTTGACGATGCCCGACTCGATGGCGTCCATCAGTGAAAAGTCGCTGACGACCCAGGGGAAGATGTAGCCCTCGTTGTAGCCGGAGCCCTTGAGGTAGTAGGGCGTGGCCGAGAGGTCGTAGACCGACTTGATCTTTGTCTTGCGGCTCAGGTCAAGCAGGCCCCGGAACCACACGCGGGCCTCACGGTTGCGCTCCTCGTCCTCCCGGTCAGCCTCGTCGTCGGGGTGCTCCAGGAGCTTGTCCTGATAGCAGTGGTGTGCCTCGTCGTTGAGAACGACGATGCCACCCTCGGTAGAGCCAAAGGGGCGCAGCACGCGGTCGGCGACCATCTCCGGGGTTTCCCGGAAGGCATCGGGCATGTCCGGTCGTCCGCCCCGCAGCAGCTTGCGTGTGTTGCTGGAGACGCCCTGGATCTCCTTGGCATCCCTGGGCAGGAAGGTGTGGTAGTTGACGACCTGGACCTGAGCCTGAAGCAGCGGCTCCCACAGGTCCGATGGGACGAGGTCCCGCTCGCGGTAGTAGTTGTCGTCCCGTTCGGGGTGGAGGACGCCGAGGCGGTCGCGGATGGTCACTCCCGGCGCCACGACGAGGATACGCTTGGCGAAGCGTGCGTCCCGCGGCGTCATCACCTTGTTGATGGTCTGCCAGGCGATCAGCATTGCCATGACCACCGTCTTGCCGGACCCGGTTGCCATCTTCAGCCCGATCCGCGGCAGCCCGTCGTTGTGCAGCTGGTTCTCCGGCTCCAGGCGTCGTCGGTAGTCGGCCGTGCCGTGGCGGCCGGCGACCTCCGCGAGGAAGATCGCGGTCTCGACAGCCTCGCGCTGGCAGAACAGCACGGCATCGTCACGATGTGGGCCCGGTGCCCAGTGCGCCAGCAGCTTCCTGGTGTACGGCGTGACGCCGTTCCAGTTGTTCGCGCGCCAGCGCTCGACGGCAACCCGGATGTCATTGATGAGAGAGTTCGACTCACGGCGCTCGCCGGTGACGTCGAAGTCGAAGGCCTGCTGAACGGCGCCCTTACGTCCCTTCTTGCTGACAGGGACCGGGATGAACGACTCGCTCGGCCGGCGGCCGGGAAGGAGCTTCCCGGTGGGGCCATGCTCACCGATCTCGAAGTGGTGCTCCGGAGGGTGATACGGCGAGTTGATGATCGGGTTGCTGAGGTCCGGGGTGAGCGTGGAAGGGTCTGGCATGTCGGCACCTTCGGTGGACGCTGGTTCAGAAGCAGACGGTGGCTAGAAGCGGGATCAGTGGCCGGAGACGCGATGCCCGGCCAGGTGCGCGAGCACGGCTTGGTTCGCCTCCCAGCCGTCGGGAAACTTGACCGGCACGTTGAGGTGAACCGGTTCGCTCGACGGATGTGCATCGAGTAGCTCGGCGATCCCCGCCCGAGCCACCACGATGCAGGCCTGGCGGTGCCGAGACGTCAGCACACAGAGCCGCCCCGATTCCAGGTGGAAAGCAGTGGCGTCCCGCCGTCCTGACAGCGGGTGCAGCACGATCGTCACGTCGTATTCCCGGCCCTGCAGCCGATTGGCGGTGTCGACGGTGATGTCTGCTGCGGCCGGGCCGAGCTGTCCCCGGATCGCAGCGACCTGGTCACGGTGGGCGGCGCCGATCGCGACTCGGTCCGCGGTGACCGACGCACCACCAGGTTCACGTTCCGAGACGGCAACCGCTCCCCGCTCCAGCACCCGGCGTGCCAGGGCTGCACAGGCCGCGACTGCCTCGGCGTCGGTCCGTAGCGTGTGCCGGGCCGGGAGTTCGTAGAGCGCCCACCCCGTCGACGCCGCCGTCTCCACCGCCGCGTCAACCGGCCGGTGTCCGAACCCTGAGGTGGTGAGGGACAGCGACCGTTCGCCAGGGTCTGTGCCGGCCTGGAATCCGGTGAAGGGATAGAAGGCCTCAGCCACCACCGGTGCCGCCGAGGGAGGCAGTCGCCAGGACACGGGCAGCCGGTGTACCGGCAGGTCGGGGTTGTGCCGCAGTAGGGCCGCCACCGCAGACAGCATGGGATCCCACGTCAGTCCGGTCCACCGCTCGGTTTCGACGGTGGAGAACGGGTCGAGCTGGCCGGGATCGCCGACGAACAGCGCCCGCTCGAAGCGGCTGGCCACGCGCAGGAGAGCGTCAGACCGCATCTGGTATGCCTCGTCGACGATGGCCCAGGGCCAGCAGCCGTCGGGCACCACCGCCCACTTGGCTGCCGTACCGATGATGACGGACGGACCACCGAGGTCGGCTACCTTGGATGCGACCCGGACGGTTGGGTATCGCTTGATCCGATCGGTGGCCGTGTAGTCGGTCGCCGAAAGCCGGCCAATGTGCAGCTCCGGCGCCTTCTGCGCCAATCGGTCGATCAGGTCGTCGACCTGCTCATTGGTCTGCGCGATCACGATCAGCGGCTCGCCGCCTCGGGCCAGCTCGACGGCAGCGCGGACGACGAGAGTCGACTTGCCGGCCCCGGGAGGCGAGTCGACCACGACGCCACGGTGCAGGCCAGACTGTAGGTCTGCCAGCACATCGGCGATGACCCGTTCAGCCTGGACCGACGGTGGGTCGGCCGGCGCGTCCGGCAGGAGCAGGGTGGTCATGGTGCTCACCTCCGCGCGGCGATGTCGTAATCGAACTGCCGCAGCCGGTGGCGGGCGATGTCGAGCTCGTCCGGCGTGAAGAGGGACTCATACTCGGGCTTGGCCACGAGCGCCTCCACCGTCAGGTCGAGTCGCCCGCGTTCCCACAGCGCCGCGAACCCGTCAGACACCACCGGGCTGGCGAGCAACTTCTTCGCGGTGGCCAGGCCACCGTGCTCGGCGATCATTCCGAGGAAGTAGGTGGCGTTGTAGCCAGCCTCGCGCCGCGCGGCCTCGTACACCCCGCGCATCGCTCGCTCGAAGTCCGCGACCGTCCCGTGGTCACCGCCGGCCTGTGCCGGCACGACGGACGGAGCGGACGGCGCGATGGTCGCCCTGGCTTCGGAGTCCGAGTCCTCGCCGAGCGGCTCACCGTCGGCGTCGCTAAGTCCCGCCGCGTGCTCGTTGCGGCGGGCCACGTAACCACGAAGAGCGTCGACCGAGGTGAAGACCTCGTAGCCGAGCTCCTCCATCCGAGCCAGCTCCGGGTTGGCGTCCAGCTCCAGCACGACCGGGTTCCCCAGCCCGGGCTGCAGCCCGTCCGGCCAGTAAGCCTCCGCCACGCCCAACACCCGGCCGGTGGCGGGGTCCGCGATCTCGCTGTCCAGGGCGGGCTCGGCGCAGCCCGCGTTGACCAGCTCCTCGACGAGGGCCTTTACCTGCCCGGCACGGACGTCGTCGGCCTCTTCCTCGGTGACAACCACGACCGGCCGCAGCGGCTCGGCAGCCGGCTTCGTGCCGTCCCGCAGGCCCGCGAGGAAGCCGTTGGCGGCGTTGGCCAGCAGCTCCCGACGGGCGGCAAGGAAGTCCAGGTAGCGGTCGGGCCGCCAGAGCTGCGGGTCGGTCGGGATCCACTGAGATTCCAGCGCACCCGGGTGCTTCTGCTGCGTCTCGGCGAAGTAGTCCTCGGGTGCCCGCTTGCCGATCGCCAGGTTGGTCTGCTGGGTGAGGAAGGAGAAGTTGGCGACCGCATTGACCTCGGATCGGCCGTAGCCGTGCTTGTAGAGCAGCGCCTTGGGAAAGATGTGGTGCACCTGCAGCGAGGTGAGGTGCCCCAACATCTCGCTCTTGAGCTCCAGTCCGGAGCCGAAGTCACGGGCGCCGAGCACCCGGGTGAGCAGGTAGAGCAGGGGGTAGAACCGGGAACCCCGGCCGAACCCTTCGAAGTCCTGCCCGTCGATCGTCAGGTTGCCACCGCGCCAGCGGGTCAGGCTGGTGATCAGGCCATCGATGCCGCCGCGAGCGACCGTCTCGTAGTCCTGGGTCAGGATCGTTTCGGTCGAGCCGGCGAAGCGTCCCCACAGCGCCGCATGGATGTACCAGAAGAGCATCCGGTCACGCTGCATGGCGTCGGTGAACGAGCCGCCGTTGAGGTGCAGGAAGCGGGAGATCACCGGGAAGGCGTAGCGGCCCATCAACACGCGGTCGTGATCGAGGCCGAGCCGACCCGAAATCACGTCGAGGAACCCGCTGATGTAGCGCTCGCTCGATGCCAGCGCCTGGGCAAAGTCGGCCGACCCGACCCCCTCCAGGGACTCGAACTGGGCACGCCCGGTCGCGACGGCGTTGACGTTGCGGAGCAACCAGTCGAGGTTGAACTGGAATCCGGCGGTCGACCATGTGCCCAGGTGCTTACGCATGGTCGAGCGGGCCTCGGGCCAGTCGGCGCAGATCTTGGCCAACGCGAGGTCACCCTTGGAAAGCTTGGTACCGCCCGAGTTGACCCGGTTGAAGATGTCGACGACGACCTCGACACCCTTGTCCGCTCCGGTGATCTTCTCCTGGTGGAACTCGCGCTCGAGGAGATTGCGCAACCGGCTCAGCCGGGTCATGTACGTAACGATGCGGGGCGCCACGGACGGGTGGGCGTTCAGCTTCCCGATCTGCGTTTCCAAGCCCTCGACGAAGAGCGCGGTGACGTCGACCCAGGTGGGGTCGTCCTTCATCTTCGCCGGCGCGTAGAACTCGAAGGTCTCCTCCTCGACGTTGAACCGCAGGCCGGTGAAGGCGGCGGGGTCGCCTTCGAAGAACGCCGGCGGCTGACCGCGGACCACGCCGTACAGGGAGGTGATCCGCTGCTGCCCGTCGAGGAGCAGCAGCTTCACCCCGCCGCCGACGTGGGTGTTACCGCGTACGGAGCCATGGTCGGCTTCCGTCTCCCACACCAGCAGCCCACCGACGGGGAAGCCGAGGTAGAGCGAGCGCATCAGGCCGCGTACCTGATCCCGGTTCCACACGTAGCCGCGCTGGAATTCCGGGAGCAGCACGGTGCCGGAGTCGATCTGGTCGAGGATCGTGCCCAACTTGCTCATGTCAGCTCCCCCACGGATCTGAACGCTTGGTCATCGATTGCTGGTATGGCCGGTCAGGGTAGATCAAGACCACTCCTCGCGGGCGTCCTCCGACGTCGGGGAGGTGTCCTCGTACGGGGCCGGTGGCCCGCCATGGGTCCACGGCGTCTCGTCGCGAGACGGGAAGGTGCCCGGAGGCATGAAGGAGTCGGTGAGCGTGGTGTAGCAGATCCGCTGTCCCACTTCCGGCACGGTCCCGGGGGCCGGGGTGAGTGCCCGCCCCATCCCGCCGGTCAGTTCCAGCACCACTGCGGTCGTACCGTCGTCCTTCGGCGCCACGGACATCACCCGAGCCTTCTGCTGCTCGGGTTGTTCCGGGGAGTACAAGGTGGTGCCGGGCGTGACGAGAACCGTGTCGGTGGTGGTCACGGCGATCCAGGGGCGCAGCACCCGCTTCTTCCCGCTGCTGTCGACCCGTGTGGGGTGGGCCGCCGTCACCTCGCCAACGAATGCCTCGCCGGTGAGCCGGTACTCGGCCATCACCATCGGGTCGTCGTAGGCGCGTTGCACGTCGTACGAGGCCAGAGCCCGCTCCATGTGGTGCAGCTTCCTGGCCGCCGCGACCGCTCCGTCGCGGCGGGGCTGCGGAATCCCGGCCTGTTCCAGGTACGCCGTGAAGTTCGTGAAGGCATCCCGGTCATCCGTCCAGCGCTTGGCCACGTGAGTGCCTGCGGGCAGCTCCCGCAGCAGCGAGATCGCCTGCCACATCAGTCGCCAGGTCGGCTCGAGCTGGGACCGGAGGAGGTTTTCCAGCTTGGCGCGGGATCGGGAAACCTGCGAACCCGTGGTCACCGCCCGGTCGTATGCGGCCATCGCCGGGGCCAGTTCTTCGTTGTCGAAGGTGGGGTCCGTGGCGGGACCCGCCGGCGGCCAGGTCATCGGGTCCTCGGCCGCAGCCGCAGCCTCGGCACCCGTCATACCCGGCGGGGGAGTGATCCAGGCGAGAAGCGCGGCCAGCTGCGCGTCTTCGAGTGGGCTCTGCCCGGTGGCCCAGTGCATCGAGAGAGCCTGGGTCATCGCCACGAGGGCCGACGACCCCGGGCGCTCGGCGCGTTCGGCCAGGTACGTCAGCCATCGGCCGAGCAGAGGCACCGACGGGTCCACCGGGTAGTCGCCGTCGGTGCGGCGGAACCGCGTGGAACGCCCGAACAGCCGGGTGAAGCCGACCCCGCCCGGGTTAGGTACAAGCAGCTGTGGTGCGTCCGCATAGCGGTGGCGCGAGGTTTTGCCCTTGCTCGTCGCTTCGATGGTCCCGTGGAAGCAGTTGATGTAGGGAACCACGACGCCCGCCAGGTCGGCCGCGAAGGCGAACCGCTGGTCGCGGTTACGCGGCTGCGGCACGATCAGCAACGTCGGGTCTTCCGGGTCGTCGCCCACCATTGCCGCAAGCGGCGCATTAGCCTCGCCTGCCATGGTGAGCGGAATGAAGACCAGGGGCCGGTCGGCTATGTGCACGTGACGGACGAGGGTGATTCGCTGGGCGATGCCCTCGACCACCGCCTCGGCCCGCGCCAAGGTGGTCAGAGTGGTCATCCGGCGACCCCGCTCATCAGCTCCGCCCGCAGCCGTGCGGCAGCGCGCAGCAGCTCGGCGGCCTCCTGCTGGTCCTCTGCGGGGGCAAGCTGGCTGCGCGCGATGGCCAGCGCCGTCTCCACGCGCTCGATGCCGCCTATCTCATCCCGAGCGGACTTGCCGAGCGCGGCCGTGCTGCCGCGAGCCTCGTGCCGGCAGAAGTACGCAAGCTCGCAGCTCGCCAGGCACTCCGGCGAGTACCGAGCCTCGACGGCTTCGAGGGCAGCGACCAGCGAGGCCGGCGAACGGGTGGGTACTCCACGCTCGTCGGGAGCGAAATCGAAGCTGAGCGTGGCCGGAAGGTCGGCCAGGAGCGCGTCGATCCGGGTCATCCGGGACAGCTGACGGCGCAACACGGCGAGCTGCTTCCGCACGTCGACGCGGACCGCCATCGGTTGGTTGGAGAAGTCGCGGGGGCAGACCAACATGACATCGTGCGAGACGATCTGCGGGTCGTACCCGGCCTCGCCGAGCAGCTCACGCATGGCCAGCACGTAGACGGCGGCCTGGATCGCCGCGGCAGCCACCTTGCCCGGATCGCCCTGGCCGTCGATGACCGCGAAGGACTTGATCTCCACCACGTGGAACTGGCCATCGTGCTGGAACGCGATCAGGTCCGGTTCTAGGTAGGCCTGCTGGCCGGCTACCTCGAGTCGAAGCAGCGGGTGGTCAAAGAGCGTGCCAGCCCCGTCGGCCTGGGCCGCCGCCCGGGTGAGCAGGGCCCGCGATCGGGCGTACCGAACGTCCTGGCTCTCGCGGCCCGCGACCGACTCCAAGTCGTCGTAGGAGACCTCGGGAATCTCGAGGTCGAGCCGTTCCCGCAGCAGCTGCAGCAGTTGGGCGCAACCGTTGGCCTTGACCTGGGCCTCGAAGGCGTTGCCCCGGGTGATCGCGAACTGCGACTGACCGAAGCGGGCCGGGTAGTCGATGTAGGCAGCCAGGCGCTGCTTGTCGACGCCGGCGCAGTCGAGCACCGCTCTGCGGGCGCAGCCCGGGTTTGTGGTCAGGGCGGCGATGGTTCGAGCGTTGTGGCGGCTCGCGGCACCGCCACCGCGGATCGCGGCCAGCCGCTGACCGACATTGGTCATGCCGTCCCCCTGAGTACGCGCAGCTTGCTGCCGAAAAGCTGCTCGGCCTCGTCCATCTGCCGGCGGGCGCGGTCCGCAGCCGCCTTCCGCTGTGACTGGTCGGCCGCTGCGTGCACGTCAAGCTCGGCCTGAGCGGCCTCCATGACGGTGGCCACGTCTACCCCTCCATGCGGTTCGGCTGCCCCTGGGATCGTGGTGGCAAATCTCCAGAGCAGCCGAGTGACGCCCGGATCTTGTTCAGACATCCTGGTCGCCCGTTCCGCCACTTTGATGGCAGCTGTCAGAAAGTCGACACGTGGGCTCAGTGGCCCGATGATGCGTCGCTCGAGTGGCCAGGTGGATACAGCTAGCAGGCCGCGGGCCGGCGCCAGGTGATCAGCGGTCAACGCGGAGCAGAGGTAGTACGGCCGGGAGTGCCGCGCCGTGCGAAAGGACCGCTCTTCGTCGCGGCGCAGGTGGGTGAGCTTGCCCGCCGCGATCCCAGTAGCTCCGGCACCGTAGAAAGCGGCGTGCACTTCGGCGATCAGCTTGGGTGCGGCCGGCACCGACAGCAGGGTGAGCGCGTGGTGCACCTGCTCGCGTACCGGCACCAGCGGCGCGTCAGGCCTCGCGGCCAAGGTGTCGTCCTCTGCCGCGTCGGCGAGGTCCGTGAGCGCCTTCTCCCATTCACTTTCGGCGGCTCGCAGCTCAGCCCGCATCGCTCGCGCTCGGGCGGTGTCGCGTGCGATCACCGCCCGGCGGACCGCTGTTCGCAGGTCTTCAATCCGACGCTCGAGGTTTTCTATGGACTCGGCCACGAGGAGCATGGTACAAGTTCCAGTGTTTTCCAGCAATCACCCGTCTGAGGGGTTGTTGGTGCAGGCAACAATACTTACCGTCGGGCCTGGAAGGGAGACCCGTATGGCCCCGGACCAGTCGCTACTCGACCAGGTTTTCGACCGGTTGGCCGAGGACAACGGTTCTGGCGATCTCGTAGATCTTGTACTCGCCGCGTACGTCGGAGACGAGCAGCTTGCCGCCGTCCTCGGGGGAGACCCCGTCGAGCTGCCGACGCGGGACCCGTCGACGCGACCGCGTCCACAGCCGCTCTACCTCGAGTCGATCTCCGTCGCAGGCTTCCGAGGTGTCGGTCCACAGCAGAGCCTCCGACTGCAGCCGCACGCGGGGCTCACCCTCGTCGTGGGTCGAAACGGCTCGGGCAAGTCGAGCTATGCGGAGGCCGCTGAGCTGGCCCTGACCGGCGACAGTGCGCGCTGGGCCGACCGCAACAGCGTCTTCAAGGACGGCTGGCGAAACCTGCACTGCGGGTCGCCCTGCGAGATCGAAGTGCTGCTGCGCGCTGATGGAGCCGCAAAACCCATCCGGGTACGTCGCTCGTGGCGCGATGACCACACGGAGGCACACCAGAGCGTAGGGAACATCCTGGCCGATGACGGCAACCGCTACGGGGAGACGGCGGAGCTGGGATGGCAGCAACCACTCGAGGCATACCGGCCATTCCTCACCGCGAGCGACCTCGCTCGGCTCATCACCTCCACGCCCAGTGGGCTCTTCGACGCGTTGGCCCCGATCCTCGGCTTGGACCCGATCATCGATGCTGACAAACGGCTGATGCGGATCCGCAAGGATCTGAGTGATCAGATCGCCGCGGTCAAGTCGGCGCGGGACGCGCTGCGGGTCGCGCTCGCCGGTGTCGACGACCCGCGGGCACAGAGAGCGTGCGCGCTTCTCGCGAAGCGGGCTCCTGACCTCGATGCTCTCGACCAGCTGCTCGCCGACGCGGGCAGCGACGTCAGCGACCCGGTGGCAGTTGCGGCCCGCCGATTGGTCGCCGTAGCGCTGCCAGACCTGGCCTACGCCAGCGAGGTGGCCCACGAACTCATGGCTGTGGCAGCACAGGTTGCTGACCTCTCCGCCACCCAGGCTGGCACGGCCGACCAGGCGGCCCAGCTGCTCCGCATGGCAGTCACCTTCCACGCCGAGCACGGCGATGGCCCGTGCCCCGTCTGTGGCTCGCGAACCCTCGACGCCGACTGGCGAGCCCACGCCGGCGCCACTCTCGAGCAGCTGCAACGCGACGCTGTCGCCGTGGAGGAGGGGCACCGACGACTTCGGGATGCCCGCGCCCGGGTTTCGAGGCTGCTCGACCTCGACCGACGGATCAGCACCGACGATCTGGAGGCCTTGGCTGGCGTACTCGACCAGGCTGACATGGTGAAGCGGTTCCGTTCGCGGGCGGATGAGCTGCACCCTGTGAACGACCAGCTCTCACACGACCAGCTTGCCGGACACCTCCGGGCCACCTATCCGGCGCTGCTCGAGGCGTTCACGGAGTTGCAGGAGGCGACGAGCGCTTGGCTCCGGCAGCGCCACGACGCCTGGCGCGAGCATGCCGTCGCTCTGCAGGACTGGCTGATCCGGGCCCGGACCGCCGCCGAGAACGAGGCGAAGCTCAAGCGTGTCAACGCCGCCCGAGACTGGTTGAAGAACGCGATCACGGCGCTGCGCGACCAGCGGTTCCAGCCGTTTGCCCAGCGGTCTCAGGAGATCTGGGACGAGCTGCGGCAGGAGAGCAACGTCGAACTGAGCGGGATGCGCCTGGACGGCACCAACACCCGCCGCAAGATCTCCTTCCCCGCCAAGGTTGATGGCACCACCACCTCCGCCATGGCGGTCATGAGCCAGGGAGAGCTGCAGGCCCTCGGTCTGTCGGTGTTCCTGCCCCGTGCCTGCGCCGACGACAGCCCGTTCCGGTTCGTCATCATCGACGACCCGGTCCAGAGCATGGACCCATCGAAGGTCGACGGCCTGGCGCAGGTGCTGGCCGGCCTGGCGGAGACCCGGCAGGTCGTGGTCTTCACCCACGACAACCGACTGCCCGAGGCGGTACGCCGGTTGCGCATCGAGGCCACCATCTGGGCGGTCACCCGGCGGGACGAGTCGGTGGTGGAGATCCGGAAGAACAGCGACCCGGTCGAGCGGTACCTCAATGACGCCACCGCGATCCTCAAGGCCGAGGAACTGCCCGACAACGCCCGCTACCCGCTGGTCTCCGGGTTCTGCCGTTCAGCTCTCGAGGCCGCCTGTCATGAGCGGATCCGGCGGGAGCGGATAGCGCGCGGCGAACGACACGGCGACGTGGAGGAACTCATCGAGAAGGCACTGACGCTTAACCAGGTAACGGCCCTGGCGCTCTTCGGCGATCTGCACCGCGGTAAGGATGTGCTCGGCCGAATCAACCGCTTCGGTGGTTGGGCCGGTGATGCGTTCCAGGCCTGCAAGCAGGGCGTACATGGGCCGGGCACCTTCAATCTCGAGGTGCTGGTGCGAGACGCACGCCGACTCGCGGAGCACCTGCGATGACGGCCGGTCAGCTCGTGGCCGTCCCGCAGAACTGCCTGGAGGCTGCCGACCAGCTGCTGTGAGTTCCCCCCGCTTTGATGGAGCGGTGGTTACCTGCTGCCGGCTGGCGCAGGGGTGGCGATAGGTGGCTCGGCTGACTCGGTATGGCGGCTGTGCCAGGCGGCCTCGTACTCGTTCGGGCTGAGGTAACCCAGCTCGCGTTGGATGCGGCGGGTGTTGTACCAGCCGTCGATGTAGGCGAAGATCGCGTTCTCTGCCTCGTCGCGGGTCCGCCAGGACGTGCGGTAGACGAGTTCGATCTTCAGCGTCGACCAGAAGTTCTCCATCAGGGCGTTGTCATACGAGTCGCCGACGGAGCCCATCGACGGCAGGATCCCGTTGTCCTGTAAGCGTTCCGCGAAGCGGAAGGACGTGTAGTTCGACCCGCGGTCGCTGTGGTGGATCAACTGGCCGTCGCGGACGTCGCGGGACCAGATGCCGTATTCGAGGGCGGCGAGGATCAAGTCGGTGTCGCAGCGGTCAGACGTCTTCCACCCGACGATCCGGCGGGAAAACGCGTCGCGGACCGCAGCCAACCAGAACACGCCCTCACCGCAGGGAATGCGGGTGGCGTCGGCAACCCAGAGCCGGTTCGGCCCGTCGGCGGTGAACTGCCGGTTGACCAGATCCGGCGCCGGCGTGTGCCGGGGATCCTGCTTCGTGGAGCCGCCACGCCAGCCTCGACGCAGGAACGCACCCTGCCAGCCCTGCTCGGCCATCAGCCGCTCGATGCGCTTGCGGCCCACACGGATGCCGTCACGGCGTAGCTGCCGGTGGACCCGGTCCGCGCCGTAGGTACGCCCAGAGGTCTCCCAGATCTCGTGGATGTTGGAGATCAGCCCCAGGTCGACCACGTCCCGGTCGCAGGGCTGCTCGACCTGCTTGACCCACGCGTAGTAGGTCGAGGCGCCGATGTTCAGGACCCGTAGCAGGAGCGCGACCGCGAACTGGTCACGGTGTTCATGGACGAACCTCATGACCGTCGCCGGGTCGGGTCGAGCTCCGCCGCGAAATACGCGCTCGCGGCCTTCAGGATCTCGTTCGCCCGCCGCAACTCGGCCACTTCCTTGCGCAGCCGCCGGTTCTCGTCCGCCATCTCGCTGGTCGGCCGGTCGGTGCGCTCACCCGCGTCGGCCTCGGCTTGCCGGATCCAGTTCCGCAACGCCTCGTGATGCACGCTGAGCTGCTCGGCCAGGCGCCGGATCACCGGCTTCGGGTCCGACTCGCGATACAAGCGCACAGCGCGCTGACGTAGCTCATCGGGGTACTTCTTCGGTGCTGCCACGGACGACTTCCTCCCCACGGCCATCAGACCATGATCAAGAAGCTCCATGAAAACGGGGGTGGCTCACTGTCCAGCGTCGTACGGGGCACCCGCGGCGCCTGGCCACGAGCCTGCGCCTGGCTCCTTCGGCTCGCGCTTGAGGGCGCCATGGACGACTACTGGCGGCGCTGTCACCCGGAGGTCTTGCCGATGCGAGCCCGGTCGCCCCAGTTCCTGATCCTCGACCGCTACGCTGGCCGGTCGATCGCCGCCCGCGCCGGATACGCCTGGTCGGCGCTGTCTCGAGCAGGCCACCACCACTGCTACGAGCTTGGCCTCACTGCAGGGGAACTGCGCCGACTGCGGGAGATGGTGGCAACGATCATCAGTGACCTCGCTGCGGCACAGGGTGGGCGCGAACGGGGATCCGATGACCAGGATTGATGGGGACGTGACGATTCCCATGCACCCGGTCGACGTGTTGTTCCTGCTTGCTGACGGCGATCGTGTCCTGCTCGGTCTTCGGCAGGGACGGGGTATGCGGACGGTCGATGGGTGCTGCCGAGCGGCAAACTCGAAGCCGGTGAGGACGTGGTCACCGCAGTCGTGCGCGAGACGTCGGAGGAGATCGGCGCGTGGCTGGACCGCGGCATGGTGCGACTCGCCGCCACGGTTCATCACCGCAGCCGGGCCGGCCAGGGTCGCGTGGGCTGGTCTTCGCCGCTGCGTACGAGCCCGCATGCTACGGCCAACCGGTCAACGTCGAACCGCACAAGTGCGCGGAGATCGGATGGTTTCCGGCGTCCCGCTTGCCGACGAACGCGTACGCATCATCGGCGGCTGCCGTCGCGGCGTGGAGAGATGGCGCTGCGCTGCGCCTCAGTGGCTGCCTGTAGTGGCGACGCCCGAGTGCGTAGAGGGCGTCGTCGGGGTCAAGTAGGAGTAGATGGCCTCGCCGGGTGATGCGCACCGAGCCCGGATATCCGCCGGTGAAAGCGTGATCTCGGACTGGATGTCGTACCCCGGCGGTACGGTCGGCATCTTCGACGCGAAGTCGGGAATGGACGGCCCGCCAGCGAGGTTGGTGACCGTGGGTTACCTATGAGCCCGGCGGTCGCCCACCGATGCGATGGTTTGACCGTATAGGAGAGAGATGGGCGTAGACGAGGCGTTCGACGAGTTCCAGAAGACTGTGGACGCCGAGCGGATGCAGGTGGTGTTGGCCCGCGCTCGGCGTGACATATTCAAGGAGGCGTTCGAGGCCGAGAGTGACGTCGCGGAGGTGTTCGGGTCGGGTTCGCTGCGCCGCAGCACACAACTCAAGCCGATCCACGACGTGGACCTGGTGGTCGTGTACGCGGAGGATGACCACCCGGATTGGGGCCAGTCCGGCGACTCGGCTGAGGAGGCCCTGGACTACACGCGGGGGCGGGTCAACGCGTTGCTGGGGGCGACCAACGGCACCGTCGACAAGTTGGTCCGGCTGGCGCGCTGGCGCAACCACGCGGTGAAGTGCTTCATCGACGACCCGGATGACCCGGAGGCATTCACCGTCGACACGATGCCGGCGCTTCGGCAGGCCGATGGCACGCTGCTGATCCCGGAGGCGCTGTCCCAGACGTGGGTGACCGCGGACCCGGAAGACCTGATCCGGCGCGTGGAGGACCACCAGGCGGACTGGGCGTACTTTCGGCCGATCGTGCGCGTCCTCAAGGACTGGCGTCGCTCCGTGAAGGTCGATGGCAAGATCAAGTCGCTGCTGATCGAGGTCCTGGCTTTCGAATGCATGCCCCGCTCCGGGAGCCGCGCGGAGGCGTTGCGGGCGTTCTTCACCGCCGCGGCGGTGCGGGTGAACACGCCGATCGAGGACCCGGCGGGCCACTGCGGCCTGATCCAGCCGGACCTGGACAAGGTCGGCCTTCGGACCGCGCTGGAGGAGGCGTCGGAGATTGCCACACGCGCGTGCGAACATGCGGTGGCCGGCGACACGGACGACGCGCTGCGGGCCTGGCAGGAGATCTTCGGCGAGGACTTCCCGGCACCGGCGAAGACGAAGGTCAGCCCGGCCGTGACCGGACCGGCGCTCATCCTGCCCCGGCCGATTAAGGACGCCCCGCAGGGCTGACCGATGACATCTGACGACGGCGGCGCGGTGACGTGGTGGCAGTGCGAGCCGCGCCGGCTCGCTCGCGATAAGACCGAGGTCAGCGAACGGTTTCCCGGATTGCGATGGTTTGACCAGGGTGCGGGCGGATGGATCGGGCGGCTGCCTCGGTGGCCGTTCGACCGGCCGGAGCCCGCCGCACTACGGGCGCTGATCGGCGAGGAGGGCCTGCAGGTCGGTCTCCTGTACGGGCACGCCTACCCAATGGTCGCGCCGTTGATCTACCCGCAGGACCCGGAACCGGGGATCGCCGAGCGAACGGACCACAAGTGGCACGTCAACGGCGATGGCAGCCTGTGCTTGTTACAGGACGACGCGACCTGGAACGGCAGCGGCTCGGTGGTTGACCTGCTGCTGAAGGCGGCTGGCTGGCGGGTGGAGTACGCGCTGATGAAGGCCGGCGTGATCGAGGCGATGACCCTGCACGGCATCGTCGACGACGCGCAGTCCGACCACCTGATCGCGGTGGCGGCCGAGGCCATCGAGGATTCTGGTGACCAACAGGCAGAGCGTGAACCGGACGGCGCTTCGTGAACCGGCTCCTGGTCCTGGTCCCGCGCGAGGGCGTTGACCGGCTGCGTGCCGCAGGCAGCCACGGAAGTGCGACCTTCAGGGTCTCCGATGCCGAGAACGTCGGCTACCTGTGCGCGATCTCGGTGAAGGAGGGGCTGACGCTCCCGGTGGAGATGTCACCGCGTACGCATTTCCTCAACTTCGGAGATCCGCGCCCGAGCGGCTACTGGTTTCGGGTGGCCACCGACCTGCACGTCGCGTGGGAATACGGGCGGCACCGTTGCGGCGTGCTGCCGGTGCCCGCGTTCGCCGAACTGGTGCCGTCCGGCTTCAAGCAGCCGGGTGGCGGGAGCGGCTACATCGCGCTCACCTATGCGCCCAACGCGGAGATCGACCATCCGGGGGCCGGGATCGCCGAGTTCGCGGCCTGGCTCGTGACCGCCGACGGCGTAAAACCCTTGGACGTGGCGTGCGAACCGCAGGTCGTCGGCAACGCGCAACTCGCCCCTCAGTGGCCGGTCGACCCGCTGGCCGCAGCAACGGTAACGGTCGTCGGGACCGGCAGCATCGGCGGCGCTACGGTGCACGCCCTCGCCGATTACGGCGTAGGCCGGCTGGTGCTCGTCGACCCGGACCGCCTGCTGTGGCACAACCTCGTGCGTCACGTCAGCGGCCCGGCGCAGGTCGGCAAGATGAAGGTCTTCGCCCTCCGCGACGACCTTGAAAAACTGCGGCCCGACACTCACATCGAGCCGCACGCTCTCGACGTCATCCGCGACGCCGACAAGGTTCGACCGCTGCTGGCCCGCAGCGACCTCGTCGTGTGCACCGCCGACGGTGTCGCCCCGCGCCGGGTCGTCAGCCACCTGGCCCGCCGCGCCGGGCTGGAGGCCGTACTCGCCTGCGTGCTGGAAGACGGCGGGATCGGTGAGATCCTGCGGCTACGGCCGTGGCCGGACCGGGGCTGCCTGGTCTGCCAACGGCAGGCTCTCACCGACGCCGGAGCGATCGATCCCGAGCCCGCCCTGGACGCAGGCTACGGCACCGGCACCCGCCACCGGCCTATGACCGCGGTCGGGTCGGACCTCCACCTGGTCGGCCAACTCGCCGCCAAGGCCGCCGTCGCCACGCTCCTGGAATGTGCAGGCCACCCGGACCAGCGGCTGCCCGGCGATCACGGACTGCTCGCGCTCCGCCCGAAACCAGGCTGGCCGCCGCCGTTCGACCTGGCCCGCGCCGGAGAACTGCGCTGGCTGGACGCTCGCCCGCCCGTATCCGGCTGCCCGACCTGCGAGGAACCGTGACGGTCGAGTCGCCCGTCCAGCGTGTTCATCTCACCGCCGCCGCCCACGCCGTCATCAGGCAGGAATGCACTCGCTCCCAGGACGGTAACGAGACCGGCGGCATCCTGCTCGGCCACGTCCACGACGGCGTGGCGGAAATCCGGGTCGCCGGCGGCCCCGGGCCGACGGCCGTGCGGCAGCCTGCCTTCTTCCTCCGCGACCTCGGCCACGCCCAGCAACTCGCGCACGACGCCTTCACCCGCGATGGCAGCATCTGGGTCGGCGACTGGCACACCCACCTCGCCGCCGCCCCGGTCCCGAGCGAACGCGACCTCGCCACATACGCGCGGCTGCTCGCGGACCCCGACCTCGGCTTCGAGACCGTCATCGCGATCATCGCCGTCGCGAACCCCCAGTGGGACCGGCCAGCGGCATACGCATGGGCTTGCTTCGGCAACCACGCGGTCGCCGTCCCCCTGGTCCTGGTCACCGACGACCAACGCCCGACCTCAACGGAGGACCACCGATGACCTCGCCCGAACCCGAACCTGCCGCTGGCTCGCTGTCCCGTGTCGGAGCATTGCGATCCGGGTTCTACTACCAGGACCTCATCGCCTGGTCAGCCGCCCTGCGCGTCCTCCAGCCCAACGCCGGGTACAACCAACTGGAGATCGAAGTCAACGGGGCCGGCAACGTGGACGACGTCATCCTGCGCGCCATCGCCGACCGTCACCGCTACGCGCAGGTGAAGTGGGCGGCCAAGACCGCCGACCTCATCAACGATGGCTACCTGACCGGCGTGCCGAAGAAGGGCAAGTCGCTGCTGCAAAAGTTCCACGGAAGTTGGAAACTGCTGCGTGACCGAGACGACGTCCCGCCGAGCATGGAACTGACCACCAACCGCGCTCTCGACCCGACCGATCCGCTGCTGAGCCTCGTCGACGGACGCTCCGACTGCCTCAACCCGGCGGCACGCCTCGCAAGTCCTACCTCTCCGGAGGGGCTCCGCATCGATGAATGGGCGAGCCACCTGCAATGCGATCGCGATGACGTGCTCGCGATGCTCGACGGACTCGTGTTCAAGGTCGGCCTGACCGTCAGCAGTGAGAAGGATCGCGCACAGGCACTCATGCTCGCCAACGGACTTCAAGCCGACAACGAGGCCCTTGACCGCGGTGTTGCCCTCATCGACAAATGGGTACGCGAAGGCAGGCGAATCCTCACTCGCGAGGACATCCGCAAGGAGGTGGAGCGAGTGAACCTGCGCGCCGACGACCCTCGCGCCGTACTTCTCGTCCAGGCGATCAAGCGCGAACCGCACCCCGACGACGCCACCGTCGTCCTCGACTGGGTCGACCTGTACGACGGCGACACGCCACCGCTGCGACGCCAACCACGCGACCCAGCCGACTGGGCGACCATTAGCAACGACATCGACCAAGCCGTCGACACCCTCACCGCCCAGGGCAACAACGACATCGTCCTACGCGGCTTCATGCGCCAGGCCACCTTCTTCACCGTCGGCGCACGCCTCGCCCAGGTCAGCGGCACCACCATCACCTACCTGCAGAACGGCGTTGCCTGGACGTCGAACGCGAAACACGTACCGGTCTCCGCCCCCGACGGTGTCACGACCACTGTCGGCAACGGCAACGAACTGGCCGTGGCCATAGGCATGAGCGTCGACCCGACGACCGCGGTCTCCCGATACGTCACCGACGCGAACCTCCCGATCGACAGGATTCTCACTCTGCTGCCCGCCGACGGCGCACACGATCAGTCCGTCGCCGGCGCCGGCGAGGCCGTCGCCTATGCCCAGGCGCTACGCAACGCTATCCGCCAAGACCTCGAATGCAAGCCCGCCGCTCGTGTCCACATCTTCCTCGCCGGGCCCGGCGGCCTTGCGCTTCTGCTCGGACACCGGTGGAACCGGGTTGCCCAGACAACGGTCTATGAAGACCTTGGCGCTGGGCGCGGCTACGTCCCGGCGTTCGAGGTCGACGCCTAACTGGCGGTCGGCGGACTCCGCTGGTGCATCGGCAGCCCGGGGCATCAAACTCGCAGTCCGCTACGAAGCCACCATCCACCTCGCCGCCATCAACGAGTGGTTGTGACCGACTTCGACGGGCCCTGGCAGACCAAAGACCTGACGGAGGTGTCCGAGTGTTTGACCGGCTGGACCGCGGCGGGGATCGAGGGCGTCTTGTAGGCATGATGCGGTTGACCGCTCGACCGCTGCCTTGGATCGCCGGCAGGCATACCCAACTGGGGTCCGCGAAGCCGTGCGCCGACCTGGGTGGTTACCGTGCGGGTTTGATCAGTTTCATGGTCATGCGGGACTCGGCTCGGGCGATTGCGGGGGCTCCGAGCAGCTGGGTGGTCAGCCAGCGTTCGTAGGCGTCCATGTCGGCGATTTGGACGCGGATCAGGTAGTCCGGGATACCGAACATACGGCGCAGCTCCACGACCTCGTCCATCGCGGCGATGCGCTGTGCGAACGCCTCCACCGCGGTAAACGCCATCGGCCCCAGGTCGACGCGGAGGAGGACCTCGAACCCGCGTCCCAGTTTGGCCGGGTCGACGACGCCGTATAACCGGTGATGACCCCTTCGGCCTCCAGGCGGCGTACCCGTCGTAGGCAGGCGCGGTAGCGAGGTCTTCGCTGTCGCCACCGCGCACCGGTACCCGTGGTGCGCGGTGGCGAACGGAACGGACTTGTCGGGGTCGAGGCTCACCCGGGCCTGTTAGACCGAATCCCCTGGAACCGGGTCGTGATCTTTATCGGCACGGGGCCACCGGGTTCCAAGGCGCCGCTTGTCTCTGATCTGCGTAAGCCACCCGCATCGATCGCCTGCTGCACTTCGACCATGTGCTTGCGCAGCGTACGGCCGTCGCACGCCACAGGCTCTCCGACCATCCACCCACGAGCAAGGTCGGCCATGTCGACCATAACGAGTTGGCTGGCCAGCTCGCTCGCGGAGATGCCCTGGAACCGGAAGTCACGGACCCGGGCTCGCGCGACAAGGTAGCGGTTGCGGGCAACCGCCATCCAGGCGTGCGACTGGATGGCGCCGGTCGCCGGGTCCCGCGTCCCGAACATGTCAGGAGCGTGCGACGGGATCCGGCCGGCGTCACACGCTTCGTCCAGCATCACTCGTGCTTGCTGGTCGAGCGCGTTCACGTCGAACCCACCGCTGCCGTTCGGGATGCAAAACATGAACGGCACGTACGGCTCATCCAAGGGAATGATGCCCGAGGCCTGCGCCGCGGCGAACGCCTCAGACAGGTAGAACGTCTCTACCGCGTAGTTGAGCACGGTCCAGCGGCCACGCCTTCTCGTGAAGTCGCTGGTGATCCGCAGCAGCGGTAGGCCGGCCCATTCGGCCAGCTGGTCCTTGACGATGTCCCGGCGTCGGGTTTCCGGGTCAGTCCAGTGATGCGCGCCGTCGAGTTCGACGGCGAACTTCGGCGCGGAGGTCTCAGCGTCGACCATCACGAAGTCGAAGTGCTGGGCCAGTCCTGTCCATCGGGCGTTTCCGGGCCACGAGTCGACGTCGATGACGTCGGCGACGCGCACCTTCGGCAGTAAGCGGTCGCCGTTCTCGGCGGCGATGGTACTCAGCAGACGGTCGGTGATCTTTTCGTATCGATTCACCAGCACAGCGCGCAGCCGCCCTTGCTCGTTCACGGTCCTTGCATAGCAGAGACCGAGGGGTGAGTGGTGGCCTGCTCGTGTCGACGTTTGCCGAGCGGCTTGGGTTTCCGGCGGTGACCGCTCTAGTCTGCAGCGATGACTGACCGTGTCCGTCCGGTGGATCTCGTCCTTGCCATCGCCGAGACATTGCACCAGGTTCACCATCAGGAGCTGCCGGAGGTGTGCGAGAGGTACGGCTTGGAGCCTGGCACTCCGAGTGAGGCGTATGACGGTAAGAAGTGGTATGTCCGTCGACGCATCAAGTCGTGGGAGTTGCACCGCCTGGTTGTGCTGGGTGGGCGCGTTCTCGACGACTACCGCTCGGAAGAGCTTGAGGAGCTGATGCGTCGGTGCGGCACTCGCGGCGTGGCCGGCGACTTCAAGAATCTGATCTTCGGAGCGAATGGACCTAAGCCCGAACTCGTACTCCGCGATGCGGTCAACAATCAGGTCGAGATCGTCAAGAACGCGCAATACTGCCTGGTCTACGACCGTGTTCTGCCCAACGAAGGCCTCAGCTGGGCGGCCTTGGTCCGCTGGTGGAGCGAGAGTCAGGGCCGCCCGACCGACGACCTGGTCCATCCCGGACGCCTGCTGTACGCGCGGCTCGCGGAATCTCTGGACCCCAAGTCGCCGCCGGAGCAGTTGTTCTTCAAGGAGTACTGCGCGCTGTACGGCACCCATCCGATCGACAAGATCCCGGCGCTGATCCCCCAGGTTTACCTGCACTACGACCCGTACACCGCTCGGGAGCGACGGACTCCGGGCCCGTTGCCACGCCAGCGCATGGACTTTCTTCTGCTGCTGCCTCAGAGCCAGCGTGTAGTCATCGAGATCGACGGCAAGCAGCACTACTGCGATGACGAAGGACGTCCTAGCCCTCGCAAATATGCCGAGATGATGGCCGAGGACCGGCGGTTGCGCCTGGCTGGCTACGAGGTCTTCCGGTTCGGCGCAGCAGAACTCGCCGCCGATCCTCGTACCGCGACCGCGGCGGTCCGCGCTTTCATCACCGAGTTGTTCCCGCGATATCACCTTGGCCTGTAACCCAACCGTGCGTGCCGTGGTGTCCGCCGTGGCACGGGTGACCTCTGCGGCTGCGCTGGTGACGGCCCGGTCACCCGGCGGGATACCGGCTGGTCAAGGTGTCGGACGGTCCGCATATGCTGCGGGGCCCGGGCGGGACGGCGCTGTCGTGTGAAGCGCTCGGGAGACAGGGAATGGTCCAGCGCTGAGAGGGGTTGGCGGGTGCGGCGAACGGGTCCGGAGGAGGACGTCGCCGGCGCGGATGCGTGGCAGTTGGGCGGGATGCCCGGCGGCCTGCTGCAGGCCAGCTATCTGACGCCGGGCAGGTACGCCGCCCAGTATCGGGCGATCGTCGACGTGTTGCTCGCGCAGCAGCAGCACACCCTGACCGGTGTCGCCGCCACGGATCTTCCCGACCTCATCCGGGCGCATCTGGCCGCCTCGGGTGCGGACCCCGCCCTGGTCGACGAGGCCGGGTTTGACCTGCCGGCGCGGATGACAAGCCTGGAGCGGTGGGGTGTCGTCGACCGGTTCCAGGACCGGGCGCTGCGGGACGCGGACTTCATCCGAAACTTGGACCGGTTCCAGCTGACCGAGATCGCCGCGCAGCTGCATCAGGCGGTCACGAGTCTCGGGCAGGACGCCGCTTCGGCGGCCGCGGCCACGCTGGCGCCTGGCGTGTTGACCGCGAACCTGACGCAGCTGCGTGATCTCGCCGAATCGGATCCGGGCGAGGCGGCGAATGCCTGGTCGATCATCTTGAATACCCACCAGTCGATGGCGCGGGCCGCGGCCGGGTGGCAGGCCCGGCTGGCGTCCGCATTGGCCGGCACCCCGACCGTCGACAAAATCACGGTGGTGCAGGAGACCCTGCGCCGGTACGTCGACATGTGGGGGGCCGGCGTCGACGTGCATTCGGAGACGATCACCCGCCGGGTGAACGAACTGGGTGCGGTCTCGGATGGGGTGTGGCGGGCGGTCGCGGCGCGCATGCTCGGGCCGAACGCCGACGACTCGGCGATCGTGGACCTGGTCGGGACGTACCGGCAAACCTTGGAGACGCTACGTTCCTGGTTCGATGGCCCGGACTGTCAGGCCCGGCGGCTGCGGCGGCAGATGCGCGACACGATCGGTCCGCTGTTGCGTGGGCAGCGGACTCTGGCTGCAGTCGGTGGGCACATGTCGCGGCGTGCCGAGCTGCTCGCTTTGGCGGCCCGGGTCGAGGCCGCTGGCGATGACGAGGCGGGCTGGCAGGTGTGGTGCAACGCGACCGGCCTGTACGCGGCCCGGCACTTGCCAGGGGCGGCGCCGGCGCCGGCCGGTAACCCGTCCGCATCGTCGTGGTGGGAGTCCGACACGGTGCCGGTCGAAGCCCGGCTGCGTAAGCAGGGCCCGCGCGGCACGACCGGGACGCCGGCGCGGCTGGCCGACAACACCGGCAACCGGAAGATCGCGCGGGCGAACGCGGTGGCGCAGCAGTCCTTGGCGGCGCAGACCGAGGCGGCGGTCGTGGCCCGCTCGGGGATGCGGTTGTCGGACTGGCCGCCGATCTCGGAGGCGGAGACCACGCTGCTGCTGCAGTTCCTGACCGCGATACTGCGGGGCAGATCAACGGCGTCCGGGACGCGGACCGCGACGACCGGGGACGGCCGCTGGTCGTTGCGGACCGAACCGGTTCCCGGCGGCGCGGACGTGGTGATCCACACACCGGCGGGCCGGCTCGTGCACCCGGATCTGATCTTGCACATCTCCGCCACCACGACCGGGAGCTTCGGATGAGCGCCAGAACGTCGGAGCAGCACGTCGCTGCGCAGCACGCGTTCGTCGGCCTGCTCGCCCAGCCGATGATCACCCCGGCCACGAATCGGGAGTTGTTCCGGCTGGTGGTTCGCCATCAGCAGCCGCTGTCGGAGGCGGCGCGCCGGCTCGGGTACCGGATCCAGCGGGTTGGTCAGGCGGCCCGGCTGATCCGGGTACCGGTTGGCGGAACGGCGACCGTTCCGCCGCGGCCGTCGGACGCCCCGTCTCGGCGGCTGCTGGCGCTGATGTGCCTGATCGCGGCGTGCTGCGAGGAGGTGTCCGGGACGGTCACCCTGCAGCGGTTGTCCGACATGGTCCGTGATGTGTGCGCCGCACCCGGCGTGCAGGTGTCGCCCTACGACCCGGACATCAAGTCCGAGCGCCGGCAATTGCGGGACGCAGCGGCGCTGCTGGCCCGCTGGGGTGTGCTGAACCGGCGGACCAGCGACGAGAAGATGTTGGAGGAATGGACTGAGGACGGGTCCGGCCCCGGCGCCGGCTACGAAGTCGACCGGGACGCGCTGCTGCTGATGACCAGCCCAGACGTGCTCGCCGCCGCGTTGCAGCCGGAACCAGCGGACGCGGACGCGACCCGCACGATCCGGCTGCTGCGGGCCCTGGTCGAAACCCCGACAGTGCTCTACGCCGACCTCGACCCGACCGACGCGGACACGCTGCGCCGGCACCGGTCCCGATACGCCGGCTATCTGGCGCAGATGACCGGCGGTGCGATCGAGGCCCGGCAGGAAGGGATCCTCTTGGTCCTGCGCGACGGCGACGGCCGTCCGCCGACGGTCGCCGATTGGCCGCGGGCGAGAGCCGCGGACTGGGTCGCGCTGCTCGCCGCGGATCAGGCCGGCCGCGACGGCGTCCGCCACGACGACGGCACGGTCCACCTGACTCGGGTCCTGGTCGACGAGTTGATCGACGACTTGATCCGGTCGCGGGGTGCGTACATGAACGACCGGCAGAAAGCCGACCCGCAGGTCGTCCTCGACGACGCGCAGCGGGTCCTGACCGAGCTCGGCCTGCTGCGGGTCACCGGTGACGGCGGCTGGGTGCTGCTGCCGCCCGCCGCCCGCTACCGCGACCCAGACGTCCTCTATCCCGAAACCACCAGCCGCACCTCGTCCGCCGCTGACCTGACCGTTGTGGGGATTGCCTGATGACCGCCCTCGCCGGCCCGACCGTACCGTCACCGGGCCCGCACCTGTCCGACGCCCAACTCGCCGGATGGCGCGACGCCGTCGCCCACGGCCGGCTGCCGGATCCGGTCCGCGACCGGTGGCAGATCCTACGGGCCGGGGTCATCGGTTTGTGGGAGTTCGACGTCGCCGAGTACGTGTTCGCTGATGGCCGCGCCCAGTTCGTCGGCGCGAACCAGTCCGGCAAGTCGACGCTGATGACGTTGACGACGCTGATCATGCTCGCGGGCAACCTCGAACGGCAGAACATCGACACCTTCGGTGACTCCGGCAAAGACTTCCGGTACTACGTCGAGCCGTCCGGCAACGACCAGGACCGCCGCGACGACTCCGCGACCGCGCATCGCGGCTGGGCGTGGGTCGAGTACGGCCGGATCCGTGACGAAGGTACCTCGGAGTTCTTCACCACGCTGCTATACGCGCAGGCCAAACGGGGCGTGTCGCAGCTGACCCGCACCTGGATGATCTGCCACGGCACCGCCCGGGTCCGCGCCGGCCTCGACCTGGTGAGCGGGCAGGCGGTCACCGAACCGAAACACCTCGACGGCATCGACGGAGTCCAGGTCTTTCCCACCGGCACGCACTATCGGCGCAAGCTGACCACCGCACTGTTCGGGTTCACCGATGAAGACCGGTACGCGACCGTGCTCGAGCTGCTCAAGACGCTGCGGACCCCGCATCTGGGGCAGAAGCTGAACCCGGACTGGTTCACCAACCAGATCCGCTCGGCATTGCCGCCGCTGGCCCGCGACGAGATCGAGGGGCTCGCCTCTGGCTGGCAGCAGGTCGAGCAGGTCGGCGCCGACCGCACCGACGCCGAGGAGGCCCGGTCCGCGATCGTGGACTACGTCGCCAAGGCGTGGCGGCCGTGGGCGGACGCCGTGCTGCGCCAGCACGCCGACGCCCTCGCCGAAGCCGACGCCGCGCTAAGCACGGCGTCGGCGGCCGTGGACGCCGCCGCCGCGACGCTGGATCAGGCCCGGCAGGCTCTCAACGCCGAGTCGACCAAGACCCAGCAGCTCACTAACGCCGCCGAGCGTAGTCGCGCAGCGCATCGGCAGCTGCTGGAGTCCGCGGCGTACAAGAGCGCGACCGGCCGGGCCGAAGCCGCGACGTTCGCCCGCCGCGCCGCCAACCAAGCCGCCACCCGCGCCAATGACGCCGCGGCAGCGCTGGTCACGCTGCGCAGCCTGCACGAGCGGGCGCTGGCCAAGCAGACCGAGGCGCAAGCGGACCTGGAGACCGCCCGCGCCGGCTACCAGGCGGCGGTGACCGCCACCGTCACCGCCGCCGGCACGGCGATGCTCGGGGACCTCGCGGCCCAATGGGCCGCCGACGCGGATACTGCCCGGCTGGACGCGGCCGTTGCCGCTCGCAGGACCGCAGTAGCCATCCTGCGGAACCTGCTGCGGGAGATGACCAAGCTGGCTGCGAAGTACCGGACAGCCGACGACCTGGCGAGCGCCGCAGAAGCGGAGCTCAACACCCGTAACGCCGATGCCGAGTCCGCCGCCGGCAGGCTCAGCGACGCGGTACAGCAGCTGTCCGACGACATGGAACGGTGGGCCGCCGCCCTGACCGGACCCGCACCGGAGCCGGCCCTTCGGCAGCGGTGGCTCGAGCAGGTTACGACGGAGTCGATCGCCGCGAGCCCGCGTCAGGTGCTGCAGCAGCTGCTGATGCGGGACTGGCTCACCCCGGCCGTCGACCCACGGACCATCCGAGTCGCGCAGCTGCGCACCGAAGCCGAACAACAGCAGTCCGCGGCGACGGCCGCTGACCGGGAAGCCGACGAGCTGGCGATGCACGGTGACCCGGTCCCGCCGGCTCCGGCCGGCTGGACCCGCCGCCCGCGGCCACCGTTCCCGTCCGCAGACGGGGCGCCGCTGTGGCGGCTGGTCGACCCGGCCGACGGGGTCGAGCGGGACGTGCTGGACCAGGTTGAGGCCGCTCTGACCGCCGCGGGCCTGCTCGACGCGTGGGTCACCGTCGACGGGGTGTACACCGCCGGCCGCGACGGCACGGACGTGGTCGCCACGAGCCTGCCCGCGGCGACTGGTCCGGCACTGTCGACGGTGCTCGTCCCGGCCGGCGACAGCGGCCCGCTGACCGCGACGATCACGGCGATCCTCGACGGGATCGGGTTCACCCCGGCCGGGCAGCCGCACGCCAACGCTGTTGCGGTCGCCGTCGACGGCCGCTGGCAGACCCCAACCGCAGCCGGGCAAGCGGGTCCGGCCGAACACGGCGCCGAGCTGATCGGCGCCGCCGCCCGCGCGGCCGCCCGGCAACGCCGGATCACCGAGTTGCACGAGCTGGCCGAGCAGCACCGCGCCCGGGCCGATGACGCGAACCAGGCCGCGGACACCCTGGTCGATGAGATCGCCGCGCTGCGAGCTAGGGCGGAGCAAGCGCCGTCGGACGGTGACGTGGTCGCCGCCGCATTGGCGTTGACGGCCGCCAACCGCGAACGTGACACCGCCCAGCGCAAGCACGTGGCCCTGGCTGGCAAGGCCGACGCCGCCCGCCAGGTGTGGGAGACCGCGACCGCGGACGCGACCGCCCACGCGCTCGAACACCGGCTGCCGAACTCCGACGAGCACCTCGACGCCGTCACCGAAGCGCTCGACAATGCCGCAGCCGCGATCGGCCGGCTCCGGCTCGCCGGCCAGGGCCGCGACAGCGCCGAGCAGGCCAGCGCCGCAGCGGAATCGAAGACCACCGAGTCCGAAGCCCAACTTGACGCCGGCGTCGAGGCGGAGCAGACCGCAGCGGCCGAGGCGGCACTGCTCGACGAGCGAGCCACCGAGGCGGAGAAGGCTGTCGCGCGCGGCGACCAGGAGTTGTTCGACCGGGCCGCCGAACTCGATCGTGAGTCCGACGCACTCAAATCGGCGATCGCCGCCTCCCACCGTGACGGTCTCGCCCTGGCCGGGGCCGCCGCGACCGCGCAGAGCGACTGGGAGCAACGCTGCCGGGAGCAGACCACCGCCGAACAGGATCGCGCCGCCGCCGTCGTCAGCTGGTGGATTCCGGTCGACGCGGGGCTCGCCGCGGCTCGCAACCTGCCCGAGCCGTGCGGGCGCACCATCGACGACGCGTTGCAGCAGGCCCGCACCGCGATCGCCGACCTGCGGCCGGCGAGCTGGCCGGCGACGCGCACCGGACGCGAGGACCGGGTCCGGCAGGTGACCGCCCGGCTGTTCGCCGGCCCCTACACCGAGCTGCAGACCAGCCTCGAAGCCAAAGGCGGCCGCGCCGTGCATGCCGCCGAAGCCGACGACGCCCGGCCACTGCCGGAGATCACCATGGTGGTGGAAGCCTCCGGCAAGCAACTCACCCCGGCCGCGGCGATCGCGCACCTCGACGACCAAATCGCGAAGCTGTCCGCGACCCACGACGAGAAGCTGCACCAGATGTACGCGCAGATTCTGTCATCGACATTCATAAACCACCTGCGCGACCGTCTCAAGCGTGTCCTGAGCCTGCTGAGCACCGTCAACGACGTCCTCGAACGGCACCCGACCGGAGCGAACCGAACCACGCTGCGGCTGCGCCGGCATCCCCGCAACGAACAGCAGGCCGGCTATAAGATCTTGCGCGCCCTAGAGTCCGGCAGCTTCGAATCCGACGCTGCGCAGGAGCAATTGCAGGCTTTCCTCATCGAACGGCTCCAGCAGGTTCAGGAAGCCGGCCTGCCCGGAGTCGACGACTGGACCGACCGGCTCGCCACCCTGCTCGACTACCGTGATTGGTTCGACGTCGTGTGCGAGTTTCGGGTCGGGACCGCCCCCGACCCGAAATGGAAACCGCTGACGAAACAGGTCCACGCGGTCGACTCCGGCGGCGGTAAGGTCGTCACGCTGATGCAGCCGTTGCTGGCCACCCTCGTCGCACTGTACTCCGACAATCCGGCCGGGCCCCGCCCGCTGTGGCTCGACGAGGCGTTTGAAGGCGTCGATCCCAACAACCGGGCGATCATGCTGCGGATGCTGTGCGACTTCGACCTTGACTTCCTGCTCGCCGGCCCCGGCGCCCTCGTCGCCGCGGCCCAGGTCCCCGCCGCCGCGATCTGGACCATTACCCGGGCGCCGGCGCCGCTACCCGGCGTCGACCTGTCCCTGATGCTGTGGGCCGGGAACGCGCTGCAGGTCGTGCCGGTCGCCGATACCGCCGCGCCGCTGCTGGCCACCCCGCGACCAGCCGAACAGGACGGACCGGACCTACTATCCACGCTTACTGCCGATCTTGGGGCCACCGGCAGCGAGGAGATGCGGTGAGCGCGGCTGCGGACCGATGGGCCGCCCTGCCCGGCCCGACGAAAATCCTCGCCGCCGCCCGAGAACTGCTGGAGAACGGCAAGACCGGACCCGGCGTCACCGTCCGGGCCACCCTTGACGCGGTTGAACGCGACCAGGTCGGACGGATCCTCGGGATGTCCTGGGAAGCTTCCACTGCTCCGGTCACCCTCGGCCGGCTACGCAAAGCCCTGCACGGCCTGAACGACACCCTGGAAGACCTCCTCGTCCGGCTTGGCGGCCCGCTCGACGACCGGGTCGCCAAACGCGAACTAGATCGGCAAGCCGCCCGGGACCATCTCAACAACGCCTACGCCGTCCTGACTAGCGCGGGCATCCCGGAGCATGCGGTCGCACTCGCGCGCACCCGGCGCTGGCTCGAGCACACGAGCCCCGATCTGGCCGACAGCCGTGCCCAGGCTCTAGCCATGCTGTGGCAGCACCTGCCCGCCGCCGACCGCCCGCTGCCGGAGCTCGCGAACTCGCTGTTCGGCAATCCGCACCATCTCGACCGCGACGCCGACCTCGGCCGGCTCGCCGCCCGCCTGCTCGCCGCCGCACACACCACGGATCCCGGCGCCGCAGCGGCTGCGGCCGGCAACGCGTTGAGCGCCGACGCGTGGCGGCAGTTGTGGGCGAGCGTCGGCGTCAGCTGTGACGAAGTCTCGGCGACTGTCCTCGTCCTCAACCTGCCTCTGGCCGGCTCCGGTGCAGCAGCGGCAATCGCCGCCGCAGCCGCCGAGACCGGTGAGCCAGTCTGGCTGACCGCCCGGTCGCTGCGCCGCGGGTGGGAACCCGGACCCGGCCTTCACACCGTCCGGGTGTGCGAGAACCCGGTCGTGGTCGAAACTGCGGCGGCACGGCTAGGCCCCCACGCTCTGCCGCTGATCTGCGTGTACGGGCGCCCGTCGATCGCGGCATGGCTGCTACTGGAGGGTCTGACCACCGCCGGGGTCCGTCTGCTGATGACCTGTGACCGCGACACCGCCGGGCAGCGGTTCCTCACCGAACTCCTGCGCCTGCCCGGCGCGGTCGAATGGCTGGCCGAGGCTGACGGTGTCTACGAGGAATCGAGGCTACCGGATCTGCTGGCCGACCTCACCCCTGCACCGCTGGCAGGTACCTGATCGGGTACCCAGTTCAGGGTAAGGGTCACCCTGGCCGCCGCCCGGCCCGCCTTCCAGCAGCACGTTCACCCCTGAACGGTACGCACCCGCTGTCAGGCCGGGATCGTGGTTGCCGTCTCCTGGTGTCGGCGAGGCGGGGCAGCCCGTGTCCGGTCAGCAGTGGGCTACGCGTCGCGCAAGGCCAGGCTCCTGTAACGGCTCGCTTATAGCCGATGCATTGCCTAGGGTTTTCGCGTCGCAGCGCCACGGTTGGCGCTAGAGGAGAGGGTGAGCTTTGAACGCAGTCATAGACCTCGGCAACGGAGACTCCCTGCAGTTGGAGCCGGCCCGACGTGCCCTTCGCCTTTATCCTGGCGTCGGCGGCGCCCAGGTCGAGCTGACGCTGAACATGAGCAAGGTCCACGACCTGACCCCTGGCATCGCCTACCAGGTGAACGCCCGAGTGTACATCGAGGACAACACCAACCGCCAACAGCAGCGAATGCTTTGCGCCCTGCACGCCACAAGCCCGGTCACGCCGATTGTGCGGGCGGGTACTGTGCAGCTCTCCGGCTTCGTCACCGACGAGCAGTTGCGCGTTATTGAGCAGCTCCGCGGCGGCGGGGACCTATGGCTCAACCTGAGACTGACCACGTCATCGGTGGAGTGGCAAGCCGACTCCATCCCCGCGGACCAGTACCAGCCCCCGTCGATTTCAGATGAGGAACTGGAGGGGTTGCGCCAAGACGCCCTCCGCAGGGACGATGCGCTGCGGGCGACGACGAAGTTCCTGACGGAGAAGTTTGGCCCGCTGCCGTCTTCTGCCAAGGTGACGTTCGAGCGTCCGCTGACGAAGCAGCGGACCGGGGACCTGAGGTTCGACATTAACGCCGGCGAGTGGGCGTCGCAGCTCGTGCACGTTCAGGCGGGCGCGTTCGTCGAGCTGCTCGTTCCGCTGGCTAGAGGCGCTGACTACACCGACGCCGTGACGGCGCTGCGCGAGGCACGTGAACTGCTGCGGCAGGGGCGCGTTGAGCCGGCGATTGTTGAGGCGCGCAAGGCCGTGGAACAGGTCCGTGTCGCGTACGGCACGCAGAAGCTCTTTACCGCAGCGGTAAAGAAGCCCCCGCGCCAGCGGACCTTCGATGAGCGGTGGGCGTTCATGGTCGAGGACTTGTTCTCGACGATGAGCGGCGCCGGCCACAAGGACGAGGTTACGAAGGACTTCGAGTACACCCGGGAGGACGGCGAGATGCTGATCGTTGCGACCGCCGGGATGCTCAAGCGGCTGTCCGCCGACAGCACCTCTCCGTAGCCGGGTTCGATCTCGGACCGAAGCGCAAGCCCTCGTAGCCCAACGGTAGGGGCACGGTCGTTGAGGTAGCCGACAGGTGGCGCGTTCTAATTCACCCTGATGAGGGCGCCACGCTGGCGGCCCGGCTGATGCGCGACCGGTGGTGCAGATGCGAGATCGAGCCCTTGCAGGAACTCCGAGCCGGCTGGGAGTTCCACGCCAAGGCGTCGTAGCTCAACTGGTCCGTCGTATGCCCAGTTCACCGTCCACCCGCTCCAGGTGCGCCGTGTCAAGCAGCGCCGCGCGGTAGGCGTACCGCCAGTCGAGGGACCTGTCCCAGTCCGGTGAAGAGCAGCAGGTGCCGGGCGTCGACGTCGATGAGCACCCCGCCTTCGCAGGCCAGGTCGTCGAACCAGAAGTCGTCGCGGTAGTCGTCGAGCTGGGCGAGCCAGCAAAGCGTGATATCAGGCCGACAGCGACGTGATAATCGAGCCCGTAGCCGGCGCCACCGCCTTGCGCGTACCGCTCGCACCGTCCGTCCCGAACGACCACGTAGTTCACCCCGGCTGCCCATGGCCGCTGACATTAGAACCCAGCATCCCTCCGAGGCATGGTGGGCTGATTGGCGAGCCGCCGAACTCGTAGAGACCGCCCGGTTGTCTTTGACGTCTCACCCGCATTGCCGCCTGGTAGCGACTGATTCGGAGCGACGTCCCGTAGACCCTCCCGGCATACCCCGACCGACACATTTGGGCCCGGTGATCGGCCAACGAAGAACTTAAGAGGGCGATCGCATGCCCGAGCGACACGGACAGCCGTTCACGCTCCGTGCTAAGCTATTCTTAGTCGCATGAGCACCCAATTTGTACATGGGTGCTACCCGCGAGTGTCCGAATCCCCCCTCGGACACCAACCAGAGTAGGAAAAAGAACGGCCGCTGAGCTGGGCAAGCCCAGCAAGGCGGCCTTCGTTGTTCCCGGGGTGTTCCTCAAGCCGGGCACGCCTCGGGCACATGGCTCCCGTGGAGATCGTCAGCGCCGGATCCAGGTCGCTCGTTGACCTTGACCGACCTCGACGTTTACGGTCCCACCGTCGCGCATATAGGTGCGACCGGCGGCGGGCCTCCCGGCACGGCCACGGCCGCCTATTGACGTCAGAGGAACAGCGAGTGGCGAGCATCGAGAAGAGGCCGTCGCAGGACGGCAAGACGGTCCGGTGACGGGTCCGGTGGCGCGAAGGCGGACCGGCGAGTGGGGCCGGGTCCAGTTCGCGCGGAACGGCGACGCGAAGCGCATCAAGGCCCTCGTCGAGGCCCGCGGCAACCACATGGGGTCCACCGCGTCAAGAGCCTGCTCAAACACCTCAGCCGGCCCCCGGCCTGTTCTCATGATCTCCTCTAGTGCCGACTCGGCAGCTGCCATGTCCTGAACGAAGGCCGCGTCGGCATCGGCCAGAGCCCTGGCCGTGGCGAAGAGCAACGCATGCACGTCAACCACGGTGGTCCGTCGGTCGAATAACCGGTCGAACGCATCGAGGAGAGCCTCAAGAAGAGGCAGGTCATCCGCCGGATCCATGCTTAATGATCCTATCGAGCCGCCAGAAGCAGGGGTTTGCAGCGTGCCTGTTCGGCCAGGACAGGAGGGGCGATCCGAGGCTACGAGAGACCGCCGGACCAAGCCGCCAACGTGCTGGCCGGCCCGGGTGCCCCGGCGGTGCCGCCTACTCACCGGGCCGTCCATCAGTTCGGTAGCGCTCGGGCCGCCAGGTTCAGTAGTTCTCGCGCCCCGGCCCGGACGGCTTGCTCGGGGGCAGCGAGTAGCTGTCGCAACGTCGTCCGGTATCTGACCCGGCCCTCCGAGGTGGCACACGACAGCTCATACAGGTACTCGCTCAGACAGCCGTAGAGGTGATCGGAGGTCTCGGGGTCAGCCAGCACCCAGGCGGCAGCGAATATGCGTAGCGCTGCCACATCACCGCGCAGCAGCGCCCGAGCGGTTGCATCGGTCACCGCGGTGTTATCGGGGTCGAGCAGCAGCCGACGCAGTTCCCCGTCTACCTCTGCGGTCCCGGCGAACGCACTCAGCTCGCGACCAGCGTTCATGCGATCCGACCAGACATCGGATCGGGACAGCAGTAGAAGTTCCTCCACACCCACCGAGGGATCATGCCGTGCGCATGACCTCGGGTGGAAGCTTCGCAGCCCTCCTCGGACGACGAAGGCCGTGACGCCCAGCAAGGCGCACATCCCGCGTCCGTTCCAGATCTTCACCGCGCCGTACGGCGGTGGCAGACTCTCGTGCAGTGCAGTGCAGTGGGGTCGCGGCCGGGCCGTTGACGGATCGCTTCGAGCCGATGATGAGCGGGCGATCCGCATCTGGTGGCAGGAGGTCGGCGCCGATACACCCGATGAGCCGGACTCGGCTCGTGTCCGGTTGACGAAGGAGCCCGTGCGATCATCGGGGCCGTGAGCGACTGGGAGCAGTTCCTTGACGAGGTGTCATGGTTCCTCCGCCCTGGAGAAAGCGCCGCGGTGGGCGAGGCCCGACCCTGGGCCCGCGGCTCGATCGATGGTCTGCCTGAGCTGTCCGCGTTGCTCGCCTCGGCCACGGTCACGCCTGTGTCCGTCGGAGGCACCGACTTCGAGTTGCTGGCATGGGGATCATCCGGCCATCGGCGGGGATGGCTCTGCCAGCCACCCCGAGAGCAGGAGGGCGATTACGTCGCGCGGACCCACATGAGCTTCTGGAAGGCCTGCGGTGGGATCGTCGAACGGTTTAGCGAGCCGACCACCTGGTGGACCAATCAGGACGAGGTGCTCACGGTCGGGGCAGCGCACGTACGGATCGCGGACGCACTCAACGACTATGCGTGGCTCTGGGAAGATACCGGCCTGGAGTTGCCTATCGACCCAGATGAGTACTACGCAGTTGCGGTAGAGGCCAACGGAAATCTGACGCTGGCGCATCGCAACGACGGCCACCTACTGCTATTCGCGCCGGACCATGATTTCGCCGGTGTCACACCAGTGGTGGGCTTCCCACCGTACTCACTGCTCACGATCGATGGTGTGCCCGACCTCGCGACCTGGATGGAAGCGTGTGCTGCGGTTTGGCGGTATCAGTAGGCTGACAGCGCGCCGTCTGCCGCGATGAGGGACGCTTGTCACCGCCGTTAGCGATCCCAGCCCTTGCCAAGGTGACCCTGTAAAGCATCAGGTGGAACGCGCCCTGGCAACCATCAGGCGGGACACGACAGCAGCTCACCGGATGCTCACCACGAGGGCCTTCGGCGTTCCGTAGCCTGCGACCGTTGCCCGTGCCATTGGCATGCCATTAGCCTCCGCTGGGAGGTGGGCGACCTGGCAGCGAAGCTGACCCAAGACGAGGCGATCGCCGCGTCGAGCGGATCATTAGTATCGACTACGCGGACGACGCCGAGTTGGGCGGTTGGCTGGACCAGCTTGAGCGAGACCTTGTCTGCCCGAACGGCTATGTCTCCGGCCTGATCTTCTGGAAAGACCCCGAGTTGACGGCTGCTGAGGTGGTTGACCGAGCCTTGGCGTATCAGCCGATCCAGATGCGGTCCGTGCCATGGACGCCGCCGCCAAGCACATAGCGTCCACCTTCCCCCCCCCCGCTCCTTGCCGGTCTTCCTTGTCCTTGGGCTTGCCCTTGCCCGCTGAACTCTTCGACTTCCCCCGTTCATTCCAAACGTCATGGCGGCCAGCTCGACCGCCCGCAAACCGTCGTCAGCGTACCGAACATCCGCTTCGGCATCCTGCCTCTCCGCGTCCCGCTCGCCACCACTGAGCCATTTTCATCCTGTGTAGTGGTTCGCTTCGACGTGGTGTAGGACGAGGACGGCCCGCACGATCGCGGTGGCGCGGCGCGGGCAGCAGCGCAGCTTGACCAGGATCTTCCAGGTCTTGCTCGTGGCGATGGCGCGTTCGCCACGAGCACGGATGATGGGGCCGCAGGTCAACGCACTGACCTCGCACGACTGGCGGTCGGTCCAGGGATGACGTGACAGCCCCCCGCGGACGGGCCGCCCCTGGACGGCACCGGCCGCGCCGGGCCGGGCCGAGCGGGCACGCACGCCGCCTCCCTCCCGCGGCGGGTCGTCGCACATCCCCCGGTGGCCGCCACCGGGACCGTCCAATCTCGAATACTTCAGTAGAGTTTCCCCGGCTAGATCAATTGGACGGGGAGACTTCGTTGCGGACAGTCAGCAGGAGAACGTTCGGAAAGCTCGTCGGCGCGGCCGGCGCCGCCGGTGCCGCCGGTGCCGGTGCCGGCACACTGCTCGCCACGCCGGCGTACGCGGCGGACGGATGGGTCGCCACCGGCACCGCGGTGGCGGCGCTGAGCAGCTTCGACGACACCATGAAGTCGTTCATGCACGCACGCGGGGTCAGCGCCGGGCAGCTCGCGGTGGCGTACAACGGCCGGCTCGTGCTGGCCCGGGGCTACGGCAACAACTCGGCGGAGACGATCCAGCCGACGTCGCTGTTCCGCATCGCGAGCCTCAGCAAGTCGCTCACCGCGGCGGCGGTGCTCCGGCTGGTGCAGGACGGCCTGATCGGCCTCGACGATCCGGTGACCTCGGTGCTGGACTTCATCCCGCCGACCGGCCAGTCCGTCGACCCGAGGCTGCCGCAGGTGACCCTGCGGCGGCTGCTGCAGCACCTCGGCGGCTGGGACCGGGACCTCGCCTTCGACCCCCTGCACGGCCGCGACCACGTCATCGCGCAGGCGCTGGGCGTGCCGCTGGAGCTGCGCAAGGAGGACGTCCTGCGCTACATGTCCGGCCAGCCGCTGCAACACGACCCCGGCAGCACGGTGGCGTACAGCAACTACGGCTACTTCCTCGCCGGCCGGGTCGTCGAGAAGGTCACCGGCATGTCCTACGAGGCGTACGTCAAGCAGAAGCTCCTCGCGCCGCTGGGCATCACCCGGATGGCGCACGGGAAGGCCCTGACGCGGCTCACCGGCGAGGTCGGCTACCGGTCGCAGTACACCGGGCGCACTGTCCTGGACGACTCGGGCGCTATCGTGCCGGCCCCGTACGGCACCTTCAGCATGAGCCTGCGCGACGCCAACGGCGGGTGGGTCGCCTCGGCGGTCGACATGGTCCGCTGGGCCACCATGCTCGACGGCGCCGGTGGCGTGCTCGACGGCGCCTCGCTGGCGAAGGTCACCGCGGTGCCGTCGACCGGCGTGAACGGCAACGGCTGGTACTACGGCCTCGGCTGGGCCGTGCGCCCCTTCGCCACCAGCGGCGGGACCAAGTACAACGTCTGGCACACCGGCAGCCTGGCCGGCACCTACACCCTGCTGGTCAAGAGCTACCAGGGCATGAGCTGGGCGGCGCTGTTCAACCAGCGCGACGACCCCTCCGGCCTCAGCTACGGCGACATCGACAGCGCGCTGTGGGCCGCCTCCCGTCAGGTGACCAGCTGGCCGACGCACAACCTCTGGTCGACGTACTTCAGCCCGTGGAGTGCGGTGGTGGACAACACCACGGCCGGCCGCTTCACCGCCAGCACCAACTGGACCGTCGCGTCCAGCCTCGCCGGCCGGTACGGCACCAACTACCGCCGGGCCGCCCCGGTCGCCGCCAGCGACGTCGCCTGGTACAAGGTGAACATCCCCGAGACCGGCACCTACCGGGTCGACGTCTGGTACCCGGCGTCGACCGGCAACAGCGCCGCCACCCCGTACATCGTGGCCACCTCGACGGGCAACAAGACCGTACACGTCGACCAGCGGAGCAACGGCGGGAAGTGGCGCTCCCTGGGCACCTTCACCCTCGTCAAGGGCGACGGCAACAAGGTCGGTGTGAGCCGGTGGACCTCGGGCACCGGCTACGTGGTCGCGGACGCCGTACGGGTCACCCGGGTCTGAGCACCGCCGCCGGGCGGACCGGCGTGGCCCGCGGTGGGCCGGCCGACGGGCGCGGGCGGCAGCTCTTCGTACTGCCGCCCGCGTCTCGCGTGGGTCCGCCTGAGGGCGGGCCCACGCCGCTGGGCGACTAGACGGCACGTTCCGAGGTCATCCGAAGCCAGGGAACCCCCACTCGAACCACGCCGGAAAGTTGTGCCCGACGACCGACCTAGCGCCGAGCCGGCTCGACCCAGCCAGCCGGGATCTTCTTCTAATCCCCAGGCCGCTGCCGGTCCCGGCGAATGAGCAACACAAACACCGCAGCGCTGGCCAATGATATCGCCGCCATAATAAGCCCGCTCGAGCGCTTCTCTGGCCGACCGGCGAGGATGGCTACCGCGAAAACACCGGTAATGATCGAAATGGCTGCTGACGATCCCCGGTTAACCAGATGATGATGTCGACGATCGGACTCAATCATCGCCGCGCGCTCAGCCTCGCTTCGGTCGGCCAACCCTGGTCCGAAGCGTGACGGGTGACCCATCAGAAAGAGAACCCCAAGCCCTGCGACGATAACGACGGCCACGAGGACTGACTTCAACACCGTCGTGAGTTCCATCGTTGGCAAACGTACTAGAGATCGAAGCCAGGAGGAACAACACAGGGAGCTGGCCCCGTAAGCCGCAAGCGGTTGCAACTCGCAAGCGGCTGCCGCCTGATGTCAGTCTAGGCCCCAACGTGCCGCTCAGTGACAACGAGGAGCCGGGCTTAACCTGCTTGCGTGCCCGTTGGTGTGGGCGACGGCGGTCAACAGGGTCAACCTCTGAAGGCGGCAGCCAGTGTGGCGGCGCAGGTCAGGCCAGCTCATGGCCGAGCAGTCGGCCGGTGTACCGCAGCCTTCCTCGCCGGTTGCGCCGCCTGAGCAGCACGGTGTTCGGGTCGCGGATGCTGTCGGTCACGTCACCGATGATCGCCTCCGTGGTGATCCGGGTCCTGGCACCCGGGCCCAGCTCACCCTCACTCCGCAGACCGTGGACATGCGGCAGGCGGCGGACTGGCTGACGCACTGGACCGTCGCCACCGGCATCGAAGGCGTGGTCAGCAAACGGTGGACCGGCCAGTACGAGCCTGGCCGGTGCGGCTGGTGGACGTACGGCGAGCAGCTGTTCGAGCCGGCCGCACCGCTGCGGCAGCTCGCGGTTCAGGAACACCTAGACGCCCGGGGTCGGGACCACGACAGTGGCCTCGGCACGGTGACCATCGTTGCCGTGGGAGAACACGATCACCGGCACAGAACTCGCAAGCCACGGCTACGTCGTGGTCACGGTGGATCATACCTACGACGCGTTCAGCGAGTTCCCCGACGGCCGGCTCACCGTCCCCGTCGACGGCATGTCCTTCACGCCATGGGACTCCTCCGACGACATGCGGTTCGTCCTCGACCGAGTCGAGGAGCTCGCCGCCGGTCGCAACCCCGATGCCCAGCGCCGTCCGCTGCCGGCCGGCCTGGGTGCCGCGCTCGACCTGCGTCGCATCGGCATGTTCGGTTGGTCGAAGGGCGCCACGGCGACCGCTCTCGTCATGAACACCGACCGGCGCGTCCGGTGCGGGCTCAGTTTCGACGGGCCGATGGAATCGGCGCCGCCGGTCACCGACCTCGACCGGCCGTTCATGCTGATGACCGCAGATTTCACCCGGACCGCCGAGCCGAGCGTCGCCCAGTTCTGGTCGAGCCTGCGCGGATGGCGCCTCAACGTGCATGCCGAGGGCGCGGCTCACGGGGCGTACTGCGACCGCCAGTGGCTGATCCCGCAACTGGCGAGGTTCGTCGGGATGAGCGACGAGGACCTCGCCGGCTGGGTCGGCACCTTGAGCCCGGCCCGGCGATTCGGATACAGCAGGCGTACCCGCTCGCGTTCTTCGACCTGCACCTTCGCCACCAGCGGCAGCCCCTGCTCGAAGGCCCGAGCCCGGCCTACCCGGAGGTGCGGATCATCGCTTGAAACGCATCGATCCTGACGCCGGGCCCGCGTCAACCCGTGCGGCTGGTCACCGTGCTTCGATCCGGCACCTGCCCCGCAGCGAGCGCGCGAGGAGCAGCATCGCCGACCCGGAGGCGATGAAGATGCCGGCGAGGGCGACGACCTGGCCGGTGGGGGCGCCGGTCACCGGCAGCCCCGGTTCGCTCGGCGGCGTGTTGGTCACGGTGACGGTCACCGTCTGCTGGCTCTCGACGGTGAACAGCGGCGGACTCGACGTGGACGGAGCGCCGTCGACGGAGTACGAGACGGTCCAACCGGCCGGGACGATCTCCTCGACGCGGCAGAGCGACTCGGCCGTGACGGTGACGGCATCGGCCGGTCCACCCGTGGCGGGCAGCGACACCGTCTGGCTGGACGGCGTGTCGCATTCGACCCGGGCGGTGAAGCTCGCTGGCGGCGAGGTGGGCGCACCAGTGATCCGTTTGACGAGCTGAACGGTGCCCGTCTGCACAGCGACCCGGGAGAAGTCGTTGGTTATCGTGCCGCTGACGGTCGTCCCTGGTGCGATTTCCACTGTGGAAGGTGAGCCGGTCACCACCGTTCCGGCGGGGAGCGGCTGTTCCAGCTCGACGACGGTGCACCTGTCACCGGCTACCAGGTCGGGAATGACGACGGACCCGCCGCCGCTTTCGAAGGTGACGTCGGCGATGCCGGTCTGCGGGCAGTTCACTCTGACGGTGTAACTGTCGGGAAGCGGTTGCGCCGAGCGGCCCAGTGGGGGAATCACCAGTTTTCTGACCAGCAGCGACCCGGACGGCAGGGGTCCGGTGTGGTAGCAGACGAACCAATGGCTGATGTCAGGAATGTTGCCGCCCTCGGTCCGCGGGGAGATGTAGCGCTGCGGCGGCGGCAGGGTCGGTGGCAGGACGGCCGGGTCTCGGTAGACGTTGTACCCGTTGCTGCCCTTCACGACCACGGCGTCGACGACCACGCCGCCGGTGACGCCCGCCGGGGTGATCGCGACATTCAGCGCCTGCCCCTGAGGTAACGACTCGACGGTTCCGGCCACGAAATCGTCGGCGGAGTCGCTGTCGTCCGGTGCGCCCATCTGGAGGGCGTCGGCCTCGCCGACCTGGGCACAGGTGGTCGCGTTGCCCTCGTGAAACTCGGCGCGCGGGTCAGAGGGAAAGGCCCGCAGCTGCGCGTACCCGGGGGACGCGGCGAGCGTGGTGGCCCCGACCACCACGGCGGAAACCACACTGGCCTGGATACATACCCGTATCCGGCGTTGCCGCAGGTTCATTGTCGATTCCATTCCCTCGGTTCAGGTTCGTCAGTGACTGCCGATCCTGTACAGCGCCCGCAGTCGATTCCTAGCCACCGCGCGCGTGCTCTCTCCAGATCAGACACCCCATTCGTGACACCAGGAGGTTACGAGTCCGGAGAGAGCCTCCGATGCGGAATCGGAAATCCGGTCGCGGGAAGTGCCGCCGCGCCGGGTGACGTTGGAGTACTAACGCGTCGAGTACGCGTTGAGGAGCAGGTTCAACTCCCGACGGAGCTCGGCTTTCGCCGTAGGGTCGCGCGCGAGCAACAGACCCGCCTCGCAGAGCGCCCCGACCAGCAGGTGGGTACGGGCCTCGATATTGCCCCCGCTCGCGCGCTCCAAGCCGCGGCGCAGCAGGGCGACGAGGTAGTCGTCCTCGATGCGGCGGACCTCCTGCCAGCCGAGGACCGCCGGTCCGTCCAGCAGGATGATCTGCCGCACGGCCGGGTCGAGACAGGCGTCGAGAAACGCGGCGCAGCCGGCCCGGATGGCCTGCCAGGGGTCGGCCGTCCCGCCGGCGGCGGCAGCCAACCGCTCCACGAGCCGCTGCTCCTCGCGTACGAAGACCGCCCGGAACAGCCCGATCTTCCCGTCGAAGTGGTGGTACACCGCTCCCTTGGTGACCCCGGCGGCGCGTGCGACGTCATCGATGGAGGTGGCCGAGTAGCCGTCGCGGCCGAACAGCCCGGCCGCCGTCTCCACCAGCCCCGAGGTCGTGGCCTCCGTCCGCTCCGCCTGCGTACGCCGCATCCCTGCTCCCTCCACTTGACATCACATACTACGGGTACGTAATTTCCAAACCGCAAGTACGTACCCTGAGTACGTATCTTTCTAGCTGAGGAGATGGCGATGCCTGACTTCGTCGAGCGGTGGGCGGCGGCCTGGGGTGACCCCACGCCGGAAAAGATCCGTACCCTGAGCGATCCGGACATCGTGCTGACCTGGCCGGGTCTGGCGGAGCCGATTCGCGGGGCCGACGCCTGGGCGAGCCGGGTCGCCGGAACCCTCCAGCGCTTCCCCGACCTGCGGCTCGAGGTGACGGACCACGCCCAGCGCGACGACCTGCTGTTCATCAGCTGGCGGGCCCGGGCGACCGTCGCCGGTGTCGCCATCGAGTGGCAGGGCATCGACCGGATGCGGATGCGCGACGGCGTCGTGACGGAGTCCCTGGTCGCGTTCGACACCGCGCCGCTTCGAGCCGGCTAGTCGCAACGCCGCGCGGTCCTTGCCAAGCTGGGGCGGCACGACGAGGGGACGTGCGGTCGAAGGACGCAGCGGTGGGGTGGTCGAAGACGTTCGTCGACATCTTCATCGACGCCGGGTTCGACGTGGAGGTCGACGTCCGCCGGGCGTACGAGGGGCCGAAGGGGTCTGATGTACGTGGGGAGCCGGCTGTGGTGGCCGGCTCCCCTGACTCCTTGGTCAGCAAGTACATCAGCAACATCTTCAGCAAGCCCGGGATGCCGCCATCGGACGAGGACAACCTCTGACTGCTCGCGTACCTGTGTCCTCCGCGCAGCATCTTTCAAACCGGTGAACGGCGGCATGCGGCACGCTTGAGCGGTGGACGTGGGGACCGTACGGGTCGAGGGCTACCACGAAGTGCTGGCGCTTCATCGGATGCTCGCCGCGGCATGTCAACGCGCGAACGGGGGACAACGGCGCCGCGAGTTCGGCCCGCCGTGTGGGGGTTCGGCGGGTGGGTGCGGCCGGCCGCCCGCCTTCGATCTGAGTCTGCCGGCAGCGCCACGCGGTCGAGTGCGGCATCAACCGCCTCAAGCGCCACCACGGGCTGGCCACCCGATACGAAAGCTGGCTGTCCGCTACGAAGCCACCATCCACGTCACCGTGATCCACGAGTGGCTACCCGCACCTCGAGACACTGCCCAGAGACTGGACCGCGACGTCGATCGCAGTGGCAAGTCGTGCCCGGTCGTGGCCCGCGCGCTCTCGTACCCGCAGTCCGAGTACCGTGGTGAACAGCAGTTCCACGGCGGCGTCGATGTCGAGGTCGGCGGGTAGTTCGCCGCTGCGACGGCCCTCCTGCAACAGCGTCCGCAGTGCATGCCGAGTGACCTCGAAGGCGGCCTCGGTTCGCTGGCTGACCTGGGCGTCGGTGGCGCCGAGCTCGGTTGCTGTGTTGACCACGAAGCAGCCTCGACCGGACTCGCTTGCCTGCGGGCGGGAGACCAGCCACAGCATCCATTCTCGCAGTACCTGGCGGACCGAACCCCCTGCGGCGTCCAACCGCTGCTCGGCCTCGGCGGACTCGGTCGCCCGATAGTGGTCGAGCGCGCGCAGGAACAACGTGTGCTTATCGGTGAACGTGCGATAGAGGCTGCTGGGAGTGAGTTCGAGTTCGGCGCCCAGATCACGCACGGAGGTGGCGTTGTAACCGCGGCGCCAGAACAAGTCGGTCGCCCTGGTGACCGCGTCCTGCTCGTCGAACTGTCTGGGGCGTGGCATGCCCGTCACCCTACCAAGCTTGTGGAGCGACCGCTCCCATACTAGGGTCCCTTCTGGCATACGGGAGCGATCGCTCCCGTATAGGTCGAGGAGGTATCGGTGACGACGACAGAACGAACCGCTGACCGGGCGACCGAGCAGCAGGCGCCACGGAGGAGTCGCTGGCTGGCAGTCACTGCGGTGGCTCTGGGAACATTCCTGTTGGTGACCGCCGAGCAACTGCCGATCGGACTACTGACCTCCGTCGGATCGGCCATGTCGGTCTCCGAAGGGACGGCCGGGTTGATGGTGACCGTGCCCAGCCTGGTCGCCGCGGTCGCGGCACCGCTGGTGCCGGTACTCGTCGGCGGGATGGACCGGCGACTGCTGCTGCTGGGCCTGATGGGGCTGATGACCGTCGCGAACGTGGCCTCGGCCCTGGCGCCTGACTTTGCCGTGCTGGTGTCCTCTCGGGTGCTCGTCGGGGTGGCGATCGGAGGCTTCTGGGCCGTTGCCAGCGGCTTGGCCGTCCGACTCGTGGCTCCCGCGTCTGTACCACGGGCCACCGCGGTCATCTTCGGCGGTGTCGGAGCCGCGAACGTGTTCGGCGTTCCCCTCGGCACGCTGCTCGGCGACTTCTCCGGCTGGCGTTTCGCCTTCGCGACGCTGAGCGCCCTGGCCTTCGTCGCGCTGCTCGCTCGGCTGGCAGTGCTGCCACCGTTGGCCGCGTCCCAGCCCGTCAGCCCGCGGCTGTTGGCCGAGCAATTCCGCAACCCGGGTGTCCGCGTCGGCATCCTCGCGACATTCCTCATCGTCACCGGCCACTTCTCGGCGTACACCTTCGTGAGCCCGGCACTGCAGCAGCTGTCGGGGATCGACGAACGACTCGTCGGTCCGCTGTTGTTCGGGTTCGGTACGGCCGGCATGGTCGGCAACTTCATCGCTGGCGCCGCGTTGGCGCGCAACCCGCACCGGACCGTGCTGGCCATCGCCGTCGCACTGACTGCCGCGATGCCCCTCTACCTGGTACTGGGCGGGGGACCAGTCGGCGGCGCGGCACTGTTGATCGTCTGGGGCCTGGCCTTCGGCGGAGTGTCGGTCGGCCTGCAAACTTGGATGATCAAGACCGCGCCTCAATCCGTGGAAGCGGCCTCCGCCCTGTGGGTGGCGGTGTTCAACCTGTCGATCGGGCTCGGGGCGCTCACCGGCGGCGTCATCGTCGACTCGCTCACCCTCCAGGCAGTCCTGTGGCTCGGCGGCGCCTGTGCTCTGGCAGCCGCACTGGCGGTCTGGAGCGCCCGCACCAACAAAGACCTGCTATGACCAGGCGTCCGCAGCGGCTCCGGGACTTGCTGCGAGAGCGGATCGCGGTCGTCACGGCCGTCGTGCGAGCCTGTCAGTGGTGCTAGGTCCTTGTTGAGGCTGGTCCGAGTCATTCGATGGTGGCGCTGTGCACCGTGGTGTGGTGCCGCACGACGAGCTTGTTCCGGCACGTGGCCGCTTGGTGTTGCGTTCCAGCTGATTGACGCCCCATTCAGTGGCCGGGCACTGCCCGTATGCGGGGTCGAAGGTCGGCGGCCGGCCGCCCTTCCACCCCGCTGCGTGGGCCGTCGGCTTGGCCGGTCTTGGTGGGAATGGCCACGGCGATACCCCGGCGGGCCAGGTGCTGTCTGCCTGGTTCGCGGGCCGCGCGGCGATCGGCTGACCGGTCAGCGTCGCCACAGCCCGGGCGCTGTCATTGAGGGGGCCACACCTACCAATGGCGCCTCGTCCATCCCGACTTCGGCGATGGGCAAAGGTCAACGGCACCCCGGGTCCTCGACGCACATCCGCAGGCGCTCAAGGGGGTGGCCACCGTCAGGTCCCGACCGTAAACCGGTGCCAGCGGATGTCGTGGCGATCCTCAGGCGCAGCGAACGCGAGTAACCGGACACCCTCGATCTGAACCTCGTCGCGCTCGGTCGCGTTGAGGGGCCGGAACGGCTCTATCTCCAGATTCGCTGCCCCCGTCTCACGATGAAGCTTCCACACGCCCGCCACCTTCCCGTCCATCAGGAAGGTGGCGCGCATCCCGTTGCGCAAGGTGACTCGTTTGCGGGCCTCCTCGGAGATCACGCGGGTGCGATCGGCGTGAGAGGCCAGTAGGTTGTCGTATTCGGGCAGGAAGCGAGCCGGCGCGTGGGCGTCGGCGCCCGGGCGTGGCCCGTCCGGGAGGTCGAACAATTCCACGCCGCGCTCGTCGCGGAAGACCGCGAGCCGGGGCCGCAGCCTCTCGAGGATGGGACGCAGGCGGGTTCGACCGGCCCAGGTCTGTACATCCTTGACCGACGCCGGGCCGAACGCGGCAAGGTAGCGCAGCACGACCCGTTCACAGTCGGCGACCGGGGCGGGCTCGGCTCCGGTCCAGCCGGCCGCCGTCGCGTACCGGGTGGTGCCGCCGATGCCCCAGACGGCGCGTGGCGGCACTTGTACCAGGGGTACCAGGTTACGCACGACGGCGGCGAGTGCGCCGGGTTCGCGATCCGGCCACCGCTCCCGCAGCGCCACGCCGAGCTGTGTCGGAGTGAGGTGCTGTGCGTCGAGTAGGGCCTGGCCTGCCTCCGCTACGGCCGCGCGGTGCAGGCCGGTCAGCGCCCTTTTGAACGCGCTGTCCAGTTCCCGGTCGAGCGCGGGCTGCGCCCAGGGCCGCAGCGCGCGGTAGTCAGCGATGGTGACCAGGTGGATAGTGCTGCGCATCAGCGCGATCCTTACCAGGCGGCGTCCGGTCAACGCCTTCACCAGGTCGGTGGTGCGGAAGTCGCGCAGTCTGGTCCAGAGCCCGAAATAGGGCGCGTACGGTGCCTGCGCCTGCATGCCGACCAGTTGGGTGACCGCGCCCTCGGTGGTCACGTCAGCCCGTTTGAGCAGCATCTGACGGGCCAGCAGGGCTCGCCCCAACTCCCTCTGGCTCAACACGCGTGCCACCGTGCGTCCCCTCTCCATCCCGCGGCAGGGGCGGCGAACGCCGCCCCTGCCGGATCGATCAGCCAGCGAAGTCGGCCCGGTGGTCCGCGGCCCACTGCGCGTAGGTACGCGCGGGATGCCCGGTGATCTGTTCGATGATGTTGTTGACCGGCGCTGGTTTGCCGACCGCCTCCGCCATGAGGCCAAACAGTGCCGCCAGGAACTCGCGGTCCATGAACTGGCTCATCTGCTCCAGCACTGGTTCCGGGGCGAGGTCTTCGACGCTGAGCGGGCGCCCGAGCGACTCGCCGAGGATGTGGACCTGCTGTGCCTGGGTCAGCGACTCGGGGCCGGTCAGGTCGTAGGCTCGTCCTTCGTGCCCGCCGCCGATCAGGATCCGCGCGGCCACCTCCGCGACGTCGCGTTCGTGCACGGCGCTGAACGCCGCCTTGGTATAGGGCGCGCGGATCACGTCGCCGCCCGTGAGCTGCATCCCGAACGTCAGCGAGTTGATGGCGGGGAAGAGCAGCCGCAGGAACGTCCACTCCATGCCGGATCCCTCGATGGCCCGTTCGACGTCTCGGTGGTACTGCGCGATCACGTTGGGTTGCCGCTCGGCACCAGGGATGATGGCTCCGGAGGAGAGAAACACCAGCCGCCGTACGCCGGCCGCGTTCGCGGCCGCCAGCAGCGGGGCGACGTCCATGCCGTACTGCAGGACCAGAAAGGCGGCCTCGACGCCGGTCAGCGCTCCCCGTAGCGTCTCCGGCTTGGTCAGGTCGCCACGGACGACGTCGACGCCGTCCGGAAGCGCTGCGCGCTCCGGAGCGCGGGTCAGTGCCCGAACCGGCGCGTCGGCGCCGAGCAGTTCCTCTACTACCTGGCGTCCGAAGTGGGCAGTGGCCCCTGTGACGAAATACATGAGGGATCCTTCCGTCGGAAATGTGCGGTGGCGCAGGATTGGGCTTGCGGAGGAAGCCGCGCACCTTGGTCGATGACCGCCGGGATGGCGTCGAAAAGCAGATCGGGATGGTGGCGCACCGCGAAGTGCCACCCCGGTTGTGAGGGCGCCACGCGAGCTAGACAGGCCGAGGGCTGTGGGTTCCCCGGCACGCTGGCGGCCGGGGTTGCTCGTCGCTCGCGGTAGCTGTCCTGCGGGGCCGCGCCGCTGTGGGTAACCACTCGGCGGACCTCAGCTCGCCGCGCTCCTGATCGGGTCGGCCGGTCAGCCTTATCAGGCGCGGGTCCTGCCGGCCTCGTCTGACAGCGACAGGTGCGTGAATTCACCCTTCCCGTCCCAGTCCATGCCTGTTGGCTCGACTCGACGAGTCGAGCCAACAGGCTCCGCTGCGGGTGACGGGTCGCATGGTTGGACGGGTGGACCGTCGAGGGGTCCGGTGTATGTGTTGGCCGACCTGAGAAGGGTTCCCGCTGGGGTGCGTCAGGTCGTCTCGGGTTCCAGCGTCTGTTTGATGGCCTCCATCCCGTGGATCATGGCCGTTTCGATGGGTTTGGCGAGATCGTGGGGTAGGACGTCGTGAATCCAGATCAGTCGGCAGCTGTGCTCGTCATCGGCGACGACCTGCATAGAGGCGTTGTCATGGGTCGGACTCAGGGTGCCGCCGACGACCGAGTAGACGATCCGGCGAGCGCCGTGGTCCAGGGACACGAGCCGTTCCCGGGCCACGGCGCCATCGGCGAACGTGACGACCCGGCAGTCTCCGTCGAGGCGAGTGTCGACGACGTAACCGGACGCCATGCGGGTGGGACCGGCTTCGAAGTCACCGATCACCTTCCAGACATCGTCAGCGCTGGCTCTGATCGAGATTTCCTTGCTGAGTGACGCCATCTCTCCTACTCCTATGGAACGTGGTGCGGCAGACGACCCGGGACTCAGTCGCCGGCAGCCAGGCAGAACAGGTGCCCCTCGGGGTCGGCGAGCACGACCCACTCGTCGCCGCCGGGTTGAAACGCGGGCTTGGTCGCGCCGAGGGCGAGCAGTTCCTTGACGGCGTGTTCGACATCGGCAACCTTGAAGTCGAGGTGAGCGTGCTTCGCCGGGTCGGGCCAACTCGGCGGCTGGTAGCCCTCGACGCGCTGGAATCCGAGCTGAACGGGGCCGCCGAGGTAGACGCAATCGGCATCGCTGTACGTGATCTCCCAACCCGTGACCGTACGGTAGAACTCGGCGAGCGGGCCAGGTGCGCCGCAGTCGATGACGACGGTGGTGAGTTGCGCAAGTGCGGGCATATCGATAACTCCTTCGAGGCGCAGAACCACCCACAGCCTTGTCCAGGCGGCACCCAACGTCTTGAAGATCCTTGCAAACGTCCGGGTCGACACCCACAATCTCGCCGGCGGCCTCAAAGCCCGCCACATAGGGTGCCTGCGGGCCTCCGCCATCAGTCCATGCGTCTGCATGGCGTCAGCTAAGTTGACCCCGGCGGGGCGCCCGCGCGGATCAGATACTCGCTGGGCCCCGGGGTGGGGCGGCGATGATGGTCGTGAGAGTCAGATCCGACCCGCGTCTATCCTGGCTGTTATGCGGAGCAGCGTTGCCCTCGCCCGCCACCCCGACTTCCGGATCGACGCCGTGTTCTGCCGGGACGACCACACCGACTGGTCCGCACCGGAACCCTGCCCTTCATACGGCTTGGTGTTGACACGTCGCGGCGGCTTTCGGCTACGTGGGCGGGGCGGCGAGGAGTTCGTCGACCCGACGGTGGCCTACCTGACGGTACCTGGCGAGGAACAACGCTTTGCCCACCCAGCCGGGGGCGACGAGTGCACCTCCCTACATCTGTCGTCGCAGCTGTGGTGGGAACTTTTCGACGGGCGGGCGGCGCCAGCCGTGGTCCACCTCGACGCCCGGATCGACCTGGCGCACCGCCTGCTGCTGCGCGCCGTAACCCGTCCCGACCCGGACTTCGCCATCGCCGAGCGACTCGTTCGGCTCGTCGGCGCAGCGGCAACGCCCGCCAACGGCGTGTCCGAGCGAGACCGGTCGCTGGTAGAGGCTGCCCGGGCGGCGGTGCACGACGACGCTCCCGAAGCCGCCGGTCTGCTGCCGTTGGCCCGCTCACTCGGGGTGTCGCCATACCGGTTGAGTCGGTCTTTCCATGCGCTGGTCGGGGTTCCGCTGACCCGCTACCGGAACCGACTGCGGGTCGGCCGGGCACTGGACCTGCTAACCGCAGGCGCGGAGCCGGCGCGGGTGGCGATCGACGTGGGTTTCGCCGACCAGGCGCACCTGACTCGGACGGTCCGCGCGCATGTCGGTCACACCCCAGGTCAATTGCGCCGGTTGCTGCGTGATGGCTGATACCGCCCGGCGCTCGGCTCGATCGCCCCGGTCAACACCGAGTTAATCAGATAAGGGGTCGTACAGCTCTCGATGGCGATGGTCTGCACGAAGGGTCGGATCTCCTTGTTTCCGATGTCGCACGCCATGACCACCGTGCCCTGCCGGCCCTATCAGCACCACCAGCGCCTTTCGCCTGCTCGTGAGCCGGTAAGGCGAGGGCCACCGCGGCCCTCACCCCGCAGGGACACGCCGAACACCATCCGTCAGGGGCGCCAGGAATAGTGATGCTCCCTGGCCGCGCACGCTCATATCGAGATCCGCGCCTCAGCCCTGGCGTTAAGGAAGAGCGACCGCCTACGTCGCGCAGCCGACCCCGCCCAACCCGCTACTGCCCCCGCGATCTATGGTCGAGTCGCTCCCTGGCAGACCGATGAGTGCGAGAGATCAACCTGGGACGGCGGGTGCATCGCTGTGCGGATCGTGAGTGTGAACGCCTGGGGCGGCGCGCTGTTCGACGAACTTCTCGCGTGGCTGCCCTGCGCCGGGGCCGACATCGCCTGCCTGCAGGAGGTAACTCGGACGCCAGGGCTGACCGGATGGACGCGCTTCGAGGACGGGCAACGCACGCTGCCCCAGCGTGCTGATCTCTTCGATGACGTCCGCAGAGCGTTGCCGCGCCACCAGGCCACCTTTGTGGCCAGCGACTCCGGCCCGGTGCATGACAGCACCGGAGCCCGCCATCGGCAAGATTTCGGTCTGGCGACCTTGGTGGGGGAGCACCTGCCCATCATCGGTGTCGACTCGGCCTTCGTGCATGGGCAATTCGTCGACCATATTGAGTGGACGGTCGGTAATCGGCCTCGTATCGCGCTCGCCGTGCGTACGGTTGATCGTGCTGTCGGCCGGTCTGTGTGGGTCGTCCAGGTGCACGGGCTGCGCGATCCGATCGGCAAGACTGATACCCCGGCACGGCGTCGCCAGGCCGAGCGGCTCGCGGAGCTCGTCCGCCGGACACGCGAGCCTCACGATCTGGTGATCGTCTGCGGAGACTTCAACCTACTGCCCGAGAGCGAGACATTCAGCGTGCTGGCCGAGGTCGGCCTCACCGACCTGGTAGGCATGGCGGACACACGGACCTCGCACTACCGCAAGCCAGTACGACACGCGAGCTACATGCTCGTCTCCGATACCACCGCCGTCAAGCGGTTCGAAATCATGGCCGAGCCGGAAGTCTCGGACCATCGTGCACTGATCCTCGACATCTGACCCGGCTCCCCGGCAGCACTGAATCCCGAACCGGCAACCAACGCTCTCACAGTCGTGAACCAATAAGCGAGGCTCAGCCACGCGGGTACAACAGGGCTGCACCCCAGGGCGTTCTCCGCATGCCCGGCCACTATGTTGGCGCGCCTTTCGGTAATTCTGATCGTGCTGAAACTGCGGCGCGGATCTGCAAGGTTGGCTGGAACCGCTCGACGAAGTGCGCCTCGAGTAGCCGAGCGAGGGGTGCGGAGGCATAGGTTGTCCGTGTGCCGGGTGTGCGACGGCCAGCATCCCAGCGTGGGCCATCAGGGCTTGTAGTCCTGGCGGGTGCGAGGGAGCCACTGTGGGTGGACGGTGCGAAGATACTTGATGAGGCCTTCGCGCAGGTCGCAGCTAAGATCCCATGCGCTGGCACCGTCGCCGCTCGAGGCGAGTACGCGTATCGCCATGCCTTGGGGCGTGGTGTCCACCAGTTGCAGGACCCATTCAGTGCGGTCCCACAGCGGCGATAGCTCGATGAGCCGGTGGGCTTCGGCGCGCAGGTCGTCGAGGTCGGCCGTGAAATCGAGGAAGATCTGGGTCTCGGCGAGGACCCGGGAGGCATGACGTGTCCAGTTCTGGAAGGGCTTCTCGGTGAAGTAGCTCGTGGGCAGGATGAGGCGACGTTCATCCCACATCCGCAGGACGACGTTGGTGAGCTTCACCTCCTCGACCCGGCCCCATTCTCCGTCGATGACGATGACGTCGTCGACGTGCATGCCGTCGGCGAAGGCTATCTGAACGCCGGCGAAGGCATTGGCCAGTGAGGCGCGGGCGGCTAGGCCGAGAATGACGCCGATGACGCTGGCGGAGGTGACCAGGGTGACGCCGACGGCGCGGAGCCGGTCGAAGGTCATAGCGGCGAACGCCACCGCGAGGATGATGGCTGCGGCAGAGGTGAGCCGGCGGATGAGCCGGAGTTGAGTTCTCGCGCGGCGTGTTCGGCGGCTGTTGCGCGTCTCGCCAGGGACACGCGAAAAAGTGGCTTCCTCCACGACCCGCAGCACACGCACGGCTACCCACGCAGTGGTGCCGTACAGGGTGATCAGCAGAAGGTGCCGCCCCCCTCGCAACCAGACGAATGTCTCGGCGGGGAGCGCCACGAACAAGGCTGCCGCCGTCAATAGGGCTGCCCCGGGCAGGCGGACGGACTCGTACAGCGGACCCAGTATCCAGCCGTAGCTGGTGCGCCCGGCCCGACGCAGGACGGTCCGGGCGATGACAGCGACGGCAAGCGTAGCGCCGAGCGCACCTGCGAGAACGAGGATCGCGCGTGTGTCGGCGGTGAGTCACCGAAGGGTGGGAGGCTCACTGCTTCGGACGCTCCTTGCTGGTTGTTTGGAACCGGTCGTGGTGCGTCACCGCGACTCGGCGTGCCGCCCTGCCAAGCGCCGGCCGTGGCGCTCCCGTAGAAACCGACATACACGTGGTCCGTAGCCGGCGTGTCATGGGTCGAGGGGACGCTGATGCCGGCCCACGGGCCATTGCCTCCCGCGCGACATGCCCTACGCTCGGGGCTCACCGTCAGTCGCTCAAAATGGTGCTATGTACTGAAGAGGAAGGCAGCCCTCGGGCAGGGAAACGGCGCCTCTACGCGGGTGCTTCATCCGGGCTGCCTCAGCCGCGCGGCGACGTTTTCCCGGCCGCCGGCTTGGTCCGCTGGAAGATCCCGAACAGCCAGAGCAGGGAGGGTACGAGCAGCAGCGCTCCGACGACGAGGACGGCAAGCACCGCGGCAAGCACGGTAGGATCACCGGCCGCCTCCGCGACGGTGAGATTGGGCGGCAGTAGGACCGGGTACTGGGCGGCGCCCCAGGCCCAGAGCACGGCTGCGACGGCGATTGCCGCGGTCACCCGTACCAACCGGTAGCGGCCCGTGGCGATCAACACCAGAGAGACGATCCCAGCGACGAACGAGAGCACGACCAGCACGAGCGCCCGACCCCGCAGATCGGCGAAGAGGTCCGGCGCGTCGGCGGCCACGACGGCTAGACCGGCCGCCGCCCCGGTGCCGACCAGCACACCGGTGACCAGGGCGCGGCGCCGGAACTGAACTACCAGGTCGGCGTCGCCGGCGCGCCGGGCGTCGTGGATCAGGTACACCGCGGCGAGGTAAGCGCAGACACCAATCGCGAGCAGACCCGCGTAGCCAGAGGTGGGATTGAGCCAACTGCGCCAGATGTCACCCTCGGCGATGCCGGGCGGCACACGGCCGGAGGCAACCGCCCCGACGATGGAGCCCAGAAAGAATGGGGTGGCCACCGAGGAGAGCGCGAAGGTGGCACCGTAGAGACGCTGCTCGGCCAGGGTGTGGCTGGCCTTGCGGAACGCAAACGCCGCCCCACGGCCGATGATGCCGAGCGCGGCCAGGGTCAGCGGTATGTACAGGGTGGAGGCGAACGCTGCGAAGGCGGGCGGGAAAGTGGTCCAGAACAGCGTGATCACCAGAATCAGCCAGACGTGGTTGGCCTCCCACACCGGTCCAATCGAGTGCGCGATCAGCTCCCGACGGGCCGCACCACGCCGCGCGCCACCGGCGAGAAGGTCCCAGATCCCGGCCCCGAAGTCCGCGCCGGCGAGCAGGGTGTAAAGCGTCAGCCCGGCCAGCAGCACCCCGAGCAGGACGTCAGCGACGGTCATCGGTGGGTGTCCACCGGCTCAGGGGTGCCCTCCTGCGGGGCGACCGGCTCATCGCGGTGCCGGGCCATCCGCCACAGTACCGCGACGGTGGCGACGGTGAGCACGGCGTACACGGTGGCCACGAGCGCGAGACCGGTGGCGAGCCCCGGGGCCGGATTGACCGCCTCGGCGGTGCGCAACACCCCGTACACGATCCATGGTTGCCGACCGACCTCGGTGACGACCCAGCCGGCCTCGACCGCGACGGCGGCGGCGATCCCGGCCACAGCGGCGGCACGCAGGAACCAGGGCGAGCGAGGCGGGCCACGGCGCCGCCACCACGCGAGCGCCCACCAGGCGGAGAGCGCCACCAGCCCGAACCCGATGGCCACCATCAACTGGAACGCCCACTTCACCACAGTCACCGGTGGCTCCTGGTCGTCGGGCACTTGGTCCAGGCCCATCACGACCGCGTCCGGATCCCACTTGGCCAGCAAGGACAGGGCGTTGGGGACCTCGACGGCATACCGCAGTTCGCCATCGACGTATACGCCGCCGAGGGAGAGCGGCGCGCCGGCCTGGGTGCGGGTCAGCCCCTCCATCGCGGCGAGTTTGGTGGGCTGGTACTCGCCGACGAAGTGAGCGGCCCAGTCGCCGACCACCACCTGTACCGGGGAAAGTACCGCAGCGACCGTGAAAGGGATGGCGAAGCCGAGCCGGTGGTAGCGGTCCCGGCGACCACGCAACAGGGCCACCGCGTAGACGCTGGCGATGCCGAAGCCGGTCACCATGAACGCCGCCACGATCATGTGCACGGTCTGAGGCGGCGTTGCCGGGTTGAACATCGCCTCCCAGGGGCGGACGTCGGTGACCTCGCCGGAAACCAGGTCGAAACCGCGAGGCTGATTCATCCAGGCGTTGGCCGACACCACAAAAAACGCCGACGCTACGCCCGCGACACAGACCGGGAGGCCAGACAGCAGGTGCGCCCGGGGCGGTACCCGGTCCCAGGCGTACAGGTAGATCCCGACGAAGATCGCCTCAATAAAGAACGCGATGCCCTCCATCGCGAACGGCAGGCCGATCACGTCACCGAAGCGGCCCATCAGACCGGGCCAGAGCAGCCCCATCTCGAACGACAAAATCGTCCCGGATACCGCGCCGACCGCGAACAGTACCCCCATCACCTTGGCCCACCGGTGCGCCAGGCGGGTGAAGGTGGGGTCGCCGGTGCGCAGCCCGCGCCACTCGGCGAAGACCGTCACAGCCGGCATGCCGACGCCGAACGAGGCGATCACGATGTGCCACCCGAGGGACAGCGCCATCTGCACCCGCGCCGCCATCAGGTCGCCCGGGGCGGCCTCCTGGGCGAGCAAATCAACCAGCATCGAGGCACCTACTTCCGTCGCGTGTCAGCCTCACGGTCGTCTAACGGCCCGACCGTTGGCCGGCAACGCGAATGCGGCGATCCAGATTGATCCGGGCCTCTCGCGAGTAGTCGACCAACTCCGACAGCTCTTAAGCGTCGACGGCGGTCAACACGACACCTGCCAGGGGCGGTGGTGACACGCGTGTGCCGCGGGCCGACGTGGGCATCCCCAACGGGTGACTCGACGACCCCGTACCCGTAACACCCGTGCCAAGACCGTCCGCAGCAGCTTCTGGCTCCTGCCCTCGCTGTTCGCCACAGGGTCAGTGGTCCTGGCCGTAGGTCTGTCCGCGCTAGAACTTCACCTGATGGTGCCGGTCGGTGACATCCTGCCGAGCGGTCCTGCCGGCGCCCGGTCACTGTTGTCCTCGATCATCACGGCGATGATCTCGTTCACAGCGCTGGTGTTTTCGATCACCGTGGTTGCTCTGCAGTTGGCCAGCAGCCAGTACTCACCGCGGGTCCTGCGCACCTTCCTACAGGATCGCGTCATCCAGATCGCATTGGGCACGTTCGTCGCGACATTCCTGTTCGCGATGGTGGTCCTGGCTGCGCTGCCGGACAGCTCGGCGCAGCGACTGCCGGAGTTGTCCCTCGCCGTCGCGATGGCTTTGGTCCTGATAAGCAGCGCCATATTTATCGTTTACCTGCACCACATCACCACGATCATGCGGGTGTCACACATCATCGCAGCGATCGGGGCCCAGACCCGCCGATCCATCGACCGATACCTCGCACCCAAGGAACCCACGCCCCCTGCCGCCGACGACCTGGGAACAGTGCGGCAGGTCATCACCTGCCCGGACGCAGGTGTGGTCACCGACGTCGACCTGGCGCTGCTCGCCCACGTCGCCGGACAGCGTAATTGCATCCTCGTCGTGGTCCCGGCCCCCGGCGACTTCGTCGTGTCCGGAGGCCCTCTGGTCGCCGTGCATGACAACCCCGTCGGGCACGCGCGGCGGGCTGGCTTCGATGACGTCGCCGCAGCGATCACTCTCGGGCCAGAACGGACCCCGGGCCAGGACATCGGTTTCGGATTCCGGCAGCTCGCCGATATCGCCGAACGGGCCCTGTCGCCGGCAGTCAACGACATCACCACTGCCGTTCGGTCCTTGCAGGAATCGCACGACCTGCTCCGGCGTCTTCTCCACTGCGCCGACACGCCCCGTACACACCGGGACGAAGCCGGTCAGGTGCGTGCGGTCGTGCGGCGGCAAAGCTTCGACAGCTTCCTCGCCGTGGTCATCGACGACCTGCGTGCCGCCGTGGACGCCCCGCCCCGCGTGCGACATCTGATGGCCGCGATCCTCGACGATCTCGCTGCTGTCACCCCCGCCCACCACCGCGACGCCATCGACCGCCGTCGTAGGGCTTGAACATCTCTACGGATGCCCGCTGTCCTTGCCCCTCCAACAGATAACCGGTGCCGGGTGCTCTGCGAGACGTCGAGTTGCGTGCACCGGTAGCGAGCGGATGGCCGTTTTCGAGCCGCCTTGGTCTGGAGTAGCAGCTACTCTCCCACCTATAGGTCTCACTCACGGTCAGATCCTTCGGGGGTGGCGCTCAGCCGCAGCGCGTAGGGGGAAGGGAGAGGGGCCAGGGGAGGGTGACCACGTCCTTGCCGCGCACGCTGAGCCGGCCGTCACCGGCCTGGTCGTCACGCCCCTGGGGTGCATCCTGGGCACGTGGCGCGGCACCGGCGCTGGCCGCCGGCGTCTTACGACGTTTGCGCCTGCCGCTTGGCGCCGTCAGGGGAAGCCCCGTTAGCGGCGCTCCGCCGGCGCCCCGGATTACCGGAAATGACCATGATCGGCCCAAACAGTCATCCAGCGACCGCACTGTGTGACTCCGGGAGAAGGCGCCACAGGATGATGATGGACAGCGGCAGTCGTACCCCGCTCCTCAAGCTCAGCGACGTCAACCAGACGATCGCCGACCCGGCCGAGGACGTTCGCAACCGGACGGTAATTGACGCCGACGGCAACGAGCTCGGCACCATCGATGATCTGCTGGTCGACAGTCAGGAGCATCGCGTACGGCTGCTCCGCGTCAGGCACGGCGGCATCCTAGGGATCGGCTCAACCGCCACGTTCATTCCGGTGGAGGCGGTCAGCCGCATCTCCGAACAGACCGTTTGCGTCGACCTGTCTCGCGACAAGGTGGCGCAGGCGCCAGTCTACGACCCGCAGGTTGTCGACGACATGGCGTACTACGAAGACTTGTACGGCTACTACGGCTACCTGCCGTTCTGGAGTCCGGTGTACCCAGTCGTTCCGCCTCGACGGATTCGATAGGTTCGACAGCGCCGCCCTCAAGCGGTCTCGGGCCGGATCGAGCAAGCACCGGGGCGATCAGCATGCACCACTCATCTCGACTCGCGAGATGTCGCTGACCACGTCGGGACTACCTCTCCGGCAGACGGTGGTCGCACTCGTCGACATCGTTGATCGTCCCCCTCTCGCACTGCGTCATCGTTGCTCGGGCCGCCTACCGTCGTTTGGTGGGCGGCTTCTTGCCAACGGCGGACGTGTGGCCGGGGTGAATTCTCCTCCGTCGTGCGCCGGTCGAAAACAGCGCCAGGGCGGTGACCGCCAGCAAAGCCATGAGGATGAGGAACAGCGCCGCGCCTGGGATCTGTGCGTTGAGTATCGGAACTGTCATTCCTAGGCCTTTCTGCGTCCGTTAGCCAACCGGAAGTGGTCGAAGTGCACCTGGATCGGCTCGGCGTAGCGACGGCCGATGGGCACGTCTTGTCGGTGCGAGGAGCTGCTGGCGGTCGCGGCTGAGCAGTGCGCATTGCCATGTCTGGAACGAATCGCGCCTCAGCGCCGTTGGCACGGCCCCGCGCCAGGCGCACACTGGCGTCCTGAGCCGCCTCGCGCCGGGCCGGGTGTCGCCGCCGAGGGCGACATACTCCCGCCTCTCGTTCTCTGTGTCGCCCGTTGCCTGGTACCATCGATGGTGTTCTCTGCGCTGGCGGGTCCGGCGGCAGCTGGTCGCCGCGGCGACGGAGTTGGCGCGCGTCGTCGAGCACTTGCTGTGACTGGGCCTCACCGAGCCCGTTGTCGACCTGCTGGTCACGGCTAAACCCTCGTTGCAGCCCTCGTCCGATCTCCGACCAGCTCTTCCAGTCGTCGTGGCGGTAGACGACCTGGACAACCCAATGCTGGCGAGCGGTCCACTCCCGTCGTAGCGGGTTCCCGCGCGCTTACCCAGCAGCCGGCGATCGAACACCCGTCGGCCCCAGGGTCAGGCGCTGGCCTTGACCTGGACGGCGTGGGTCAGGGTCATCAGCAGCAGACCGCCCAGCAGGTTCCCGCCGCCGGAGAGGACGACGTTGACACCGAGGTCAGCGTAGGAAACGTCGGCGCCGAGCCAGATGCCGAACAGTAGATGGAGCCCGGAGACCACGACGTGGTCGAACGGGCCGAGTGCGAGGAAGAACCCGACCACATATGCCAGGGCGATGCGGCTGCCGACGGATTCGACCGCGTGCAGCAGGTAGGACAACAGAGTCAACAGGGTCCCCGCAGCAATCCCTCTCGTCACGGTAGCCAGGTCCTCCTTGGCCGCGATTTCCTCCGCGACGAGGGCGAGGGTGTGATGGGCGCGGGATGGCAGGGTCCCCTCGACGGTGAACACAGCGGCCATGACCGCGCCGCCTATGAAGTTGAGGATGAGCACCAGCCCCCACAACCGAGCCAGCGGCCACACGGCTGTTAGCCGTCGGCGGGCGAGTGCCGCAGCGACCGGATCGAAAAAGTTCTCGGTGAACAACTCGGTACGCCCGACCACCACGAAGACCACACCGATGCCGAACGCCAACGCCCCAGCCAGTTGCCCGACCCCAGAGGCGTAGTCGGGTGCCACCAGCTCACGGACCATGCCCAGCGCGACGATCCCGAACACGATTGTCACCCCGGCGATGAAGCCCGTAGAGGCCTGCTCCAGGGAATTCATCGACAGTCGCCGCTCACCCTCGGTGCGAGCACTGGCATAGATGTCCTCTGGACTCGGCGCTCGTGCCACCCCGGCCGGTTACCCACGGATCCGACCAGCCAACCGCCGGCTGCGGCGGATCTGTGGCTTGCGGCTGCCAGTTCCGGGTACGACCCGATGATGGTGCTAAAGAACCGGGTCGATCTGCCGCGCCTGCTCGTCATCGCTCTGCTCAGATATCCGGCGCCTCCCGACGACGTGCCCGACGAGGATCCGTAGCCCTCAGAGGTTTTGGTAGCGCCACTGGCTCACGGCAGCCTCGATCACCACTCACTGGGACAGTTTCCGTTCGGCGACATCACCGGCGAGGGCAACCGGGCCTGATCCGCCGGTCGGGTGAGTCACCGGATCTGTTAATTGGCGAAGACCGGCGAGGCCGCCCGGCGTGCCCGCCAGGAGGGCCTGCGCAAGGTCGACCAGATGGACAGGACGAGCACTTCCCGGCGATGCGAGAGTGGCCACCTTCGACGATGTACGGCGGCGCTCGGGCGCACTGCTCGGTGTTCGCGTCCCTCAATCACGAGATGGCGGCGATACCAGGAAGCACAAGGAGCAAAGGTTCCCCGATCCACAGGTCGCTCCGGGCACCCCTCCGTCCCTGCAGGCGCCGAGGCGCCGCGCAGGACGCCGAGACCGGGCCGCGGGGTATTGGACCATGTCGCCTGCCCACTGAGTCGGCAAGGGCAGCTTCAGGCACGGGAAGCGCCAGAACCACCAGGCCCTCAGACACGGGTTGCACGACCCGTGGTGCGTCGGTGCGACCAGAAGACCAGAGTGGATGTCACGGTGACAGCGACAGCGTCGAGCGCTCCCCGCCCCAGGGCCCGCACGGCGAGACTCCAATCACCGCCGATCAGCGCCATCCCGGTGAGGGCGAATGCGGGGACAAGGGCCAGTGCGATCATGACTCCGGCGGTCAGCACCCGGCGATTGACCACGAGCAGCAGGGCGCCAGCGGCACCAGCGAGCAACGCCACCGTCAGGCTGGTCCAGGTGGTGGTCGAGAAATACGTCTGGAGCGCTGCAGCGGGCAGGTAGCTGCTCACACCGGCGTCAAGCCAGTCCTTGCCGAGCAGCCGGCAAGTGACCGCCCCGGCTGCTCCGCCAGCGGTCAGGGCGCCGTAGCCCTTCACTGCGTCGATCAGGCCACGGCGGCGGGCCCGGCTGCCGTTGGCGAACCCGAGTGCGATACGGCTGAATGGTTCGAAGCCCGGCGCGATAACCATTGCGGCGATGAGCAGATGCAGCGTGCCGGAGGCGAGGCCGAACGCGGCGAAGGCTCCGGCAACGAGCATGACGAGGACCTTGCCGGCGGTCATCGTGCTCTCCTGGCCGATGGCGAGTTCCACCTCCTCGGCGGTCGCGGTGTCGCTGTCTTGTACGACATCGTCTGCTCGCCCGGCGGAAACCAGGCTCGCCGGACGGCTCGTCGACAGGGAGACGCTCATGTCGGTGCCGAGGCCGCACGAGTCGGCGAGCCGCATCACCTGCTGTAGGTCGCGGTTAGTGACCTCGACGGCGACCATGTCTCCTGCCGGATGCAGGGCCACTCCCGCATGTACACGGAGAGAAAGCGTCTTCAGGGCACGCAGCGCCGCCACGACGTCAGCCGTCCGCTCGGCAGGAAGGATCATCTCGACAGTCCGTGGCATGTCCGTTCCTCCCGGCTCGCTCCGGCGTTCGCGTCTTTCCTGGTGCTAGAGCGGACCGGTGCTAACCAAACACGATGGACCTGCAGCTTGAGGCGTAATGCGTGCGGCCCCAGGAATTGCCGGTTCAGCGCAGACGTCGATCGGCGGCGGCAGTAGCGGTTTCGCTCCACCCCAGTCAACGACCGCAGGAGCTGTTCGGCGCGAAACCAGCTGCGCAGCCACGCGCCCGGAGCCGCGAAGCTGTAAAGGCCAAGTTTCGGGTCGAAGCGGCTAGGAGAGCGGTAGGCCCTCGCCACTCCGGCACCGGCCCTCCTGACCTACTAACCGACGAGGGCGAGTGACTGTCACTCCCGCTGGTTCTGGTCACTCGCGTCGCGTTGCCGCTCAGAACTGAGGAAGAACGCCCCCAGGGCGCCGGCCAGGGTGGCGAACACGACCACCGAGTATATGGCGAGAACCAGTTCGACGACCTGGGCCAGCGGATCGGTGGCGCTGAGCGGTTCGCCGGTGATCGTGGTCAGCGCGACGTCGTGCAGAGCTCGTCCGTACGAGCGGTAGCTGCCGGTGAGGACCAACACTTGTCCGACGCTGAGGATGATTGTCGTGGTGATGATCAGCAGCCAGGCGAGCCGGTCGGTCAGCAACCGACCGGCCGAGCGGGAGCCGCGCACGGCAGCGGTGATGACGCCCCCGGCGCGGGCAGCGCGCAGGGTGGCGGCGGCCCGGGCGAACCGCAGGAACGGCACCGCAAGGAAGATCACCTGCCACCAGTTACGCCGCCAGAACCCGCGCGCGTCGCGCCGGGCCAGCCAGGCGCGCAGGGCGAACTCGGCGACGAACGCAGTCCAGAGCACCCAGCTGGTGACGGTTAGGGCCGTGGACAGGGTGGGGTGCCGGGCGAACGCCTGCCCGAGCACGACCAGCACGAATAGCACGCCTAGGGCGCCCATCGGCTTGTCCAGCCGCCTGGCGAGGCCGTTGAGCACGGCGTCGCGGGACCGCTCGTCGTCCGGGTTATCGCTCATGCGTCGAGCCGAACGAGCGATCGGGGCCGGCGGTCGGTGGGCACGGCGTCAGCGGTGGCGGCGGTCGGCGTCACGGCCGTGCGGCGGGTCTCCCGGCTGCGCAGGCACGACACGGGCATCCGCTGGCCGGGCCGACCGCCCGCACCGTGGCAAGGAGTGCCTCCAGGGTTTCGGCAAGGTCGCCGGCCAGCTCGGTGAAGATGCCTCCGCGCCGCAGATGCGCGGCCGCCGCCGGGCTGTTCGCGGACACGGCCCCTACCGGTAGGTCGCAGTCGGTCCCGATGCAGGGCGACAGGGCGATCTGTGGAGTCAGGTCGGCCACCGCGACGCCGGGATACGGCCGAGTAGCTAGCCAGTCGTCGGGCAAATGGTCGGCGATATCGAGTGCGGTGGTGGCGGGGATCGCGAACCCGACGGACACCGTTCCGATCAGCGGCGGCAAATACGCCTCGTTGGTGGCGATCACCCGGCCCGAGTCGTCGGCGAGGGCGCCGCCCGAACTGCCGGGCGAGATCCTCGCATCTGTCTGGATCAGGTCGACCCAAGCGTTGCAGTGGTTCGCCGGCCCGGGAGTCTCCCGACCGGCGCCGCAGACGACCGCGGCGGTGACGCCGTACGGGGTCGCGGACCGTCGACCGCATCGGCGGTCCGCCGGACGCTCCTGCCATCGAGGGTCAGGGACGTTCCCAGAAGTCAGGCCCGATCGGCTCCTGGTAGTCGGACGAGGCGACGAAGAAGCCCTCCTCGTCCACCTCGATGGGGAGTTGCGGCAGCCGCCGGTTAGCCGGCCCGAAGATTGGTTCGGCGTTGTTGGTGATGAGGAACTGTGACTGGTGGCAGGGGCAGAGCAGCCGGTTGGTCTGCTGCTCGAAGAGGCTGGCGGGGCAGCCGGCGTGGGTGCAGATCTTGGAGTAGGCGATGTAGTTGCCCCACATCCAGTCGGTCTTGCCGGCCTCGCGGTTGTTCTCGCGGGCGGTGAGGGCGTCCGAAGCGCGCAGGTGGATGAGCAGGGTGACTGAGTCGGCGTGCTGGTTGCTGATGCCGTGGGGGATGCCGGGGAAAACGGTCACCTGACTGCCGGCCAGCAGGTCCGCCGGGCGTACGGGGCGTCCGTCCTCGCGGACCAAACGGATGCGGGTGACCCTGCCTTGGTCGTCGGCGGGTGCGAAGCCGGTGCGGAAGAGTTCCCGATCGGTGTGGGGGTCGCGGATAAGGCCGCCGACGAGAGGAGCGGCGACGACCGCGCTGACGGGAACGAGGCCGGCGAGGAGCGAGATGCCGAGCAGGGGACGGCGTTTCACGCCGAGTTCGTCTGCCATGTACAGCATGGTCTGGCCGGTGATGCGCCGCTCGTCGGGGGAAACAGCACCCTCATGACGATCCTGGATGGACACTTCCTTGGGCAGCAGCTTCTTGCCCCACGCGAGGATCCCGAAGCCGAAGCCCAGCAGGGCGATGCCTAGCGCCACTCCGAGCAGAGGCGTGTAGTACTCCGACAACCCGCCGACGAGCTCGAATCGCCACGGCCACCAGATGTAGACGGCGAGGAAGGCGGTTGCGGACAGGCCTGCGGTCAGGAACAGAGCCGTGACGGCATGCACCAGTCGCCGCTCCGCTCGTGAGCCGGGCACCACCTGCGGTTCGTAGTGGACGATCTCGATGTCGTCTCGGCGGGCGCCTTCGCGGACGACGTCGAAGCGGGACAACGTCGGGTCGTTGACATCGACCGGCTCCCGCTGTTGCTGCGTGACGTGCTCGCTCATGACTTACCTGCGATCCACAGGCTGGCGAACACCAGCGCGACGATGCCGACCAGGAACACCGCCAGACCTTCAGTGGAGGGGCCGTATCGACCAAGGTCAAACCCACCCGGGTCGGTGTCGGCCTGAATGACCCGCTGGATGTAGGCGATGATGTCCGCCTTCTGCTCCGGGGTCAGCGTGCTGTCACCGAACACCGGCATGTTCTGCGGACCGCTCAGCATCGCGGCGTAGATGATTCGCTCGCTGGCAGGGTAGAGGCTCGGCGCGTACTTGCCGGAGGAGAGGGCGCCGCCCCCGCCGCCAAAGGCGTGGCATTGCGAGCAGTTGATGCGGAACAACTCGCCGCCGCGGGCGAGGTTGGCGTCCTCGACCAAGGCATCGACGTCGTCCGGAACCACCGGGCCGACGCCCAGCGAGTCGATGTACGCGGCCAGCTGCCGCACCTGCTCGTCGGTGTACAGCGGCGGCTTGCGCTGTGCCTGTGCCTCCTGGCGGGCCAGCGGCATCCGGCCGGTGCCGACCTGGAACTCCACCGATGCGCCCCCGACGTTGATCAGGCTCGGTCCGCGCCCCTCCACGCCGCCGGCGCTGCGACCGTGACAGGTGATGCAGCCGACCTCGAACAGCGCCTCGCCCTCCGCGGCGGCTGCGCTGCGCCCTGGCTCTTCCTGCGCGCTGGCCTGCGGGGCGAACGCGGTGTAGGCACCACCGGCCAGAATCAGCGCCGCGACCATTCGGACGACGGCTGAGAGGCGCCGGGTGGCACGGCCAGGGCGACGGCCTTTTTCCGGGCAGGTGCCACCGTGTCGCGGTCGATCTGCCATGGCTTCCTCTGTCTTGCGCGCAATGGGACGACGATTTGTCACGATATACGAGTTCCTTCCTCCGAGCGGCCCTTACCGCGAACCAGGTGCCGTGCCGCATCCGCGGGTGCAACGGCGGGCGAGGGTGCGCCGGCGGGTTACCTGACGGAGAGGTCCGGTGAGCGCCACCCAGGACGAGCACGGAGACCGCGACCGCACACCGATCCAGCCTCCCACCGGCCCGGCGACGGTCCCCACTCCAGAAAGCCGGCCGCAGGAGCGGCCGGACGGCCGCTCTCATAAGTTAGGCGCGAGGCCTTCGAGACGGGGAACGAGAGCCGATCGCCCTTGCCCGACGAGCTCGCCGCCGCAGGACCAACCGTGACCCTGGCATGGTCTGAGCAGCGATGGTGGGCCGGCAAATGGCTCCCGGCGGTGCTCGCTAACGCTGGCGGTCGGGAGTAACGGAGCCCTCTGGTTGCTGCGGTGGGTGGATGGTGATGTCCTGGGTCACCGAGGCCACCCGCAGACCATGCTCGGTGAAACGGTCCAACACTCGCCGAGTGACATGGTCCTTGACCTGTCGGGCGGCGCGCACGGGCACCACGAAGCGGGCTGACAGCTCCACCCAGTTCGGCGTGGCGCGTACGAAAACGCGGGGGTCGACCTCCGCCTCGGCAACAGGATACCGGTGGCGCATCTGCTCGATCGCTCGCCGCGCTTCGGCCGTCGACGAAATGGCCTCTGCTTCCTCGCGCAGGATCCGCTCCGCCAGGTGCCAGTCGGCTTGATACGGAATGGGCAGAGTGAGTTCCTCCCATAGATGGTCTAAGACGGTGCTGCTGTTGTAGACGGGTGAGCTGAATACGAACCGGTTGGACAGGGATACCACCCGGCCGGTGTATTGGCGGCCTCGAATCCACGACTCGGGGTCGGTAGACGAACCGCTTTCCAGGATCCGCGTGCGCAGTGGTGTGATGTCCAGGACATCCCCGCGGACACCACACATCTGGATTCGGTCCCCGACGCGGAACTGCCTGCCGGTCAAAATGCTGACCCATCCGGCGAACGCGCCGATGACCTCCTGCATCGCCAGGGCGAGCCCGGCAGCGAGCAGACCGAAGACCACGCCGACGCGGCCAGCGAACGGCCGCCACAGCAGCGCCAGCGCGAACAGCAACGCCACGACGGTCAGATAGTGGACGGCCTTGCGCAGGTAGTAGCGGTTGGTGGTGTCGTCCACCCGCAAGGTGGCAAGACGACCCGCGAGGACAGCGATCACGACCGCCATTACGATCAAGACGGCAGTGGTGACGAGACGGCCGCCCACACTGCAGACGTCCCAGACCGCCTCCATGAACGAGTCCACGCTCCGCGCCCATCGTCACAGGAGCCCGCCCGTCGGCTGCCCCGCGCCAGGTCACTTCCACAATAGGTGGGTCCGAGGTTGCCGAACCCCGAAACGGCGACGTGGTATCCGTTCCCGTCATCGGCCACCGTGGCTCGCGTCGTTGTCGTCCGTGCTGATGAAGATCGGATGAGGCGCTCGCCACTGGTGCGACTGCCACCCCGGCGCCAGTTCAGCGATCGCGTCGACGCGGCTGGTGAAGATCGGAAAGAGGCTATCGAGGCGCATGGTGTGCAGCACGGCAAGGATGAACCGGGAGGGTGCGGCGAGGCCCACCACCGCGTTACGCCTACGGGCCTCACGCTGAGCGCGGACGAGTAGTCCCAGAGCGGTGGAGTCGATCAAGTGAACCTCAGACAGGTCGACGATGACGTAGCCGGTAACCGCAACCGCCGCGCGCAGGGCGGAACGTAAGGAACCGCACGCGTCGATGTCGATATCGCCGACGAGAGTCACGACCGTCGCGTCCGCCAGATGGTCGATACCCGCCACGGCACCACTGCGGCGGTGACTCTCCCCACCGGCACCAGCGTCAGCGGACGCGGGGAACAGCCCGCAGCGCGGGCAGCGGTGCGGCCCCGTGGAGAAGGGCGAGCCGGTCCAGCCGTTCTCCGAGACCAGGGTCCAGACAACCTCCGTGTCGGGCTGCAGCGGCCCGGCCCCGGTGATCGTCTCACCGCATCTGTCGCAGATGAGGGTCATGAGGTTCTCGTCAGGCACGACAGTCATCACTATCTCCTCGATGTGGGGTTCGTCCGCAGCCGCCTCGACAACGGACCGACCATGCAGACCCGCTGCCCGCTGGCAGAGGTCGTAGCGACTCGGCGAGCCCCGCGGCATCGTCTGCGAAGCGCCCGGCGTGAATTGACGCGGAGCAATCGATACGGCCGGCGGGCCTGGCGCCGCAGGGCCCGCAGCCGGCCATGCCTTTGCCGTCACACTGTCGGTGGCTGGCAGACGCCAGACGGCCGAGCAGTAACCGGTGTCGAGGCTTTCTCCGTCTTGCCCTCGGTGCGCGCCTCCGGGGGCATGCCCGTGCCTTGTAGGCGGCCGGAATCCGACACCCTGTCCTGCGTGGGCGGGACGCCATCTGTCATGATCACGGGTAGGATCTGGTCTAGCCGGGCGACCTGCAGTATCCGTCGAACCCGGGGGTTAGGGTCGCGGATGCTGAGGTCCGCCTGGTGATCCAGGAGCCGGCGGCGGCAATCGACTACCAGTCCCATGGCCGCGGCGTCGATATGCCGACAGGGAGACAGGTCGATCACCAGGTGGTCAGGTCGCAGCGACAGGACCCGGTCGAGGACGACGTCCGCATCGCCCAGGCCGGCCAGATCCAGGTCCCCAGCAACGCTCACCTCGACCCTTGTGACCCTGCAGTCGGTGTACGGCGACCCCGGCTCCATATGCCTCCCTCCATACAACCCGGTGTTCGGAATCCCACCCTGGGACCCTGCCTTGGCACTGGCACCGCAAACGGATGACGGTTGCGTGACAAACGGGCCCGAGTGCCTGCCGCGTCCGTCGCCGCTGTACGTCGGCATAGTCCGGCGTCTGCCTAGCCCATCACCGGTCGCCACATCGTCCTGGCGTCACGGAGGGGGCGGGCCCAGGTGGGCAGCCGAGCCGGGCCACCCGAAACTGGTCACCGTGGAGGCACTACCGCCGGTTCCCATGCGGGAGGCATGCCGACCTCGCGCAGGGCGTGATCCGGATCCGTGCCCCGTCAAGAGCGGGAGACCCGTCGGCCGGCTCCGTCCGTATGGCAGGGACCGTAGACGCGCCCCTCCGAACCTTGCCTCATTCCTCACCGCACCGGATCGTCGTCCCGGCGCCACCGGCGCGCACGTCCCCGCAGGCAGACGCACAGGGCACGACTTCCGCCGTGGCGCGGTTCACCGCCCCAACGTATGCAGTCGATTGTTGACGTCCTGGACGCCGGCGGTCCCCCAAGCGCACGCGTGGGCCTCGGCGCTCACTTCGTCGGAACTGACAACGCCGTCAAGGATGACGACGCCGTTTTGCACCTCGATGCAGACGCGTTCCCGGGCCAGCAATGGAGCTCGCTGCATGCGTTCAAGGAGTCGGCAGGCCAGGCGAGCGTCTTCGGAGGCGGGCCTGGTCTGGAACAGGGGCGGAAGATCATGGGGGATGAACCAGGGCACGTAGGTCATGTCACTCCTCGCATCGCTCGAGGCTCCGACAAGAGGCTGCAACCGCCGGAGCCCGCTCGGGGATTCGCAGTCCTCAACGGCGGGTTGGGGGCACCGGGTAGGGCGGGGCAACACCCGGACTGAAGAACGGTGCATACCCGTAGTACCAATACGGATCCTCGTAGTGATCGGTCTCGTCGATGACCGCCGGGTCGTAGACCGGCGCCTGCTCGATTTCCTGTCGCGTGAGGTCGACCCGTACCGCGTCGTCGGTGAAATCACGGATCGCGCCGACGGGGACAAAGATGGCGGTGGCGCCAATGCCCAAGATCCCCCCGTGCTCGACCTGTAGAAATCGCACCTTGTGCTCCTCGCTGTCAATCAGCAGGTCGTCGACCTTGCCCAGGTCGTTGCCGTCGGCGTCGACGACATGTCGGCCGCGCACGTCCTGCTCGGCCGTCCCGATCGTCTGCCCGGAGTCATTGAGCCTGACCAACGTCGCAGTTCTGTCGGGTGCCATGGCTGCTCCTTCCGTAGCGGCTTATCCCCATGTGCTACCCGGCAGCGCCGCGGACCCGACGACGAAACGATGACGGTCTGTGCCCACTATGGTGACGACCGACCGGCAGTGCCTTGACGTGGCGCCGGGGTGCGGCAGCGGGTTCGCCAGCGCAGGAAGCACCGATGGTCAAAGGAGCGAGATGGCAGATGTAGGTCTTACCGCCCCCACATAGGAAGGCCGGAGGGCCTCGCGGCGACCAGCGCGACGAGCAGGGCGGCCCCGGCGCCGAACGCCATGAGTACCGACGGCGACGTCGCGTCGACCACGACGCCGCCGAGCAACGCGCCGAGCGCAATGGTGGCCTGGAACGACGACGTGAACAGCACGGACGCGGCCTCAGTCGAGCCCGTGTTCGAAGCCGCGAACCAGGACTGCGAGCAGACCGGCACCGCCCCGTAGGCGAGGCCCCACACAGCGAGCAGCACGACCGCTCCGATCGACGCGGTGCCGAGCACGGACAGCAGCCCGGTGGCTGCGGCGAGCGCGACGGCACTGGCGATCATGGTCGCCCGTAGGCGAAGCCGAACGGTCGCGCCGGCGATGAAGTTACCCACGACGCCGGCGATGCCAAAGACCAGGAGGAACGGGGTGACCGTCCCGACGCCGGTGACGTGCTGCAGGAACGGAGTCACGTAGGTGTACGTGCCGAAATGCGCGGTCACGACCAGGACCGTCAGGACCAGTGCAGTGCGACCGGTGCGACTACTCACCACATCGACCAACGCGGCGAGCTTGACCGGTTGGGCGGCGGGCAACGGCGGTAGCACCGCGACCAACGCCAGCAACACGATCCCGGTGAGCGCGCCGAGCACGATGAACGCCGTGCGCCAGCCACCGAATTGGGCGATGAAGGTTCCGGCCGGAACACCGAATACCGATCCCAGCGGTACGGCCGAAAAAACCACCGCGGTAGCCACACCGACACGTTCAGGCCGCACCAGCCGTGGGGCGAGGCCCGCCCCGATCGACCAGAAACCGCCGATCACGACGCCGACGATTGCTCGGGACGCCACCATGACGGGGTAGGACGTCGCGGTGGCAGCGACCAGATTCGCCGCAGCCAGCAGCAGGATCAACCCGCACAGCAGCACTCGTCGGTCGAGCCGACCGACGGCGACGGTGACGATCGGTGCTGACACAGCCGCCAGCACCCCTGGCATGGTCATCGTCAAACCAGCGATGCCGTCGGACACGCCGAACGTGGATCCGATCGAGGTCAACAGTCCGATCGGCAGGATCTCGGCGGTGACGATGACGAAGATGCCCATCGCCACCGATACCACGGCCAGCCAACCGAGGAGCGGGGAGCTGTGGAAGGCACGACGGGCGGTGGTGGTCGGATCGGTATGAGTCGGCATCCGTCGAGCCAACTGCGATCGGTGGACGATTGCTGGCGGCTTTCAGCCGCGAACGTGAGAGGGCTCGCATCCTTCCAGGCGGTCGTGGATCGGTCCGCGGCGACGAACATAGGCACCCGCTGGTGCTGGGCGCCCTGGGTCTGGGACCGACTCAGCGCTGCAGACCGCCGACGCGCTGCTGGTGCACGGCGACTCCACCGCTCCGCCCTCGCTTCTCGGGCTCGCGGGGCGAGCCCATCGTTCGTGGTGGCGAACCTCGTCATGCCAGCACGGGCATCGGTCCTGGCCACCGGTCACGCGCATGATCGCCTTCACCGGGCAGACCCGGCGGCAGGGGCCCGGGCGCGCCGCGAAGAGTTACCGGAGAAGGTGCGGGTGGTCGGGATCAGCGCCGAGACCGTCGGGGCGGCGAAGCAGACGACCGCGCAGGTGGCCAGCACAGCGGGAGTACCGTACGCGTTGATCGCCGGTGCGATGACGGCGAGGCCGACCGGCGCGAGCCCGTAGGAGAACAGGAAGTCCAGGGAGGAGACCCGCGCCAGGAGGCGGGGATCCACTTCGCGTTGGGTCGCGGTGAACCAGGGCACGTTGAACAGTTCGATGCCGAGTCCGGCCAGCGCGTAGGCTCCGACCACCACGGCGGGGTGGACCGGGAACAGCAGGCTCAGCGGCACGAAGCCGTAAAGTGACAGCCCGGCCAGGGCGGCCCAACCTTGGTTCCGGGGACGCCACCGGCTGATCAGCACCGCACCGACGAGCGCGCCGACGGTGTATGCGGTGGTGGCCGCCGCCAGCACCGCTTCCGTGCCGTAGCGGTCCCGGCTGACCAGGGGGAGGGCGACGCCGGTCGCGGAGTACCCGGTGGCGATGACCGCGGTAAGGGCCGCCAGCCCGGCCAGGAACCACGGGTGCCGCTGTACCTCTCGCATGCCGTCGACGAGGTCGGTGGTGATTCGCTGGCTGGCGGTGCCGGTGTCGGGCATGTGGTGACCGCGCGGTGGCACGAGCGCCGCGACCAGCCACAGGGCAGCGGTGCCCAGCAGGAGTGCCGGAACGGACAGGGCTGCCGCCAGCAGCGCCGTCAGTGCCGGGGCGACCAGCGTGCTGACCCGCACCGCCAGGGTCGTCGCGGCGTTCGCCTGTTGACGGCGTTCCGGTTCGACGATCTCGGCGGTGAGCGCCTGGAAGGCCGGGCGGCAGGCACCCTGGCCCGCGCCGACCACGGCCGCCGCAGCCGCGGTCAGCGCGACCGATCGGCCCACGCCGACGGCGAGCAGCGGGCTGGCCGCCGCGGCGGCCAGCCCGGACCAAAACAGCACCGCCCGCCGGGAGTGCCGGTCGGCCAGCACACCCCCCAGCGGTACGGCGGCCAGGAAGCCAACCGTGCGGGCCGCGAGCACGACGCCTAACGTGACCGGGCCGATCCGCCGGTCCAGCACGGCCAGGCCGAGCATGAACGGCATCGCCCAGGTGGCCAGACCCGACGCGGTCGTGCCCAACCAGAGGCGCAGGAAGGCCGGCTCGCGCAGGATCGACCGGCCGGGGCGTGGCTCGGTCACGACGGGGTAGGTGGGGACGTGCTCGTCACGTGGGCTGATCTTTCGTTGCTGCGGTCAGGACTGCAGGTCCCGCAGGTACGCGGCGAACTTCTCCAGCCCGTCGACGTTGCGCGGACTGCTGATGCCCTCGTTGTAGTCGAGGACGAAGAATCGGTTGTTGACCACCGCGGGCAGGTTCTTGGTAGTGGGCGAGGTCTTCAGGAATCTGATCTTCTGCTCGGCCGGTTGGTCCTGGTAGTCGAGGATGATGATCACCTCGGGCTGGGCCTGGACGACCGCTTCCCAGCCGACCTGCGTCCAACGGCCGTCGAGGTCGCCAAAGATGTTTCGGCCGCCAGCGAAGGAGATGATGTCGTTCGGCGGCACTTGCCTGCCGGCGGTGAACGGCTGATCGGTGCCGGAGTCGTAGAGGAACACCGGCGTGCGGGTGGCGGGTGACTGGGCCTTGACCGCCTCGACCCGCCGCTTCAGATCGGCAACCACCGTGGCGGCCCGCTGCTGCACACCGAAGATCTGGCCGAGCCGCTCCAGGTCGGTGTAGAGGCCGTCGAACGGAGCGTGCCGCTCGGGGTAATTCGGATAGTTGAAGCAGGACTCTGCGTGCATGAAGCTCTGGATGCCCAGCCCGTCGAGGATCTCCGGAGAGGTACCGCGTTTGTCGCTGAGCCCGGAGTTCCAGCCAGCGACCACGAAGTCAGCCTTGGCCTCCACCAGGAGTTCCCGGTTGAGGAGATCGTCGCTGAGGAACTCGACCTTGGCGTACTCGGGGGCCCACGGTGATTCGGTGACCGGCGGATTGGCCGGTGGCATGACGTACCCGTGGACGTGCTCGGTGAGGCCGAGGGCGAACATCTTGTCGGCGCTACCGCCCTCGTAGACGACCGCGCGTCGCGGAGTGGTGTATTCCACCGGTTCGCCGCACCGGTTGACCGTGACCTTCCGCGCTTCGCTCCCGCTCGGTTCGACCTCGGCACCACAACCGGCGAGCAGTGCCGCGGCGACCAACGACGCCAGCACGGCCTGCAGCGCGGCCGGCCGGCGGGAAATTGTCCCGTTCATGTGGTGATTCCTTCCGAAGAGGGTGCTGAGTCGAGGGAATAGAGCAGTTGCGGATCACCGGTCAGCGGGTGTGTCACGACGCTGACCGCGACGCCGAACACCGTGCGGACCAGATCGGCGGTCAGGACGTCGGCCGGGGTCCCGGTGGCGACGAGCCGTCCCTGCGACAACACGGCGAGCCGGTCACAGGCGGCAGCGGCGAGGTTCAGGTCATGCAGGACGACGAGCACGGTGAGCTCTGATCCACGCAACAGGGACAGCAGCTCGATCTGGTGCCGGACGTCCAGGTGATTGGTCGGCTCGTCGAGCACCAGGACCTGCGGCTCCTGCACGAGGGCCCGGGCGACGAACACCCGCTGCCGCTCACCGCCGGACAGGGTGAGCATCCCCCGGCCGGCCAGATGCAGCACGTCGAGCTGGGCCATCGCCCGACGACACAGGACTCGCTCCCGGTCGCTGAGTGGCTGGTTGCCGCGCAGGTGCGGGGCGCGACCCAGCGCCACCGTCTCGGCAACCGTGAAGTCGAGGTCCGTACCGCCGTCCTGGGTGAGCGCGGCGACCGACCGCGCGCTGCGGCGCAGTGGCAGGATGGACAAGTCGTCGGGGCCGATCCACACCGCGCCGCGGCTCGGGCGCAGGGCCCGGTAGATGCAGCGCAATGCAGTCGATTTACCGGATCCGTTCGGTCCGATCAGTCCAACAACCTGCCCGTGCGGCACGTCGAGCGACAAATCACGGACGATGACGTTGTCATCGACCGCCACCGTGACGTCGTCGAGGCGGAGATCCATCACCGACCGCCGAACAGGTAGCCACGGCGGCGCATCAGCGCGAGGAACACCGGCACCCCGACCAGCGCGGTGATCACACCCAGCGGTAGCTCCCGAGGGGCCACGAGAGTGCGGGAGATCAGGTCCACCCAGACCATGAAGACGGCGCTGGCCAGCGGCGCGACCACCAGCACTCGGTGGTGCGAGGCGCCGACCACGATGCGGACCACGTGCGGCAACACCAGACCGACGAACGCGACCGCTCCGCTGACCGCCACCATCGCACCGGTGACCAGTGAGGTGATGACGAACAGTCGCCGACGTACCCCGATCGTGTCGACGCCCAAGCTGGTGGACGCCTCGTCGCCGAAGGTCAGCACGTCCAGGGTGCGGCCGTGCCAGCGCAGGACGACCACGCCGACGAGGACGACGGCCGCGACCACCGGCAGGCCACCCCAGGTCGCGGCGCCGAAGCTGCCCATCGACCAGAACAGCATGGTGGCGGTCGCCTCGCTGTCCGGTGTGAAGTAGATGATCACCGCCATCAGTGCCTGAAAACCGAACGACATGACCACGCCGGTCAGCACGAGACGCAGGGGCGTGACGCCGACGCGGCTGTACGCGACCAGGTAGACCAGCGCCGCGGCGGCCATCGCGCCGAGGAAGGCCCCAGCGGAAATCGCGTAGATGCCGAGCGCGCCGAGACCGCCCGCGACCGTGACCGCGACGGCGCCGACCGATGCCCCGGAGGAAACCCCGAGTACGTATGGATCGGCCAGGGCGTTGCGAACCAGTGACTGGATCGCCACACCGACCGCGGAAAGGCCCGCACCGACGATCGCCGCGAGCAACACCCGGGGAGTACGGATCTGCCAGATGATCTGGTACGTGGTCACCTCATCGGCGTCGATACGGCCGCCGGTGAGCGCCGCCCACAGGTACCGGGCCGTCTCGTCGGGCGGGATGACCACGGGGCCGAGGCCGATCACCACCACAATCGAAATGACCAGCAGCGCCAACAGGGCGGCGACAGCATTGCCTGTCCGGGGCGACGGACGCGCAGCGACCTCCGCCGAGGTGTCGCCGGCGGAGGCGTCCGAGTTCGCCACATGATCGACGGCCGTTGAAGACGTCATGACGAAGCACCTTCGTGCAGATGAAAGTGATTGTCAAATGCATGTAACGATATGTGACCTGAACCCGACGCCACCCGCCAGGGCGGTGGTCTCGGCGGGCAGACAGTGAACGAAACGCCGTCCAGCACCACCCGGCGGGTAGGTACGCAGAGTCGAAGATGCCGGTGCACTGCCGCGAGGGTGTCGACGCAGGTCGGCGCCCGGGCCGCGGCCCGTAGCATCGCCACCGGACGGCGGCGTGGTGGAGGTGGGTTCGTCCGAGCTCACGTTCTCGGGTCGAGGGGAGCGACACGTCGCGCCAGCGTCCAAAGACGATCGATAGATGCAGCCTGTGGACGGTGCCGGTAATGCTGGCTGCTCGGGCCGGCGGTGCTTGCGCGGGAGCGAACGCGCGTCGGTCGACATACTGGTTGGGCCAGAGAACATCGATCCGCCCGGCCGGCCTGGCTGGCCGTTGTTGCCGTACCCCGACGGCGACTACTACATCTACCTCGCGGAGGACTTCCGGTTCGGCGCCTTCGGCCATCCGAGGAAGCTGTCGCTGTGCGTGTTCGGCGGCGGCCTGCTGGACCTGGTCGAAGCCGACCTCCATGACCTCCTCGGCAAGGTGATGAGACGCGTCGGCCGGCAGGTGACGGCGTGAGCGAAGGTCTGTGCGATGGAACGGCAACAACGCCAGCACATTCGCCCCTGGTCGCCCTGAGTCGATGTCCTAGGACGGTTTAGAGGAGGTGTGCAGCAGCGCACGCGGTAACGGCTTCGACCGCGTACGCACTCGGCCGGCTCCGCAAGGTCGAGGCAACCCCCGCGTTGCTGCGGCTGTGACACGACCCCGATCGGCACGTCCACGAAACCGACATGAAGCCCTCGGCTCAGTCGGCGGAGCGGCTGTCGTCGACGCGTTGCCGCTGAGCGCCGGTGACGAGAACCGCTGTTGCGCTGACCAGCGGACGGTGCCGGTGCGGACGGCGGCGGCCACGCCACCGGTGATCGCACCGACGATGGCCCGGGTGGCAGCGAGGTTGATGGCGGTGTCGGTGGGAATCCTGTTACGGAACTTTCCGGTGGGGAAGTGAGACGCGGCTGACCTGCCGCGGTCAGGTATGGCGACGGATGCGGCTACTGATAGCCCCGGTCATACCGTCCTCGTGACGATCGATCAACCGTCGCAGAGGAGATCCGTCATGAGCAACAGTCGTACCGTCGTCCTGCCGGCCAGCCGCCGGTCGGTCGCCGTCGCCCTCTGGGTGGCGCAGGCCGTTCTCGCGCTCCAGCTTGCCGCCGGCGGGGTTCTGAAGCTGATCGGCGACGCCGCCATGGTCGACCTGTTCGCCGAGATCGGCGCCGGCCAGTGGTTCCGCTACGCGGTCGGCCTGGTCGAGCTGGCCGGCGCCGTCGGCCTGCTGATTCCCCGGTTGTGCGGGCTCGCCGCGCTCGGCGTGACCGCGCTGCTGGTCGGCGCGACCGTCACCAACGTCGCGCTCGGCGTCGCGCCCTGGCTGCCGCTCGTCCTGCTGCTGGTGGCGGCCGCCGTCGCGTACGCCCGCCGGTGCGAGATCGGAGGGCTGCGATGAGCGCCGACCGGGACCAGGCCCTTCGGAGTCTGGCCGTTCTGGTCGGCACCTGGCGGGTGTCTGGAACGGACGGCGGCGAACCCGGCCGCGTCACCTACCGGTGGATGGAGGGTGGCCGCTTCCTGATCCAGGAGGTCGACCTCGGCGACGACGGCGACGGCACCAAAGGTGTCGAGTACATCGGCTTCGACACCGACACCGGCACGTTGCGGTCGCACTTCTTCGGTCAGTCCGGCGAGATCCTCGAGTACACGTACGAGGTGGCCGGCAACACGCTCACGATCTGGTTCGGCGACCGCAGCTCGCCGGCCAGGTTCGAAGGCACGTTCAACGACGACTTCACTGTCAACACCGGCCGCTGGGTCTGGCCGGGCGGCGGGTACGCGTCGACGATGGTCAAGGTGTAGCGCGCGCGGCCAGGTCCGCCAGCTCGGTGCGTCTGGTGACGCCGAGCTTGGGATAGGCGCGGTAGAGGTGGTAGCCGATGGTGCGCGGGCTGAGGAACAGCCGGGCGGCGATGTCCCGGTTGCTCAGCCCGGCCGCGGCCAGCAGCACCACCTGGCGTTCCTGCGGGGTCAGCCGGGCCAGCGGATCGCGGTCGCGCGGCCGGGCCACCGGTCGGTCGCCGAGTGCGGTCAGTTCGGAGCGCGCCCGGGCCGCCCACGGCTCGGCACCCAGCGACTCGAAGCCGGACAGCGCGCCGGCCAGGTGGGTGTGCGCCTCGGTCCGGCGCCGCTGCCGGCGCAGCCACTCGCCGAAGAGCAGCGCGGTGCGCGCATGGTCGTACGGCCGCCCGGCGTCGGACAACAGCGCGAGGGCGGCGTGGTAGTGGGCCTCCGCCTCGGCGCCGACCGCGCGCAGGGCATCGCAGCGCCGCACCAGCGCGGCCGCGTGCGGCTGACCGACGTGCTCGGCCCAGTCGCGCAGTCCAGGCAGGAACCGGGCCGCCCGTGCGGAATCCCCGCCGCGTACCGCCGCCTCGACCTGGTCCGGTACCGCCCGCAGCGGAAAGTCGTGTCGGGCCGGACCGGCGCACACCGCGTCGAGATGCCGGGATGCCGCGTCGTAGCGGCCACGGCCGAGATCGAGCAGCCCCAGCGCCCAGGTGGCGAGGGCGGCGTTGGTGGGATGCCGGGATGCGGCGCGCAGCATCCGGCCCGCCATCGCCTCGCAGGCGACCGCGTCGCCCGCGATCGCGGCCAACCAGGCCGGGATGGCGGTGAGGATGGTGGTCTGGGTGTCCTGGCCGAGGTCGGTCGACACGTCGAGCGCCTCGGCCGCGACAGTCTCGGCGTCGCGGAACCGGCCGCGCAGCAGCAGCGATATCGCCAGCGGCTCCTGGGCGTACGGTAGCCAGCCCAACGCGCCCTGCCGGCGCGTGTCGGCGGCGAGAGCCTCCAGCGTCTCGGTCGCGGCCTCGTCGTCCCCGACGATCAGTGCCAGGTATCCGGCGAGCACCCGTTCCACGAACCCGGTGACCCGACCGCACCGCGCGGCGGTCACCAGGGCGCGCATTCCGGTGACGGCTTCTCTCGTGCTGCCGTCGAGGAGATTCCGGAATCCGACGATCCCGGCGACCACCGGCCGCAGCGGGGAGTCGGGCTCCAGCGGTACGGTGCTCAGCAGGTCCGCCGACTCGCGGATCACGTCGGGCGCGCCGGCGTCCTTGGCGCACCCGACGGCGTCCGTGAGGATCGACACGGCCTGCTCGGGATGGGACGCGACGATGGGCGCGGCGCCCCGCACCATCAGCGCCGCCGCCGCAGCGGGGGAGTCGCGCTCGTAGGCGACCTGAGCCTGGATCCAGGCCGCCTCCGCGCGGGTCGGCCGGTCGGTGGCGAGGTCGACGCCGGCCGCCGAGAACACGGCCGCCCGGTCGAGCCAGCCGGCGTCGTACGCCGCGCGGGCCGCGCCGACCAGCCGCCTTGCCTTGCGGCCCGGGTCGCTGCTGAGGGTGGCCGCGCGGTCCAGCGCGGCCGCCACGGCCGCCGAACCGCCCCGCTGGGCGGCCCGCCGCGCGACGCCTTCGAGTTCGGCGGCCACCGCCTCGTCAGATCCGGTGGTCGCGGCGGCCCGGTGCCAGGCGCGGCGGTCGGCGGACGCGTCACCGTCGAGCGTCTCGGCCAGCGCCCGGTGCGCGGCGACGAGCCAGCCGCGGGCCGCGCCCCGGTAGGCCGCGGACCGGATGAGCGGATGCCGGAAGCTGATCGACTCAGCGGTCAACTGGACCAGCCGGGCCCGCTCGGCCGGTTCCAGGTCGGCGGGGGACAGCCCGAGCCGTTCGCCCGCCCGCACCACCACGGCGAGCTCGGCCGTGTCGTCCGCGGCCGCCAGCACCAGCAGCCGCTGCGTCGCCTCGGGGAGGTCGCCGATGCGGGACCGGAACGCCTCCTGCACCTGTTCGGTCACCGGCAACGGCTCGACGGGCGTCGACCACGGACGCCCGCCGGCCTTCCGGTCGGTGAGGGCGGCCGCGAACTCGAGGATCGCCAGCGGGTTGCCGCCCGCCTCGGCCACGATGCGGGCCCGCGTCGCCGGGGCCAGAACGTTCGCCCGCTGGTCGAGAAGCGAACCGGCGCTGGCCCGGTCCAGCGCCGACAATGCCAGCACCTCGAGGCTCGGGGCCGTGAAGCGCCCGGCCTCGTCGCGTACCGCGAAGAACATGGCGACCGGCTCGCGCCGCAGCCGCCGGGCCGCGAACAGCAACGCGTCCGCGGACGCCCGATCGAACCATTGCGCGTCGTCGACGATGCACACCAGCGGCCGATCCCCGGCCAGCTCGGACAGCAGTGACAGCGTGGCCGCACCGACCAGGAACCGCTCGCCGGCACCGGCCGCGGTCAGGCCGAGAGCGGTCCGCAGCGCCGCCGCCTGCGGCCCGGGAAGCGCCTCGACGCGGTCCAGGTACGGGTGGAACAACAGGTGCAGACCCGCGAACGGCACCTCGATCTCCGACTCGATGCCCACACCGCGCAGCACCGACATGTCCCTCGCCGACGCGGCGATGCGGTCAAGCAGAGCCGACTTGCCGATCCCGGCCTCGCCGCGGATGACCAGGGCGCCGCCGTCACCAGCCCGGGCGGCGGTCAGCAGCCGGTCCAGCCGGGCCAGTTCCTCCGTCCGCCCGAGGATCACCCGTGCACAGTAGCAACGGGCCCTTTCACTCACCCGTACCCGCGCTACGTGGGCTCGGGGTCGAGGATGAGGCGTTCAGGCTGCTGGAGTTCGCGGATGTCAGCTGTCACGTGGTGATCCTGTCGCGGTCATCGGACGGTCGGACTGCCGAGAAGTGCCGATGGCAGTGGGTTTCACATCGTGACCACGAGCTTGCCGGTCGTAGGCCGGCGGACGAAGTCGACTCATGCCTGAGCGCCCTGGCCGAGGGTGTAGCGGCGGCCGATCGTGGCCGGTAGTTCTCCGTGGACCGGCGGGCCGGCGTCGCCGCCGACCCGGGCGGGGCGCATGGGTCGACCGGACGAACCGCATGGGAAACCGGTGCGCTCCACATCTTCAGACCGTTCCGGAACGGGCCGAGACTGCAGCCATGAGAACAGATCTTCCGGCCACCCCGGCGGGCTCGCCGGATCGACCACGAGCGCGTGGCGGTCACGCCGACCGACGCCCCTCGCCCGGCTCTTCACGATCCTCGTACTCGCAACCGGCAGCTGAATCGGCCGTCGTCGACGGCTCGATTCCCCACGGACGTCGACAGCCATCCAGCAGGATGCGAGCGCTGCTGAATCGCTGGCCCGCGGCGCTCGGGGTCGCGTTCGCGGTCTCGCGACTCGCCACCGACGACCCGCAGAGCCTCTCGGGCGTGCTACTGGTACTGATGTTGGCGACGACGGGCTACGTCGTGATAGCCGCATCCGTCCGACCTGGCTGGTCCTGGTCGATTGTCGGAGCGCTGGTGGTCCTGGTGCTGGCCACTCGACTCACCTCGACCGGGCCAGTCGTCGAGCTGGCGGTGATGGTCGTGATCATTGTCGCGGCGATCGTCACGGGCCTCATCCGCCGTACCTGGACGAGGTCCGACCTCTACCGATGGCAGCCCTATGCCGCTGTGGCATTCGTCGCGATCAGCCTCGGCGCACTCTGGCTCTCTCCGGAAGCCGGACGGGTGCTGATCGCGGCCGGACTCGTCGGGCATGCCCTGTGGGACCTCGCTCATTGGCGGCGCCACCAAGTCGTCTCGAGGTCGCTGTCCGAATGGTGTGGCGCACTCGACTTCACCCTCGGACTCGGTGTCCTCGTGCTGACCCTCTGGCCGGGTCTCGTTTAGCAGTGGGTCATCGCTACGGTTCGGAGGATATCGGCGAACCCTCACGGGTCCGGGCGGCCGGGCAGGTCTCACCGGGCGTAGCGCGACTGTTTGACCGCCAGGGCGAGCACGCGAGCAGGGTTCTGCCCGGTCAGGACCGGGCGTCCACCTGACGACGCACCTGCGCCTGTACCGGCAACGGTTGGCCCGACGCGGGGTGCCGGTCACCGCCTTGCTCCTGACCGACGGCGGTGCGGACGCGCTGTGGCGGGACGTGTGCGCGGTGACCCTGCTCGGCGCCGCGGACGAGCCCGCGTGGCCGGTTCTCCTCGGCGCCGACGGGTCGGCGAAGACCCGCTGGGTTGGTTGGTCGCGCCGGGTTGGCCTGGCTCGAGGTGTTCCCAGGGGTGCGCGAGCGTCGGTGGGCGGGCCCTAGACTTGCCGCTCGTGACGACACCCTTCGCTCCGGTCGAGGTGGCCTTCGGGTTGCTGCGGGAGGGCCGTATCGGCGACGCCGAGGACCTCATGACGCGCGAGTTGCAGGCCGCGACGGACGTACACGGTCCCGGCAGCCCGGAATGGGCCTCGGCCCAGTGTGACCTCGGCAGTGTGCTGCTCAACGCCGACCAACTCGACCGCGCGATCGAGTGTTTCCGCCGCGCCGCCTCCGCGCCGCCGCGCGATCACGAGTCCCGCAAGGACCAGTTGACCTACCGACTCAACCTCGGGTTGGCGTTGCGCATGGCCGGACGACTCGACGAGGCCGAGGCGGAGCTACGCCACGGCGTGCAGGAGCGGCTCGCCTTCTACGGACGGGAGCATGCCGGGTACGCGTTCGGCCTCGAACCGCTGGCGGACCTGCTGCGGCAGCGTGGCGACGTGGCAGGCGCCCGGCAGGTCGTCGAGGAGGCGGTGGCCAACCTGTGGCGCAACGGGCACGAGCGGGTGGCCTCCGCGTTGGCGCTGCGAGCGGCGATCGTGCACGCCGGTGGCACCCGCGAGCCGCTCTTCGTGGGCCTGCACCAACTGCCGGACGAGGTTGTCGAGCAGGTCGGGCAGGCCGTTGTCCGGATGCTGGACCACGACGACCCGGCGTCCAAGTCCCTGCTCACCGCCCTGGTCGCCGCCTTGGAGGAGCGCCTCGGCGTCGACCACCAGGCGACCCTCAACGCCCTGTCCGTGCTGGCGAACCTCGGGCGTGATCTCGGTGACCAGGCGGGGCGGGTCGACGCGATCGAGCGCGTGCTCGCGTCGTACGACCGGCAGGGCCGGCCGGACGAGGCGCTGATGGCAGCGCTCGGCTTGGCGATGGCTCAGGACGAAGCCGGCGACACCGAGGCGGCGCTGCGCACGTACGCGTCGGCGCACGCGAGGGCGGCGCGCATCGGTCGCCCGGAGCTGCTGAGTCAGGTGCTGCGCAACTGGGGTCTCGCGCTGAAGGAGGCCGGCCAGGTGGGCCCGGCGGAGCAACGGCTGAGCGAGGCGGTGACCCAGTCCCGCCGCGGCAGCGATCCTGACACCGTGGGGCGGGCCTGCATCGCCCTCGGCCTCTTCCTCCAGCACGAGGCACGGCTGTCGGAGGCCCGCACGGTCCTGGAGGAGGGCCTGGCAGTCATCGATCCCGTACACCGGGACGCGATGATCGGCCGCAGCCACCTCGGCGCGGTCCTGGATGGCCGCACCTGCGGGTGTGGCGACATGGCGGGCACGATCGCCGACGCGTTCCGCGAGTTCGTCATCACCAGGATCCCCACGGATCTGCTCGAGCGCCTCGACGTGGCGATCGTCGACGGCGAGTTGAAGATCGAGGTCGGGCTGCGGCGAGAACCGGCCGAGTCCGAGCTCGAGCGGCTCAACGACGTCCTCCAGACCGCTCACGCGGAATTCCGCCGCCGGCTCAGCGAACCACGCTACGCCGGCTGACCGCTCGACTGCCGTTATTCCTGAGTCCTGCGACCCGGGGCCGCCGCGGTGCCCGGTGTCGGTCACCGGCTCGGTCCGCGGTCCCTCTCGGGAGGCGGTGAGCGGCTGTGAGTCCGTTGCATCGTGCCGGCTGAGCGGGACCGCCTTTCGCGGCCCCGCAAAACCGGTGGGCGGACCACGGCGGCCACTGCTACCTTGCCGGAGGCCGTGCCAGAGACCGAGGAGGTGGTACCCGTGAACGTATCGACATGGGTGCTCCCCTCCGGCGTCACGGTCGGGCGATAGGTCGTCCGGGAGCGCCGTTCACGAGCACTCCCGAAAGGCACGACCGTGCGATTCACTTCCGAACAGCGCCTCGACGGCGGCGTCCTCGAGCGCGAATTCACCCTCGGCGAGATCCCCGGCGTCCTGTGGACGCCCGAATCCGCATCCGCACCGGCGCCACTGATCCTGGTCGGCCACCCCGGCGGACTGCGCAGGATGTACCCCCGGCTGGTGGCCCGGGCCCGGCACGCCGTGGCGGCGGGCTTCGCCGCGGCCACCATCGAACTCCCCGGCGGCGGCGACCGGCCCCGTTTCGCCGTCGCCGAGGAGGCCCGCGCCGACCTGCGCCGGGCACTGGAGGCCGGCGAACCGGTCCCCGACGAGGTCGTCGACCGGCTGGTCCGCCCGCTGGTCGACAAGGCGGTCCCGGAATGGCGGGCCGCCCTGGACGCCCTCCTCGCGCTGCCCGGGATCCGCGGCCCCGTCGGGTACTCGGGAGGCGTGATCGCCATCGGTCTCCGGCTGGCGGTGGTCGAGCCGCGCATCGCGGCCGCCCTGCTGTTCGCCGGCAGTTTCGTGCCCCGCGCCATGGTCGAGGAGGCCCGGCAGGTCACCATTCCGCTGCTGGTCCTGTTGCAGTGGGACGACGAGGGAAACGACCGGCAGCTGGCCCTGGACCTGTTCGACGCCTTCGGCTCCACGGAGAAGACGCTGCACGCCAACATGGGCGGGCACACCGGCGTCCCGCCCTTCGAGGGGGACGACGGGAACCGGTTCTTCGCCCGGCACCTGAGGTGAGTCCGGGCCGTCCGGCCGGTGGCAGCCGATAGGAGCTGTCGGCCAGGATGCCGCTCGTCGAGGACGCCGGCGGCTGTCGGCGAACGGTGCAGGTGAAGCTGGACAGCCGGGAGCGCGGTCGCCGGCAGCGGACGCTCGTCGGCGTCCACGATGGGAGGTGCGCTCAGCCGCTTCCCGCGGAATGGCCCGCCGCATTCCCCTCCATCGTCGGATGTGCAAGGGTTGGCGGCGAGGCCGACAGCCGAACCGAGTGACCGAGTGGGGCGGATGGGATCCATTTATCGTGCGGCGAAGCTGACGGTGCCGGCGGACGTGGCGTGGGATTTCCTGGATCGCTACACACGCTCGGAGGTGCACGTCTTCTCAGCTTGTCAGAGCGAGCGCCAAGAGGGCGACTTCCGCGTGGTCACGTTGGCCGACGGCAGCGAGATCTGGGAGCGCAACGTGACCGTCGATCCCGCGACCATGCGGGCCGTCTACACGATCCCCGGGTTCCCCGGGGCGGAGCACCACCAGGCCGAGATGCGGGTGCTGACGGACGGCGACGGCGTAGCCACTGTGGTCTGGACAACCGACCTTCTGCCGCACGAGTTGGTGGAAAGCCTCAGCGAGGCTTACGAGGCGATGTTCGGTGAACTGGTGGCGGCCATCAACGCGCACGGCGCACGGTCGGGCTAGGGCTCGAAGCTCCATGCGCCATCCCGGTTGCCGGGGCTCGGCATCGGGCACAGGATGGTGTGATGGCCGACAAGCCTGCCAGCCTGCGGGTACTGACCCTGAACGTCCTTGCGCCGTTCTTCGCCGACTGGCCGCGCCGTCGGGCGGTGCTCGTTGACGGGCTGCGCGAGCTGCGGCCGGACGTGGTGGCCCTGCAGGAGGTCGCCGGCGGCGGGGACGTGGACGAGGCCGCCGGCCTGCTCGGGCCGGACTATCACCTCGTACCGCACCCGGGGCGGTCGGCCGACGGGGTCGGCGCCGTGCTGGGCAGCCGGTGGCCGCTGCGTACAGTCGGTGTTGTCGACCTGCATGTCACCCCGCGCACCGCGGTGCTGCCATGGAGTGCCGCGGTGGTGGTGGAGGTCGCGGCGCCGCCGCCGCTGGGACCGGTGCTCATCGCCCATCACAAGCCCGCCTGGCAGTACGACGCCGAGTACGAGCGGGAACTGCAGGCGGTGCGGACGGCCCGGTACATCGAGGAACTCGTTGCCGAGCGGTCCGAACCGCTCGACCCGGACGGCCCGGACACCGAACCGCACGTGGTGCTGCTGGGCGACTTCGACGCGACACCCGACGCCGCCAGCGTCCGCTTCTGGACCGGCCGGCAGTCGCTGGCTGGCGTCAGCGTCTGCTACCAGGACTGCTGGCAGGCGGTTCACCGCGCGGAGCCGGGGCACACCTTCTCGCCGGACAATCCGCTGGTGCGGGCCGGGCAGATGCCGCTGGACCGGGGGCGCCGGATCGACTACGTCCTGGTCCGGTGCGGCCCGCATGGGGCAACCCTCGACGTGCTGGACTGCCGGCGAGTGTTCGCTGAGCCGGTTGACGGGGTGTGGGCGAGTGACCATGTCGGGGTGCTCGTGGACCTCCGCCTTCCGCCGCACCCACCGGGCACCTGGGTGGACATCCCCTAGCGGTACGCGTCCAGTCAACCGATGAGCGGGCGACCAGGCGCGCGTCAGCCATGCCCGTCCGTCAGGAGAGGAGGCATCGTAGGCATCGTGAGTGATAGCTACATCCGTCTGATCCCTGACGACCAGCGGTGGCAGCCCACGGTCGAGGCCGCCGCCTCCGCCGCTGCTTTTGTGGCGGAACTGTTCTCCGGCCAGGGTGATGCGGTCGAGCGGGTGGAGGTCACGTTCTACGACCGGGTGACCCTGATCGACGCTGGCGAGTACACCACCCGGATCGCCTGCTCCCGATGCGAGGCGGACATCAGCTTGGACTGGCTGGGCGATGTGGTCAGGGAGAACGGCGGAGCGAGCTTCGACAGCCTGGACGTGCTGGTTCCGTGCTGCGGTGCCGCCGCCGAGTTGGACAGTTTGCACTACGAGGAGCCGATCCGGTTCGCGCGATTCGAGGTGAGTGCCATGAACCCGACTCGGGCGAGATTCGAACTCGACGGGACCGAGCTCGCCCGGGTGGCTCAGCTGCTCGGTCACCCGGTGGTGCAGGTGCTCGCCCACTACTGATCAGACTGCCGCGATGAGCTGCCGCCCGGATCGCCCGGGATCGGCTGCGCACTCCTGCCCCGGACGTGCACGGCACGACAACCCGAGTGCGGGCGCGACCGGACTCGTGTTGACTTCGACGATGGATCGTCAACGGCTCAGCAGCATCGCGCACTCGCACCACCCGATCGCGGCCCCGATCTCCGGTGTCAACCTGAACCGACTCCTGCGCCGAGCGGGCCGCCAACCGGCGGCTCGTGTCCTCGACCTCGGCTGCGGAGAGGGAGCCTGGGCGCTGCAGGCCCTCGCTCACTACCCCGACGGGCACGCGGACGGCGTGGACGTCAGCCGGTACGCCCTCGAACGTGCCGCCGGCGCCGCCGCCGAACGCGGCCTCGCCGACCGGCTAACGCTGCACGAGCGCGACGCCCGCACGTACGTGCCCGACGGCGATTACGACCTGGTGCTGTGCGTCGGTTCCACACACGCGTTCGGTGGATTCGCCGGGACGCTGGAGCTGGCCGGTCGGCATGTGAACGCCGACGGCATCCTGCTGGTCGGTGAGGGGTTCTGGCAGGTCCCGCCGACTCCGGAGGCACTCGCGGCGCTCAGTGTGAAGCCGGCGGAATTCACCGACCTCGCCGGCCTGGTCGACCCTGCCGAGCAGGCCGGCTGGGCGCCGGTGTACGCCCATGTCAGCGACGCCGCCGAGTGGGACGACTACGAATGGTCGTGGGTCGGCTCGCTCACCGAGTGGGCGCTGGACAATCGCGGTCATCCGGACGCCGCCGAGGCACTCACCGTTGCCCGGGAGCACCGCGACCAGTGGTTGCGCGGGTACCGCGACGTTCTGGGCTTCGTGACGCTGGTGCTACGCCGCAGCTGATCGTGGTGCGGGTTTACTCTCTTAGGCATCCCGGATCGGGGGGGAAGCAGATTGGGAGCAGCAGGGGGCGGTGACCTGCGGGACATCCGCCACTTCTTGGCCGGGCTGACGTGAGCCAGACGCTGTCGTCGCGCGCCCTCGGGCGCGCTACGCTCGCCCGACAGTTCATGCTCCAGCGCGTGGCGATGCCCGCCGAAGAGGTGATCGTTCACCTGGTCGGCATGCAGGGCCAGGCGCCACAGGCTCCCTACGTGGGGCTGTGGAGCCGCATCGACGGCTTCGAGGCGCACGAACTGAGCCAGCTCCTGCTTGACCGGCGGGTGGTGCGCATCCCGGTGATGCGCAACACGATCCACCTTGTCACCGGCGACGACTGCCTGGCGATGCGCCCCTGGACGCAGCCCATCTTCGACCGTGATCTTCGCACCAACACCACCTTCGCGCCCGGCCTGCGCGACCTCGACCTCACCGCACTCGCGGACGCCGCCCGCGAGCTGGTCGAAGCCCAGCCGCGTACCGCCAAGGAGCTGGGGACGCTCCTCCAGCAACGGTGGCCGGACCGTCCAGCCAACTCCCTGGCACACGGCGCCCGCAACCTGCTACCCCTGGTCCAGGTGCCCCCACGCGGGCTGTGGGGCAGGAGCGGGCAGCCGACCCTGACCACCGCCGACGCCTGGCTCGGCCGGCCGCTCACCGAGCCGGACCCGGCGATCCTGGTGCGCCGCTACCTCGCCGCGTTCGGGCCCGCCAGCGTCCAGGACGCGCAGACCTGGTCCGGCCTCACCCGCCTGCGGGAGGTCTTCGAGCGCCTGCCGCTGCGGCGGTTCCGGGACGAGGGCGGGCGCGAGCTCTTCGACCTGGAGGACGCGCCGCGGCCGGACCCTGACACGCCCGCGCCGGTGCGGTTCCTGGCCGAGTACGACAACCTGTTGCTGTCGCATGCCGACCGGACCCGGCTCGTGGGCGCCGAGTCGCTGCGCGCCATCGGCGCTTGGCGCGAACCGCCGCGGGGCGTGCTGGTCGACGGGTACGTCAAGGCCACCTGGAAGATCATCCGAGAACGCCAGGTGGCACGGCTGGTGGTCCAGCCGCTCGACCGGCTCGGCAAGCGGGACCGGGCCGAGTTGACCGCCGAGGGCGAGCGACTGCTCGCGTTCGCGGCCGCCGACGCGCACGGCAAGGAAGTGTCGTTCGCCGGGACCAGGGTGTGGGCCGCGGGTGCCTCGGCGGCATCGCGGATCCGGGCCTAGCTATCCGTTCACCTGGAACCCTCAGACCCGTGCGTCCGAGGGTCAGGCATCGGGTGAGTGTCTACCCGGTGTACAGAATGGCGTCGACCTCGATGTCGAAGCCGTCCAGCGCGACCGGCAGCGTCGTGCGGACCGGCAGGTTCCGCTCGCCGAAGAACTCTACGTAAATCTTGTTCATCTCGGCGAAGTGGGCGAAGTCGCGTAGGTAGACCCCGACGCGGACGGCCTGGGTCAGGTCGGCGCCGGCAGCCTCGGCGACGCGAGCGAGGTTGGTGAAGGCCGCCCGCGCCTGCTCCGCGAACGCGCCGCGCACCCACGTCCCGTCGGGCAGTACCGGGGTCGCGCCAGCCAGATACACATGGTCGCCCGCGACGACCGCCTGAGAGTACGGGCCCCCGGGCGGAGCGGCCTGGTCGGTGGTGATGACGCGCTTGGGCATGGTCAACCTCTCTCGTCCGTACCCGGAGACTCCTCCGGTCGCCGGGGAAACTGTTCGGACAGCCCGTCTGGTCCGACCAGAGGCGTGCTGAACAGCGCACGCAGCACGTCGGCCCGGTCGTCCAGGGCATGTCGCTGCGCGGTGGTGAGCGGAATCCACGGGCGCGGCGGCTCGGGCAGCCGCGGCGGCAGCAGGCGTCCGCCCAGGTACGTGGCCTCGTTGACCAGCCGCTGCTTGCCGACGCGGCGTTGCCCGTGGGCGTCGACCAGCTCGAACGGTCCCTCCGCCACCGAGAAGACGGCCAGGTCAGCGGGGGCACCCGGGCTGAGCGTGCCGGCGCCGCCGGGTAGGTTGAGCGCTCGCGCCGGGCGGATGGTCGCCGCTGCCACCACCTCCTCGAGGGGTAGGCCGACCGCCAGGAGCTTCGCCATCGTCGTCGGCAGGTCGAACACCGGCCCGTACAGACACCGGGCGTGCAGGTCTGACGATACGGTGTGCGGTGTCAGCCCCGACTCCAGTTGCGCTTCGAGCACGTCGAAGGCGAAGCCGCCGGAGCCGTGACCGAGATCGAACAACACCCCCCTGGCGTACGCGTCGCGCATCGCCGGGCTGACCAACTCCGGCCCCGCGGCGATGGCGCTGGCGCAGTGCGTGACGATGTCACCGGGGCGGAGAAGCGCGACGACGTCCGCGACAGCCGGCGGGGACGTACCAACGTGGACCATCACCGGGACGTCGCACGCCTCGGCGGCCATGATGCCCCGGCGCAGCGGCTCGACCCCGTTCCCGCCCACGGTCTCCCGGTCGATGCGAACCTTGATACCGGCCACCAGGTCCCGGTTGTCCCGCACCGCGGCGACGGCCAGGTCCACGTCGCAGTTGTGCAGGTCCCGGCACTCGCCCGTACGGCCGGTGAGCCCGAGCGCGGAGATGTTCAGCAGTACGGGCACCCGGACCTGCAGACGGCGCAGCGCGACCCGGAACGCGTCGAGCGAGTAGGCCCCCGCCGAGCCGGCGTCGACCCAGGTCGTGACGCCGGAGCACCACGCGACCGGATCCGGGTCGATGCCCCAGTAGGTGGCCTGGGTGGCCACGTGCGTGTGCAGGTCGATCAGGCCCGGGGTGACCACCTTGCCCCGTACGTCGACGACCTGCCGGGCCCCATCGGCCGGCAGCGCCGGCTCGACGGCCGCGATTCGGCCGGCGCGGACCGCCACGTCGTACCGGCCGACGTGCCCGCCGCCGGCGTCGATGACGTGCCCGCCGGTGAGCAGCAGGTCGGCCAGTACCGGACGGCTCACTGGCGCCCACTGCTGATTGCCAGCCGGTACAGGCGGGTCGGGCGACCCTTGCGGTTGACCTGCGCGCTGCCCTCCGGGATGACCAGGCCGTGCTCCCCGAGCTTGCGGATCAGCCGGCGTCCGCTCGGGTCGGTGATCCCCAGTGCGGTGGCCAGGTCGCTGGGGGAGACGGACCTGCCGTTGAGGCTGCGCTCGATGGCGGTCAGCCGCGACAGGGTGGCGGGGCTGAGCCCCACGCTGCGGGCCAACTCCTCGACGTCGGCGCCGTGCTCGCGATAGGTGAAGGACAGGGGCGTGCCGCTCGGCCCCATCGGGCCGATGACCACGCCGCTGTCCTCGATGAGGTAGGCACCGGGCGCCACATCCTGCTCGGCGCGAGCGGCGGCCCGTTCGGCGAGGGTGACGCAGGTCCGCGCGGAGGCGCCGATGCCGAAGCCGGCGACGACGCGGACGCCGAGGGTCTCCTGTGCCTGCGCCAGCACGGGCAGGCTGGACCAGCTGTGCGTCACCGTCTCGAACAGGGCGCGATGGGCGAAGACCACCACGCCGCGGCGATCCCGGTCCTCGATCCAGCAGTCCGCGAACCCCGGGGTGTTGAGCAGCATGTTCATCAGGCCGACGCGAGCCCGGTCCAGGTTGGGGGAGAGGCGGTTGACGAGGAAGACCCCGGCGGCGAAGCGGAGCTTGTCTGCCTGCTTCGACCGGATCCGTAGGGCCAGTTCGTGCAGCTCGGCGCGGATGGTGGCGGGCCCCGGCAGGCCGCTCATCACCGGTACCCTGCCCGCGAACGCGCCCATGACGCCGGTGCGCACGCTGATGACGTACGTGCCGCCGGAGGTGCGCAGCGCGTCGCGGTGGAACTCGACGATCTCCTCGATGCGCTGCTCGGGGTCGAACGGCAGGCAGGAGATCTGGCTGCGGTCCAGCTCGAGCGCGTGGGTCACCTCGTCGACGGTTTCCAGGTCGAAGGTGTCGATACTCACCGGGGTGGCGGGCCAGCCCTCGGCGAGCGCACGGCACCAGGCGAGGGCCAGGTCGAGGCCGGCGGACCGGAGGACGGAGACCGGCAGGTCGGCGGGAAGAACGTCGCGGCACCGGGCGTATGGCACCGGCCCGAGCAGCAACCCGTCGACGTTGCGGCGGTCCAGCAGGGCACGTACCCGGTCGCGGATCTCGCCCTCGTGCCCGTAGGTCACCCACTCCAACGTCACCCCGGCCAGGGTGCGGGCCGCAGCCTCGAACCGGCTGCGATGGCTCGCGTGGATCACGAGTCCGATCGCCATCGCCACGGGCCTCGCTCCTCAATACGATCAGGTTCGGAAGTAGCTCGCTGAAGGTCGTTCCAAGAGTGCGGCCTGGCGCCGCGATGGTCAAGCGCCACCGCGTCGCAGATGATCACCTCTCGGCCCGCCGATGCTCGCTCGCTGCCCGGACCCGGAAAGGCACCAGATGGACGTTGAGCCACAGATCGACTGGCGTACCAAGGGCTTCTGGTGGCCGGGACCGGCGGTGGACGCCGCGGACTTCGTCGCGGCCGGGCACCACCTGTTCGGTGGGGCGTTCACCTGGCCCACTCTCGTCGTGCGGCGCACCGCGATCGAGCACAACATCCGGACCCTCGCCGACTTCTGCGTGCGGCACGGCCTCGCGTTCGCGCCGCACGTGAAGACCACCATGGCGCCCTCGCTCATCGCGGCCCAGGTGGCGGCCGGGGCCTGGGGTGTCACGGTGGCCACCGCCAATCAGGCCCTCGCCGCCCACGCGATGGGTCAGCGGCGTGTCGTCCTGGCCAGCCAGGTACTCGACCCGGCCCCGCTGCGGTGGGCGGCAGGAGAGGCGCAACGCGGCTTCGAACTCCACTTCCAGGTCGACTCGACCACCGGCGTGGCGCTCGCCGCCGATGCGTTGCGCACAGCTCCCGGTGACCGGCCGCTACGGGTGCTGGTCGAGCTGGGATACCCGGGTGGACGTACCGGATGCCGCACCCTCGGCGACCTGGCCGACGTAGCCGCGGCGGTCGACGCCGCGCCCCGGCTGGACCTGGCCGGGATCGCCGCCTACGAGGGCGGACTGCCCGAACCCGCCGAGGTCGCCGCGTTCCTCGACCGGGTCCGGGTGGCCACCCGGGATCTCGGGCGCCGCGGCCTGTTGCCGGCGGAAGTGGTCGTCGCCGCGGGCGGCAGTGCGTACTTCGACATCGTCGCCGAGCGGCTCGCCGGCCAATGGTTGCCCGGGCATCACCTGACGACGGTCCTGCGCAGCGGCGCGTACGTCTCGCATGACGACGGCTTCTACCGGCTGCGCACACCATTCCGCCGCGCGCCGGACGAGGGCTTCCTCGAGGCGGCGGTCGAGGTGTGGGCCCAGGTGCTGTCCACGCCGGAGGCTGGCCTGGCCATCGTCGGCATGGGCAAGCGGGACGTCCCGTGCGACGAAGGACCACCGGAACCGGCCTGGGTTCGGCGGCCGGACGGCACGCTGGTGCCCGCGCGCGGCCTTCAGGTGAGCAGACTCAACGACCATCACGGATTCGTGGCGACCGACGATGTGACGCCGCTGCGTCCCGGCGACCTCGTCGGCTTCGGCATCTCCCATCCGTGCACCGCCTTCGACAGGTGGCGGACGATCCCGGTCGTCGACGAGGACCGGACCGTCGTCGATGTGCTGCAGACCTACTTCTGAATCCACGAGGTCTTGACGACCGGCTGACGGCGGGCTCACGCTATGACCCTGCTGCTACGAACCATTTACGAACCTGGCCCGTTTAAGGAGCCACAGATGAACGTTCGATGGGCAAAGGCAGTTGCGGTGGTGGTGGCCGGTCTTCTGGCCGTCGGGTGCGCGCCCTCCACCGCTCCCTCGTCGACCGGCGGTGGCGACAAGACCACCGGAACCCTGCGGGTGTGGCTGTTCGACGAACCCAATCGCACACCGAAGGAGAGAGTGGTCAAGGAGGCGATCACCGAGTTCACCGCCGCGCGCCGGGACGTGACCGTCGATGTTCAGTACCTTGCGGTGCAGACTCGCAGCGAGCGGTTCAGGGGCGCGTTCAACGACCCGGCCAGCGCGCCGGACGTGGTGGAGTTCGGCAACACCGACCTGCCCGAGTACGTGGCGGCCGGCGGGCTGGCCGAACTCGGCGCCGATGTCGACAGCTGGGCCAAGGGCAAGGATCTGGACCCGGATCTGCGGGCCAGTGCGACGATCGACGGGAAGCTCTACGGCGTGCCCTGGTACGTGGGGGTGCGCGCCCTCTACTACCGGACCGACCTCTTCGCCGAACTCGACCTGGCCCCGCCGGCCTCCCAGGAACAACTGGTCGCCGCAGCTCGCAAGATCCGGGCTGCGAAGCCGGACCTGTTCGGCCTCGCGGTCGGTGGCAAGTACACCTTCGGCGCCCTGCCGTTCATCTGGGACGCCGGGGGTGACGTGGCGACCAGGTCCGGCGACCACTACACCGCCGCCATCAACTCCCCCCAGTCGCGAGCGGGGATCAGGGCGTACACCGACCTGATCAAGCCGGACAACTGCCCGCCGCAGCAGTGCGCGGACCTCACCGGCGGTAAGACGGTCGAACTCTTCGCCAGCGGCAAGGCAGGCATGGCCATCCTCGGCAACTTCAACCGCGCCGCCGTGGAGGCCGGCGCGGCCAACGGCAGGTACGCGGTGCTGCCGCTGCCCGGGACGAAGCCGGGTTCGATCGCCCCCGCCTTCGCCGGCGGCAACAACCTCGGCATCATGAAGAACACCCAGCGCCGCACGCTCGCCGCCGACTTCCTGGAACTGCTCGCGAGCAAGAAGTACCAGCACGAGATGTACGACGCGATGGGCAACCTGCCGACGCTCACCTCGGCGCGTACCGAGCTGGCCGCCACGGAGCCGTTCCTCAAGCCTTTCCTCGACACCATCGCGGCCGGCACCCGCTTCGTACCGCTGCACCCGGCCTGGGGCAGGATCGACGCGCAGGCGGTGATCCCCACGATGCTGGAGAAGATCGTCACCGGCCAGGCGACCATCGAGCAGGCGACCGACGAAGCGGCGACCGCGATCAACGCCGCCCTGGCGCGATGAGTACGGCACCGACGGCGCTGGCGGAGCCGCGGTCGCGGGCCCGCCCCGCCACCGCGGACCGCCGCACCCGCCTCAGATGGGGCCGGCGCACCCCGCTGTGGCTGCTCCTCCCGGCAGCCGCGGTGATGCTGCCGCTGTTCGCCTACCCGATCTACCAGCTCGGCCTGCTGTCCGTCCTGGACTTCCGGCAGGCGCAGGTCAGTGGCGGTGAGCCGACCCGGTTCGTCGGCGCCGACAACTACCTCACGTTGCTGCGGGATGGGAAGTTCTGGTCCGTCCTGCTGGCCACTGTCGGGTTCGCCGCCGCCTGCGTGGCAGCGACATTGGCTGTCGGCGCCGCCCTGGCCATCCTGCTGACCCGGGTCAGCCGCTGGCCCGGGCGCGTCCTGTCATTCGCCGCGATGGCGGCCTGGGCCGCGCCGGCGATCACCGGCTCCACCGTCTGGATGTTCCTGTTCGACGCCAACCTGGGCCTGGTCAACCAGGTGCTCGGGCTGGACGGATACAACTGGACCTACCACCGGTACAGCACCTTCGCCCTGGTCGGCGCGGCAGTGGTGTGGCACTCGTTCCCGTTCGTCATGGTCACGCTGTACGCCGGAATCCGCGCCATCCCGGGTCAGGTCCTCGAGGCGGCGGCGCTGGACGGCGCGAGCCACTGGCGATCCTTCTGGCAGATCGTGGTGCCGATGATCCGCCCGCTGCTGGTCATCGTGACCATCCAGTCGATCATCTGGGACTTCAAGGTCTTCACCCAGATCTACGTGATGACCAGCGGCGGCGGCATCGCGGGGCAGAACCTCACCCTCAACGTGTACGCGTACCAGCAGGCGTTCGCCGCCTCAGAGTACGGTCTGGGCTCGGCGATCGGCGTGGTCATGATGCTCATCCTGCTCCTGGTCACGCTGCTCTACCTGCGGGCGCTGCGGCGCGGGGGAGAGCCGCTGTGACGACCACGTCATGGTGGCGGCGAGCCGCCGACCTGACCGCGACCGTCGTCGCCCTGGTCACCGTCTTCCCGATCTACTGGATGCTGCTCTCCGCGCTGAAGCCGGCAGGGGAGATCCAGTCGCTGTCGCAGAAGCCGTGGACGCTTGCTCCGACGCTGGACAACTTTCGGCGGGTGCTGGGTGCGGAGGGCTTCGCGCGGTACCTCGCGAACAGTCTCCTGGTCGCGCTGGTCGTGGTGGTGCTGTCCGGGCTGGTGGCGTTCCTCGCCGCGGTGGCGCTCAGCCGGTTCCACTTCCGCTTCCGCAGCACGATCCTGGTCATGGTCCTGGTGGCGCAGATGGTGCCGATCGAGGCGTTGACGATCCCGCTGTTCTTCCTGGTCCGGGATGTTGGCACCGTCGTACCGCAGGTGGGACTCAACACGCTCGGCTCGCTCGTGCTGGTGCACCTGGCGTTCACGCTGCCGTTCGCGGTCTGGATGCTGCGTGGCTTCGTCGCCGCCATTCCCGAGGAGTTGGAGGAGGCCGCCATGCTCGACGGTGCCAGCCGCAGCACGGTGCTCTGGCGGATCCTCTTTCCGCTCGTCGCGCCCGGGCTCGCCGCCACCAGCGTCTTCTCCTTCATCGTTGCCTGGAACGACTTCCTCTTCGCGCGGACGTTCATCATCAGCGCGACCGACAACCAGACCCTGCCGATGGCGTTGCTGGTGTTCTTCAAGCCGGACGAGAACGACTGGGGCGGCATCATGGCCGCGTCGGTGCTCATGACGGTCCCGGTCCTCGTCTTCTTCACGCTGGTACAGAAGCGGCTGGTGTCCGGCCTGGGCGGGGCGGTGAAAGAGTGATCGTTCCCCGGCCCTCCGGTGTCGCACGACGGCCCGGCACGTTCCGGATCGACCCGGGCACCGGCCTGGCCGCACCACCCGAACTCGACCAGGTCGTGGCCGGACTGCGTGCCGCGCTCGGCCCGCCGACCGGTTGCTGGCTGCCGCCGCAGACGGACGCCGCCGTTCGGCTGCGGCTCGACCCGGCGCTTCCGGGGGAGGGGTACCGGCTCAGCGTGGCACCGGACCGGCTGGATCTCGCCGGAGGTTCGCCCGCTGGCGTCTTCTACGGCACGCAGACGATCCGGCAGCTCCTCCCACCGGCGGCGCTGCGGCGCGCTCGGGTTGGCGACGGGCCGTGGGAGCTGCCCTGCGTCGAGATGACGGACGCGCCCCGGTTCCCCTGGCGGGGCTGCCTGCTCGACGTCGCTCGGCACTTCCTGCCCAAGGCCGACGTGCTGCGCTTCGTGGATCTGCTCGCGCTGCACAAGTTCAACGTGCTGCACCTGCACCTGACCGACGACCAGGGCTGGCGGCTGGCCTCCGACAGGTATCCGCGCCTGACCGAGGTCGGGGCCTGGCGCGCGGAGAGCATGCGTGGCTCCCGCCAGCACGGCGCGTACGACGCTCGCCCGCACGGAGGCTTCTACACGCGGGACGACCTCCGGGAGATCGTCGCGTACGCGGCCGACCGCCACGTCAGTGTGGTACCCGAGGTCGACCTGCCGGGGCACACGCAGGCCGCGATCGCGGCGTACCCGTGGCTGGGCAACGGTGCCGGGGAACTACCCGTCTGGACCGGATGGGGCCGCTCGACCCACGTCCTCAACGTGTCCGACGCGGCCCTGCGGTTCTGCCGCGACATCCTCGACGAGGTGTGCGAGCTGTTCCCCAGCCCGATCGTCAGCATCGGGGGCGACGAGTGTCCGAAGGACGAGTGGCGGGCCAGCGCCCAGGCGCAGGCGCGGATGCGGCAGTTGGGACTGCCCGACGAAGACGCGTTGCAGAGCTGGTTTGTCGGGCAGCTCGCGGCACACCTGGCCGGTCGGGGCCGTCGGGTCTACGGCTGGGACGAGATCATGGAGGGTGGCGCCCCGGCCGGCGCGACGATCGCCGCCTGGCGAGGACCGCGGATGACCAGACTTGCCGCGCGTGCCGGGCTGGACGTCGTCTCCTGCCCGGACATGTGGACCTACCTGGACTATCGACAGTCCGAGCAGGAGGACGAGCCGATACCGGTCGGCACCGTCCTGTCGACGATGGACGTCTACGGGTTCGAGCCGATACCGGACGGGCTGACCGCGACCGAGGCGGCTCGGGTGATCGGCGCGCAATGCAATGTGTGGACCGAGCACATGGACTCGGCCCGGGTGGTGGACTACATGGCCTTCCCGAGGTTGTGCGCGTTCGCGGAGGTGGCCTGGGGCTTCCGTGACCGGGATCCCGCCGACTTCCGTGACCGGCTCGGTGCGCATCTCGCGCGGCTGGAAGCGCTGGGTGTCGAGTACCGCCCGCCGTCGGGGCCGCGGCCCTGGCAGACCCGCCCGGACGCCAAGGGATGGCCACGGACCGCCGCCGAGCGGCGGGCCCAGCTCGCCGCGCTGACCGCCAACCTGCAACCCGATCGATGAACCGGCGTCCGGCGCCAGCGGCTGGATCGAGCACCGACGCTCGGCCGAACAGTGACCGGATCCGGCACCGCGACGTTGCCACGGCCGTCGAGGAGCCCCCGATTAACTGTTGACAAACTTTACTATTAATTGCTTCCCTGGAGACATCGACGATCGTCAGATTGTCTGCGGCGGAACGTCGCGTTCGGCCGCCGGTTCCCAGAAGGAGCGGAGATGGGTCTGAAGAGAAAGATGGCGGTCCTGATGTCCGCCGTGGTGATCGCACCGCTGGTGGCGGCGATCATGCCGGCGGCTCCGGCCAGCGCCCACGGCTGGATCACGAATCCGCCCAGCAGACAGGATCAGTGCGCCACCGGGGTCGTGCGCAACTGCGGTGGAATCCAGTACGAGCCGCAGAGCGTCGAGGCCCCCAAGGGCGCCCGCACCTGCAGCGGTGGCAGCGGCTTCACCATCCTCGACAACGACAACGCCGGCTGGCGCGTGACCAACATCGGCAGCACCGCGTCGTTCACCTGGCGAAACACCGCACCGCACCGCACGCTCAACTGGCAGTACTACGTAGACGGTCAACTGCACCAGACGATCAGCGGCAACGCGTCACAGCCGCCGTCGACGGTGACGCACACGCTGACCAACCTCCCCTCCGGGCGGCACAAGATCCTCAGCGTCTGGAACATCTACGACACCGCCAACGCGTTCTACGCCTGCGTCGACGTGAACGTCGGTGGCACGGGGGGCGATCCCACCACGCCGCCGCCCACCGACCCGACGACGCCGCCTCCCGGTGGTGACTGCGCGGCGGCCTGGAGCGCGTCGGCCGTCTACACCGGCGGAGCCAGCGTGTCGCACCAGCGCCGCAACTGGACCGCTCGCTGGTGGACCCAGGGCGAAGAGCCCGGCACGACCGGCCAGTGGGGCGTCTGGCAGGACAAGGGCGCCTGCTGAGCGAGTGCTGTCAGATGACGGCCGGGCCGGTCGGGTGCCGGCCCGGCCGTCCCCGTGCGCGACGACCTTGGGAAGGGGATGTGTCATGAGGTCGGCACCTTGGCTGGCGGCGGTATCGGCCGCGATCGCGTTCGGCCTCGGGGGTTGCTCCTCGGCACCCGGCACGGATGCCGGAAGGGCCACCGTGCCGCCTGCTCCGCAGGGAGCACCGACAGGGCACCAGCACGGTGGCCACCACCACGGCGAGGGCCCCGGCGATCCCGGTCAGCCGGGCGGCCGGCTGGTCGTCTACGCGGACGAGCAGTTGCGGGAGACGTTCACCGTGTTGGCCGAGAAGTTCGAGGCCGCATATCCGGGCACGGACGTCCTGTTCGAGTTCGGCGCGAGCGACAACCACGCCCGGCGGGTCGTGGCCGGCGCCGAAGTGGACGTCTTCGCGTCCGGTGGGACGGCCGGCATGGCATCGGTCGTGGATCGCGGTGCTGCCCGTGGAGCGCCTACGGTGATCGCCCGCAATCCGCTCGTCATCGTCACCGCCGCGACGGCCGAAGGGGTGGACGACCTCACGGACCTTCGCCGCCCGGGGGCCCGAGTGGTGCTCTGCGCCCGTCACACCCGCTGCGGCGACACCGCCCGGAAGATCGCCGACGTACGCCCCACCATGGTGCGGCCCGACGGGACGGCCGCGGTGGCTGCGGTGCGGGCGGGGACTGCCGACGCGGCGCTGGTGTTCCGCACCGATATCGCCGGGGCCGGCACGGAGCTACGGACCATCGACTTTCCCCAGGGGGTCGAGCACGCCGACCTGTATGCGATCGTGCCGGTCGGCGCCGGCCGGAACCCGGTGGCCGCGGACGCCTTCGTCGCCTTCACCAGCTCGGCTCTGGCCAAGCGGGTGCTGTCGGACTCGGGGTTCACGCCGGCGTGATCGACGGCTCGGTATCGGGCGGCGGCGGGTGCCGCCTGGTCAGCGCCCGGGGGTGGCGTGCGCGTCGGGGGCGGCCGTGGGCCGCGGCCGGCGGTGGTGCGTGCGACCCGCCATGACCGCGTCCAGCGACCACCGGTCGGCACCCAGCACCGCGATCAGGAAGAAGGACCAGCAGAACATCGCGGCCAGCTCGCCGCCGTTGTTCAACGGCATCAGCGCCTCGGGTTGATGCACCGAGAAGTACGCGTATGCCATGGAGCCGGAGCAGATCAGCGCGGCGACGCGGGTGAACAGTCCGCCGAGGACGAGCAGGCCGCCGACCAGTTGGATCAGGGCTGCCCACCAGCCGGGCCACGCCGCGAACGGCAGGGCTTCGCCGGTGCCGCGAGCGCCGCCGAAGACGCCGAACAGCGAGGCTGCGCCGTGCGCCGCGAACAGCAGCGCCACCACCATGCGGTACGCCATCAGCGCGGCGACTCGCCAGCGGGTTGCGGACATCTCGGACCTCCTTGGCGGTTAGCTGGCTGTGGCGGTCGACGCGGCGCGGCGGGCCGCCGGTGGCCAGGGCGGCCAGCACCGCCCTGCCTGATGTGGCCGTGACCGGCGTCCGACTCCCCGGACAGCTCACCCGTCGCGGGGGGTGACCCGGGGGTCGCCGTGGGAAGCAGACACCGCCGGGAACTGAGGACGCGGCCGATATATAGACATGCATCAATTATTTAAGAAACCTAACTGTAGGGCATCGAGCTGTGGCAGGGCAAGGGTCTGTGGCCGACGACCGCCTCGGCGAGCCTGGACCGGTCGGGCCGCCGCCCTCGTCGAAGGTGGCCGACACCACCAACGGAACCGTCAGCCTCAAGCACCGACGGCAACCGCGTCCAGCAGGTCGTCCGCGACGCGTACGGGCTGACGAGGAAGTGAGAGCGACGCCCGTGCCGCGCCGGTGACCCGACCGACGCACCGGGGCAGTCCCCGGGCTACGCCAGTCGACGGCGACGCCCGGGGACTGCCCCCGCAACTCTCCCGCGCAGTCCTCAACCCCTCGCCGCCCGGCACACGCCGGCCAGCTCCGCTACGCCGAGCCACTCTGTCTGGACTGCCGTGCCGGCGGGATCGGGGCGTCGATCAGTGTGCGCCGGATCATGGGGGCGGACCTGGGGAGTTCTGGTAGAACTGTCGGGTGGTCGGAGTCGACGAACTGCCCGCTCTGATCGTCGCGACGTCGCTCGCCGACTCCATCGTGGACATCGCCGGGGACTCCGCGCGGTCGGTGATCCTGCACGGCTCCCTGTCGGCCGGCGGGTTCCACCCCGGCCGCAGCGACATCGATCTGCTCGCCGTCATCGACGGTCGTCTCGCCGATGCCCAGGCGGCAGCCCTCGAGCGTCTGGTTCGGCAGGCGGACGTGGGCAGCGCGGCGGGCATCGATCTGCACGTCGTGACCTCGGAGGTGGCCGCCGCGCCGACCCGGGCGCCCGCCCTGGAGCTGCACCTCGGCCGATACGGCCCACCGCCCGAGGAGTTCGAGGTCGAACGTCGCCAGGCGGCGTCGGCGGACCTGCCGGCTGAACTGTCGACGGCGCGTGCGCACGGGCGTGCGCTCCGGGGTGCCGCCGCCCATGAGGTGCTCGCACCCGTCCCGGCCGACTGGATCGTTGACCGTGGCCGGCACTGGTTGCTGACCTGGCGGTCGCTCACCGACGACGCGGAGAGCGCCGCATTCATGGTGCTGACCGCCTGCCGGATCTGGCGCTTCGCGGTGGAGAACGTGCACTGCTCCAAGGCGCAGGCCGCGGCATGGGTGCTCGACCGGGACCCCTCGCTCACGGCCGTCCGGCAGGCGGTCCGGCGGTACCAGCACGATCCCGCGACGGTGGTCGACGAGCAGGGCATTGCCGACGTGCTCGACACCGCTCTGCGCGAGACCGCACGAGTGCGGTGACGCGCCGATCCGGCGCCGGCTGAATCGCCCGCCACGTTGGCGCCGGTGTCAGTCGATGACGAAGGCGATCGTCGCCGCCTGCGCGATGACGCTCGTCGAGGACCGCACCCCCGCCCGTTGGCACGTCACCTCTCACCCGCGGCGCCACGATCCTCCCGATCGGTCAGGCTCGTGACCCCGCCGCTGGTACGACGCGGGACCGGGCGCGCATCAGGTGGTGCAGCACCACCAGGGGAACCACGCCGGCCGGGTACCAGGCCAGATCGACGGGGTCGAACCGCACGCCCAGCGCCAGTCGCGCCACCAGGCTCCGCGCGGCCAGCTCGGCCGGCACCCCGGTCAGCTGCGCGCACTCGACCACCCAGCAGAACACGACGGCGATCGTCCCGGCCGGCACCGGCGCCATCCGCGGCCACAGGAACAGCACCCCGGCCCAGACCATCGACGCGTACAGCGCGGTGCCCGAGTGCTGCCGCAACGCCCCGTCGTCGACGACGCGGACCAGCAGTGCCAGGCCCAGGAACAGCAGCGCGGCTACCGGCATGAGCAGCCGCACCGTACGAGCCGTGATCGACATTCCCGCGATGGTAGCCACCCCACCGGCGGTGTGCTGGTCCGCCGGGATGCCGGTGCGCAGCGGGCTCCCGGCCACGGCCGGGAGCCCGGTGCTCCGCTGGTGGGATCAGTAGACGGTCACGCCGTACGCGTTGACCGCCTCGCGTACCGGCTGGTAGAAGGTGGTGCCGCCGGATCGGCAGTCGCCGCTGCCGCCGGAGGTGATGCCGAGCGCCTTCGAGCCGTCGTACAAGGCGCCGCCGGAGTCGCCGGGCTCGGCGCACACGTTGGTCTGGATCATGCCGCTCACCTTGCCGCCGCCCTGGCCCACGTAGCGGACCGAGACGTTGAGTGCGGTGACCGTCCCGCTGTGGGTGCCGGTGGTCGACCCGGTCCGCTTGACCGACTCCCCGACGTACGCGTCCGCGACGGCGAACCCGCCGGGGTGGCTCAGTGACGCGTTGTCATAGCGGACCAGCGCGTAGTCGTTGCCGGGGTAACTGGAGCCGACGGTCGCCCCGATGAGCGTGGTCTGGCTCGAGTTCGTGTACCAGGTGTTGGCCACGTCCCCGCAGTGCCCGGCGGTCAGGAAGTAGTAGGTGTTGCCGCTGACGACGTTGAAGCCGAGCGAGCAGCGGTAACCCCCACCGTAGATGGCGTCGCCGGCGGCCAGCAGCGGCCGGAAGACTCCGGAGGCGCGCTCGACCCGGACCGCACCGACCTTGTCGCCGGCGCTCTGCCTGATCTTCGCGATCTCGGCGCGGCTGACGGTGCTGTCGGCGGTCACGACCACGCGGCCGGACGCTGCGTCCACGTGCCAGGCGATGCCCTCGACGCCCGACCGGTCCACCGCGGCACTCACCTCGGCGAGCTGGCGGGCGCTGTAGTCCTGGGGGGACGCCGACGCGGCGGTCGGCTGGGTGAAGGCGGCGGCAGCGACCATGCCGACGGTCACGGCCAGCAGTTGGGCGGATCGGGCGATGGGGCTGCGGGCGGGAATCCTTGTGATCCTCACTGTCTCCTCCTGGGAGTGATGGGCCAGGCGGGTGATGGCCCTGGTGAGTCGACCGCCGGCGGGTGGCGGGCGGGAGGGGATGCCGTGCCACTGGTACCGGCCGTTTGCTGCTCGACCTGAACGGCCTGGGGGGTGGGGGTGAAGGCCATGCCGGGTCGTGGAGGCCGCACATCCGGCTTCCTCATCGATAGGCGTTCATCCATGGCGTGGCGTTACGTACGCCGCACTCCGCGTGTCGAAGACGGGCGGGTCCGGCCGCGGGCCGGTCGAGGGGCGCGGGCCGAGCCCGCCTGCGGATAGGACGGCCCAGGGGAGCGCGGCCACCAGCGGGGCGGAGAACCGGGTCCGACCCGAGCCAGCCGGTACGGCAAGCGGCGGTTCGGACCGACAAGAGAGGTGTCGTCGGATCCCGTGCTGTTGCGCCTTACCGGAAACCGTCCGGAACCAGACCCTCGGTGAATCGCGAACCGGCGACCAGCGTTTTTCCGAAGTGGTTCGGCGGCGGAAGATTTCGAGCCACGGAGATTGCCCGGCTTCGCGGCCGCGTCGACGAATGGACCGGAGAGCCGTCCATCCTCAAGATTGTCTCAAGCTCTCCGGAAATTTGTGGCGGTCGAAGCGTCGCGGCCGAAAGATCGTGTCAAACATCGAGCGATGGTCCGGTCGCCGGCCGGCCCGGGCTCGAATCGCCGGCCGTGGCGTGGGCGCAGGTCCATCCTCGGCCACACAGGAGGAGGCACAATGATCGGAAAGGTCACCAAGGCCGTGGTGGCGGCGGGCGTCGCGGTCGGCATGGCGGTCGTCGCCACCCCGGGCGCTGCCTCCGCGGCGAACAACGGGTACGCGTGGGCGGCCTGGGCCGTTCCCGGCGCCAGCATCAACGGTGGGGTCGCCAAGCTCTACGCGGACGGCGAGATCCTCCGGCTGGAGGACTTCCAGGCCGACGGCTGGGGCACGCGGGCTCAGATCCAGAAGCTCATGCCCGACAGCAGCGGCGTCCTGCACTGGGTCAACCACAGCAGCCCCTGCTTCGACGACACCAGCACGAGCAACACCAGCGGGGGCATGACCGTGTGCAACTACAACACCGCCGAGAACATCCCGATCCGGGTGCACGTGTGGGCGTCGCGCGACGGCGTGTACAAGTACCACAACTACAGCCCGTCGATCCGGAGCTGACCGAGCCCGCACAAGGGACGCCTCGCCAGCGGTGCGCCGGCGGGGCCGTCCCGCTGCGCGACCAGCTCGCGCTCGGCGGCGGCTGCCGTTCGCCGCCGGGTGCTGGTCCCCAACACCACCCCCGGCTGAGGTGCGATCTCGGACTCCGCTAGTTGTTGGAGAACCGCCACAGGTAGTCGAGCGGCATGGTGGCGTAGTTCTGCAGAATGCCGGCATTCACCTTCTTCTCACCGGCCTCGCTCCAGTCGAAGTTGCACCTGGCCCAGGAGCCGGCCCCATGCGTGTTGCGGCAGTACCGGTACGCCACCCCCCGTTCGCTGTCGATGCGCGCCACCGCCGACCGGCCGTCGGCGTCGTTGTCCTTCACGTACACGTAATCGCCGTTGTAGTCGACGCAGACGATCGTGGCGCCGTAGGACGCCGATGCGCCGGTGCACACGCCCTCCGCAAGCGAGACCCTGACGCCGGTCTGACACGACGCGTACGAGCCTTCGCAGCCGACGAAGTAGAGGTCACCACTGGCCATGCTCGGGGTGGGGGCGGCGAACACGGCGACGGCCGTCATCGCCAGGGCGGCAAGCCCGCCCCGGATCCCTCGGTCGACGGCGAGCCGGGGCCGGAAGAGTCTCATCAGGACCAGCATGGAACGAAGCATCGACATGTCCTCCTGCCGCACGTGGCGCAACGACGGCGCAGATCCTTCCATCGACGGATGCCGCCGATCATCGACGTCGACCAACCTTGAAGAAATCTTGAGCAACGGTCGAGTCAGCCGCACCCGCAGGATCGGCGGGTTCCGCAGGAGGAACGCGGTTGTGCTGGGCGGGCACGTGCGCGCGACTCCGCCGCCGCTCGCCGCCGACTCGGCGCTCAGCTGGGCCGGCGCGCCGGCCGGCATCGATGCCGGCCTGGCGGCCCACTGGCGCACCGTCTCGGCCGGCAGCTTGGATCCGGTCGCTTTCCGCTCGGCGCGACCAGCGACGAGGCCCCGGGCCGCCAGGGCGCTGGCGGATCCGGGGCTTCGGTGCCGATGGCCGACCGGCGGGCGTGCCGCCGGGCGGACGCCGGGCACTGTGGGACGACGGCCGGCGCTTATTCGGTGAAGGTCTTCCCGGGCCATCCGGAGGGCGCGCAGCGGGACATGTCAGTGCCGGCCGAGCTGTTCACCAGGGACACCATGTGTCACCGGCGAATGCTGGAGTGCTTGTCCCCTGCACGACGGCAGGAACGGCCAGCGCGGCTGCGGCACGAATGGGCCAGCTTTCGACAATGTCATCCACCGCTCCGGCTGAACCGCTCCCCAGCGGTCAAGTCGCTGAAGAATAGGAGGCGTATTTAAATACGTACAACGGCCTTGGGATCTTCTTGAGCTAGATTTGAGCTTCCGAAATCGGGGCGGCGTGACGGAACCGGCTCCGTTGGCGATGTGGCCGGGCCGTCACGCGACGGATGCCCGTCGGAGGGCTCGCCGCCTCGTGATCCGTCGGTGACCGTGCATCGATCGGCACGAGGTGGCAACGAAACCGGGGGGAGTGACATGACCGCCGTCCGGGAGTTCCGGATCGACATCCCGCAGGCCGCGCTCGACGACCTGGTCGACCGGCTGCGCCGTACCCGATGGCCGGCCGAGCTGCCCGGCGTCGGTTGGAGCCGCGGTGTGCCGCTCGGCTATCTGCGGGACCTGGTGGCGCACTGGCTGCGCGCGTACGACTGGCGGGTCTGGGAGGCGAAGCTCAACGAGTTCCCGCAGTACACCACCGAGATCGAGGGTCAGCTGCTGCACTTCGCGCACGTCCGGTCGCCCGAGCCCGACGCGCTACCGCTGATCCTCACCCACGGCTGGCCCGGTTCGGTCGTCGAGTTCCTCCGCGTCATCGGTCCGCTGACCGATCCGGCCCGGCACGGCGGGGACCCGGCGGACGCGTTCCACGTGGTGGCGCCCTCGCTGCCCGGCTTCGGTTTCTCCACCCCGCTGTCCGGGCCGGGCTGGAACCACGACCGTATCGCCCGGGCCTGGATCACCCTGATGGACCGGCTCGGCTACGAGCGCTACGGCGCACAGGGCAGCGACACCGGATTCCTCGTCTCGCCCCGGCTCGGCCAGCACGCTCCGGACCGGGTCGTCGGGGTGCACATCCACGGCGGGCTGGAGATACCCCGCCCCGACCAGCTCGCCACGGTGACGCTGACCGCGGCGGAACAGGCCCGGCTGGCCGCCGCCGAACAGCTTCGGCAGCACGCCGGCGGCTACGCCGACATCCAGGCCACCCGGCCACAGACGCTGGGGTACGCGCTGACCGACTCACCGGTCGGCCAGCTCGCCTGGATCCTGGACAAGGTGCGGGACTGGACCGACCCGGCACACGCGGTGCCGGACGAGGCGATCGACCGGGACGTCCTGCTCACCGACGTGCCGCTCTACTGGCTGACCGGCACCGCGGCGAGCTCGGCCCAGCTCTACTACGAGGTACGCGCCCAGCCGCCCCGGCCGGCGGTCTCCTCCGGGGTGCCGACCGGGATCGCTGTCTTCCCGACCGACCCGGTGCTCCGCCGGCTCGCCGAGCGGGAACACCACCTCGTGCACTGGGCGGAGTACGACCGCGGGGGCCACTTCGCCGCGCTAGAGGTCCCGGACGTTCTCGTCACCGACATCCGGACCTTCTTCCGTCCACTGCGGCCGGACCCTGGTCGGCGCAGTGGTGACGCGCGCGACTGACCCTTGAGCTCAACCTCGCTTCAGGTTCTAGCTTGCGAAGCATGATGACCGAGAACTCCGCCAACCGAGCCGGGCTGAGGGAGTGGATCGGCCTGGCTGTCCTGGTGCTGCCGACGCTGCTCCTGTCCGTCGACGTGTCAGTACTTCATCTGGCGGTTCCGATGCTGAGCGCGGACCTGCGACCGAGCAGTACCGAGCTGTTGTGGATCAACGACAGCTACGGCTTCCTGATCGCCGGTTTCCTGCTCACCATGGGAGCCCTCGGCGACCGCTACGGCCGCAAGCGGCTGCTGCTCGTCGGGGCGGCGGCCTTCGGCGCCGCGTCGACCCTCGCCGCCTACGCGCCCACCGCGGAACTGCTGATCCTGGCACGAGCGCTGCTCGGCATCGCCGGCGCGACGCTGATGCCGTCGACGCTCTCGCTGATCCGCACCATGTTCCACGACCCGGCCCAGCGCACGGTGGCGATCAGCGTCTGGATGACCGGTTTCACCGGCGGCATGCTGGCCGGTCCGCTGATCGGCGGCCTGTTGCTGGAGCACTACTGGTGGGGGTCGGTGTTCCTGCTGGCCGTGCCGGTGATGGCCGTACTGCTCCTCGTCGGGCCCTGGCTGCTGCCGGAACACCGGGACCAGGCCACCGGACGGATCGACCCGACCAGCGTGCTCATCTCGCTCGCCGGCATCCTCGCCCTGGTCTACGGGTTCAAGCAGCTGGCCGCCGAAGGTGTCAGCGGGTGGCCGGCACTGGCCCTGCTGGCCGGTCTCGCCCTGATCGCGGTGTTCGTACGGCGGCAGCGAACCCTGGCCGAACCGCTGCTCGACCTCCGCCTCTTCGCCGACCGGCGGTTCAGTGTGTCGTTGGGCACCCTCGCGCTCGTCATCCTGGTCGGGCCGGGCCTGGGGCTGCTGAGCGCCCAGTACCTCCAACTGGTGCTCGGGCTGACACCGCTGCGCGCCGGGCTGTGGATGCTGCCGCAGACGGTGGCGGTCGTCGTCGGGTTCCTGATGGCACCGGCGTTGGCCCGCCGCCTCGGCCCCGGTACCGTCGCGGCGGCCGGCCTGGTGATCTCGGCTGGTGGTTTGTGGGTGATCACGCTCGCTGGCACCGACTCCGGGCCGGGCGCCCTGGCTGCGGGACTCGCGGTGTTCTTCCTCGGCGCCTCACCGCTGCTGGTCCTCGGCACCGACCTCGTCGTCGGGGCCGCGCCGCCGGAGCAGGCCGGCGCCGCCTCGGCGGTGTCGGAGACCGCTCAGGAACTCGGCGGAGCCCTCGGTCTGGCCGTGTTCGGCAGCATCGCGAACGTGGTGTACCGGCACCACCTCAGCGTTCCACCGGAGACGCCACCGGAGGTCGCCGCGTCGGCTCGGGACACCCTCGGCGCGGCGGTGGACTCGGCGGCCCACCTGCCCGACGGCCTGGCCGAGGCGATCCTCACCACGGCGAAGGACGCGTTCACCAGTGGTCTGCACACCGCCGCCGTGGCCGGCAGCGTGCTGCTCCTGCTGGCGGCCGTCCTGTCCGCCACCCTGCTCCGCAGGGCGGCACCGGCCACCGCGGAGCAGCCGCCGGAGCCGGTCGCCCAGCAGGCGTGAGGCCGGCTGACCGGCTCGGCCCGGGTTGAGCGGGTGGCGTGGAGCCGCCTCGGCGAGGTGGGGTTCGCCGAGGCGGCTCGGGTGGGTACGGAGGCGAGTTGGGGTCAGCTGGTGGGGGTCACGCTCGCTTGTTGAACGTGGCACGGGCCCACAGGTATCCGACGAGGGCGATGCCGATGCACCAGGCGACGGCGATGATGGTGTCGGTGGCCGAGGGTGCGCCGTTGAGCAGTCCGCGCAGGGTTTCGATGATCGGTGTGAAGGGCTGGTACTCGGCGAATTCGCGCAGGCCGGGGCCCATCTTGTCGGCGGGGACGATGGCGCTGCTGAAGAAGGGCAGCATGACCAGGGGCACGGCGGCCAGGCCGGCGGTTTCCACGGATTTGGCGGCGAGTCCGAGGGCGACGGTGAGCCAGGCGGCGGCGAAGCCGAGCAGCACGATGATGCCGAGCACGCCGAGCCAGTCGAGCAGACTCGCCGACGGGTTGAATCCGAGGAGGAAGGCCACCGCGATCAGGGCGGTGATGGCGACCAGGTTGGTCAGCACGGTCGCGACGACGTGGCCGGTGAGCACCGCGCCGCGGGAGACGTGCATGACTTTGAACCGGTTGATGATGCCTTTGGTCATGTCGGAGTTCACCGCGGTGGCGGTGGCGCCGAGGCCGTAGCAGACGGCCAGCAGCATCAGCCCGGGTGTGGCGTAGTCGATGTAGTCGACCCCGACGCTGAAGGCGTCGCCGAACATGTACACGAACATCAGCATGATCACGATCGGCATCAGGACCGCGTTGAACACCGAGGTCGGATTCCGGGTGATGTGCGTGAAGTTGCGACGCAGCATGACCATCGCGTGGGACGTGCTCATTTCGCGGTCACCTCCGTGGTGCGGCCCGTGAGGGCGAGGAAAACATCGTCGAGGTCGGGGGTGTGCACGGAGAACTCCTCCGCGCGCAGGTGGTACTCGTCGAGCCGGTCCAGCAGCGCCCGCAGCGACGCCGTCCCGCCGTCGCTGGGCACCCGCACGGTCAACGCCTCCTCGTCCCGCGCGGCGTCGGGGAAGATCCGGCCGGCCGCGTCGAGGTCCGCGGCGGTGGCCAACCGCAGCCGCACGTGCGTTCCCGGGATCTGGCGCTTGAGCTCGTCGGGCGTGCCCTGGGCCACCAGCCGCCCCTGGTCGAGCACCGCGACCCGGTGGGCCAACTGGTCGGCTTCCTCCAGGTACTGGGTGGTGAGGAAGACGCTCACCCCGTCGGCCACCAGATCCCGGATGATCGACCACATGGTCCGGCGGCTACGCGGGTCCAGCCCGGTCGTCGGCTCGTCCAGGAAAATGATCCGCGGAGCACCGACCAACGTCATCGCCAGGTCGAGCTTGCGGCGCATACCACCGGAGTACGTCGACGCGGGCTTACCCGCCGACTCGGTCAACTCGAACCGCTCCAACAACTCCGCCACGACCCGCTTACCGTCCCGGGCCGGCACCCGACCCAGGTCCACCATCAACTGCAGGTTCTCCCGCCCGGTCAACAACTCGTCCACCGCCGCGAACTGACCAGTCACCCCGATCACCGACCGCACCGCCCTCGCCTCGGTCGCCACATCGTGACCCGCCACCCGCACCGACCCACCGTCAGCCCGCACCAACGTCGTCAACACATTCACCGTCGTCGTCTTACCCGCCCCATTCGGACCCAGCAGAGAGAAGATCGTGCCCGCCTCGACCCGCAAATCGACGCCATCGAGCACCACCCTGTCCCCGAACGCCTTCCGCAAACCGGAAACCTCAATCACTGAACTTGTCATGCCACCGACCCCCCGTTGTCGACGACGGTCGCGCGGGGCGTGGCCGAAGCGGCGCCGAGCGCTCCGATGATCTTGCGAGTCATCTCGGCCACGGTGGGGCTGGGCCCGCCCGGCTGCGTCCGGGTGGCCGCTTCGAGGGCGACGAGGACGGTGTTGTGGAAGTTGTCGGCCTCGGCCGGAGCCTGCTTTCTGAGCAGGCTCATGGCCGCCGTCAGGGCCGGCAGCACGTGGTCGGCGAGGTCGGCGACGGTCTTTCCGTTCAGGTTGACGCCGGTGCGCTTCTCGGCGAGGACGTGCCCGATCGGGCCGGTCGCGGAGGCCAGGGCGATGGAGCCGGCGGTGGCGATCTTGTGAGGTGAGCCGGACGCACCGGCGGCGGCCAGCAGGGTGACGGCGCCGTACGCGGCGGTCCGCATGGTCAGCTTGTCCTGATCGGAAAACGTGACGGACACGTTTCGTGCTCCTTTGAATATGGTCCGAAATTCGGTAAGCGCGGGATGTGGTCCTGGCCGGACCGGCCAGGACCCGACCCCGCGGGAGGGGCGACATCGGCTCGACCGCCGGGGCCGATCGGGACGTTGTGGGCGGTGGGCGGGCGTACGGCGCCGCAGGACAACGGCGTCCTCGATAGCGCGGCCGAACCGGGTTCAGAAGTCGTCGGTGAGCCGCCGCGAATCCGCGGCGGACCATCGGTTCTGTCATGTGCTGTAGTCCCTCTAGGTATGTCGCGAGGACGAATAGCATCCACCACGATCGATCTATTGCGGTGGACGACTCGACCGGGTCGGCGAGTACTGAGTCAGTCCGTCTGTGGGGCAATCGACTCGGTGAGCCGGGTCGCCACGGTGTGCCCGCGGCTCAGATCCGAGGGCCGAGGAAGTAGCCGCCGGTAGCGTCCAACACGTCGCCGGTGACCCAGCGGGCATCGTCGGAAGCCAGGAAGGCGACCACCGCCGCGATGTCCGCCGGCAGGCCGACCCGGTTGAGGGCGTTGGCCGCGCCCAGCCGAGCCTCCACCTCCGGCGTGGCCACCATCCAGCCTGACGACTCGGTCACGGTCGCCGCGGGGGCCACGGCGTTGACGGTGATGCCGCGAGTGCCGACCTCCTGCGCCAGGCTGCGGCACAGCGCATTGATCGCGCCCTTGGTCATGGCGTAAACCAACTCGGGCAGGGCGACCCGGGTCGCCGCCGAGGAGAGGTTGATGATGCGCCCGCCGGCGGCCATCATCGGCAGAGCCCGTTGGATGATGAAGAACGGCGCCTTGACGTTGACCGCGAACAGCCGGTCGAACGTCTCGGTGGTGGTCTCCGCCAGTGATCCGGCCGAGGCCAGGGCGGCATTGTTGACCAGGACGTCCAACGGCCGTCCCGCCAGGCCGTACTTCAGGCCCGCGAAGAGGGTGTCCACGTCACCCGGCGTGCCCAGCTCGGCGCGGATGGCGAACGCCCGCCCGCCGGCTTGCTCGATCTCGCCCACTGTCCGCCTGGCCGCCTCGTCGTTGCTGCCGTAGTGCACCGCGACCAGGGCGCCCTCAACGGCCAGCCGCAGTGCGACCGCCCTGCCGATGCCGCGCGAGGCACCGGTCACCAGGGCGGTCTTGCCGTTCAGAGCGGTCATGTCTCACTCCTTGGATCAGATCGACTGCACGGAACGCTAGGTCCGGCCGCGGCGGAAGGAATGAGTAAGGTGACTCACGATTTCGTCGTAGGTATGAGGGACATGATGTTGCAGGGGCGGGCGGAGGAGATCGAAGCCGTCGAGGCTCTCCTCGCCGGCGCGCGATCCGGCGTCAGCGGTGTCCTGGTGATCAAGGGCGAGCCCGGCGTGGGGAAGTCCGCGCTCCTGGAGCACGCGGTGCACGCCGCCGACGGGGCCAGCGTGCTGCGCGGAGCCGGCGTGGAGACCGAGGTCGAGCTGCCCTTCGCGGCCCTGCACCTACTGTTGCGCCCCGCTCTCGATCGGCTCGACGCCCTGCCCGCACCACAGGCCGCGGCCTTGCGCGGCGCGTTCGGCCTGGCGCCGATGGCGACGGCGGACCGGTTCCTCGTCGGGCTGGCCACGCTCAGCCTGTTGTCGGAGCTGGCCGAGGAACGACCGCTGCTGGTTGTCGTCGACGACGCCCAATGGCTCGACCAGGCATCGGCTTCCGCCCTGGTGTTCGCGTCGCGGCGGTTGCGGTCCGAGGGTGTCGCCCTGCTGGTCGCCGCGCGTGACGATCAGGACGCCTTCCCCACCGCCGGCCTGCCGGAGCTGCACCTGGGCGGGTTGGCGCGCGACGACGCCGAGCGCCTGCTCGGCGACGGGCTTCCCGCCCAGCTGCGAGAACAGGTCCTCAAGGAGGCCGACGGCAACCCGCTGGCACTCATCGAGCTGTCCGAGGCCGCCCGCGGGGGAGAGCTCGAGATGGCCGGGCCCCTCCCGCTCACCCGCCGGCTCCTGAGTGCTTTCGCCGGCCAGATCCAGCGGTTGGCCGAACCCACCAGGAGGATGCTCGCGGTGGCGGCCGCCGAGGACACCGGCGCGCTGGGGATCGTGCTGGCCGCGTCCGGCGCGCTGGGTATCCCCGCCGAAGCGCTGGAGCCGGCGGAGCTGGCCGGGCTCGTCCGGGTCACCGGCGGTGTCGTGCGCTTCCGCCACCCGCTGCTGCGTTCGGCCGCCTACCAGAATCTGCCCTCCGCACAGCGGCGCGCGATCCACCAGGCACTGGCCGAAGCCGTGAGCGGCGACCGGCGGGCCTGGCACCTGGCCCTGGCGGCGACCGGGCCGGACGAACAGGTCGCCGAGAGCCTCGAACAGTCGGCCGAGCGGTCGGGTGCCCGCCTCGGCTACGCGGCCATGGCGACGGCCTACGAGCGCTCCGCACAGCTCAGCGCCGAGCGGAGTCACATGGCCCGGCGGTTGGCCGCGGCGGCGGTGGCGGCCAAGGAAGCGGGCCAGCCCGGTCGTGCGGCGGACCTGAGCGAGCGTGCCACGCACCTGACCGACGACCCGGTCACCCTCGCCCGGCTCTGCGAGGTTCGAGCGGCGGTGGCGTTCGACGAGGGGTCGCCGCGGCGAGCGGCTCGCTTCCTCCTCGACGGGGCGGCTCACATCTCCGACGCCGATCCCCGGACTGCCGCTCGTCTGCTCATGGCCGCCTCCCACAACGTCTGGTCCGCCGCCGATCCCGCGCTGGCCGCGGAGGCGTCGCGGCTGCTCGACGGGCTCGCGCTGGCCCGGGAGGACAGCCTCGTCAGGCTCACCCGCGGACTCGGGCTCACCTACGGCGGCGATCTCGAGGCCGGGTACCCGCTGCTGAGCGAATTCCTCGAGCAGGCGTCGTCGTCCCACGTCGCGGGGCAGTTGGTGGCCGCCAACGTGGCCTTCGTCGCCGGCCGCCTCGACCAGGCCGTTGAGCTGTGCACCTCCCTGGCCGCCGGTTGTCGCGCCGAGGGTCGCATCCGGTTGCTCCCGTTCGCCCTGAACCATCTCGCGTACACCCAGGTCGTGACCGGGCACCACCGGGACGCGCGGGACAACGCCGCGGAGGGGTTGCAGATCGCGTTGGACACCGGCCAGGCTCACCCCGCCGCTGGCCTGCGCGGCCAGCTCGCCTGGCTCGCCGCCGTGGAAGGAGACGAGGAGCGCTGCCGCCCCCTGGCCGAGGCCGGAGTCGAGTTCGCGGTCAGCCACCGGGCCCCGGCCGTGGGCCTGCTTCCGGTATGGGCGCTGGCCATGCTCGACCTCACGCAGGGACGCGATCAGGCCGCGCTCGACCGCCTCCAGGCGCGCCCCGGCGGCTCATCGCACTTCGGCACCCGGATCGTTGTCGACGAGGTCGAGGCCGCGGTACGGCTCGGCACGCCGGAACGCGTGCGGGAGTCGATGGCGCTGGCCGAACGCTGGACGGCGCTGTCGGGCGAGGTATGGGCGCGCGCCCTGCTCGCGCGCTGCCACGGCCTGCTGAACGACTCCGAGGAGCACTTCACCCGGGCACTGGAACTGCATCGACTGATGCCGCAACCCTACGAGCAGGCCAGGACGCGGCTGGCCTACGGCGAGTGGCTGCGCCGTCGCCGCCGTAAGGCGGAGGCCCGCCCGCACCTGCGCGAAGCCCACGAGGCCTTCGACCGCCTGGGCGCCCGACCCTGGGCCGAGCGGGCGGCCGCCGAACTGCGCGCCGCCGGCGAGGCGACGCTCACCCGGCGCCGCGTCGACCCCGGCACCGCGCTGACCGCCCAGGAGCTGCAGGTCGTACGGCTGGCCGCGACGGGAGCCACCAACCGCGACATCGCCGCACATCTCCTGCTCAGTCCGCGCACCATCGGCCAGCACCTGTACAAGGCTTTCCCGAAGCTGGGCATCTCGTCCCGGACCGAACTGGCCCGGCTGGATCTCGACCGGTTGTAGGGCCCCGAGCCGGGATCCTGAGCGAAAACCACCCGAGCGGCTGGACCCGCAGGTGGGGCTCGATTCCGCCCGCGTCCAGATTCGCCAGGCGCGCTGCGAGAACGCGCGGGGGCGCTCGGCGATGCCGGTTGCCGGTGCCGCGTACCGTCGGGCGCATGGAGCTGTTCGCCCCGTTCACCGGCACGCTCTTCCTGCCCGACAAGGAGTTCCTCCGCGACGGCACCCCCGTGCTGCTGCCGGACGGGCGGTCGGTCGCCGGCATCCGGTGGCACACCTGGACCCAGCGCTTCGAGATCACCGATCCGGCCGGGACGGTCGTCGCGGAGTGCCGTGCCGAGGGCATCCTCCGGCGGCGCTTCCGGGTCACCACGCCGGACCTGCGTCCGGTGCTCGACCTGTCGCCGGGCATGTGGCGGCCGTTCAACGGCGCCCAGGTCACCGTCGGCGGTACCCGCCCGCTGACGGTCCGGCAGCTGAGCATCTGGTCCGACCGCCAGTTCGAGTTCGCGCGGCCGGACGGCCCGACCATCGGGCGGATCCTCCCGACGACCGGCACGTTCACCCTGCGCCCCGACTCGTACGCCTTCGAGATCATCCGGCCGTATCTGTCGGCGCTGGAGGCGATCGCGGTGGCGCAGACGCTGCGCCTCGTCGCCCGGAGCCAGCGGGCCGCCGCCAGCAGCTGATGCTGTCCTTCGCGACCACCACGAACAGGTCGGATTCCACCCTCGTCGCCGCGCGCCGAAGACCCGCGACGGCGGTCGTCATGGCGACCGCCGGGCGGCCACCGGGCATGGTCAGAGCCCGGCCGCGGCGTCGTACCGGCGGCGCAGGTCGGCCATCTCCGGTTCGGCCAGCGCTTCCTTGAGCGCCAGCTCCGCGTACCGCTCCGGGAACATCTCCCGCAGCCGGTCGACGAACATGACGTCGGCGGTCGCCTCGACCACCTGGATGCCCGGGGGCTCTTTGGACATGTCCATGATCACCGGGCCGGCCAGTTTGACCGCCCAGTCCCAGGGGCGCTTCTGCTCGGCGACCCCGCAGAGGTGGAAGCCGTAGACCGTCCGTACGTCGGCGAGCGCGGTGACCTCGGCCGGCTCGTAGCCGTAGACGCGGACCCCGCAGATCACCGTCGGCCTCGCCTGCTCCGCGCCGGCCGACTGCTGGGCGTTGTGTCCAGCGTGGTTGTGTTGGCCCGGGTCGGCCTGTTCGAGCGTCGTCCGCATCCGGGTCATGATCTGCGTCTGCAGATCCGGCGGCTCCGCCTCGGAGCCGGCCGATCCGGTCACCACGACCGCGCCGGCGGTCACCGCCAGGATCAACCCCACCCACACGAAGCGGTTCCGGTACCACCGCGCGAAACTCTCCCGGGAAGTCATGACTGCTTCTCACCTCGTCGCCGGTTCTGGTGCGTTGGCAGACCGCATCGGACACCCCGGCGGGTCCGAGGCCGAGCGCGTCGGCCGTCGCGGGGACACGGACCGGGGGATACGTACGGCGGGGGACACCTGCCCGGGAGGTGCGCCCGTCGTCGTGGTGATGGCCCGGCGGTGCGGCGCGCGAGCGTCTGCCAGAGCGGCGCGCTGCCGGCACTGCGATGCTCCCGTGCTGGCCGTTCTCAGCGCGGTTGCCCCCGCGCTGCGGCGATGCGAGCCATTCCAGCACGGTGGGGCCCCCTCCGGCAACATCGACGACCCTCGACGTGGTTCCGGCCCGCCGATCCGCCGGCACCGGTGGGGGACCGTCATCGCCGGGTTTCGGCAAATTCATCGAGAAGCGTTGATATACGGACGGGTAGCTGTAAAGCTCGTTGGTGGAAGCGCTCCCATGACGGATCCAGCCGAAGAACGGAGGAGCACCATGCGTTCACGCAGGCCCGATCAATCCGGCGGGCGATCCCGGTCGGCCGCGCGCCGGCCCCTTCGAGCAGCTGTCCTGCTGCTCGCCATGATGGTCGGCATGCTGCCCTGGGCCGGGGCAGCCCAGGCCCACGGCACCATCATCAACCCGGCATCTCGTGCCTACAAGTGCTGGCAGACCTGGGGAAACAACCACACGAACCCGGCGATGCAGCAGCAGGACCCGATGTGCTGGCGGGCGTTCCAGGCCAACCCCGACACCATGTGGAACTGGATGAGCGCGCTGCGGGACGGCCTCGGCGGGAACTTCCAGGGCCGTACCCCCGACGGACAGCTGTGCAGCAACGCTCTGTCCAGGAACGACAGCCTGAACCAGCCCGGACCGTGGAAGACGACCAACGTCAGCCGCAACTTCACGATCCAGCTGTACGACCAGGCCAGTCACGGTGCTGACTATTTCCGCGTCTACGTCAGCAAGAACGGGTTCAACCCGGCCACCCAGCGCCTCGGTTGGGGGAACCTCGACTTCATCACGCAGACGGGACGGTACGCTCCCGCGCAGAACATCTCGTTCAACGTCTCGACCTCCGGATACACCGGACACCACATCGTCTTCGTCATCTGGCAGGCGTCGCACCTCGACCAGGCCTACATGTGGTGCAGCGACGTGAACTTCGTCTGATCAGCGAGACCGAACACCGCGGCACCGCTCCGGCCCGGGACGACGTCCCGGGCCGGAGTGCGCCGGCAGCCCGCTGCGGCGTTCGCGTGGGGACCATCACCGACGTTCCGCGTCGGGTCGGCGACAAGTGGACGGTGCCGGTGGCGGTGCTGCCCGGGCGCCCGCCCTCCTGCCTGCCTCGCGGCGTGACGCTCAGCGGACGGCTCCGCCGCGCGCCCGGCAGGTGTCGCGGACGTGCCAGAAGTCGCGCAGGTAGTCGTCGTGCATGGCGCGTCCCATGATCCGCAGCAGGGTCTCGTCGGCCTGCCGCAGCGCCGAGACGGCGTAGTTGTGGCTGCCGGTGAAGACCCGCGGCACGATGTCGTCGTCGTACGCGCCGTCGATCAGCATGTACTTGTTGTGGGTCCGGATGTCCAGCCCCGGGCCGACGTTGAAGTTGCACCTGGTGAGCTGGATGGTGCTGCCCAGCGCGTTGAGCACCGCGGTGTTCGCCTCGGTGTAGACGACGTCGACCCAGCAACCGGCGTTGCGCAGCGCGGTGAGCCGCTTGGCCACCTCGGGTCGGGTGAACGAGTACATGTTGACCCGGATGTCGGTCTGCCGGCGGGTGCCCGCGTCGTCGTAGCTGCACGAGGTCACCGCGTTCAGGATGCTGACCACGGTGTCGGTGGCGGGGTCGGAGACCGGCTGGCCGGACCGTTCCCGGCGGGGGAAGAAGTGCGCCTTGTAGGTGCTGCCGGTCGGCGTCACCCAGTAGTAGTCGTTGTCGCCGGTCGAGCTGTACCGGTGGGAGCGCAGGTCCGCGAAGTACGTCCGGTAGGCGGCGTAGGTGGTGGCGTCGCTGAACGTCACCCCGTTGTTGTACGCCTCGTTCGCGTCCCACCAGGTCAGGTTCGCCGAGCCCTGGAAGACCACGTTGGGCACGGTGGCCCCGGTGTCCAGCACGACCTTCGAGGCGGTCAGGAACTTGTTGTGGTTGTACGCCGTCACCGTCGAGTCGGTGTACTGGATCGCCCGGGTGCCGATGCAGCCACGGTCCTGGCTGGGAAACCGGTCCGCGCAGTGCACGATGTAGGAGCCGGCGGTGTCGGTCGAGCCGAGGACCGGTTGCAGCCGCTGGAACGGGCGCCCGGTCGCCGAGGACTGGTCGACAATGATCTTCACCCGTACGCCCCGTTGGTGCGCCCGGATGAGGCGGCCGGGGATGTCCGGGGTGCTGGCCGAGTCGGTCACGTCCGAGAACGAGAAGTGGAACCACGACATCTGGATCTCCTCGCCCGCCGGAACCCGGTCGATGATCCGGGCCAGCTGCATGAAGATCGCGTTCTGCTCGGCGACCGAGCCGAGCGGCCGGCTGAACACCGGTTTGTTCAGCACCGGGTCGGGCTCGGCGGCGCTGGCCGGGGTGGGGAGCAGGGCGGGGACGCCGGCGGTGGCGAGGACGGTCACGAAGACCACTGCCGATCGGGCGGCGAATCGTGAAACAAATTGACAGATAGGCATGCCTGGATGGTGCCACCGGTCCTGGCCGGCGGGCTACCCCTCGACGTACCGGCCCGGAAGTCGTGACCGGTCCGCAGGCTGCGCGCGGGGGAGGTGCCGTGCGCAGCCTGCGGATGTTCGACGGGGTGGCTGACGTCATCCGCATCGGGCGGATCGAGACGGTCACCGCCGGCAGGCGGCCGGGGTGTTCGGCCGCCGAGCGCCCACCGCGACCCAGGGTTCGGCGATCGTGCCGGTCGCCTGGCTCACGTACGCCGGTCACGTGCTGGCCGGTGGCGGTGTCGCGTTCGCCTTCCCGGTCGCGCTCGACCTCGCCGGCGAGGTCGGCCGGCGCAGCGACGGCACCGGCGGTGAGCGGGAGATCGGCTTCGTCACCACCATCGCGTACTCCGGCTTCCCCATCGGCCCACCGATGATCGGGGGTGTCGCGGAGGCGACCGACCTGTCGTTCGCCGTCGGCTTCGTCGGTGCCGTCGCCATGCTGATCGCACCGGTCGTACTCGCCTCGGCGGCCGCGCGCCGCCGGGAGGAGACGCGCCGGCGCACGGAAGCGGAACCGCCGCGCGACCCCGCCCCGGCCCGGGTGGGTGGGTGGTAGCGCCGCACCGGACGGCGTGGGGCCCGCCGCCCCGCCCGGTACCACGGCGCCCGGCCCGGCCCGGGGGCCGTGCGATTCGTCCGGTGCGGACTGTCGTGGTTCATAAACAGTTTTGACGTGACGAATCGTCGCGAGCTGTTAACCGCTCTGCCATGGCGTTCCCGACTGCTCCTAGGTTCGGCGGCACCCCTGAGCGGCCGGCGCCATCGGGACCTGGCCGTGCAGCAGGGATCTCTGGGAGGAGAGAGAACCTATGCGGCAGAGAGTCCTCGGCACCGCGGTCGTCGTCGCGATCGCCATGGTCCTGGGCACCGGAGGCCAGGCGAGCGCCGCCCCCACCGGCCCCGAAGCGCCCGTCCGGTACGCCGACAGCCCCAACGCGGTCCCGGGCCGCTACATCGTCGTCCTCAACGACGACGCCCTCACCGCGACCGCTGTCGGCAGCAAGGCGCGGGACCTCAGCAACCGCTACGGCGGGCAGACCCGGCACCTGTACACCGCCGGCCTGCGCGGCTTCGCCGCCACGATGTCCGGCCAGCAGGCCCGGCGGCTGGCCGCCGACCCGGCCGTCGCCGCCGTCGAGGCGGTGCAGCGCATCGGCGTGGCGGACACCCAGAACAACCCGCCGAACTGGGGTGACGACCGCATCGACCAGCGGAACCTGCCGCTGAACCAGGCGTACACCTACCCGGCCAACCCCGGTCAGGGCGCGACGGTCTACGTGCTGGACACCGGCATCAACGCCAACCACGTCGACTTCACCGGCCGGGTCCGGCAGGGCACCGACATGGTCGACAACGACAGCACCCCCACCGACTGCCACGGGCACGGCACGCACGTGGCCGGCACCGCGGTGGGCACCAGCTACGGCGTGGCCAAGAAGGCCAGCGTGGTGGCGGTGCGGGTGCTGAACTGCCAGGGCAGCGGCACCAACGACGACCTGATCGCCGGTATCGACTGGGTGCGTGCCAACGCCCAGAAGCCGGCCGTGGTCAACTACAGCATCGGCTGCCAGAGCCGGTGCACCAGCCAGGCCATGGACAGCGCGGTGTCCAGCCTGATCGCGTCCGGGGTGCAGTTCGTCCAGGCGGCGGGCAACTCCTCCGACAACGCCTGCTACTACAGCCCGCAGGCCGTCGCGGCGGCGGTCACCGTCGGCAACACCACCAACTCCGACGCCCGCAACAGCAGCAGCAACTACGGCTCCTGCCTGGACATCTTCGCCCCCGGTACGAGCATCGTGTCGGCGTCGCACTCCAGCAACACCGGCCGGGCGACGATGACCGGCACCTCGATGGCCTCTCCGCACACGGCCGGCGCCGCCGCCGTCTACCTGGGCCTCAACCCCGGCGCGACGCCCGCCCAGGTCCGGGACGCGCTGGTGAACAACGCCACCACCGGCACCGTGACCAGCCCGGGCAGCGGATCGCCGAACCGGCTGCTGTACACCGCGTTCATGAACGGCGGCAGCAACCCGGACGACCCGTCGGTCACCGACCCGGGTGACCAGAGCACCGCCGTCGGGCAGCAGGTGAACCTCCAGATGCGGGCCTCCGGCGGCACGACGCCGTACACCTGGAGCGCCTCCGGCCTGCCCGCGGGCCTGTCGATCAGCTCGTCCACCGGTGTGATCAGCGGCAGCCCGACCACGGCCGGCAGCTCCAACGTGACGGTGACCGTGACCGACGCCGCGTCGAGGACCGCGACGGCCGACTTCACCTGGACCGTGACCTCCGGTGGCGGCGACTGCACCCCGGTGCAGGTGGTGGCCAACTCCAGCCTGGAGAACGGCAGCACGGCGTGGTCCGCCAACTCCGGCGTGATCGGCGCCTGGTCCGGCTACGGGTACCCGGGCCACACCGGCACCCGCAGCGCCTGGCTCGGCGGCCAGGGCCAGGCGCACACCGACTACCTGTCCCAGTCGGTCACGATCCCGGCCGCGTGCACCAGCGCCGTGCTGCGCTACTGGGTACGGATCACGACCGCCGAGAACGACGGCCAGGTCTGGGACCGGCTGACGGTCACCATGGGCAGCACGACCGTCGCCACCGCGACCAACCTCGACGCCAACTCCGCCTACGTCGAGAGGGTCGTCGACGTCAGCCAGTTCCGCGGGCAGACGGTGACCCTGCGGTTCAACGGCGTCGAGGACTGGTCGTTGCAGACCAGCTTCGTCATCGACGACGTGACCATCAACGCCTCCTGACCAGGAGCGCACGGCGGCCGGTCGGGCACCGCGCGAGGTGCCCGGCCGGCTACTCCCATTCCCAGCGCATACCGACGATGCCGGGCGGGACGTCCGCCGCCACCACGTGCGCGCCGTGCGTCGAGCCGATCCACACCTCCCGTACGCCCTGGGCGGGCGCGTGGAGGCCGCGCCGCTCGAAGCGGTAGCAGCGCGCCGGCACCGCGTCGCGGTCGAACTGCACCTGCAACACGTACTCGCCGACCGGCACGGAGAAGCCGTGGTAGTAGTTGTCAGTGGCGACCGTCGAGCCGCTCTCGAACTCGTACTCGATGACGGCGGTGTCGCCCTGCGACAGCATCCGGTCGAAGATGATCTCCGCGGCCAGCAGACCCGTCTGCGGGTCGGAGCGCACCCGCCCCACCCGGCAGTTCCGAAGGGGATGCACACCGACCGGCGCGCCGATGTCGTCGGTGCGGAAGATCCCGACGGTACGCGAGACGCGGTCGACGTTGGCCCGCAGCACCTGCCGGCAGGTCAGCCCCCGCTCCTGCCGCTTCGGCCCGACGCGGTAGAGGTCGTGGAGGCTGATCCGGGTCAGCTCGTGGTACATCCACCGGTCGAGTTCGCTCATGATCTTCGAGACGCTGGCGCCGTTCTCGAAGAGCCGGTCGATCGCGATGGTGCCGGCCGGCTGGTTGAGCCAACGGCCGCGTGGACGCCGCGGTCCCAGCTGGGCGATCAGCGATTCGGCGGGCAGCGACAGGATCTGCTCCATCAGCCGCACCGCCTTCATCGACTCGGGCCGCTCGGGGCGGCTGCGTCCCCGCCGCCAGTAGCTCAGCGTCGCGAGGCTGACGCTCACCCCCGCGGCCGAGAGCCGCTCCTGGATCTCCTCCGGCCGGATGCCCCGGTCCTCGATGGCCAGGTGCAGCGCGGCGGAGAACGGGCCGGTACGCAGGGCGTGCGCCAGGTCGCGGCCGAGCGGTGCAGATCGAGCCTTCTCCATGAAGGCTGAGTATCACCACGGCATCGCCCGGACGCCACCCACGCACCGGCCCGCCGCCGACGACACCGGGGTCAGGCCCAGCCGCACCCGGTCATCGCACTAGTCGCCGGCGCTCTTCCGCGCCTCGAAGAGCTCGCCGAGACCGAGCGTGAGGCCGGCGGCCTCGGCGGCCGCGCAGGAGGCGAACTGCTGGGCCAGCACCTCGCAGTACGTCGGGCGGGCCGCGGCGTGCCGGGCGCGGCCGGCGTCGGTCAGGTAGACGTTGATGCCCCGACGGTCGACCTCGCAGAGCTTGCGCTCGATGAGGCCCTGCTTCTCCAGGCGGCCGATGAGGCGGGAGAGGGCGCTCTGGGTGATCGGGACGACGTCCGCGATGTCCTGGACCCGCGGCTTCATCTCCTCGGTGCACTCCGACAGCTGGTCCAGGACCTCGAACTCGTGGCAGCTCAGGCCGTGCTGCTCTTCGAGGGCCTGCTCCAGGGCGTTCCAGATGCGGACTCGGCGAGCCGTGAGCTCCCGCCACTGGTCGACGAGGGACTGGGGGCCCCGGGCGCCGGTGGTCTCCATGACCGTGAGGCTAGCACATGCGATTGCACTAGATTCCCGGACATTAAGTTTATACGCATGAAATGCATTCTCATTTTGTTCTTGCGCATTAGATGCACGTGCACCTAGTGTTCTGAGGCGTGAGCCACGAGGAAGCCTTCGCGCTGTGCCCGCCCCAGAGATCCCACCCGTCGTCGCCGTCCCGGTCTCTCGGCCCGGTCGGGTCGGCCACTGAGGAGCGCCTGACCGACCGTGCTGCCGCGGCGCCGCTGCCGCCGACCCGGGATCGCTCCGCCGACGCGCCGCCGACCGGGGACGCGGCGATCTGGTCCCGCAACTTCCGGTACTACTTCGCCGCCCGCAGCGCGGGCCTGCTCAGCTGGGCCATGCTGCCGGTCGCGGTCTCGGCCGGTCTACTCACCGGCGGGTACGGCCTGGACACCGCCGGCTACGCGATGGCCTTCCTGGTGGGCCCGTTCGCCGGGTTGGTGCTGTTCGGCGGAGTGTTCGCCGACCGGTTCACCGCCCGTCGGATGATGATCGTCGCCGATCTGGTCAACCTCGCCGCCCATGTGCTGCTCGCCCTCCTGTTCATCCACGGCATCGACCACCTCTGGCAGCTGTACGCGCTGCTGACCGTGGCCGGCGCCGCCAACGCGATGTTCCAGCCGGGCACCTCCTCGACCGTCCCGCTGGTGGCCCGGGACGTGCAGGGTGCCAACGGGGTGCTGCGTACCTCCGAGGCACTCACCGGGCTGGGTGGCCCGGCGCTGGCCGGCGCCCTGGTCGGGCTCGGGGCCACCGGCTCGGTGATGGTGATGTCCGCCGTCGCATACGCGACCAGCGCGGTCTGCCTGTCGGCCCTCCGGCTCGGGTCGGTGCCCGCCCCGCCGGCCGGCGGGAGCCTGTGGCGCAACCTGGCGGTCGGCTGGCGGGAGTTCCGCGCCCGGAGCTGGCTCTGGGGCGTGATCGTGATCTGGATGTTCTTCGCGGTGCTCTCCTGGGGGCCGCAGCTGTCGGTGGCCGCCGGGGTCATCGTGCCCGAGCACGGCGCGACCGCCTTCGGTCTGCTCAACTGCGCGTTGGGCGCGGGCACGGTGGCCGGTGGTCTGCTGGCGATCCGCTACCGGCCCGGACGGCCGCTGGCCGCGGGAGCTGTGGCCATACTGACCTACCCGCTCTATCCGCTCGGCATCGTGCTCGGCTGGCCGGTCTGGCAGCTCGCCGCCGCCCAGGTCGCGGTCGGGGCCGGGATCGGCGTCTGGGGCGTCATGTGGGCCACCAGTGTGCAGACCCAGGTGCCGGGGGAGGTGCTCAACCGCGTCCACGCCTACGAGGTCGCCGGCTCCGTCGGCATGTACCCGATCGGCAGCGCGCTGGCCGGCCCCGCCGTGGCGGCGTTCGGCACCGACGGGGTGCTCCTGGTGGGCGTCGTGGTCGCCCTCCTCACCGCCGTCGCCCTGCTGGCCGCCCGCCCGATCCGCACCCTGGCCCGGATCCCGGCCCGCGCCTGAGCGGTGTCGACGTCACCAGGAGATGTCTCCGGCGGGCCGTTTCTCACCTCGGTCACCGCTCTCGGCCCGGTCGTCCTCCGGGAGGTGGCGCACCGGCGTACGAACGGGATGGACCGGATTCCCGCCTCGGGTCGTGGCGGCCGGTGGGTGGGGGTTCGACCATACTGGTCCGCCATGGACCTGGACGAGTACCAACGTGGCGCCCTGCGTACCGCCGCTCCACGGGACAGGCGGAACGAGCTGCTCCACCTGGTGCTCGGGCTGGTCGGCGAGTCGGGCGAGATCGCCGAGAAGTTCAAGAAGTGGGTCCGCGACCTCGACAGCGACGAGTCGCTGATCGACCGGGCCGACATCGCCAAGGAACTCGGTGACGTGCTCTGGTACCTGGCGGTGCTCGCCGACTACCTCGACCTGTCGCTGGACGACATCGCGACGGCCAACCTGGCCAAGCTGGCCAGCCGCCGGGACCGTGGCGTGCTGGGCGGCAGCGGCGACAACCGCTGATCTCGCAGCGAGGCGCTACGTCGCGTGGTCGCCCGGGGCTGGGTGATCGGCGGCGTCGGGTCAGCGGTTGTCCGGATCCGACGCGTGCTGAAGCCGCTCGCGTAGTCGCCGCGCTCCGCGGCCCCGATAGGCACGCAGGACGCTCTCCAGGATGTCGCGGACGTCGGGGTCGGGATGATCGGCCAGGTACGCCAGCTCCTCGGCGCCGCCGCGTCGGCCCCGGCCCAGCTCGCCGAGCACGTCGATGATGTCGTCGGCGGTGGTCGCCGCCCGCAGCCGCGCCATCAGCTCGCTCTTCGGCCGGGGCGGCTCGTCGTCGGGGAACCGGCGGCGCAACCTGGCCACCCCGTACCCGCCGCGGGGGAGACAGGCCGGGCACGGGCAGGGCCTACGGCCGTGGGCCGCCGGCAGGTACCGCCAACCGACCCCCTGCGGAACGTCCCGGATCCGCCGCACCTCGGCGGTGGTAATCGCGCGAGGCACGAACACCTCGTAGCCGCGCGAATCGTCGAGCGCGCGTACGGCGGCGACGGCCTGCGCGGCGGTGGCCGGGCGCGGTGGGGCGCCGTAGTGGCCGAAGGTCACCGGCTCGTCGTCGGGCAGCCGTAGCTGAACCGCCACCAGCACGCCCGGATGCCAGCGTCGCAGCTCACGCACCCACTGGTGGGTGAGGGTGAACGACGGCAGTACCGGCATGCAGTACACGCCGCGTCGACCGGCGGGCCCGTGGCTGCGAGCGGCGACTCCCGAACGCTGGATGCGTCGCGCCGACCCCGCCCCGGTGATGTGTACGAACTCCGCCATCGCGGGGGATGGTAGCCGGCCGGCCGGCCGGCCGGAACGGCGGCGGCGGCGATCGTGGGCAACGCGTCGAGGGGCCGTCAGCTCATCTCGACGGCGTACGCCTCCTCGCGGACATCGGCGTCCGGGTGCCGGCGGAGTCCGATCAGCAGGTCCCGCCACGGAGCCGGCCAACCGAAGCTGGCCCCGTGGCGGACCAGCGCCACCGCGAACAGCCCGCCGGCGAGATCGCCGCGTCCGGCCAGTCGGGCGACGGTGCCGGCGAGGAGCGCCGGGTCGGGCCACTCGCGGAGGCCGCCCAGGCGGGCGCCGACACGTTCGGCGGTGCGGAGGGCCAGGACGGGCCGGCCCGCGCACAGCCCGGCGACCTCGTCCAGGTTGTCCAGCCGGCCGAGGTCGACCAGCAGCCCCGTGGCCGTGCCGGCGTACGCGGGGTGGCCGGCGAGCCACCGCGCCGATCCGATCAGCACGCTCTGGTCGGTGCCGGCCGGCCGGCTCCGGGACCGGACGACCGCGCCGCGGGCGAGGAGGTCGATGCGGCGTCGGGCGGGCCGGTCGACCCTCGGGTCTCCGGGATGATCGTCGTCCGTGTCGCGGTCCACGAGCCGGGCCAGCGCGTCACCGAACACCCCGTCGCCGCCGGCCTTCAGCAGGTTGGCGACCTCGATGTGCACCATCGTCTCGTCCAGGTCGGTGAGCCGGTCCACGACCAGTTCGGTGATGCCGGTCAGCCATGGCGACCATTCCCCGAGCTGGGCGAACGCGGCGCGCCGGATCTCCCGGTCGGCGGCATGGCACGCCGCGACGATGAGCGCGCCGAAGCGTGGGCGGTGCCGTTCCGGGATCGTGTACGGGTACGTGCCGAGAACCGCACGCCGCTCCTCCCGGCTGCCGTCGACAGCGGTCCGCACGATGGTCCAGCTCGCCTCGGTCCCGAGCCGCTGCCGGGCGGCCGAGACGATGGCCGCCCGCACGTCGCGGTGCGTGTCCGGGTGGCGGTACGCGTCGAGCAGCGTCGCCATCACTCGCGGCGGCCCGTAGCGGGCCAGCAACCGGACCGCCTCCTTCCGGCTGGTGATCTTCGCGGGACCGGTCACCACCTCGCCGAGCAGGGCGGCCAGCCGGGACGGCGGGACGTGCCGGGCAGCCCGGCCGGCCGCGTACAGCGCGACCCGCGCCCGGTCCTCGTTGGCGTACCGCAGCAGCACCGGAAGCGCCGCGTCCGGTCGGTCCGTCCAGACCAGCGCGCCCAGCGCCGCCTCGACGACCGGCACCTCGGGGGCGTCCAGGTGGCGCACCACCAGGTCGCGGCCCGCGCCGGGGACGCCGGCGGCGGCCCGGATCGCCCCCACTCGCCGCCACACCCCCTGCTCGGTGTCGGCGACGACCTGCTCCTGTAGCTCCACGAAGCGGGCCTGCTGGCGGGGCAGCCAGCGCTCGGGGTGCGACGCCCGGACCGGCACCCATCGCGTCCCCGCCTCGACGAACCGGCCGCGCGGGCCGCTGTCGAGCACCTGGTCGAGCAGGTCGGTGCGGGACGCGCAGACGGTCGCCCACACCTCGTGGATCGTCACCGCCGACGGGTCGACCGTGAGCACCTCGGCGACCCGCTCCGAGCGCGTACGCGGGTCGTCGAGCCAGAGCCCGATCGCCGTCCGAGCCACCGACGGCAGCGTGCCCGGCCCGATCGCCCGACGCAACAGGTCCTGCAACCGCGGCAGCCGTCGGGCCCGCCTGCCGAGCGCGTGGGTGAGCGCGAAGAGCGGACCGTACCGCCCGCGGGCGATCCCGGCCTCGACCCAGCCGCGCAGCCGATCGAAGACCATCGCCTCCTGCCCCCGGCGCAGGACGGTGTCGAAGCGGCGCAGGACCGGCACGCTGGCTGCGGTGCTCACCAGGTCGATCGTCAGCAGCGCCCACTCGCACAGCCGCGGTACGGCCACGTGGTGCCGCAGGACGTCGGCGGCGAGCGTGCTCAGCGCTGTCGTGGTCGCGGCGGAGGCGTCACGGGCGTCGACCGCGTCGGTGGTCAGCTGGGTGAGCCCGGCCGCCGTGTCCGCGGCGAGCAGCGGTGCCGCCGCCGCCAGCGCGGTGAGGGCGGCCGCGCGTACCGGGTCCTGCTCGTTGCGCAGCCGGCCGAGCCGCACGATCACCTCGGCCACCGCCCGCGGGTCGCGGGAGCGGCGGGCGGCCGCCACCAGCAGCGCGTAGCCGTGCGCCCGCTCGTCGGCGTCACCCGAGCGCAACGCGGCGTCCAGCGCCGCGCACGCGTCCGGCCAGGCCAGGTACGCACTCCAGCGGCGCACCTCGGCCTCCCGCTCGCGGATCCTCGGCAGGTCCAGCACCCGGGTCGCCTCGCGGATCCGCACCGCGGCCGGCAGCACCTCCATGACCTCGGCGGCCGGAACCAGCGCTGCCGTGTCGACCTCGGTCAGGGCCCGGTCGTACAGCTCCCCACGTCGGCTCGGCGCGACGGCGTCGAGCAGCGCCGCCAACGCGCTGCCCTGTTCACGCAACCGGCTGGCCAGCGGCGCCAGCTCGTCGGTGGGCAGGGCGGCGAGGCGACGCAGCAGAGCCGGCGGCAGCGTGTTCCGGTGCAGCCAGGCCGCGCGGCCCGGCGTGGTGAGTAGCCGGACGACGCGGCTCGCGTCATGTGCCGCGAGCCGCCCGTACGCGTCCAGCGGGCCGGGCAGCGACTCCTCGGAGGCGTACCGGTCGAGCAGGTCGAGCGCCTGCGCCGGGTCACACCGCAACACCGCACCGGCGGCGCGAGCCCAGATCCGCCCGCGCAGCTCGGGCGGGGCCTCGGCCAGCCGCTCGCGGATCCGGTCCAGCAACGGGTCGGCGTGTCGCCGGACCAGCCGCTCAAGGTCGAGCGCGTGCTCCAGGTAGGGCAGCAACGCCCGTACGGTGTCCGCGCCGCAGGCCGGCAGCAGCGCGGCGGCCTCCTCGTCGCCGAACTGGGTGCGTACCTCGGTGACCAACGCGTCGGCGACAGCCGGCGCATACCGACGGCGCAGGGCCCGGTAGACCCGCCGCCGCTCCACCGCCGGCCGGTCGGTCAGATCGCCGACCGCGGTGCCGGTGCGCAGCGCCGCGGTGAGCGCGGCGCCCCTGATCGACGGTTGCGGGTCGCGCGTCGCGGCGACGATACCGTCGGCGTCCCGGGCCACCATCGCGGCGACCAGCGCGAGCTGTCGCTGGTAGGGGCCCTGCTCGCGGAGGTCGGCGCAGACCTGGGCACGGGTGGGCGCGGTCCGCGCCCATTCCGCGAGGCGGTTCATCCGGCGGCGGTACGGCAGCGAATCGAGGGACGTCAGCAGGGCACGGGTGGCGGCGAGCACGGCGTACATTGTGCCCTCGAGCGGAGCCGATCCCGATCACGGCTCAGCGACGCCTCCCGCCGTCACCGGCGGGTCACCCCGGGGGTCGGCGACCGGCAGCGTCGGCGCCGCCAGCGGTCCCGAGCCCGGCACCGTCGTCCCCGCCCTGCAACGACTCCCGCACGTGCCTGCGGGCATGATGGATCCGGGACTTCAGCGTGCCGACCGGGATGCCCAGCTGCCCGGCGATCTCCTGGTAGTCGAGCTGACACACGTCACGGAGCACGAGTGGGGGCACCAACTCCGGCCGGTGGGCCTCCAGTTTCTCCAGGGCGTCCAGGAAGTCCAGGCGGGAGCCGGCGATGACGCTGGTCGTCCGGGGATCGGCGATCTCGACCGGCAGCGTCGCCCTCGACTGCTCGACCGACCGGCGCCGCAGCGAGCGGTAGGTCTGCCGGGCGCAGTTGGCGACCAGGGTGTGTAACCAGGTCGAGAACAAGGACCGGCCCTCGAACCGGGCGATGTGCCGCGCCACCTGCACCAGTGCGTCCTGCGCCGCCTCCTCCGCGTCCTGCCGGCACGGCAGAAACCGTCCGCACTGTTCGAGCACCCTCGGGCCGATCGCCAGGAGCAGGTGGTCGAGCGCGGTGCTGTCGCCGGCCGCCGCGCGCCGCGCCAGTTCTTCGGTGTCCGATCCGTGCCCCACCGGTGCCCCCGTTTCCTGTGCTCACCGGTCTCCCGGCCGTCGGATAATACGGTGGTGTCCATCCCGCCCCAGGTCGGCCGGTACCGCGTCGTCCGGCCCGTCGGTGCCGGCGCGTTCGCCACCGTCTGGCTGGCGTACGACGACGACCTGCGCGCACCGGTGGCGGTCAAGGTGCTCGCCGACAACTGGTCGCAGCGAGCCGACATCCGGGCGCGCTTCCGGCAGGAAGCCCGGTTCATGCGGCAGGTCGACTCCGACCACCTGGTCCGGGTGCTGGACATCGGCGAGCTGCCGGACGGCCGGCCGTACCTGGTGATGACGTACGCCGGTGGCGGCACGCTCGCCGACCGCCTGGCCGAGGGCCCGATGCCGGTGCACGCGGCCCTGCGCACCGCCGCGGACATCGCCCGGGCCGTGGCCGTCCTGCACGGCAGCGGGTTGCTGCACCGCGATCTCAAGCCCTCGAACGTCCTGTTCGACACCACCTCGACCGGGGAACGGGTGCTGGTCGCCGATCTGGGGCTGGCCAAGACGCTCGCGCACGCCTCCGGCTTCACGCTGGTGGCCGGCACCCCCGGATACATGGCGCCCGAGCAACTCGTGCCCGGTGGCGGGCTGGACGAGCGCTCCGACGTGTACGCGATCGGCGCGCTGACCCACCACATGCTGACCGGGCTGCCGCCCGGGCAGGCGGCGGTGCCGACGCCGCGCATACCCACCGCCGTCGAGCGTGCCGTGCGCCGGGCTCTGCACCGGGATCCGGACCGCCGCTGGCCATCCGCGGCCGCGTACGCCACCGCCCTGGAGGATCTCCTCGGCGCGCAGCGGGTCCCGGCCCGCCCGCCGCTGCGGCGCACCCGCCGGTCGCTCGCCGCCGTCGGCCTCGTCGCCGCGTCGCTGCTCTTGACCGGATCGAGCACCGTCTCCCCGGCACCGCCCGGCTGGACGCGGGTGGCCGACGCGACCGGGACCATCTCGCTCGCCGTACCCGACGGCTGGGCCAGGCAACTGCGCGACGGCGGCTGGAACCCCGCCGCGATCGATCTTCCCGACGGACGTGGTCCCGGGCTTCTCGTCGGGCCGGACCTCGCCCGGTGGTCCGATGTGGACAGCGCCACACCGGGCGTCTTCGCCGGGGTGAGTCGCTCCCTCGCCGGCGGGGGAGCCGAGCCGGCGTTCCCCGCTCACGACGGCTGCACCGACGAGGCAGACCGCGCGGTCACGGTCGGTGCCCTGAGCGGCCGCGTCCGGCGTTGGACGCGGTGCGGCGGCACCGCGACGTCCTTCAGCGAGGTCACGCTTGCCGCACCCGGCGGCTCCGTCGGGGTGTACGTCCAGATCAAGCAGACCGGTGGGGCCGATCGCACCGACGAGATCCTCGGCACGCTGCGGGTGAAGGGTTCGACGACGGCGCACGGCTAGAACCGTTCCCAGTTCCCGCTGCCGTCGGCCTTGCGCCACCGGCGGGTCTCGGTGCCACCGTCGAGCCGGCGGACGGTTGCCTCCACGATGCCGCCGGGCTGCACCCGGTACGAGGTGAACGTCATCATCCGGTCGCCGGCCGCGCTGGGTGGGTCTCCCTTGATGACCGGCCAGGCGTAGCGTCCCCGACCGCCGTCGGAGAGCTGGACCGGGACGAGGGCCTGCTGCCGTGCCGCGCCAGGGTTGCCGAGCTCGACCAGGACCAGGGCGTCCTCCGTCGACGGCGCGTTCGCCGGCTCCTCGACCACGAACTCGGCGTACACCGGCCGGGCGCCACCCGGCAGGATCCGGCACGGCACGTCCGCCCCGTTGGAACCGTTGCGGAAGGTCACGGTGCGGTCGGATTCGCCGCAGAAGGCCAGGTTGCGGATGGCCGCGTTGGGCCAGTCGGTCCGCCGGATCTCGCTCACCGGACGGCTCGGTCGGGAACTGCCGCTCGACGAAGGGCCCGGTCGGGACCCGCCGGTCGCCGTGGCACCCGGCCCGGGGCTGCCGCTGGCCGGAGCGTTCGGTGCGGCAGGGGCGGTCGGGCTCGTGCTGCGAGCGGGGGAGCCGGCGGGTGCCGCCTCGGCGCCGGAGCGGTCGACCCTCGACGTACAGCCGGTGGCCAGGGCGAGGGTGAGCGCCACCCCGATGATCGGTGCGCCACGCATGGGACGCTCCTTCCTCCAGAAGGTCTGTCACATGCTTGGATGCACCGTTGCGGGCAGTGGTTCACGAGGCACCCGCAGTCATCGGTGCGGCACCACGCGCGTGAGACGTCACGGGCAGGGCTGTGGGCGTACCCCGTCAAGCCGCGGGACGAAGGCTGGCGGAGCGGACCGGGCGCCGGCGGGCAGTGGACATCGGAGCGCGGTTACCCGGCAGGGTGCTCGGCGCCGGGCCGGGGCTCCAGGACCACCACCGCGGTCTCCGACGACCGCAGTGCCGCGTGAGCGTCGAGGTTCGTCTCGATGTCGCGCCAGCGGGCCCACAGCCGGGACCGCTCGTCGCCGGTTGCGGCGCGGCCACGTACCAGCCGCTGCCCGTCCACCAGGTCGACTGTCGCATCCGGATGTGCCTGCAGGTTGAGCCACCAGGCGGGCTCACCCTCACCCCAGCCGTTCATCGCCAGCGAGTACAGATTCGGCCCGTCCTCCAGGTACGCGATGATGACGCTGCGTCGCTGGCCGGTGCGGCGCCCGGTGGTGGTCAGCCGCAAGGTGCCCCAGCGGTCGGCGCGGGGCCGCCAGAGCCCGACCCGGCTGCCGGAGACCCGGTACAGACCCCGGTGCACCGACCAGGCCAGCCGGATGAACCAGCGCGGCGGGAGCTTCGGTTTCTCCGCCCGACTCTCGTCCGACATGACCACCTCCCCGGGCTACCAGCGATGGTACGAACAGGACGGCACCCGCGGCATCGGGTGAACCGCCAGCGCTGAGCGGCCCGCCGGTGCGGCGCTGCCTCCTCGCGTCCCCCGTCGCCGGGCCTCGGCAGGTCCGACGACCGGACCGGCGCGCTACCTTCTCGGCCGCCCGGACGGTCAGCGGGCCGGCTGCCGTGGTGGAGCCCGGTGGTGCTGCTCGTCGCGGTGCTGCCGCCGGTGAACCTGGATCCGCTGCCGCTGGCCGGGCTGCTGATGCTGGTGGCACTGCTGCCGCTGCGGCGCCCGCTCGGAAAGGTGTCGGTGGGCTGAGGCCGCCGGGCGTCAGCGACCCCGGCGGGCGTTGAGCCGGGCGGCCTGCCGGGTCAGGTGGTCCCGCTCGGCGAGGTTGGGGGCCATCCGGGCGGCCTCCGCGTAGAGCCGGGCGGCCGTCGCCAGGTCGCCGTCGCGTTCGTGCAGGTACGCCGCCACCGCGGCGTAGCGGGGCAGGGAGTCGTCCAGCCCGGCGAGCGCCGCCAGGCCGGCGCGCGGTCCGTCGGCCTCGCCGACGGCCACCGCGCGGTTGAGCCGCACGACCGGGCTGTCGATCAGGCGGGCGAGTTCGTCGTACCACTCGACGATCTGCACCCAGTCGGTCTCGCCGGCGGTGGGCGCGTCGGCGTGCAGTGCCGCGATGGCGGCCTGGGCCTGGAACTCGCCCAGCCGGTCACGGGCGAGGGCCGCCTGCAGGATCTCGATGCCCTCGGCGATCAACGTGGTGTCCCACCGGCCGCGGTCCTGCTCGGCCAGCGGTACCAGGGCGCCGTCCGGAGCGGTCCGGGCCGCGCGGCGGGCGTGGTGCAGCAGCATGAGCGCGAGCAGCCCCGCCACCTCGGGGTGGTCGATCGCGGCCGCGAGCTGCCGGGTGAGCCGGATGGCCTCGGCGGCCAGGTCGACGTCGCCCGAGTAGCCCTCGTTGAAGACCAGGTAGAGCACGCGCAGCACGGTGGCGACGTCGCCGGGCTGGTCGAAGCGCACGCCGGAGACGGTGCGCTTGGCCCGGCTGATGCGCTGCGCCATGGTCGCCTCGGGTACCAGGTAGGCCTGGGCGATCTGGCGGGTGGTCAGCCCGCCGACGGCGCGCAGCGTGAGCGCGACCGCGGACGACGGCGTCAGCGACGGGTGGGCGCACAGGAAGTAGAGCTGGAGCGTGTCGTCGACCGCGGGCACCGGCCCGGGTGGCGGCTCCTCGTCGACGAGGTCCTCCCGCCGGCGGCGGGCGGCGTCGGCCCGGGTCGCGTCGAGGAACCGGCGCCAGGCCACCGTGACCAGCCAGCCCTTCGGGTCGCGCGGCGGGTCGGCCGGCCAGACGCGGATCGCCTCCACCAGAGCGTCCTGCACGGCGTCCTCGGCCGCCGCGAAGTCGGCTCCGCGGCGGACGAGGACGGCGAGCACGCCCGGCGTGAGGCTCCGGAGCAGGGCCTCGTCCATCAGGTCACTCCGTGATGGTGGGCGGCTCGGTCAGGAACGGGCGCAGCTCGAGCCACTCGTGGATCGGCTTCCCGCCCGCCCCCGGGGCGGCCGACAACTCCCCGGCCAGCTCGACGGCGCGCTCGTAGCTGTCCACGTCGATCACCATCCAGCCGGCGATGAGGTCCTTGGTCTCGGCGAACGGGCCGTCGGTGACCGGCGGCCGCCCCTCACCGTCGTACCGGACGAACGTCCCCTCGGGGGCGAGCGCCTGGCCGTCGACGAACTCGCCGGTCTCCTCGAGCCGGGCCGCGAACTCGTTCATGTACCGCACGTGCGCCGAGATCTCCTCCGGCGTCCACTGGGCCATCGGCACGTCGTTGACCGCGGCCGGAGCGCCCCGGTAGTGCTTGAGCAGCAGGTACTTGGCCATGGTGGTTCTCCTCGATGCGGGTGACCCATTCTGGTCACGTTCACTCCGGGGACGGAGCCCGCCGCCCGTTCTCGACATGGCCGGCAGAACTTTTTCGCTCCGGCCGCCCCCTCGGCGACAGGCGTACCGGCCGGACCTTGTCGTATGATGTACCGTACGCTGTACGGCGAATTGGCCGGGTGGACCTTGACGGCCCACCCGCGTGGGGAGGTGCGGTGCGATCCGGACGGCTCGCGGTCGTCTTCGAGCCGGGGGATCCGCCCCGGACCGGTGTGGTCAGCTTCTACGATCCGACCGGCGCGGGGCTCTCGGCGGAGTTCGACGGGCTGGGGGAGGGCGGCGAACTGCCCCTCGCCCTGCCCGGACCGGGTCCCGTCGTCACCCGGACGGTTCCGGTGCGCACCGTCCCGGTCGGTGCCGCGGTCCGGCGTCTCGCCGCGCTCCGGGACGCGGAGGCACTGACGCCCGCCACCGCATTCTGGTCGGCGGTGGCGGTGACCGGGCTGCACCTCGCCGCCCGAGGGCGGCTGCTGCCCGGGGTCTCCCCGGCCGGCTACGACGCCTGGCGGGCCGGCCCGTTCGACGTGGCGGACGTGGCGCGGATCCGGGCCCTGGCGGCGGCGATGCCGCCCGAGGCCCGTGCGGTGCCGCTCGATCCCGCCGCCGAGCGGCTCGTGTTGCCCGACCCGGAAGGGCTGGTCCGGGCGTTCCTCGACGCCGTCGCCGACACCCTGCCGCGCACCCCGGCGGCGCCCTGGCTGACCGGTGACCCGCGTTTCACCAGCGCGAACCCCGAGCCCAGCGACGACCTGCGGGACTGGGCGCGAGAGGTCTCCGAGGGCGTGGACACCGGCCTCCGGGTGGCGTTGCGGCTGGAGCTCCAGGAGCACGCCGACACCCCCGCACTCACGGCCGTGGTGCGGCTGCGCAGCCTCGCCGACCCCACCCTGGTCAGCGACGCGGCGGCGCTGTGGGAGGGCGACGAGCACGGCCTCGGCGAGCGGGCCACCTTCGAGGCGATGCTCGCCGTCCGGCGGGCCGCCGCGGTGTGGCCGCCGCTGGGACGGCTGCTCGACGACGCCGCGCCGGTCGCGCTGGAGCTGCTCGACGAGGACCTCGTCGACCTGCTGGGCGGCGCCGAGGCGCGGCTCGCCGCTGCCGGCATCGACCTCCAGTGGCCGCCGCGGCTCTCCCGCGACCTGTACGCCCGGGTGCTCGTCAGCACCCCGCCCGGGCCGCCCGCCGAGGTGGCGGCGCACCTGCGCGGCGCCCCGCCGGTGCCGCTCAGCTGGCAGCTCACCCTGGCCGGCGAGCTGCTCACCGAGGCGGAGATGGACCTGGTCGCCAAGTCGGCGCCGATCGTCCGGCTGCGGGACCGGTGGATCGCGGTCGGGCCGGAGCTGGCCGGCAAGGCCCGCGACCGGCAGCTGCCGCCGCTGGCGGCGTACGACGCGCTGGCCGCGACCCTGATCGGCAGCACGGTGGTCGAGGGCGAGCGGGTCGAGGTGGTGGCCGAGGGTTGGCTGGGCGCACTGTGCGAGCGGATCGCCGAGCCCGCCGGCGGGCGCGAACCGCTGGGGCCGCCGGCCGGCCTGCACGGCGCCCTGCGCGATTACCAGCTGCGCGGGCTGCGGTGGCTGGAGCGGATGACCTCGCTCGGCTTCGGCGGCTGCCTCGCCGACGACATGGGCCTCGGCAAGACCGTCACGGTCATCGCCCTGCACCTGCGTCGCCAGGCCGATCCGGCGACCGCCGGGCCGACCCTCGTGGTCTGCCCCGCCTCGGTGCTCGGCAACTGGGAACGCGAGATCCACCGGTTCGCCCCGGGCGTGCCGGTCCACCGCTTCCACGGCACCGCGCGCACGCTGGACCCGGCGACCGACGGTGTCGTGCTCACCAGCTACGGCACCGCGCGGCTCGACGCCAACCTGCTCGCCGGGCCGCGGTGGGGCCTGGTGGTCGCCGACGAGGCGCAGTACGTGAAGAACCGGCTGAGCGACACCGCGAAGGCGCTCCGCCGGATCCCCGCCCGCGCGCGGGTCGCGCTCACCGGCACTCCCGTGGAGAACAACCTCTCCGAGCTGTGGGCCATTCTCGACTGGACCACCCCCGGCCTGCTCGGCGACATCGGCGCCTTCCGCGCCCGATGGGCCCGCCCGATCGAGGTGGACCGGGACGCCGCGGCCGTGGAGCGGCTGTTCCGGCTGGCCCGCCCGTTCCTGCTGCGGCGGCGCAAGGCCGACCCGGGCGTCGCCCCGGAACTGCCGCCGAAGACGGTCACCGACCACCTGGTCTCCCTCACCGGCGAGCAGGCCACCCTGTACCGGGCGGTGGTCGCCGAGGTCATGGCCGAGATCCGGGCCAGCAGCACGGCCATCGCCCGCCGCGGCCTGGTGCTCAAGCTGCTGGTCGGCCTCAAGCAGGTGTGCAACCACCCGGCGCACTACCGGAAGGAGCCGCACGGCCCGCTCGCCGGCCGGTCGGAGAAGCTGCAACTCCTCGACGACCTGCTGGAGACGATCCTCGCCGAGGACGGCGCCGCGCTGGTCTTCACCCAGTACGTCCAGATGGGCCGGCTGCTGCACCGGCACCTCACCGCGCGCGGCGTACCGGCGCAACTGCTGCACGGCGGCACGCCGGTGCCGCAGCGGGAGGAGATGGTGCGCCGGTTCCAGGCCGGCGAGGTGCCGGTGTTCCTGCTCTCGCTCAAGGCGGCGGGCACCGGCCTGAACCTGACCCGCGCGGACCACGTCGTCCACTACGACCGGTGGTGGAACCCGGCGGTGGAGGAGCAGGCCACCGACCGCGCGTACCGGATCGGGCAGACCCGACCGGTGCAGGTGCACCGGCTCATCGCCCAGGGCACCCTGGAGGAACGCATCGCCGCCCTGCTGGAATCCAAGCGAGGGCTGGCCGACGCGGTGCTCACCGGCGGCGAGAGCGCCCTGACCGAACTCTCCGACGCCGAGCTGCTCAGGCTCGTACAGCTGCGCGACGAGCGATAGGAGCGGGACGTGGACGTCGACTTCGAATACGACGACGAGCTGGACGACGGCGAGCTGGACGACGGCGAGCTGGACGACGACGCCGACGCGGCCGAGGACGACCACCGCGCCCGCACCTTCACGGCGTTCGGGCCGGGCCGGCGGATCGGCCGGAAGTTCGCCGACACCTGGTGGGGCAACGCCTGGATCGAGGCGATGGAGCGCAGCGCGCTCGACCCCGAGCAACTCCAGCGGGGCCGCCGGTACGCGTTCGCCGGGCAGGTGGGGCCGATCACGGTGAGCCCCGGCCGGATCTCCGCCCCGGTCCACGACGGCGACCAGTACACGCCACACCGCACGGTGGTGCGCATCGGCACCCTCACCGACGGCGCGTGGGACCGCCTGCTGGACAGGGTCGCCGCGAAGGCGGGACACATCGCCGCCCTGCTCGACCGGGAGATGCCGCACGACCTGATCGACACGGCCGACGACGCCGGGGTGCGGCTGCTGCCCGGCTACGGTGACCTGGAACCGCTGTGCGACTGCCCGTCCTGGGACCACCCCTGCCGGCACGCCGCCGCGCTGTCGTACCAGGCGTCCTGGCTGCTCGACCGGGACCCCTTCGTACTGCTGCTGATGCGCGGGCGGGCCGAACCGGAGCTGATCGAGGAGCTGCGCCGGCGCAACGCCCGCCGCCCGGTCGACGCCGGGGCCGGGGATGAGCGCGCGGGCACGCCGGCCGACGAGGCGTACGCGGCCGTGCCGGCACCGCGGCCGGAACCGCCCGGGCCGGTGCCCGCCGAGCCGATGGCGCTCGCCCCGCTGCTCGCCGCACACCAGGCGGCCGGCGTCGACGCGGAGGCGCTGGGGATGCTGGCCGCCGACGCCGCACTGCGGGCCCGAGAGCTGTTGACCGCGTCCCGCGCCCAGGAACTCCCCGCTGCGCAGGATCCCTGGCCGGACGCGGTGCGCCTGGCGAGCCGCCGGCCCCGGTCCCGGGCGGCGAAGCGGCTCGGCGAGGCCAGTGGGCGGGCGGCCGAGCTGCCCCGCGCCATCCGGGCCTGGGAGTACGCCGGCGCGGCCGGTCTGGACGCGCTGGAGGCGGTGTTCAGCCCACCGAAGGAGGTGACGACCCGGGCCACGGACGCGCTGCGCGCGGCGTGGGCGGGCGACGGTGCCGCGCCCGAGGTGAAGGTCTGGCGCAACCGCTGGACGGTGGGGCGTGACGGGCAGCTGCGCTACGGCCGCGACGGGCGCTGGTATCCGTTCCGGCGGCGTTCCGCCGCCTGGTGGCCGGCTGGTCCCCCCAGCCCCGACCCGGTCGACGCCCTGCTGGAGCTGCGCCGGGACTGACGGCGACCGACCGGGATGCGCCGCCCCCGCTCGCCCTCGTCCCGGCCCGGCGAGCGGCGATGCCAGGATGGGATCATGGGCGCGGGGGAGCTGCACGGGAGAAAGCCCGAACAGGACGCGATCGCCGACCTGCTGGCGGCGGCCCGGGCGGGCACCAGCTCGTCGCTGGTGCTGCGCGGCGAGCCCGGCATCGGCAAGACCGCCCTGCTCGACCACGCGGCCGCGGCGGCCGGGGCGATGCGGCTGCTGCGCGGTACGGGGGTCGAGTTCGAGGCCGAGCTGCCGTACTCGGGGCTGCAGTTGCTGCTGCGCCCGACGCTCGGGTCCCTCGCCGCGCTGCCCGGACCGCAGCGCGCGGCGCTGGAGGCGGCGTTCGGGCTCGGCCCCACGGCCGGCTCCGAGCCGATGCTGGTCGGGCTGGCGGTGCTCTCCCTGCTGACGGAGTACGCGGACGACACCGGGCTGCTGTGCCTCGTGGACGACGCGCAGTGGCTCGACCGGGCCTCCCGGGAGGCTCTCCTGTTCGCCGCCCGGCGCCTGCACGCCGAGGGCGTGGTCATGATCTTCGCCGCCCGCGACGGCGAGGGATCCTTCCCCGCCCCCGGCCTTGCCGAGCTGCGCCTGTCCGGGCTGGCCCCGGAGGCGGCCGCGGCCCTGCTCGACCGGCACCCGCTCACCCCCGCCGTGCGCTACCGCCTGCTCGCCGAGGCCCGCGGCAACCCGCTGGCCCTGCTGGAGCTGCCGGTCGCCCTGGCCGCCGAGGGCGCCAGCGCGTTCTCGCCGGGAGCGCTACCGCTCACCGGTCGCCTGCAACTGGCCTTCCACGGCCAGGTCAGCCGCCTGCCCGAGACCTGCCAGAGCCTGCTCCTGGTGGCGGCGGCCGACGAGACCGGTGAGCTGGCCGTGATCCTGCGGGCCGCCGCCGCGCTGGGAGCGGCGATCGAGGACCTGGCCCCCGCCGAGCGGGCCGGCCTGGTGCTCCGCGGCGACGCCGACGGCACCACCATCCGCTTCCGCCATCCGCTGATCCGCGCCGCCGTCTACCAACGGGCGCCGCTCGCGCAACGCCTCGCCGTCCACCGCGCGCTCGCCGCCGCCCTCGACTCGCCCGAACACGCCGACCGCCGGGCCTGGCACCTGGCGGCCGCCACCACCGGCGCCGACGAGCAGGTGGCCAGCGCGTTGGAACGCACCGCCGCCCGGGCCCGTGACCGCAGCGGCCACGTGGCGGCCGCCGCGGCGTACGAACGCGCCGCCCGGCTGAGCGCCGAGCCGGCTGCCCGGGCGCACCGGGAGGCCCTGGCGGCGGAGGCGGCCCTGGAGGCGGGAGACCTGGAGCGGGCCCGGGCCCTCGGGGTGCGCGCGGCCCGGCGGCTCGACGACGCCCCGGTGGTGCGGGCGCGGATCGCGCAGGTGCGGGCGGTCGCGGACTTCTGGCAGGGCTCCTACTCCACCGCACACCGGCTGCTGCTCGACGGCGCCGGGCTGATCCGCGACGCCGACCCGGGCCAGGCCGCCCGGTTGCTCACCCAGGCCGTGCACACCTCCTGGTACCTGGGGGAACGGCAGCTCGCGGAGACCCTCGACCGGCTGGCCGCGCTGCCGCTGGACGACGCGGACCCACTCGCGCCGGTCGGGCGCCACCTCGTCCACCTCGACCCGGGCCGCGCCGAGCTGCCGCCGCCGCTGGGCGACACCCTCGCGGCGGTGCGGCGGCGCGGCCGGGCCCCCGACCAGGTGCTGCTGATCCTCTGCGGGGCGGCGCTCGCGCTGGGCCAGGACTCCGACGCGTACGAGCTGGCCACCGCGCTCGCCGCCGAACACCGCGCCCGCGGCGGTGCCGGGCGGCTGCCGACGGTGCTGTTCTTCGCCGCCGAGGGCGAGGTGTTCGCCGGACGGCACCGGGACGCGCTCGCCACGGCGACCGAGGCCCTGGGGCTGGCCCGGGACACCGGCCAGCAGCAGTGGGTCAGCCAGTTCAGCAGCGTGCTCGCCTACCTCGACGCGGTCACGGGGGAGGAGGCGGCCTGCCGGCGCAACGCCGAGGAGGCACTGGCGGGAGCCACCGCGGCGGCCATCGCTCCCGGCGCGCCGTGGGCGTACTGGTCGCTCGGGTTGCTGGAGCTCGGCCTCGGCCGTGCCGAGGCGGCGCTCGCCCGCTTCGAGCGCCTGAACCGCGAGCCGATGCGGCATCACATCTGCGCCACCCGTTCCGTTCCCGACCTGGTGGAGTCGGCCGTCCGGGTGGGGGAGCCGGAGCGTGCCACCGAGCCGCTGGCGCGTTTCGTCCGGTGGGCCGGGTCGGTCCGGCAACCGTGGGCCGACGCGCTCGTGCTGCGCTGCCGCGGGCTGCTCGCCACCGACGAGCGGGCCGAGGCGTACTACACGGCGGCCCTGGACCGGCACGACCGGGACGGCCGCCCGCTGGAGTACGCGCGGACCGCGCTGCTGTACGGGGAGTGGCTGCGCCGGGCCCGGCGCAAGGCCGAGGCGCGCGGCCCGTTGCACGCCGCCCTGGAGGTCTTCGACCGGCTCGGCATGCGGCCGTGGGCCGCCCGTCCCCGGGGCGAGCTGACCGCGACCGGCGTCCAGGACCAGGATCCGGCGCCCGGCGACGGCGTGGTGTCCGGCCTGACCCCGCAGGAACTGCAGATCGCCCGGCTCGCCGCGCAGGGCCTGTCCAACCGCGACATCGCCGCCCAGCTCTTCCTCAGCCACCGGACGGTCGGCTACCACCTCTACAAGGCCTACCCCAAGCTCGGCGTCGCGTCCCGGGGCGAACTCAAAGAACTCGCCGGTCAGCTCGGGCTGTGAGATCTTGTCCGGATGACCACCGCGGAACAGGTGCTTGCTGGGCAGATGATGGCCGTGGACGTCGACGAGGTGCCGCCGGTCGAGCTGGGCCCCGGTGTCCAGGTACGGGCGCTCCCCGGCATGCCGGGGATCAGGACGTGGGTGATCGACCTCGCCCCGGGCGCCGAGTGGCCGGACCTCGACCGGCACGAGACGTACGGCGAGGCGTACTTCGTCGTGCGCGGCGAGGTCGTCGAGGGCGACCGCACCCACGGCCCGGGCTCCTACGTCGCCTTCGGCCCGAAGACGAGCCACCGGCCCCGTACCCGGACCGGTGTGCGCGCCTTCGGCTTCAACTACGACGTCACCGGCTGACCCGCACCGGAACCCTTGCGCAGTTCGGCGGCCATCGCGGCCGAGTCGTGGTCGGGCCCGACGCCCTCCACGATGATCAGCTCGCCCTCCAGGTGGTCCGTCCGCAGCGGCAGGATCGCCTGGTAGGCCGCCGACTCGTACCAGTTCCGCGCGTGCTGGGTCGACGGGAACCGGAGCATCACGACGCTGCCGGGCCAGCTGCCCTCGCGGACGTCGACCGGGCCGCCGTGCACGACGAATCGGCCGGAGAACGGGTCCATCGTCGCCTGGATCCGCTCCATGTACTCCAGCACCTCGGGGTGGAGCTCCTCCGGGTCCCGCAGGTGCGCGATCACGTAGGCGGTCATCGTTCCTCCCTCTGTCACGTGGACGACCGGGGGCGGACCGGCTCGGCGGCCCGCCCCCGGGTGTTCAGATCCCGGCCGGCACCTTGTCGAGGAAGCCGAGCACCTGGCTGATCCGCCCGTCGGCACCGATCACCGCGACGTCGAAGCCGACGACGACCGGCTCGGCGCCCTCGGGGCCCAGGTGCCAGGTGAACCGCGCGATGTCGTGGTGGGTGTCCACGGCGCCGCCGAGGCTGAAGACCAGCCCACCGAACTGCCCCTGGACGGCCGCGATGGTCGCGTCGAGCCCGTCCCTGCCCCGCACCGACACCAGCGGGTCGGTGTAGACCGCGTCGTCGGCGAAGACCTCCCGGAGGACGGCCTGTCGCGCGGCGGCGTCGGTCTCGTTCCAGGCGGCGAGGTAGCGCTGGACCAGGTCGGTGATGTCGCTCATGTCTGTCTCCTCAGTGGTCGTGCTCTCAGGTGACCACCACGCTATGGGCCGGGCGACGACGGGGAATCTGACGCGCATAGGTACTTTCGCGCGCCCCTTCGGTAGGAGGCGACTGGCGCCGTACGGGACGTGCGGGTCGTCGAGCCGCGGTCGAGCCGCGGCCGGTGTCGGGCGTGCCGTTCGGCCTCGCTGCGGGGAAGCCGGCCGGGGCCGCGCCTCAGCCCTCCACGGGGATGTTGGCGCGGAACACGTGGTGCGGGTCGTGCCGGCGCTTGACGTCGCGCAGGCGCGCCACGACGTCCGGGGTGAAGGCGTCCGCGACGCTCTCGCTCGGGTTGAGGAACGTGAAGGGCTTGCGGCCGCTGGTGGGCAGCGCGTCGGCGAGGGCGCGCTGCTTCGCGGTGACGGCCTCGGCCCGGGCCGGGTCGGTGGGCAGCCCGAACAGGTACAGGGCGTAGGGCTCGCCGAGCGGGCCGTGCGGCGTGTCCGACGGGCGGGCCAGCGCACCGTCGAGGTGCCGCAGCTGCACGCTGAGCAGCGGCTCGATGGGGTCGTCCAGCAGCGTTCTGACCGCGTCGTCGTCCAGCGTGGTCAGCAACTCGGCGCGGGACAGGCCGGCGCTCGGGTCGGTCGGCTCCGCGGTGATCGACCCGAGTTCGGCCACCGACATCGGTCGCCGGCTGTCGGACAGCGGGGCCGGCAGGCGGTCCAGCGGGCCGAGCAGGTCGCGGGCTTCGGCCGGATCTCCGAGGTAGGTGACGTCGACGGCGACCATCGGGGCGCCACCCGGGAAGTGCAACAGGTCCAGCCAGACGGTCAGGGTGTCCGGCGCGGTGGCGGTGATCCGGCGGTACGCGTCGAAGACCGCCGGGGCCTGGTCGGCCAGCCACAGCATCCGACCGCCGTACAGGGCGGGCGCGGGGTGCAGGGTGAGTTCCAGGGCGGTGACGACGGCGAAGCTGCCGCCGCCACCGCGCAGCGCCCAGAACAGCTCGGGTGCGGAGGTGGCGGTGATCCGGCGCTCGTGGCCGTCGGCGTCGACGACGTCGAACGCGGTGACGCTGTCGGCGACCCAGCCGTACGCCCGGCTGAACCAGCCGAGACCGCCGCCGAGCGCGACGCCGGTGACGCTGACCACCGGCGAGCTTCCGGGCATCCCGGTCAACCCGTGTGGTGCCACGGCGGCCTGGACCCGGCCGGACGACACGCCGGCACCGACCCGGGCGCGACGGGCCGCCGGGTCGACCTCCAGGGTGTCCAGCCGCCGGGTGCGCAGCAGGATGCTGCCGCTGGTACGGCCCGTGGCGCCATGCCCGTTCGGCTGGGTGGCGATGCTCAGCCCGGCGGCACGGGCGTGCCGGACGAGCGCGGCGACGTCGGCCGCGTCGACGGCCTCCACCACGGCGTCCACCGGCTGCTCGACGGCGAGGTTCCAGGGGCGGCGGGCGGCGTCGAAGCCGGGCTCGCCGGGCAGCCAGACCTGGCCGCGGACGGCGGAGCGCAGGTCGTGTGGGGTGTTCATGGTTGTCCTTCTTCCGACGTGCGGATGGCCGCCCCGTGCGGCGGCGGCAGTCCGTGGCGGTTGGCGGGTGTGCGGCATGATCGCCTGCGCCTCCACCCTGCGGCCGAACCGGACGGCGAACAATGCCGAGGTCCGCCACGATCGTTAAGCGGAGATTGACGATGCGGGAGCGGGGCCCGGCGAAGCGGCACCGGACGGGACTTCCGCGGTCGCCCCACCTGGCGCACGACCGCACGGAGTCGACAGCACACGTACGGGCGCCGGTGCCCAGCCCGAACGGCTGAGCACCGGCGCCCGTGTCGCGGTCAGGCGAACAGCTCGCTGAGCAGTTCGGCGTCGATGGGGATCGGGGCGGGGCGGTACGCCGGCGGCTGCTCGCCCATCAGCTCGCGCACCAGGAAGTCCCAGCCGCGCTTGCGGACGTAGTGCAGGCAGTCGATGAAGGCGTGCTCGGCGCCCGGCACGATGAGCAGCTCGAAGTCCTTGTCGGCGGCGATCAGCCGGTCGGCCAGCCGGAGCGTGTGGTCCGGGTGGACGCGGTCGTCCATCTCGCCGTGGATGAGCAGCAGCCGGCCGGCCAACCGGTCCGCCAGGTCGACGTTGGAGGCGCGAGCCCAGGCGTCGGGATTGTCCGCGCCGTCGTAGGTCTCCACGAAGTCCAGGCTGAAGTGGCGGGCGTCGTGCGAGCCGGCGAGGGCGACGCCGACCTTGTACACCTCGGGGAAGTCCAGCATCGCCCGCACGGTGGCGAACCCGCCGCCGGAGTGGCCGAACGCGCCCACCCGGTCCAGGTCCATCCACGGCCGGGTCTCGGCCAGCTGCCGCAGCGCGGCGACATGGTCGGCCAGGCAGCCCGCGTCGGCCAGGTGGCCGTAGGAGGCGTCGTGGAAGGCCTTGCTCCGCCCCGGCGTGCCTCGCCCGTCCACCGCGACCACCACGAAGCCCAACGCCGCAAGGGGCTCGGCGTCCAGCCCCATCCCGCCGGGGTCGAAGCCCGGGTCGACCCGGTTCACCTGCGGGCCCGGGTAGACGGTGTCCACCACCGGGTAGCGCCGCTCGGGGTCGAACCCCCTCGGCCGGTACAGCACCCCGTAGATGTCCGTCACCCCGTCGGCGGCCTTGACCCGGAACCGCTCCGGCGGCGTCCAGCCGATGGCGGTGAGCTTGCTGACGTCGGCGCGTTCCAGCTCGACCAGCACCCGACCGGACCAGTCACGCACCCGGGACACCGGGGGCGTGTCGACGGTGGACGCCGAGTCGACGAAGTACTCCATGGTGTCCGGCGTCGTGACGACGTGGTCCAGGTCGTCGTCGGTGAGCCTGGCGAAGCCGGAGCCGTCCAGACCGACCCGGCACACCGTGCGCCGGTACGGGTCGGCGTCCACCAGCCCGGCGGCGGTGAAGTACACCGCCCGCTCGGCCTCGTCGACGTGCAGGATCTTCCGCACCGCCCACTGCCCGGCGGTGACCTGCCCGAGCAGCTCGCCGGTGTGCAGGTCGTACCGGTACAGGTGGCCCCAGCCGTCGCGCTGCGAGTACCACAGCACCTCGTCGGCCAGCACCCGCACGATCGGCGGCTCGTACATCCACTGGTTGGGCTCCACGCGGGTCGGCCCGGTCTCGCTGAGCACGGTGGTCACCTCGCCGGTGACCGGGTCCAACCGGTGCAGGGTGAGCGTGCGCCGGTCGCGCGGCTGGCTGAGGTAGTACACCGCCGAGCTGTCCGCCGCCCACCACGCCCACTTGACCATGATTGGCGACAGCATCGGCATGAGCAGCGGCTCGGCCTGCGCGCGGACCACCGTACCCGTGGCGACGTCCAGCACGACCAGCTCGGCCCGGGGCATGCTCTCGTCCCCGGCGTAGGGGTACCGCTGGGTGTGCAGCTGCGGCGCGCCGCCGTGGGCGGGCCTGGCCTCCACCAGGTGGGTCTGGCGGACCTCGCGCTCGTCGGTCCGGTGCGTGAGTACCTTCGTCGAGTCGGGCGACCAGGCCACCGCGGGCGGCAGGTGGGGCAGGCCGATCTTGCGCAGCAGGGTGCCGTTGCCGAGGCACTCCGGGCTGGAGCCGTACTGGTAGGCGGGCTCGCCGTCGGTGGTCAGCGCCCACTCGCGGCCGTCGGACGGCGAGCGCGCCCACAGGTCGTGCCCCCGTCGGGACACCGCCACCTTGCTGTCCGGTGACGGCACCTCCAGCGGGTTGCCCGGCGGCGTGAACTCGGCCCGCTCGCAGGCGTAGCTGTCCAGGTGGCAGCGCCAGAACTCGCCGAACGCGACGAACTCCACGGCGCTGCCGGACAGCGCGACGGCGTTGAACGGCAACGCCTCGGGGTCGACCTGCTGGCCGGCGGCCGCGGCCAGCCCGGCGGCGAGCCGCCCGTGGTCGAAGGCCGGCCCGCGGGTGCCCGCCGCCGGGTCGACCAGCACGAAGCGCGCGCCGACGCCGTTGCTCACCCGGTACCAGAAACGCCGTCCTCCGTCGATCCACTGTGGTTTGATCTTGTCGCCGACGACGAGCTCGCCGGGGCGGGCGGGTCGGCGCAGGAGTTGTTCGGCAGCCTGGTAGTCCTGGATGGTGGTCATTCGTACTGTCCCTTCTCGGGTCGCTGTCGTGCGCGGTGCGGCCACGGCGGTGCCACCGCCCCAGGGGTGACGCGGTGCTGGCACCGCCGTGGCCGCGAGACCTGGACGGTCGGTCGGACTGCTCCGGAGACCGCCGGCTGGTCGGGTGCTGGTCAGAGGCTGCGGGCGACGATGTCGCCGTAGGCCGTGGTGGCGTGGATGTCGAGCTGGGCGCCGGCGCCCTCGGTGTTCATGAGCGCGTTGGTGACCCGGCCGTAGCCGGTGCCGGCGTCCAGGGCGGCGGAAACCCCGTGGGCGGCCTGGACCGACACGTCGCCGGCCTGGGTGCGGAGCACGAGCTTGCCACGCACGGCCTCGGCGATCCGGATGTCGCCCTTCGCGGTGCTGATCTCGGCGGGGCCGGTGAGCCGGCCGATCTCGATGTCGCCGCTGGCGGTGGCGAGGCGGACGCTCGCGGCCTCGTCGACCTTGACCGCGCCGTGCGCGCCGTCGAAGGTGACCTCGCCGACGCGGCCGACGGCCCGGAACTCGGCGCTGGCCGCCTTCACCGCGACCTGCGAACCGGCGGGCAGCTGGACCGTCACCTCGATGGATCCGGAGTTGCCGAGGATCTGGTTCTTCGCCGAGGCCTCGATCCGCAGCACGCCGTCGCGGTATTCGACAGTGGTGCGCTCCGCCACCTTCACGTCGCGGCCCTTCGCGGGGTCCGCGGGCCGGACCTCGACGGCGGTGTCGGCCCGGTCGGCGGCGATGACCTGGATGCGCCCGGCGGGGATGTCCACGACGGCGGAGACGGGCTTGGGGGTGTCGAAGGTCTGCATCGCGTTCTCCTCGTGTGCTCGTTGTTTCTGATGCCGGAAACGCTACGTTGCGTTCGTGAATCGAGCAACAAGCTTGTTGCGAAACATGGGCGTTGTGGCAGGTGAACGGCACGAAATCGTTGCAACGATTCTGCTTTTAATGCAACGAGCATCGGATGCTTCGTTGCATTGGATGAGGAGTGAACGCTAAGCTGGCGGCGTCACGCAACCGGGAGAGGGAGATCGCCATGCCGGGCGGCAGGCTCACCCAGCAGGAACGCCAGCAGATCGCGCTGGGGCTGGCCGACGGCCTCGCCTACGCGGAGATCGCCCGGCGTCTCGACCGCCCCACCTCGACGATCACCCGTGAGGTGATGCGCAACGGCGGCCCCACCGCCTACCGGGCCGACCTGGCCCACCGCGCCACCGAACGCCGCGCCCACCGGCGCCGGCAGGCCGTTCCGCGCGGGCAGCAGGTGCCCGCGCAGGCCCATGGACGCGACGCCGAGGCGGTGCGCGAGTACGAGGAGACGTTCACCACCCTGCTCATGCAACAGGGTCTGCCCAAGATGATGTCCCGGGTGCTGACCTGCCTCTTCACCGCGGACGCGGGCAGCCTCACCGCGTCCGAACTCGTCGGGCACCTCCAGGTCAGCCCGGCGTCCATCTCCAAGGCGACCACGTTCCTGGAAAGCCAGGGCCTCATCCGCCGGGAACGCGACGAACGCCGCCGCGAGCGCTACGTCGTCGACGACGACGTCTGGTACCAGTCGATGATCGCCAGCGCCCGGTCCCACGCCCAACTCGCCGCGACCGCACGGCAGGGCGTCCGCGTCCTCGGCCCGCACACCCCGGCCGCCATCCGCCTGGAGAACATCGCCCGCTTCGTCGACTTCGTCGGCGAGAGCATCATCCGCGCCGCCGAACAGGCCCGCGAGATCCTCTACACGAAGACCGACGCGACCCCGGGCGACAGCACCGCCCCGGGCCCGGCCGCACCTCCGATCATCAACCCTGACTGAACGATGCGTTGCCGAGGACGCTGTTGATCCGAGGTCCGCCGCGGCGGACGCTGTGCGGGCCCACAACGTCAGTCACCAGCATCGGAGAACCGGCCGTGGGCGCCGCGTGGTTCGCCGGACGTGCACAGCGGGACGTTCGTCCCGTGAGCGATTGGACGGTTCATGTTTGATGTGATCATCGCCGGCGGCGGCCCGACCGGCCTGATGCTCGCCAGCGAGCTGCGGTTGCACGGTGTGCACGTGGTGGTGGTGGAGAAGGCGACCGAGCCGACCCGGCAGGTCCGCGCGCTCGGCCTGCACGTACGCAGCATCGAGGTGATGGACCAGCGTGGCCTGCTGGAACGGTTCCTGGCCCTCGGCCAGCAGTACCCGGTCGGCGGTCTGTTCGCCGGCATCCTCAAGCCCTCGCCCGACCTGGACACCGCGCACGGCTACATCCTCGGGATCCCGCAGACCACCATCGACGGCCTGTTGGCCGAGCGCGCCGTCGAACTCGGCGTGGAGATCCGCCGCGGCAGCGAGCTGGTCGGGCTGAGCCAGGACGAGACCGGGGTGACCGCCGAACTCGCCGACGGCACGCGGCTGCGCTCCCGGTACCTGGTCGGCTGCGACGGCGGTCGCAGCACGGTGCGCCAGCTGATCGGCGTCGCCTTCCCGGGTGAGCCCGCCACCGTCGAGACGCTGCTGGGCCACATGGAGGTGGCCATGGCGCCGGAGGCGGTGGCCACCCTGGTGGCCGAGGTCCGCCAGACCCACAAGCGGTTCGGCGTCACGCCCTTCGACGACGGGGTGTACCGGGTGGTGGTGCCCGCCGAGGGGCTGGCCGAGGACCGTACCGTTCCGCCCACCCTCGACGAGGTCAAGCAACGGCTGCGGGCGTTGGCCGGCACCGACTTCGGCGTGCACTCGCCGCGCTTCCTGTCCCGCTTCGGCGACGCCACCCGGCTGGCCGAGCGGTACCGGGTGGGCCGGGTGCTGCTCGCCGGCGACGCGGCGCACATCCACCCACCCACCGGCGGGCAGGGGCTCAACCTCGGCGTCCAGGACGCGGTCAACCTCGGCTGGAAACTGGCCGCGGAGATCGCCGGGTGGGCGCCGGACGGGTTGCTGGACACCTACCACACCGAACGGCACGCGGTGGCCGCGGACGTGCTGGACAACACCCGCGCGCAGATGCACCTGATGTCCACCGAGCCGGGGCCCCGGGCGGTGCGCCGGCTGCTGACGGACCTGATGGACATCGAGGAGGTCAACCGGCGCCTGCTCGAAAAGATCACCGCGATCGGCATCCGGTACGACTTCGGCGAGGGCCACGAGCTGCTCGGCCGGCGGATGCGGGACGTGCGGCTGAAGCGGTGGCGCCTCTACGAGCTGACCCGCGGCGGTCGCGGACTGCTGCTCGACCAGACCGGGCAGTTGTCGGTGGCGGGCTGGTCCGACCGGGTCGACCACGTCATCGACGTCAGCGAGGAACTGGACGTCCCCGGCGTGCTGCTGCGCCCGGACGGCCACGTGGCGTGGGCCGGTGACGACCAGCAGGACTTGCTCACCCAGCTGCCACGGTGGTTCGGCGCCGCCCACTGAATGGGCGGCGGTGCCGCGCCGGCGCGCCGATGGCGGACGCGTGGGCGGTGCCGGGCGACGAGGGTGGGGTCGCCCGGCACCGCCGGCCCGGGGCCGCGCCCCGGCCCACCCGGTGCACCGGGGCGGGCGGGGCCCGCCCCCCCCCCGG